>CAYSFU010000060.1:0-25539 GCA_964430555.1 uncultured Nitrospira sp. | reverse complement strand
GTGAGAATGCGACGCACACGGACCAATGGTGATCGTATTCGTCTTTGCCCAGAAGAGTCATGAGTTCGGTCCCGGTGGTGACTTCCCAAATCTTGATGTCTTTGTTATGGCTCCCACGCGCAAGCATAAGGCCATCAGGGGAGAGGGACAGGCTGCAGACGTTATGGTCGTACCGGGTGAAGAGGAGCTTCACGGGCTCACCGGTCTTGCCGTTCCATAACCGGATGGTGCGATCCTCGCTGCCGGTTGCGAGCATTTGCCCATCTGGGGTGAAAACAATGGCGCGGATATCGTGGGTATGGCCGCGGAGGGAGCGAAGAAGTCGACCGGTTTCAATATCCCACATGCGGACGAGGCGTTCGGCACCGCCGCTTGCAAGCACGGTCCCATCGGGCGAAAAGGCGACTGTCCACACTCCATGCGAATGGCCACGGAAGGTTTTTACCTCCCGACAATCAGTTCCCCAGTGCTCCAGGAAGTCGATGGCCGGGGTTGATGTGAGTTGCGCGTCAGAGGAGTCGGTCGCGAGAAACGGAGTCATCGTTGGATCGGGCATGCGTCGTGTGTTCCCTTTAAGGCTGTCTGGTCCTTGATTGGTCAACAACCCGGCCAGTATAATTCATTCGACTGCTTGGATCGTAAGAGATGCCTCACGACCAAGTCAACTCTTCGGTGGGGTTGTCCGTGTGCACGACAGCCTCCCGGGCGATGCCGAAGATGTTGAATATGGACATCACTGAAATCTGAAACGAGCGATTGTCTTTCGCCCGGTACGGTTCAGCGGGTTGTATGACAATGGCCTTTTTACGTAACTGAGAGTATTGCAATGGAAATCAGGTTCCAACCAGCGTTGCTTCAAGAAGTGATCGACTCGTTCGTTGAAAAGACGGAACGAGAAGGGGATCCGACCTACTACAAGGAATTTCATGAATATGCCGATCCGATTTACGAGAAATTCATCCTCGAAGATCGGGAGGCGGAATTTAAGAAGCTGTACCAGTACCTCTTCGGGATCTGGGGGTTTTCGGATATCGTTCGTGATTCATTCAATGAGTACCCGTTGCTGAAGGAGAAGATCGGCATTGTCTTGGTCAAAGGGGTTTTGAAAGAAGATCAGGAAGGCGTCGATATCTTGAGGAAATGGGGCTCGGTTGAAAAGGATTTGGCCAAAGAGTTCGAGGAGAAGGGGATGAAAGGGGTTGGGATCAAGCTGATTCCCCGTCGATTCTATGATCCAGCGCTTACGCGCTATTGCCGCCATGAGTTGATGCATATCTCCGACATGATTGATCCGTTGTTCGGCTATGACCCCGACACCAAGGTGGGACTGAATCCTGGTGAAGAGACCCTGATCTTGCAGCGCTATCGCGTGTTATGGAGTTTGAGCGTGGATAGCCGGTTGGTTGCGGCGGGCAAGGAGCCGATGTTGAGTAAGGAGGATCGATTCAAGGAGTTCCGGTCCTGGTACCGAAAGATTCCGCCTCCTCAATTGAAGTCGGTGTTCGAGGGACTCTGGCAGACCTCCTACTTCTCCCATTCCGAGTTGATTGAAATGGCCGCCGACATCCTTCGCGTGATGGACCGGGCCGTGGATGTCGAAGGCGGGGAGGTGCCGGAGACGCAGAATAAGATCATGCTGATGCCGGGGTTTCCATGCCCTCTCTGCCGGTTCCCGACCTATTCATGGGTCGAAGATATGGGGACCAAGCTGGAATCCTACGTGCTGGATTTCATCCGTGAGAATCATCCCGGGTGGGATGTCGAATTCGGAGCCTGTGATCGATGTGTGGAAGTCTATAAACTGCGTGCCGACGGCGTCATGTAATGACAAGAGGCAGTGAAGCAGGGCGCCAGACATCCGGTTGCTGGTTTCAGATGTGGAGAGGCGCCTGCAACACGAAACGCGAAATCGCATAGTCCCATGGCAACCAATCCCTCCTACGGGCGGCGCGCATTTCTGAAAGATTCTGTCATTTCGACTGTCCAGGCCGCACAGGAGCTGGTCAAGCACGCGGATGCTTCCGTCGGCGAGGTCGCTGCGCCTTCGATTCGCCCAGATTGGTTACGTCCCCCTGGTGCCGTGGAAGAAGGAATTTTTCTGGGTCGTTGTACGAGGTGCAACGATTGTGTCACGGCCTGTCCCCCTGGGGCCGTAATAGCACACCCGACTGACGGCACTCCGATCCTCTATGTCGATCAGTCGCCCTGCCTGTTATGCGAAGATTTCCCCTGCATCTCGGCGTGCCAAACGGATGCGCTTGTGCCGGTCAGCGGGATTGACCAGGTTCGAATGGGAACGGCAGAGGTCTCGCATCGATTCTGCACGGCCGGTCAGGGTTGTCATGCCTGTGTCTCCAAGTGCCCGACACAGGCCCTTGCCCTGGATGTTGCCTTGCTGCACCTGTCTATTGCTCATGAAGCTTGCGTAGGGTGCGGCATGTGCGAGATGATCTGCAAGACGGTGAATGATCGTGTCGCGATCCGTGTGATCCCGGCCAGACAGGTCGAGAGGATTGTCCAATGAGTGAGCCGATGGTGCTTTCATTCTAATTGTATCGGCATGATCGCACCATCAAGGATGGTCGGTGAGTTCTCCCTTGACTTCACACCGGCCATTTCATATACATACATGGCTTTTCCGTCACACCTTGGAACATGATGATCGTGGGACAGGGTGACGATGACGGACAGGAGGCGATTTTTATGACGAGTCAACCGCCGATGCACAGAGTTTCTGCATCTGCAACCGCCACGTTGCCGAACCCTTCAAAAATCAAGGATTCTCCGGCAGTTGAGCGAGCACTCAGTCGCAGCAAGATTTATCTGCTGATCTCCTGGAGCCTCCTCTATCCGGAGGATGAAGAATTTCTCGACTATCTGCGGTCTGGGGAATTTGTCGAAGATGGTCGGACGGCGCTTGATGCGCTGGAGGTTGCTCTCGGTGCCGAGGGGAGCCAACGTGCAAAGGACAAGCTTGTCACGCTGAAAAAGCAGTTGGATTTGGTGGAGGGGCTGATCTCTTCAGAATGTGTCAATTGGCAGCTGAGCGATCTCCAGGCGGAACATCGCCGCGTGTTCAGTAACGTGATTACGCTCGATTGCCCCCCCTATGAAACCCTGTTTGGGAACGACCATGTGTTCGCCCAATCTCATGTCATGGGCGACATCTCAGGATTCTACAAGGCATTTGGAGTCGAACTCTCGAAGGACATCCATGAGCGGCTCGACCACCTCAGTGTGGAGTTCGAGTTCATGCATTTCCTCGCGTACAAAGAGTCCTATTCGCTCTGTCACGATGGACCTGAAAAAACACAGATCGTGGTGGAGGCACAAAAGAAATTCGTCAAGAATCATATCGGTCGATGGGTGCCCTTGTTCTGCCGCATGTTGGCCAAGAAGGCGGACTCCGGTCTGTTCAAGTTGGTCGCCGATGTGACGGCTGATTGGATGGAGTTTGAGGCGGCATTCTTAGCCGTAACGCCTCAACCTTATACGGAAACCGATTATCGTCCTGCGACGTTCAGCTCGCCGGAAGGCCAAACCTATGAGTGTGGTGCGCAAGATCAGGGAAATGAGTTGAGCATGCTGCTGAACGAAGTTGGGGCGCAATCCTTTATGGACGTGAAAGAGAAGGACAAGGATCAAGGAGAGGGGCGGCCTTCTGGCACAGCGTGAGTGAATGTGACTATGATCGGTACAGTTCGAGAGTAGACGTCATCCTTTATTCAATCATTCATGAGGAGGGAGTAATACTATGAGGGTAGCGCAGACGACCAACAAGAAATTGGTGTTTGCCATTCTTCTCTCCGCCCTCACTGTCGGCCTGATGCTGACGTTGGGGCGAGTACCACTCGCCGTTAGTCAGCCGGTGACGATACCGGCCAAGACGGTTAAGGGCCCAATTCCGATGGACGGTGCCAATCCTGTATGGGAGAGCGTGCCGGGAGTTGTCGTTCCTCTGAGCGGTCAGCTGATCACGACCCCGATGCATCCGAATATTTCGGTGAAGTCGGTGTTCGTGAAGGCGATGACGAACGGCAAGGAAGTCGGGTTGCGGTTGGAGTGGAGCGATCAGACGAAGAATGATACGGCGATCGGCCCACAAGATTTCCGCGATCAGGTGGCGCTGATGTTTCCGGTGAATACGGCCGGAGCTCCGCCGTTTCAATGTATGGGGCAATCCGGCGGCACCACCAATATCTGGCGTTGGAATGCTGAGTGGCAGAAAGACATCGGCAAGGACAGCGCAGGAATCTGGGACGTCGACGATCAGTATCCCGGCATTTTCTGGGACTATTACTTTGAAGAGCCGGCGGGAGGCGTGACCTATCCTGACCGTATCGGCCGGAGCCTTGGGCCATTCAACTCCGGAATCTGGTCGGGGAACATCATGTCCGACCCGACGCTTCGCGTGAGCGCTGTTGAGGATTTGAGCGCCAATGGCTTCAGCACCCTCACGACGCAAGCTCACCAGGATGTCGTCGGAAACGGTGTCTGGGAACCATCAGGCTCCATAAAGGGTGGCGGATATACCGGACCAACATGGCGGGTTGTCGTGAAGCGGACGTTGGAAACCGGTGATACGAACGATGTGCAGTTCAAGGCGGGAATGTCGGTGCCTATCGCGTTTGCTGTGTGGGATGGTGCCAACATTGAGCGCAACGGCATGAAGTCGTTGTCGACATGGTTTACGCTGAAACTGTAGCGAATGTGATCAGTGCGAGATAGCTTCCGTGCTATCTCGTTCTGCGATCTCAAAAGAGGCCTCGGGTCGATGCCCTGAACGCAGGGAACGGTCCGAGGCCTTTTTCACTTGCGGGGGATAGGTGATGCAATCATTCAAGCCAGAGAGGATTGCATTTCACCCCGAGCGGAATGTATAAAATTCAAGAGATCGAAGTAACTGATTTTTCAAGAAGAAAAGGACGTATTAGACCATGAACGTCTCGCTCCTTTTTCCTCCGACCTGGCATCCCTCGCAGCCTTATCTCAGTTTGCCGTCGCTGACGGGGTTTCTGCATCAAGGCGGGATTCCCGACGTCTCCCAGCGCGATCTTGGCATTGAATTGTTGGATACCATTCTGACGAGAGAATATGCGGCAGAGGTGTACCAGCAGCTGACGGCCAAGCAACGCGAGCTGGAGCGAAGTCAAACCGGAGAGACGGGGCCGGGCAGTCGCGAGCATTATGGAAAGGTGACGGACTCGCTTGATCGGTTCGCCTATCTGGTCGATCGCATTGAGTTGGCCAAAGGCACATTGCGGAGCGAAGAGTTTTACGACCTTGACGCCTATCGCGCCAGTCTGTTCATGATCGACAAGTGGTTGGAAGTCGTCTCTTCCGTCTACTTCCCGACTCGACTGACCGTCGTCGATAATCAGTTCGGGAGCTACTCAATCTACTCCTCAAAGGATCTGATGCGGGTCGTGCGCGACGAGGCGCAGAACCCGTTTCTCAGCCTCTTCCGCGACCGATTTATTCCGTCAATCGTCGACAGCCGTCCGGATCTTATCGGGGTGTCGATTACGGCCACTTCCCAGATCATTCCTGGTCTCACACTCTGTCGCCTGATCAAGGAAGCGGCTCCAGACCTGCATGTCACGATCGGCGGCAGCATCTTTACCCGCCTGGTGGATAACATCCGACGATGTCCCAGCCTGTTCGAACTCACCGACGACATTGTCGTGTTCGAGGGGGAAACGGCCTTGCTGGAATTGGTGAATCAATTGGCCGGCAAGAAGGACTACAGTAAAGTGCCCAACCTGATCTATCGACACAACGGCAAGATTACAGTGAATCAGCCGTTCTATTCGGAGAATGTGAACCAGCTTCCGGCGCCGAATTATGATGGCTTCCCGCTGGACCGCTACCTCTCGCCTGAACCGGTTCTCCCGGTTCAGTTTTCGCGTGGCTGTTACTACAAGGATTGCGCATTCTGTGCATTGACCCTCGATCACCAGAACTTCAGGCAAAAGGACCCCGGACGCACAGTCGAGGAATTGCAATGGCTGAAACAGCGGTACGGAGCGCGGCATTTCTTTTTCACCGACGAGTGTTTTGCCCTGGCGCCGACCAGACGGTTATGTCAGCAACTGATCGACAAACAGGTCGATGTCAAATGGACCTGCGAGATGCGCTTCGAGAAGAATCTTTCCCGCGACCTGTTGTCCTCGATGCGGGATGCCGGCTGTTTGAAGATCGTGTTCGGTTTGGAGTCTTTCAACCAGCGCATCATGGATTTTATGAAGAAGGGGATCAAGCAAGAGTGGGTCCGGCGGGTTGCGGATGACTGTGTGGATCTTGGCATCGCCGTGCATTGTTACATCATCGTCGGATTCCCCACGGAGAAAGAAGACGAAGCGCTCGAGACCATGAACTTTATTGTTGAAAACAAGCGGCTGCACGAGTCCTACGGGTTTTCATGCCAGCCCTGTCTGTTCGACTTGGAAAAGGAAGCGCCGATTATGAGTGATCCCGGCGGTTATGGCATCCGCCGGATTATGCGACCGTCCGCGGAAGATTTGAGTCTTGGGTTCTTCTACGAAGTGCAGGAGGGGATGACTCCGGATGAGGCGGAGCGGTTGTATCAGTATGTGTACGGGAGAGTCAGCGAGGTGGTGTGCGAGCTGCCGTTCAATTATGCGATGGCTGACGGATTGCTCTACATCTCGCGGGAGAAAGCAGGAGCGAGGCCGGCGTCGATGGCCGCGCATTGACCGGCTTTTTCAACGGCAGCTATAATACCGATTCCCATGGATCGAATCATGAAGTCGGCGACGGTGAGCGAACGAGTAATCGGAAAAGTGTCGGACTTTGGTCCGTTGTTTGACTATACGATCAAGCTCGTTCTTCTCGCATCCTTCCTCGAACTTGTGTTGTACCGGTTGTTGTCGCGTCTTGGGATGCATCTCAGTAAGATGGCCGCCACTCATCCGTGGATTACGCCGACATTCACGGCTTTGACCGAAGTGGGGGCATGGCTCCTCAACATCGTCGCCGTGTTGCTGTTTTTGGCCCTGACGCTCACCATGATCAATCGTTGGGGAGGGGCTGACAACAGCCGGTTGGTAAAACTGGGGATCATCGGGACCGCTCTGTTATTGTTGCTGACCGTTGGATTTTTGGTTGTGCAACCGGGGATGCTGGGGGCCATTGTTTATAACGGATTGACCCTGTTGGTGCTGACGGTGTTTGTCTTGGACTATGTGATGACCCATCGTGAACCGGCCCAACGAGCGTTGGCCGTCACGTATTTCTTGGGTATATCCGGATGGTTGTATTATCAGATCGTGTCGACGAGCTATAGCCTGATGGGGACGATTGCGCAACCTCCCTTGGTGTACGAATCACATCGCATGGGAGAGGCGTTGATGGTATTGGCCAGCTTTTGTGCCTTTCTGGCTTATGGCAAAAGCAAGAGCCTCTCGCTGCGAACGAAGAATCGGCAGCAACACAACCGGGCTATCTGGTTTTGGACGGTGACGGGCGTGACGTTTACCGCACTCATTGTGGTGGACTATCTGTTGGATCGCATTACGCCTGGGTTCGCGTCTGCTTTTCGGCAAGCCTCGCAAGGCATCGGGTGGATCTTTCAGTTCGGAATGGGCTACACGTTCTACCTTCCCTTTGCCGTCTATGTCGGAGGGTTGCTCTGTTGGTCCTACACGGTGGTGAAGCTCGTGACCATGGGGAGACTGGCCGGCTATGGTATTGGCCTGATGTTTATCGCCGGCTATGCGTTGATGTTCTCAAACTTGACGTTGATGGTGGTGCTTGGGGTGATGCTGTTGACTTGTGATCGGATCAAGGTCGCGACAGCTGAAGCCGTATCGACGAGTGCCGGTCCGATGATGCCGGCACCAGATGGATTGATGACTGGCCGGGCATAAGCCCAGAACGAGTGACACAATGGATACACCGACATCTATGCCCCCGCAAGGGGATATCGCCGTTGATCATGACGATCAGCCCCTCACTCCAGAGGAAGAGATCGCCGGGATTGAAAAACTGTTGGCCGATGAGCCGGACGATTTTCAAGCGCGCTGTCGCCTCGGGGAATTATATTTCAGTAAGGGGCGTCTTGACGATGCATTGGCGGAGGTCAAGAAAGCCATTGAGATGGCGGAATCTCTTCGTGCCGAAATGAATCGTTCACTGGCCATGTATTATGCAAACTTGGGGACGATTTACGCGACCAAGAACATGGCTGATGAAGCAGAGGCCGAGTTCCAACATGCGCTGCAGGTCTTTCCTCATGACGTGTTGGCGCTCTTCAATCTGGGAAGACTCTACGCGGACAAGAAGCAGTATTTGGAGGCGAAGGGGTACTATGAGCGCCTCGTGGAAATCACACAGGACGATCCGATCGCTTGGTATAATCTTGCCGGCGTCTATATTGAGCTGGACAATCCTCAGGTGTCCGATTACAACACGATCGACATGGGGATTCAGTGCTATCTTCGTACGCTGGAATTGGACCCCAAACACTTGGAGTCGGCCTTCAAACTGATGGAGATCGCGCTCAATCATAAAAAGACCGACTTGGCGATTCGAGTTATGGAAAGTGCGGTGGAGCACAATCCCGACGAGCCGCTGGCCTATTACAATCTCATCAGCGTGTACGATAAGTGCAAGATGTTTGAACAGGCCGAGGAGGCCAGAAAGCGACTAAAAGAAAGGTTTGCCAAGAAGGCCAAGGATGGGCCGAGGTCCTGATTCACTTTTAGAAGAGGTGTCCTATGTTCGGTAGTCTAGGGTTCACCGAGTTGATCCTCATCCTCATGATCGTGTTGATCATCTTCGGCGCCGGGAAACTTCCTCAGCTAGGCGAAGGGCTTGGGAAGGCGATCAAGGGCTTTAAGAAGTCTGTGCATGAAGCAGAGGCCATCGAAGCCGAAGCGCAAGCGGCGGCGCAGCAGACCACTCCTCCTCAAGTGGCTACGGCTGCTCCGGCCCAAAGTGCTCCGTTGAATCAGCAGCCTGCAGGGGCAACGACGCAGTCTGCTCCACGCGCCTAGCAGGATGCTGATACAGTCTTCTCCGGCGGCGTCTCGCATCGCTCAGAGGCTCAACGTACCGAAGCGTACGCGTCCCCTCGGTGCTCGCTGCGACCTTGCTGGAAAATCTTTGTGAACATTCTGCGTCGAGAGTCGAACGGGCGTGAGCGCAAGATAGTTTTTTCACAGTTCCCCGGAGAACATCAGACTGATGGAAACCGAACTCGGATTAGCTGCCGGATACATTGAGACGTTTGCCGGTAACGGGAAGGCCCGAAGCACGGGCGATGGCAAACGTGCCGTGAAAGCGGGCATCCCGCTCCCTCACCACGGGACACTCGATCGGAAAGAGCAGTGGTTCTATTTCGCGGAATCAGGGTCGGATCGCATCCGACGTGTGCATCTAGAAGAAGGGACGGTCCACAACTTCGCCGGTATCGGGGAAACTTGTTACAGCGGCGATGATGGGGTGTGTGGAGAGGCAGGCCTCTATTTGCCCCTGGGGGTTGCCTTTGACTCTCGGAATAATCTGTACATCTGTGACTCTGGAAGCAATCGAATTCGGAAAGTCGATCATGAGACGGGCATCATCACCACTGTGGTCGGGACCGGCCAGCATGGATTTAACGGGGACGGGTCTGGGCTTGAAGTCAATCTGACATGGCCGGCCGCTATCGCATTTGGTGCGGACGATGTGTTGTATATCGCCGACACACAGGCGCACAAGGTTCGACGCTACGACCCTCGAACCAATCTGGTGACGACGATCGCGGGAATCTGGACGGCCGAGGACGATGCACGCGAACAACCGTTGGTCGCGAGAAACCTCGTGGTCCTTTCTGGTGACGCGATCGGGATCGATTTCAGCGATGATCAGGGATGGCTCATGCCGGTCTGTTCCGATGGGCTTGATATGTCGATGTATCTGGACGATGGAAAACCAGCGATGGAAGCGCGGCTCTACGACATCGTCGGGATTGCAGTCGATGACAGAGACAATGTGTATGTGGTCGACAAGGGAAGCAATCGGGTCAGGAAGATCGACGCCCAGACCGGTGTGATTTCAACAGTCGCAGGAGTCTGTCGGTATGGATATGATGGTGACGACAAGCCCGCTGTGCGAGCGATGTTGCATGCTCCGGAAGCCGTGATCTTTGATGGAGATGGTCATCTCTATATTTCCGACACCATGAATCATCGCGTTCGAAAGGTGGACGGCAAGACGGGTGTGATCACCACGGTCGCGGGAAACGGGGACAGCGGCTACGAAGACAAGAACATCGGTGGTTGTGGCGCCGCCCGATTTGTCGCGAAAGAATCGGCCGGACAGTTGAAGCACGGCGACGGCCTGTTGGGTATCGAGGCGGTGGTGAATTCTCCTGTCGGCTTGGCGCTGGACTCACAGGGCCATCTCTACATCTGCGAACGCGGTGAAAACAAAATCCGGCGGTTGAAGCTCGCGTAATCGTCCTCACTCCCGTGTCGTCGCCGTTGTCTCGATCATGGTTTGTGGTATTCTGAGTGCGGTCACTTCTCGGAGTACAGTGACGTGCAAACACCGTCCATTGGCAGCGTTCGGTATTATGTATTTGGATTGTTGTCCGGTCTGATCGTCATCGCGAGTACCCTCGGGGCCTACGGGGTTCCGTTGGTGAGCTCCGAAGGGATGGCGATCCGATCGTTCGTGATCCAAGGCGAAGTGCCGAAGACGGCCGATGATGCGGTTTGGCAACACTCCTCGCCGGTCACCATTCCCCTCAGCGGTCAAGTCATTACCAGACCTGTCTGGCCCGAGCCGACGATTCGTGCTTTGACCGTGCGGTCTCTCCACAATGGGACGGACATTGCATTTCTCTTGGAATGGCAGGACAACACAAAAAATGATCGCCTGACTCCTGGGACGTTCCGGGACGGGGTGGCGGTCGGGTTTCCTCTTGGTGATGCCCCGGCGTTCTTTTGCATGGGGCAGTTGGATCACTACATCAACATCTGGCATTGGAAAGCAGATTGGCAGAGCGATATCGATCGACGGGCCGCGCGAGCGTCGGAGAAAAAAGAAGGAGGCGTGCGAACGTTTGAAGTCATTCCACGGCGAGTGTCTTCCGTGGAGGACCTCATCGGCGGAGGCTTCAGCACCTTGACGACGAAAGACAAGCAGGGGCGCGTGCAGGGGCAAGCCTTTTGGAAGGATGGGGTGTGGCACGTGATGATGCGACGTCCACTCCTCAGCGAGGAACAGGAGAACGAAGCAACGCTCGTCCCTGGGCGAATCCAAACCGTGTCATTCGCCGTCTGGAATGGAGAGAATAAGGAACGAAACGGCCAAAAGGCGGTGGCGCCATGGTTTCAGCTCAGCATCGATCCTATCGGCAAACTTTAGCCGGATGCCGACACAGACTATCAGCGGTGTTCTTGGTCGCCCGTGTCCTTGCTGAATAGTCTGTTTGAGCATCCTGCGAACCAAGACGAGTCTGGATCAGATCCAGAGGAGCGGTATGTGATTGGAGGGAGATTGTTGGGTGTGGGGTTGTTGAGTGTGGTCTTCTTCGCCGCCGTCGGGATTGCGCAGGCTGAGGCGCCATCTGATGGGATGACGGAAGAAGAAGCGGCTCGGCTCGGTGAGGAATTCGGGATCGTGGTCGGCGCCGTCGATGAAGCGATTCAGAAGGAACTTCATCTTCAAAAGCCGCAGGGGGTTGCGGTTTTCGAGGTCATCGGCAACTCTCGCGCAGACTATGCCGGTATCAAAGTTCGGTCCATCATCAAAGAGATCAATAAACAAGAGATTCGAACGATGGCGGATTTCGGCCGAGCCATCAACAAGGCGATGAAGGAATGCAATTTTACCGTTGGCACCTATGAGCCGGCGGATCCCAGCGATCCGGTCGGATGGGGAGTGAATTTTCACTTTGTCGGTTGCAGGCGGGATTAGTTGTATTGATGAGAGGGTAGGAGTCCAGGGTGAGGAATAGGGCAAGCGGGAGGGACAGATGGTTCCGAGTGGGGCGAGTCATGGCAGCCGTGTGTGTGCTGTCGCCTATCATCTTTTTCAGCGTGCTGAGCGATGTGCATGACCGTCAGGTGATGGCGCAAGGGCCCAGCGAGCAGTTGCCGCCAAATTGGGTCACGGAAATTGAAAAGGTTTTTATCCGGTCGGAGGATTGCAAACAGTGCCATGAGCGGCACTACGAAGAATGGAAGGGAGCCAGAGAGCAGACGCCGGATTTGAAAACGTTTGGTCGGGTGGATGCAGCCCTCTTGCACGGGACCTCGTTGACGTCACCGGTTTTTCGAACAGTTCTCGGTTTGTGGAAAGAGACGAATCCAACGCCGGATGAGCAACGGCGATGTTTGTCGTGCCATATCCCTTCCGTGACCGTGTTCCCGGCGCATACCGAGAAGATCGTAGGACAGGTTCTCAGCGGAACGCCGCAGGTGGAAGGGATCGGCTGTGCGGCCTGCCATTTGATGGCGGGGGCGGATATGCACGCGTCTTCGCCGCCGACGTTCGCTCTGCAGCCGGGCCGAACCTTCTACGGTCCCTATGCCAATCCGGAAGAAAATCTCGTCCATCCGGCTGTCCAGTCGACGCAGTTTCGAGCAGTCAGTTTCTGCGCCTCCTGTCACTTCGATAAAGTGAAAGATGTCACGCAAAAGAATCTACCCGGAGAAATCCTTGAAGGGACGATCTGTCAGGATTGCCATATGGAACCGTCGACGGGGAGCTCCACGTCACGACGTGGAGCCATGACTCGATCCATCGGACGCCACTGGTTTCGTGGCGTTGTCGCTGCAGGAACCATGCTCAAGAACAGGAATGTGCAAGCAGAATGGATGCCGCGAATTGATGTGGAGGTGATGAAGAACGGCACGACCGTGGAAGGAAGAAGCCTTGTGAAGATCGGCAGTCTGCCTCACAGCTTTCCCGATGGCGATCCGGTGCTGAAACAGTTCTTCCTGACTGTGACGGCGAAGGATGCACAGGGGCGGACTTTGGCGGAGGAGGCACAACAATTTGGATTATCCTATGACCAGATTCTTCGTGATCCCATTCCGGATCCCTTCATTAAGGGGGGGACTACGCGGAAAGTGCCTTTTGCTCTCAGGCTCCCAGATGGGACCGTCGCGTCATCGGTTGAGGTGGTGTTGACCTATGCGCTTATCCCAATGCCGGAACGGGGCTTGCGGGACCAGTATCTTGCCTCCTTGCAGACAGAGAACGAACGGAAAGAAGCGGAAAAGATTATCCAAGAATATACCCAACGACATTTTCTGACGTATCGTGTCAAAACTCTTTCTTAAACTCATCGCGACCATGAGCCGAGTGCAGGGCTCGATAGGAGTCAGGGGCGCTCTCGTCCTAACGGTTTGTTCTGCTGCCCTATTCGCTGGTACCGTTTCATCTGCGCTGGCACAGGGCTCGGCACAGCAGGCGCTAGTCGAAAAAACCTTTCCCCATTCCAATAAATGTAAACGCTGTCACGAGCGAGTGTACGAGGAGTGGGAAACGTCGCCGTTGGCAAAGTCCATCCATTCGCCGACGTTCCGCACCACCCTGGATGCCTATCTAAAGTCGCCTGCTGGAAAAGATCAGGCACTGTGTTTCCGATGCCATGCTCCGCATGTTCGAGAGTTCCCAGAGCAGGTCCAGCTGTTTGTGAGTCAAACGAAAAGAGGCGATCCCTCCTTGGATGGTGTAGCTTGCAGTCAATGCCATTTGATTAAACATGTGGACCGGGCAAAGCATCCTCCGGAGCCCAAGTATGAGGTTGGGGGAAAGACACTCTACGGACCCTATAAAGACTTTGTGCAGAATCTCGCTCATCAGTCGATGGAATCGAGCCTGTTCCAGAAGTCCGATCTCTGTTTGAACTGTCATCAGTCGGTTCCGTCGGCCGCGAATCTTGGGAAGGCCAACGATCTGTTGGGGAATTGGGATCAGAGTCGGGCGGTGAAATCCGGCAAAGAATGTCAGACGTGCCACATGCCGCAGCAGGTCGGGGAATCGGCTAACGGCGAAAAGAAGCGGCCCGTCGCAAACCATAGTTTTCCAGGGCGTCTCGGCAAGCTTCGGCAGGAGGCGGCGAAGTTGGCGGTGCAGACAAAAGTCGACGGCGATAACACGACGGTGACGGTCAAGGTCCAAAGTTTGGTCCCGCACAACTTGCCGGCGACCCATCCGGCGTGGGCCACGGTGGTGTTGAGTCTGGAGATCAAGGGGAAAAACCTCAAAACGGTGTTTTCGGACAAGCGGGTCTATGGCCGGACGTATCTGGATGCGCAAGGACAGCCGACGATCTTTGATTTCGACGCGGTCAAAGTCGCGGAGGACACAGTCTTGAAGCCAGAAGAGACGAGAGAGGAAACGTTTACTTTTTCAACGCCGAAAGATACCAAGACCTTCGATGTCGAAGTTGGGCTCAATTATGGTCCGGTGAATGGCCCTGCCTCATTTCTCCAACGTGTCGAAGCCGAATCCTCCCAAGGGGCACAAGATCCCGTCTTTCAGCTGATCGAGATTGTGAAGTGGACGGCGAATGTTCCGATCGGCAAGTAATCAGTTGAGTAAGAGATATATGGGTGATGGGCAAAAGGCAGCTGCAAAATCTGATGGATTTGAATCTGTAAGGACTTCGCAAAATTGCTTGAGACGAAAGGCTGGGAATTACGTAGAACCTGCCGAGGTGTAGTCTGATCTTTCCCCAAAGCGCTGACCACCATAATAGCGCCGATCACGATGGCGCAGCCAACAAATCCTCAGTAGGGCACGTCGTGGAATTGTTGGTAATCTGACTCTACCCCTATCGTGCTTCTCAGAGCTTCCGCCAAGGAATGTTGAATTGAACATTGACTCCTGTCGTGGGTCCTCGCTATGAATGTGCGGCTCCAGGTATCCGCCGAGATCTGATGGAACCAGAATCAGCACAGTTCCGCGTTTGATGAGTCAGCGACGACCTCGAGAATGGACATGAAATACATGCACGTGGTGCTCTTGGCGCTGTGGGTGATGGTCCTGTCTGGGTGCGGTCCTGACCGGGAAGACCACCTGATCGTCGACCATCAGCGGGCGGTGTATGAGAGCCTCGCGTTGCAAGACCAGCTACAGCAACAGGGCGGGGGGTACGCCATGGCTGATCTTGGCATTGGCATCTCGAATCGCAGCATGGGTAAGCTGCTAGCGCTACTCAAGGGGCTTGTCATCACTCCGACCCATCCACCGAAGGGGCACGAAGATCTGTCGGTGAAGATTGAGGATATTCACCTCGTCAGTAGGGCGGGTCGGAGTGAGTTGGAACTGGAGTTTTCTATCGCCAGTCCCACCAATCATCTCCAGTTTGCCGCCACGATGACGGGCGATCTCCTGTTTCTACCGCCCGAGTCGGATGCGGACACACCTGAAGATCAGCTGGCCTTCAGAATGAAGGTTCGAGAGCTTCATCCGCGTCTCTCCTGGTATTCGCTACCGCTCCAAAGCATCACGGTGATGCGTGACTATTTCAGGTATCGATTGATCGAACAGATTGAAAAGAATCTTGTGGTGAAAGTGCCCACGGCAAAGCTCGACCGACTCATGTTGGGGTTTTCGGGAAGTGAGGTGCTGAAGGATGAGGAGAATGGCTTCCAGATCAAGATCGGTTACGCCAGTCCGAAGGCCGAGATACCAGTCGTGGCGCGGTACGCACAGTTTCTGATGACGGACTCGGGGTTTTGGATTTTTGCGCGGTATGGCGACAAGACGCCGTATGTGCCCAAGCCGGTCGCTCGTGTGCCGCCGGAGCAACTGGAGTCGGAGATTGGGCGGCTGACCTATGCCATTCGTGCCGCTGCGGTCGGGTTGACCTTCATGGCCGGCGATTCAGCCGTTATTGTCAGGAAGCAGCTGCTTGAGAAGCTCACGGCTCAGGTCAACGAACAGTCCGGCGATGCGCGCACCGTTTCGTTCCAATCAATCAGATCCCGCGGCAAACTGTTTGAGAAGCAATGGCGGGACAATCTGCTCGGGGACGGTGGGCTGTCCGTCGAGTTAAATGGTCGTGATGCGGTCTGGGGCACTGTGGGGCTCAAGCAGGTGACCTCGTCCTGGAGCGAAAAGGGGTTGGCCTATTCTGCGTCGATTGATATTGAGGCCAACGCCATCGTCTATGTCCACTTTGATCCTTTGCGGGGAGGCGGCCTCGGCAAGCATGCGACGCTGGAAGGAACTGCATCCCCTGTGTTGTCCGGGACCCTGTCGTTTGCGGTCCGTACCTATGCCGAGGTACCGACTCTCGTCGTGGTGAATCAGCTCGACTGCTCGAAGTTTCCCATTACGGTGTTAGATGATGGTGATTTCTCGATTGGCGTGACATTGAGTCAACTGGTCGGAGGGGGAAGGCCCACTCTCATCCCAGCGTTGATGGGTTTGCCTAAAATGGTGAAAGCCGGTCAGGTGCTCCGAGGGATCAAGGGGGTCACGGTCACGGCGCCAAAACCGTTTGCGGCGATCACTTATGCACCGATGCAGCTCCTCACTGATGCGAACGGCTTTCGGGCTGAGTTTTTGACGTCGGCGACGTGGAGCGAGGGCGATGACGTTGACGCCGAAGACCGAGTCAAAGAGATCGTGACGTTGGTCAAAAAGGATGAGACCTTCCCATCTGCTCCGGATTGCGGTAAGCCGGATGCCCTCAAGGTGCATATTGCTGGAATTGAGTTCGAGCGTGATCTTGGGCTGAGGCGGATCATCACGTCTCTCGTCGATGGGGCACGGACCGGCACGAAGGGCATTGAGAATTTTTTGTCGACTGCCGGACGTAATGCAATCAATCCATCGCCGGGATCAGTCCTGCGCAAGCCACTCGTGAATCCACTGGGGACGCTCAAATGTCTCGGGACGTTGCTGCAGAAATGTGAGTAACTGCTGACTCGACCCTAATTCCCAGATAGAACCGTTATCTCAAGCTTTTCCCCAACCTTCCATCGTAGCTCCGGCATCGTCCTAACAGTCATGGCGACGAAGGAGTCTACTGACCTAATGCCAGGCCATTGTAGTTCATAAAGAAAGACTTGGGTTCGCACGAGCAGTTGTGACCTGGCCTCCGCTCAGAGCCGCCGACCGTCTTATCCGGTCTACTCGAGTTAGGGTGACACATTCGCCGGCGTTCATATCACTTTCTTCGCTCGACTCCAGAACAATGGGTCGAGGGGCAACTGAATCATTTTAGATTCACTGAATCTAAAGAGATTCACCGGTGAGGCATCTTTCTCGGATGGCGGCTTGGCAATTTTCACAAATTAGAGGAGTTTTCTGGACGCGATGTGTGGCCTGGTCTTTGCTAAGGAACCAAAATAGGTTGCCGCTTTTCGGTCTGAGTGGTGATGAAGAAGAGGGCAGGGAGAGAGTAGGTCGTACGGTTGAAACACACATGACGACCATTCGGAGGGCGGCGCGTCATCCTGCCACACGCGATATAGTTTCGACCTTTTTGACGTTCGATTTCTCATTGTCTATGTGAAGGAGATCAGTATGAAGCAATTTTTGCTTATGTTGGGTTTGTGTCTCCTATTGACTGGATGCACCACCAGCTCTTGTCTGACCAATCTCCAACCCTGGCCGGATCCAAGTGGCCGACACATCAACCTCCAACAATGCTGGGACAAGTCGGATCAAATCCGGTTCTACACCACCAATCAAGGTGGACAAATTGCTCCGTACGAGCTGATCAAGCATCTCGAAATGCCTCTTTCAACAGACAAATTCTTTGCTCGCGCCAATTTTGATCGATGGCGGTTCTTGCCATTGGAAGAGACGGATAGAGATCAACATTCTGATGTAGACAAGGAGGTACAAGATTGGCCGCTTGGGTTCGTCATCACCAGCACCTCATCAGGGAAGCCGGCCTGGCATGGCAACTGGCTTGGTGTGACCTGTGCCGCATGTCATACCGCCCAAATTGAGTATCAGACAAAGAAGCTCCGTATTGATGGTGCCCCCACGATGGCCGATCTCAATCAATTCCTGTGGGACCTGCAAGCCGCGCTCAGGGTCACCTATGAAGATGGGTTGAACAACGGGGACAAGTTCACACGGTACGCCAAGAATTTTCCTGGTGAACAGGGCAAGGCGCTGCTCGAACGGTTGGGCCATGCCGTGACCGATGGTGAGGCATGGCACCACCGAAACGATCCCCCGACCTCTCCTGGATTTGCGAGATTTGATGCCGTGGGGCTGATCTTCAATCAGCTCATCTTCATGTCAGGCAGCGAGACGGTTGGGAATTCTAAGAACGATGCTCCGGTGAGCTTTCCGTTTCTATGGGACACGTCCCACCACAATCAAACCCAGTGGAACGGGGTGGCTCCGGACATTCCGATGGTGCGCAATATCACTCAGGGCATCGGCGCATTTACCAAATATGACCCTGATGCAAGCGCGTTCCAAGAGCCGACGACGATTCCGCTAAGCAATCAGCGTCAGTTGCAACGTCTTGTGCACAAGCTGCGTTCTCCGGTATGGCCGGAGGACATTCTTGGCACGATTGATCGTCAGAAAGCTGAGCGTGGGCGTATCGTTTTCGAGGAGAAATGTGCGAGCTGCCATGCCGGTCAAAAGCGGGACGAGCCACTCGAATACCTTCGAGTCACCATGACTCCGGTCAACGCTGTCAAAACAGATGGCAACATGGTGGCCAACGCGGATCACCGGGAATTACGGTATCCGGATGGCGCGAGAAAATTAGTAGCCGAAGCAGCAGGTGACACGGTCAAGGATATTGTCTTCAGCTGGAGTCATGTCGGAGAGATCTTCCCGTTTCTGGGAGAAAGTCTTTCAGCTGTCTTCCGATGGGGATTGAATGTTGGGAGGGACAAGGAAAACCGGGATCGCTATAAAGCCCGTCCACTGGATGGCATTTGGGCGACTGCGCCCTACTTGCACAATGGCTCCGTTCCCAATCTCTATCAGCTCCTGGTTTCAGCGGAACGGAAGCCGTTTTATGTCGGAACGAGACAGTTTAATCCCAAAGATGTCGGCTTCGTCGAGGATGACAAACGCGGTACTTGGCTGGACACCGGCACATCAGGCAATTTGAACACAGGCCATGATGCAGCCACCTATGGTGGAGAGCTCAACATAGAGCAGGAAGTCTGGCCGTTGATTGAGTACATGAAGACGTTGTGATTGAAGCTCGCAGTGCTTATTGATCGCATGCGGTGTGTCACAGGTGTCGTAGCGAGAGCGGGGCACCCTGACGGCTGAAGCAGGCAAGACCTGAGTAGGTAGCTGTGTTTCGGTATAGCGTGACTGGGCTCATGACTCATTCTGTGAGATCGCAGATGAAGGTGGAAGCGAGGCAGATTGCTGAGAAGGAGGTGTGCGTACAGCGGTCATTGCAGATGGCGTTCTGACGCCAGTCTCTGATGCGACCGAACGCGGTCTCGATGTTATGGCCTGTTTGTAGAGAAGTTTGCTGTAGCGGCGATTTTTTTGCGGCTTTTGCCTGATGGGATGCAGGGGATAAGGCCGTGGTTCCTCAACGCGACTCGGAATCAGTCAGCGTCGTAGCCACGGTCGGGAATCAAGTAGGTGATGTTCGGCAAAGAAGGCAGCACGCGTCTGGTACCAGTGTAATCGCTCATCAGCCCTTCCGATAGCTGGGATTCAACAGGACGGCCATTTTCGTCACGGACCGCGTATAGTTCCTAAATCAGACCATCTTCCGTGTGCCCACTACACCGAGAAACCTCCAATTTTTTGAGCAGGTTGGCGGTTTTTCTGTGCGTTTTTAGATAGGCGCCATCGCTCATCATGCCTTGCCGAGATCTTTCTGGCCTCGGCGCTCTTCTCCAGCATGAGTCTCTGAGATTAAAACTCTTCAAAGTCATCACCTGAACTCTGCGGCGCCTTGCCGGCTGCTGCTCCAACTAGTTTTTTGTGCCCCGTCGGCGTGATCGGTCTTTTGCCGACGGGATGCATCGACTTCGGTTTTGTCATGACGTGATCCGCACGACGATCGTGAGGCTGGACGGTCTTGAATACTTCAATTTGATGCATCAGGTCTTTAGCTTGTTCCTTCATGGACTGACTGGCGCCGGTGGTCTCTTCCACCAACGCTGCATTCTGCTGTGTTGTCTCATCCATCGCGATGATGGCCTTGTTCACCTGATCGATCCCGCTCGCCTGCTCCTGTGACGCCGCACTGATTTCCGCGATGATGTCTCCTACCCGCTTCACCGCACTCACAATCTCCTCCAAGGTTTTCCCTGATTGATCGACCAGCTCGCTGCCGTCGTGCACTCGTTGAATCGATTCAGTGATCAGCTCCTTGATTTCCTTTGCCGCCGTTGCCGATCGCTGTGCCAGGTTTCGCACCTCCGCCGCTACCACGGCAAATCCACGCCCATGTTCTCCCGCCCGCGCCGCCTCGACTGCCGCGTTTAAGGCCAAGAGATTCGTCTGAAACGCGATCTCGTCAATCACTGTGATGATGTCGGCGATCTTCTTGCTGCTCTTATTAATCTCTCCCATTGCGTCGACGGCCCGCTTCGTCACCGTCCCGCCCTTGTCCGCCGTGTCTCGCGCTGCCATTGCCAGCTGATTGGCTTGTTTGGCATTGTCGGCGTTCTGCTTGACCGTGCTTGTCATCTCTTCCATCGATGCACTGGTCTCTTCCAGCGCCGACGCTTGTTCACTCGTTCGTTGCGATAGGTCTTCGCTTCCCTTGGTAATCTCTTCCGCTCCCGTCGATACGGCTTCCACCGCATCCCGTACCACGGTGATTGTTTGGATCAGATTCTGCACGACCGCGTTGATACTACTCTTGATCTTCTCTAATTCGCCTCGATAGGTTCCTTGCATGATCTGCGTTAGATCATTCTCGGCCAACCGTCCTAGCACCGTTTGCGCTTCTCTCATGCAGGCTTCCAGTTCAGCCTGTGCCATTTTCTGAGCCGTGATGTCCGTGGCGAATTTCATCACCTTATAGACCGTCCCGTTGGCGTTGAGAATCGGATTGTATGAAGCTTGAATCCAAATCTCTTTCCCTCCTTTCCCTAGTCGTCGATAGACCCCGGCATCGAACTCTCCACGGTTCAGTTTCTGCCAAAAAGCGGTGTACTCCGCACTGTTCGTGTATGCCGGTTCGCAGAACAGTCGGTGATGTTGTCCTTTGATTTCCTCCAGCCGATAGCCCAAGCACTGCAGAAAGTTCTCGTTCGCCGTCAGCACCGTTCCGTCCAACCCGAACTCAATGGCAGCCTGTACCTTGTTGATGGCGTTCAATTTCCCCTCGAACTCGGCACCGCGGTTCTTCTCGGTCGTCACATCAGTGGCGAACTTCACGACCTTCTGTACTTTGCCGTTGACGTCCAAGATCGGATTATAAGAAGCCTGCACCCAGACCTCTTTCCCTCCTTTCCCCAGTCGCCGATAGACCCCCATATCGAACTCTCCCCGGTTCAGCTTCTGCCAAAAAGCGAGGTATTCCTTGCTGCTCGTATATGCCGGTTCGCAGAACAGCCGGTGATGTTGCCCTTTGATTTCCGCCAGTCGATAGCCCAGGCATCGCAGAAAGTTCTCATTCGCCGTCAACACCGTCCCATCCAGCGCAAACTCAATCACTGCTTGTGATTTGCCGATCGCATCGGTGATCCCTTTCACTTCCACCACCTTGGACGCAATCTCTTGCTCTTGGTTCTTCACTGTACGTTCCAGCTGCTCTCCCATCGCATTGAACGAGTACGCCAGTTGTCCCACCTCATCCTTCGCTTCGACGACTGCCCTGGCGGTGAGGTCGCCTCCTTCCAGCTTCGAGACAGCCTGTCCAAGATTAGTCAATGAACGGCCGATCATGTGCGCGATCATCCATCCAAGAGCCAATCCCACCAACACTCCTGCAATAGTAAGTCCCACGAACATGTTTCGGGAATGTTCGTACAAGACAGTACTTTCTTTATAGACGTTTTCAGCGTTCGTTTCCTTCATCGCTGCCAACTGAGTTGCTATGCGCATCACGTGTTGCGCGCCAGGTATGGCCTCGTGAACTTTTTTGATCGCTGTGGTGTTGTCATTCTGGATGGTTAAACGCACAGCCTCTTCCATCAGGACCATGTATGGAGGGAAGATCTGATCCAATTCTGCGGACATCGTTGTGGCTTCGTCCGTGACGATCAGTTTTCTGAATTCCGTCAACTTGTCATGAAATTGCTGTTTCAGGCGGGCGATATCTTGAGCGAATTGTTCTTTCTCATGTTGGTCGTTGGAAATAATCGCGGCACGAGTCAATCGACTGATACCGGTGATGGCAAGATTGACATCTTTGATGGCTGCCAACCCTTTGAGTTCTCTTTGGTAGAGCACGACGATCATATCGTTGCCTATCGAAACAGTGTTCAGCCCCAAAACCCCAACTCCTGCCATGATCGCCCCGACCGCACTGAATGCTAGTAACAACTTCTTGACGGTACTGAGATTCTTGAAGAAACTCATGTCTATCTCCTCTTCGTCATCAGTTCCTAATCCGTGCGAGACTTCGTCATGATGATCAAGCAACCTTCTGAGCGCGCAGAGTGATCCTTCTCAATTCTGATGAGTGCAGCAGAAATACCAGCTATCTCTTCATAGGGATTGAGAGCTTGGGGCCTGCCATTACACGGCCTTTACCGCTGTGGCAGCCTCTTACCGTCCTCTCTCGGAGAGGAGTCGATCTATATCCAAGAGTGCTACTAATTTATCCCCGGATTTCCCGATGCCGTTCAGGAAACATCTCTCCATCTTGGCCTCGAACTGCGGTGGAGCGTGAATGTCTTTGCTTCCGATATTCAAGACGTCTGAGACGGAATCAACCACAAGTCCCATCACGTTATCCTGCACCATGACAATAATGATGACGGTGAAGGCTGTGTATTGGATCGTCGGCATATTGAACTTCGCCCGAAGTTCGAGGATCGGAACAATGGTGCCGCGGAGATTCAATACACCTTTGCTGTGAGCCGGTGTGTTGGGAGTTTTCGTCACGGATGTATATCCTTTGATCTCCTGAACACGAAGAATGTCCACGCCGTACAGTTCTTCCCCAAGATTGAACGTCAAAAACTGGCTGCCGTCGCTCGTGGGCCTGATCTGCTGATTCGGCTCTCTTGTCGTGGAGGCACTTGGTGTTGGTGCATACATTGTCTTTTGTCGGACTGGTCGCTCTGTAGAAACGGCTCTTCGTTTAGGATTCTCCAAGCGTACGACCATCTTCCTCAGATGTCCGCCTGATATGGGCTCATCGGATCTCGGATGGGAAGCCTATATAGGACGCCGTGCTATAGACACTGTCAGTCGAACCCTCATACGGCTATCAACGGTTGTCCTACGTGTTTCTCATGATTAGCTGATGATGCGGCTTCTTGGCGGCTGTGCAAACGCCTGTGTCTGAAACACCTTTTCTGCAGCAGGTTTCGTTTCCCTCGTCACTTCGGCTTCATCGTAACATTGCCGTGTTTCTGTAAAGGAGCGGTAGGCGAGGTGATCTGCGGGTTCTGGGCTCTTCACGTTGATCCGATTCTCACGTAAAAGGCACAACACATTTACCAGCAATGTTTCTCAACACGATTGTGGTACAACAGCCTCCTTTTCGTCAGCCCTCAAGCAGATCTGACACGGGAATAGGGGGTAAAGTTTGTAATGTGTAATGAAGAAAACTGCATGGCGCTCCTGGCTTGCTTCCCCATCTCACCTCTCGGATTACGACAAGATATCGGGGGAGTTGTGCGTACATGTTTAGGACCCATAAAGAAATCATCAGGAGACTCAACGAGCGCTCGTTTCTCTCCCTTACCCGGCGGACTCGATGACACATGCGCATGCAACTGTTTGCACTGAGGTGAGTACGATGAATACGGAGCAAACAAGACTCCCGACCCTTTATATATTTATGCGACCTGAGAAGGGTTCGGATACCCTTATGGTTGGGCCACTCACTTCCTTGGACGGGAGGCCTAAGAACTTTGACTCAGGCAGCTGTTGGAGTCTGCGTGGTGGGGTCAGTCGTTGTCGAGGGCGCTTCGGTGGTCTGGTTACGATGGTCTTTGACGTAGACACTGCCTTTCATGGCCTTGGCGCGTTTCTTCAGTTCTGAGGCAATCTTACTGACGTCGCCAGGGTGCGCAATGGGAACTCGCTCGTTGGTGACGACGGCAATCGACAGGCTCATGATGGGAAATTGTTCTTTATTACCTCGACGGTCTACGGAGTCGATGTAGCCTTTCAGTCGATCCTCACGATCATAGAAGTCTGGAATTACCAGATCAAATCGCTTGATGATGGTCTCACAGATTGCGTCGATGGTGTTCGGTCGGCTCATGAAAACGAAGTCGTCGCCTCCGACATGGCCGACGAAGCCTTCCGAGCCTGCCACCTCGCCGACGACTGTCGTGAGGATACGGCACGCTACGATCAGCACTTCATCTCCCCGTCCATAGCCGTACCGGTCGTTGAATGACTTGAAATTGTCGATATCGAGGTAGGCGAGCGCAAAAGGCTGCTGGCTGTGAATCCGAGAGGTGGTTTCATAGAGGATGGTAGTGTTGCCAGGCAAGCGTGTCAGGGGATTTGCGTCGAGTGAACGGGTCAGCCGGCTGAGGCAGAGGCGTATCCGATGCACGACATCTTCGGTGCGATAGGGGACGGTGATGAAGTCGTCCACGCCCAATGAACCCCAGTCGATATCGTTCAGCCGACTGTCCCGAACGAAGACGATGAGCGGCAGGCGCCCGAGAAAGGCATCGAGCTTGAGATTGCGTGTGAGGGTTTCCACGGAATGGCCTCCGGCTCCTTCTGCGGCCAGGATCAGACACGGGGGATCGTGGACGAGCTCGTGCAAGGCAAGCTCGGGCAGATGGCCTTCCACGATGTGGAATCCGGATTTTTCTAGAGCTGAGGTCAGAGCTGGGGTCGTGGTCGGCTCATTATGAAGGAGTAGGATTCTCCGGCTGGCATTGGAGTGGCTCATAGATAGTCGTCAATGGTCACAAACTCTTGCGAGGCCTTGCTGATGTATTCAGCCAGACTCTGTTCATCCAGTCCAACCTGGTCCCAGGCCGGCTTGGAGAGCGGTGGAATGAGGTCATCTCCTGGATTGCCACAGGCCAATCCCTTGACGAGGATATCGGCCACATGGACAATCGCCGTTTGTATGGTGGCCTCTTTGGCCTGCGTTGGGTTGTGGTGATAGAGGATGGGTTCGCGAAGCGTGACGGGTAAGTGCCACGCGCTCGCCAGATAGCCGCCGATCTCCGCATGCGACAAGCCCGTCAATTCCATCTCCACGTCGAAGAGTGAGTGATCGGCGCGAGTCTTCAACGCGTCCTTGATACTGGTGCCCACGTCGGGCCACTTCACATAGAACACGACCTTTCCGATGTCGTGGAGAAGGCCGGACACGAAGAGTTCTTCAGGGTTCTTGATCTCCAGTTTGGCCGCGAGGAGGTTGGCGGTGATGGCGACGCCGAGCGAATGTCGCCACAGCTGGTCCATGCCCGCATCTTTCATGATGGTCAGGGCCGAGGCGCAGAGCGTCAG
>CAYSFU010000059.1:0-25746 GCA_964430555.1 uncultured Nitrospira sp. | reverse complement strand
GAGGGAGAAGGAAAATAACCCATTGGTGTCTTGCTCGACCAACTTTTCCAGTAAACGCTGCAGCATGTTTGGGCGCTTGAAGGTACACACACACACGCTGATATGAGGCCGGCTCACTGCCGGCGAATGTTGAGTGGCGGAGGCAGCTTCATCTCGACCGATCATAGAACCCATGATCTGATCTTCCCCCATTAGAGTGCTGTGTGAGCGTTCTGCACCGCAGCGATGATGCGCGCTTGATCCTGTTCAGTCAGGTACGGATGCATCGGAAGACTGAAGATACTCGTGGATAATCGTTCGGCCTTAGGAAAGTCTCCCTCATGATAGTCCAAGTACGCAAACGCAGTTTGCAGATGGAGCGGACGCGGGTAGTAAATCGCGGTAGGAATACCCTTCTCCTTGAGTGCAGTAAGATAGGCCTCTCGGTGATCTGTGACGACAGAATATTGCGCCCAGGCTGATGCGCACCCATCAGGCACATAGGGGGTTTGGATACACGTGCTCAATGCGGAGGAATATTCACCTGCGAGCTGCTGACGCGTTTTGATTTCACCCTCGAATAGCTCCAGTTTCGCAAGGAGGATTGCTGCTTGGAGAGTATCGAGCCGCCCATTGATACCAATACGCACGTTGTCGTACTTGTGCGATCCCTTCCCGTGCTCTCGGAGTGAGCGCATGTGGCTTGCCATCACCTCGTCATT
Organism: uncultured Nitrospira sp.; assembly: GCA_964430555.1. GTDB lineage: Bacteria > Nitrospirota > Nitrospiria > Nitrospirales > Nitrospiraceae > Nitrospira_D. The sequence continues at coordinate 25,045 of CAYSFU010000059.1, read as the reverse complement.
GGTAAACACCGCTCCTCCATCTCCGTAGCCTCCGAGCGGTTTCGCCGGAAAGAAACTTGTGGCCGCAATATCCGTCACGTTGCCAACTCGCTTGCCCTGATAGCTTCCTCCGAGACTTTGAGCGGCATCCTCCACAACAAAGAGATCATGCTGTTTGGCAATCCGGTTAAGTGCATCATAGTCGGCAGGAAGGCCAAAAAGATCAACGGCAATAATCCCTTTCGGCTTAAGAGTGGCCTGCTTTCCGTTCAGAGTCTTTTTCCCCTGCTGGATCTCCGTTATCGTCAACTCAAGCTTTTCTGCGTCGATGTTGTAGGTTAGAGGATCGATGTCAACAAATACTGGAGTGGCACCAAGCAAGCAGATCACTTCGGCTGTTGCAACAAAGGTAAAGGGTGTGGTGAATACTGCATCACCTACCCCTACGTTATAGGCCATCAGGCTCAGCAACAGGGCGTCAGTTCCGTTGGCGCAAGAGACACAATGTCGAGCACCGACGAACGCCGCCAGGCTCTGCTCGAGCTCCCCAACTTCAGGCCCCATAATGAACTTACCGTGTTCTAAGACCTGATTGATTCGTCGATGAATATTCGGTTTGAGCTTCTCGTATTGCTGCCTGAGGTCAACAAACTCCATGGTGGCTCCTTTATTGCATTTGCTCTTTAGGTCGCAAACTGCAGGTCGTTCGAGATTCCTTGCTTGAACTGATCATAAGTGACAGTTCCGACTGCCATTTCATCCGGTAAGGGCTTTTCCTCGTCAAGATCCAAACATCGTAAAACGCCTGCCTCAATTTCCTTGTACCTAAACTGGCTTTCAGGACAAACCATAATCCCTTCCGCATTGGGCGCCGATAGCTTGACTCCGTGTCGACTCATCCAGCCCTGCTGCCTGGCTGGCGTGCCGACCATCAAGCCATAATCCGGCACGTCTTTAGCTACCACAGCCCCGGCTGCAATGAATGCATACCGTCCAATCGTGATGCCGCAAACGATCGTGGCATTTGCGCCGATGGTGGCGCCGCGTTTGACAACGGTCTTTTCATAAAGCGAATGACGAACTATTTGTGACCGTGGATTCGTGATATTCGTCAACACACAAGAAGGGCCGAGAAATACATCGTCTTCTATTTCTGTCCCCGTGTACACCGACACGTTATTCTGAATTTTGACATTGTTTCCGATCTTCACGTTGTTGCTGATACACACGTTTTGTCCTACATTACAACGTTCGCCGATTTCGGCACCTTTCATCACGTGCGTTCCGTGCCAGATCTTTGTGCCAGGCCCGATACAGCAGGGTGTATCGATAAAAGCCGACTCATGTGCAAAATAAGGTTGCTGGGACTGCGGCGATGAGAGCGTGGTCTCATTGTCAGTCTTCTGCTCCAGCGCATGTTGGGCCTGATGGAGTACTGCAAGGACACGATACCCTTCATTGCCATCAGTTATCGGAGTTTCTCTCTGCTCGATACATTGGAGAAAGTGACGGCACTCTTCCCTGAGAGGCTCCTTTGCCTCTACGGTTACAAACGACGGTTCGGCTTTCTCAGGAACAGGTGTGCCGTTTTGCCACTTAATGACATGTGAGTATAAAGCGATCTTTTTGTCCCATGGTTGAGTATCTTCAAAGACCGCCATCTTGGATTCTCCGACCACCACCAATTTTTGTTCTTTAAACGGATGCAACCATGAGACAAATACATGTCCATTGATACCACTTGAGAAAGACAGGTGAGTGGTCGTGACATCGGCGAGTTGTTTGTGCAGATAGTTATGTCCTACTGCAGATACCGCATTCGGCATTTCGTTGCATAGCGCGAGCATCATTGAGATATCGTGTGGCGCAAAGCTCCAGAGGGCATTTTCCTCTCGTCTGATTTTGCCGAGGCTCAGTCGTGTGGAATAAATGTATTGGAGGCGGCCAAGCTCGCCGCTATCTGTGAGTTCTTTCAGTTTCAAAAAGGCCGGATGGTAGCGTAAGAGGTGTCCCACCATAAGAATGCGTCTGCGTTCCAGGGCCATCTCTGTGAGCTTTTTGGCGTGGTCGAGTTCAAGGGCCAGAGGTTTTTCTACAAACACGTCTTTATCAGCGAGAAGTGCCTTGGCTGCATACTCATAATGACACTCAGCTGGTAGAGCGATAACCACACCTTTCACTGATGTGTCAGCTAGAACAGCATCGAAACGTTCTACACATGTTACATTGGGGTACTGCGCCCTGAGTGACGCAAGGATCTCTGTTCTGGTATCGCATACTGAATGAAGTGCTTCCAGTTCAAAATAGTTTCGCACTAAATTCTTTCCCCAGTACCCTGCACCTATGACCGAAATCGATTTCATGCTCTTCTCCTTCTGCTAAAACAGAACAAAACAATATCATGACGCTTCACCAAGAGAGAGATCGCTGAGTGCATCTACAACGCGCGAGTTTTTATGGCTTCAGTTGCGTGGGATTAGAACAAACGCGCACTCGGTCTTAGAACCAAAAACCCTGTGGAGTGGAAAGCTTCTGGTATTCAACAAACGACATCCATGAGTCGTTATTGCGAGTCTGGAGTGTCAGAAATGCATTATCTGACTGAAAGTTTTCCGAGATTGAGTTCTGAACTGAGGTATTGTTGTGTGAACTGCAGTGCTCTCTCCCTACCAAGCCGCCGACTCTCTTTCATGTAGCGTTTTAAGATGAAGAGCTCCCAATAACCCTGTAACCTTCTTTTAAGAAACCTCTTCGGTCTCCGCCAACTGCCGTTCATGAGATGGATGCCAAAAACCCCGAACAGGTTCTAATCTCTCTCGTTGCAGACATCTTCAGGGAACAGTACTTTGACCTTTGTATCATCACGAAATTCTGCCAGTGTCCTTGAGACAAGCCATGGACCGGTCGTCGCTATGACATAATACTCCTCACGAAACAGTTGCGGAATGGATTGAGTCATTGGACGTGCCAAATCAGGATCATTCTGAGCCTTCACGCAATTATTGATAATGGTCTCCAGAAAAGGATGGCCGGCCACAGCGCCAAAGGCGTAATTGCCAAATTCCCAATCCATGTTGCACTGTTGCCGCAGAAAAAACTTCTGGTAATCGCCTCAAACGGAAAAACACATTCGTGCTGGAGAAGGGTGGCGAGGCTTGACAAAATAGCCCACTCCAAACTGGGCTGCGCTCGCAAATGCCTCCACTACCTCTCTTGCAGACTCAGCACGATCATTATCCACGACGACGACGAGGGAGAAGGAAAATAACCCATTGGTGTCTTGCTCGACCAACTTTTCCAGTAAAGGCTGCGCATATTGGGGCGCTTGAAGGTACACACACATACACTGATATGAGGCAGCCGCCCTACCATCGCTTGTCGTCTCGCAGGAGGATACTATATGACCGTGGAAATGCCTTTTGTGGATGTTGATGGAGCCGTCTCGACTATCCGTGACTACAGATTCTTGTGCTTAGGCTCAAGAAAGATCCCATGCGAGAAATGACCCATAAATGTATCCGGGCAATACTCGCTGTCATACCTCAACATTTGTGACACGTCGCCGCCACATCCCGAGTGCATTCCTGATATCGCCTACCGCTCGTTTTGACCGGCTAAAGATTTCTTGCCACCAGGGTACGCGCACCCCTGCCCATTCTGTTCGGTCTAAGTACTTAAAGAAGTACGTCCTTTCCGGACAATCACATCCTGGCAACCATGGCTTCTCTGCTCTGACAAAATGAATAATGCTTTTCCGAGTCTCCTCTGGAACCCAATTCACTGCGGCAATACCAAGCCGGACCCTTCTCCAAGCGACCTGCCAGTTCCACCTATAGTCCAACTCTCCCCAATCGTCCCAAAGCACGGCATTCAGCGCTTCTTGGTCGGCTAACTGAATAATCGCCCGGTGATCCCACAGATATTTAAATAGACGTTCACTGATACTACAATCTCTCCATTTCTGCAGATTCATAAGAAGAACCCCGGCATTAAAATAATGAGCGTTAGCCGGGATGCCCAATTCACGATAATTGAGCAGCCCACCTGGTTGCTGGCTCACTACCCCAAGTGAGTCGCGAGCCGCGAAAAGCGACTTTTCTCCAAGGTCCATATCCCAGAGTTCCCCCACGTCTTCGTTCACCACAATGTCGCAATCCAGGTATAGAGCCTTTTCAACCGTCACCGGTAACAGTTCCGGGATGAGCAAGCGAGCAAAAGTCAGACACGTCGTGTAGTCATGAGCGAGCTTCAAGTTAGCGATACGTTCGAGTGGTACATCAATCCAATTAATTCTGGCATCAGGAAACCCCGTCCGTTCCAAAGAGACCGCGACCTTTTTGCGGAGATCGTGACCGATGCCACTTTGAATGACGTGGAACACAAGCCCACGCGTCTTGGTACAATTCGCGGCTATGGAACACATCGTAACAGCCAACGGTATGACGTAATTGGCATCCGCAGCACACGCCACATGGATGATATTGTTACTGGTCACCGGCTTCATTAACTGTCCTCACTTTGCTCAGAGCAGCACATCATCCTGCAGAACGAATCGCGTGAGCTCATTCTGCTCAGAATGCATGCAACGCGTTTGACCTCGACGTAGCTGGTTATACTTCACAAGAACCCAGGAGCCGCTTGTCACCAACCTACTCCCGACTACCGGTACCATGTTGTACCAGCATTTCCGATCATCCCCATTTGACGCAGCCCATGAATCATAGGCTGTACGGCTTGCCATGCTCTTAGCCCCAGTCGGCGTTTGCAGATAAACTTAGTCCAACACCATGTTTTCTTGATCTCGGGGAAGAGAAGTAGCGCAAATTGGGCAAGCTGATCAGACACCGCCCTATCACCACCATTAAACGCACCGCTTGCGCATCCAACGGCGTCGTAACTGAGGGAACGCACCATCCGTCGATGTGTCTGCCCTGCATCACACAATAACGGAGCACAAGTTCCCAAGAAGTAATCCACGGCAGCTTTTCTCTGTTGCAGGTCTAGCAATCGATTACGGCCAAAATAGGTATGGGACATGTTTGTTGTATGAACTCGGTACACTGCCTGACATGAGCGTAAAATACCCACTGAGGCATGCGCAGCAAACCGCCACCACATTTCCATATCGCCGGCGTGCGGTAATTGCGGCCGATATCCTCCAACACGCTTTTGTAAAGGTGTCCTGACTATAGCGGTTGGTGTCGGCACAATGTTGCGACACTTGCCGATCTCAATAAATTGCTGACCGGTCAGGACGAGCTGCTCCGATTGCTGTAGCAGATTCGCAACCGGTATGAGTTCCATCATGGATCCGTTATCCGACAATTCGACCGCACTGCCAAAGACAAATCCCACTTCCGGTCGGGTATCGAGGAATGCCACAGCCCGATCAAGTGCGCCGGGCAACAGATAATCGTCTGCGGAAAGGAGTAACAAATAATCAGCGGCTGCCCATTCTATTCCTTCATTATAGGTGGCAATGTGGCCGTTGTTCACAGAATGTGTGACAAAGAAGACTCGCGAATCGGCCTTGGCAAGGTCAGCTGCGACTTCGGCTGTGTTATCGGGTGACGCATCATCAATGATCAACACACGAACGCTCGGCCCCATTTGCGAAAGGACGCTTGCAACGCATTCGCGCAAGAAGTGCCCGTAACGATAACATGGCACTATCACATCAACAGAGCTCATGCGGCCTAGTCTCGTGAAGGGTAACAGGAAACCTTTATCTCTATGCTCCAGACAATTTAAACCGGAACCAGACCAACAAACGCGCAAGCGGGGTCGGAACTTGTTCGAGGGGTATTAGTTTATGTAGGACACGAAGCGAATAGAGGCCACTCAGAAGAACCACTAGGGCACCTAGGGTAGTGGCCACAAGCGGTGGCACCATATATAGCCCAAAGAATACAACCGAGATTGAAGAAAGAAATAGCAGAACGATTTGGTTGTTCACAGACGACCAGCGGAACCCGCTCAGATATCGGACGATGGCATAGATTAGAATGGCATGAAACACGTACGATCCGAAGAACGCAATGCCTGCGCCGGTCAATCCAAAAGACTTTATACCGTACCAGGAGAGACCGACATTCACGACGGTCCAAGCCAGCTCAGCCCAGAAGAAAATCGTTTGCTCACCTTTTGCGACAATGATAAAGCCCATAGGCCAGCTTATGACACGTAGCGCTATGCCGAGACAAATCCAACGAAGAACGTCTACGGCCACATGGAATTCAGCGGTATAGAAGACCTCGGTCACAAGAGGTGCGAATACTAGCGTCGCGAGCACGCCAGGCCCAGCTAGCAACAGACTGATTTGCGTTTGCTCGTTCACCAGGCGGTTGCAGAGATCATTGTCTTGAGCGACGGCGGTGAGACGTGGATAGAAATCCGCTCCCATGGCTTGTAAAATAAATCCCACATACAAACCACCCAAGGTCCAGGCAGCCTGATAGTATCCGGCTGCTTCCAGACTGACCAGACGGATGACCATCATTCTTACAGCGTAGGCGGTACCCATCATCAGCAATCCGCTCGCCATGAACGCAAACCCCAGTTTCATGAGCGCGGCCGTCTCCTCTTTTACTTCTGACATTGTCATGACGGGAGACTGGATCCGCACTTTCCGACTGTACCACCATGAGGTGACAACAGACATTGCGGCGATGGCCACGAGAGCGAACGCCACCCCATCCTCGTGCCAGAAATATACAAACACGATGCTCGCAATTGCGCCGAAGGCAGCGCCCAGCATGTTCATCTTGGCAAGATCGGAGATGTGCCGCATGCCCTGTAAAAGGGCACCCTGACCGGCGGAGACTAATCGAAACAATAGGGCAAGCGACAGGAGCGCCACTGCAGCCGCACGCTCATGAGTCCCAAAGGTGAAATCAGAGATCCACCACGACAAGGCGGCCAGCAGAACAGCACCCACTATTCCCAACACAATGGACGTTCGCCGCAGCACAACCACCGTTCGTGCGACACGGTTGGTGTCTCCTGAGCCAGTTGCTGTAGCGATCTGACGGACCCCACTGCTATTGATCCCCATGCCGGCAATGCTTTGCGCTAGATCGATAATTGAGCTATAGACGCCCATTAATCCAAAACCTGACGGGCCGAGAAGCATCGCCATTGCCTTGGTTCGCATGATTCCGATCGCGATGTTGATCGCCGATGAACCGCCGATCAACGCGGATGACTTCAGGATCTGGCCATAACTATTCTTATCGGCTGTAGTCACATTCGTTGTTTCTGTCAACAAATGCGTGAAGGAATCACACGTTGGGTCTTACCAGAGATCGGTCATGGTCATGGCTGAAACACGACATCCACCCAGTAGTTCGCCGCGTTAAATGTCTGGGTGGGAAAGACGCTCGTGGCTCCATACGCGAAAACCCCGTTCCCGCCGGACACCCCGTTGCCTAAGGCATGGAGCGGTGGGGTGTCTACGCCCGTCGTTGCGAAGTAGCTCGCATTGAAGCTGTAGTGCCCGTTGGGCACATAGTAGGACGCGACGTAGACCGTGTTGGCGGTGATGGACACCGGACTTGAGAACAGCACCTCCTGCCAGCCGGAAGCCGTCTCTCCCGTGAAGGTGGTTGTCGCCAGCAGGGTGCCGGTGCTCGACCAGAGGTGAGCAACATGGGCACCCGTATTCGTACTCGCCTTGTAGAAGCGGATGCCGGTAATAGCCCCGTTCACGTCAGAGCGGAATTTCACTCCCAGCTCCACCGGACTATCGGATCCTGCATCCACTACGCCGGGGACGGTCGTGCTCGGCCAGAGTGTGACACGTGTGGTCACGATGATGCTCAAGGGCTTGGTGACCGATTGCCCATTCGCAGCTGTGACCCGCACGGTGAAGTTGAACGTACCGGTCGCCGTAGGCGTTCCGGAGATGACCCCCGTGCCGCTCGCGAGTGCAAGGCCCGTCGGCAGTACCCCACTGGCGAGCGACCAGGTATACGGCGTGACTCCGCCGCTGGCGGCCAGAGTGGTTGTATAGACCGCACTCAGGGTTCCGCCGGGCAGGGAGGTTGTGGTAATCGCCAGGGGCGTTATCTGCACGGTCAGGGGCGTGCTGCCGGTAACCGTCCCGAGCGTGGCCGAGATGGTGGTACTGCCGGCGTTGACGGCGGTGGCGAAGCCGGCACCATTGATCGTGGCCACACTCGTGCTCGAGGACGTCCACGCGACTTGGCTCGTCAGGTCCTGCGTGCTGCCAGTGGAATAGGTTCCCGTGGCGGTGAAGGCCTGTGTGGCTCCCGTCGAAATCGTGGAGCTGGCCGGTGTCACCGTAATGGAGGAAAGTGTCGGTGCTGGGGCGGGACTAAACACGACATCCACCCAGTAGTTCGCCGCGTTAAATGTCTGGGTGGGAAAGACGCTCGTGGCTCCATACGCGAAAACCCCGTTCCCGCCGGACACCCCGTTGCCTAAGGCATGGAGCGGTGGGGTGTCTACGCCCGTCGTTGCGAAGTAGCTCGCATTGAAGCTGTAGTGCCCGTTGGGCACATAGTAGGACGCGACGTAGACCGTGTTGGCGGTGATGGACACCGGACTTGAGAACAGCACCTCCTGCCAGCCGGAAGCCGTCTCTCCCGTGAAGGTGGTTGTCGCCAGCAGGGTGCCGGTGCTCGACCAGAGGTGAGCAACATGGGCACCCGTATTCGTACTCGCCTTGTAGAAGCGGATGCCGGTAATAGCCCCGTTCACGTCAGAGCGGAATTTCACTCCCAGCTCCACCGGACTATCGGATCCTGCATCCACTACGCCGGGGACGGTCGTGCTCGGCCAGAGTGTGACACGTGTGGTCACGATGATGCTCAAGGGCTTGGTGACCGATTGCCCATTCGCAGCTGTGACCCGCACGGTGAAGTTGAACGTACCGGTCGCCGTAGGCGTTCCGGAGATGACCCCCGTGCCGCTCGCGAGTGCAAGGCCCGTCGGCAGTACCCCACTGGCGAGCGACCAGGTATACGGCGTGACTCCGCCGCTGGCGGCCAGAGTGGTTGTATAGACCGCACTCAGGGTTCCGCCGGGCAGGGAGGTTGTGGTAATCGCCAGGGGCGTTATCTGCACGGTCAGGGGCGTGCTGCCGGTAACCGTCCCGAGCGTGGCCGAGATGGTGGTACTGCCGGCGTTGACGGCGGTGGCGAAGCCGGCACCATTGATCGTGGCCACACTCGTGCTCGAGGACGTCCACGCGACTTGGCTCGTCAGGTCCTGCGTGCTGCCAGTGGAATAGGTTCCCGTGGCGGTGAAGGCCTGTGTGGCTCCCGTCGAAATCGTGGAGCTGGCCGGTGTCACCGTAATGGAGGAAAGCAATGTAGCGTTGAACACGACATCCACCCAATAGTTTGTTCCATTACTTGGTTGGGTGGGAAAGACGCTGGTGGCGCCATAGCCGTAGACGCCGCCGTTGATGTGGAGTGACCCGTTCTGCAATCCAGATGGCGGGAAGTAGTTCGAGTCGACGCTGTAGTGGCCATTGAGGCTGTGATAGGACACGGTGTAGACCGTATTGGCGGTGATGGACACGGGGCTTGAGAACAGCACTTGCTGCCAGCCGGAGGCTGTCTCCGCAGTGAACGTAGCTGTCGCCAGCAAAGTTCCATTGCTTGACCAGAGGCTGGCAACGTGGGCACCCGTATTGGTACTTGCCTTGTAGAATTGGACGCCAGTAATAGTCCCGTTCACGTCAGAGCGGAACTGCATCCCCAACGTCACTGGGCTGTCGGGTCCCGAGTCCACCACAGTGGGGGTCGTGGTGTTAGGCCATAATCCACATGAGGAGGTACATGGAGTGACCGTCACACCTCTACCAGCCGAAGGATTCTCCAGATTGCCGCTGTCATCAACGGCCCGGCTCTTGATGACTGTGGAACCTGGAATCGTCGGCTTCCAGCTATAACTCCAGCTTTCACGGCCCGTGGCCGGATGCCATGTGGTCCCTCCGTCCGTCGAGATTTCGACTCCGCCCACTACCCCTCCACTGTCCACCGCAGTACCGGTAATGGTGACGGTGGTGCCACTTGTGATAGAGGAGCCGGCTGACGGCGAAGCGATGCTTGAGATTGGAGCAACAGAATCGGTAGAAGCAGTCGCTGGGACCAGTCCTGGCTGCCTGCTCGCCGGCTGCACACCCATGTCGGCAAAGAGGTTGACGGTGGCTTGCTGCATACGAATGTCATTGGCATCCAGCCCACGAGCCCAGTTATAGGCCCCCGCGCTGAACACCAATGATCCGCTTGGGTGGCGATACAAGGTCAGGTGGTGGGCAAATGTGCCCGACCCAGTGGTGGTCCCGTAGTCGAGCAGGATCTGATCAGAGCTGACAGTAGTGGTGGAGAGGTGGAATAGGCCGGCTGGGCGAAAACCGTTGTCCTCGTCGGCATCCAACTCCGAGCTAAGAGACCCAGGAGCTAAGGTGGCAGTTTGCCCTGGATTCAGCACTGCGATGTCGGTATTTCGCCAGAAGCGCATCCTGCCATCAGACTGGGGGACGGTCATGGTGCCAATATGGGGGCCGGCGACTTTGGTCAAAGTTCCGGTAAGCGCATTCTCCGGGCGTCCGCCATCAGCCGGAGGGCTGAAGCGCGGGTCGCGCCAGGTGCCGGTCCAGGTTGGTGGATCGTTCGGGTCGATGACAGCGTTTGTCCACGTTTCCTTATAGCAGACGAGCGTGCGGTAGGGCACGCCGGCTCCATCAATGCTGCTCTCCCATCGCGTCTTCCAGTAGACTGCATTCCCACTGAAAAAAGCCAGGTGCACCCCGGCGGCACGCGCGGCCTCCACCTTAGCCCGCTGGTTCCCTGACCAGTATTCGTCGTGGCCGTTTGACAAGAATAACTTGTGATTCAGGATCAACGAGCCGCTACGGTCGGTGTCCACATCAGTAAAATAAGTGACGTCGTAGCCATTCGCTTCCAGCCAGCGCACCATCGGATACTCGGCCTGGAAAACCCAGGAGTCGGCCTCGAACGCTTGTGTGTGGAAGGGTCGGTTGTAACTAATCTTGAAGGCCCGATTGCCGTAAAAGTCCTGCGAATAGCCGTTATACGCCTGCCATGTGGCATCTGAGGTTTTAAAGAGGATGTCGGAATGACTCGCATCGTTACGAACGATGAAAAAAATGTGACTGGCCCCGCCGGTATCATTCCGAATGGCTTTGGCGAAATAGATCCCTGAGGTCGCATTGGCCGGTATGTCCCATGATGCGGTTTCAGTCCAGTTGCCGCAATCCGTCAATCCCGTAGGTGCCTGATAGATGCAGGGCGGTTGCTGAGGGAACGCAATAGGATTGACGGTCGTAACTTTTCGAGCCCCCATCCCACCGTAGTATCCCATTCGGTAGATATCAAGCTTGTAATTGGAAGTGTTCGAGTTGACTTTGAAGTGGACGGTGCCTCCCACATTCACACTCATATCGGTCGAGAACCCTTGGATCGTAATGTCACCAATATTGGAGTCGATGTCCCATGTACTCCGTGGAGTGCCCGGCAGGCAGTTCTCTGCCTCGATTGGATTCCCGGGTGACGAGCATGAACTCGATGCCTCTCCGACTGGAAATATAGCCAGCAGGAATGTGATGAACGACACCATTAGCAGCCACTCTGCTACGCCACCAAGCTGTCTTTTCATGATGACACTTTCCTTTCGAATAGTTGCGCGTACATTCTTAGTGGTGATGGTCACCAGGTAGCCATCAATTCGTCATCGAGAAGAATGTATCTGCCGGAATAGACACGGTGAACTCACCCCCGACAACCGAAATATTCGCTGCCTGCTTCAAGTGCAACGAAGCGTTCGTTTGGTAGAGGGCAAGCGAATTTACGATGGGAAGATTCTGCAGCAGACCGTTAACGGTGACCGGCGAAGCGCTCGTGTTATGACCGACGATCGACACTTGCCCGCTGATTAGATGGAAGAACGCCACAACGGTCACCCTAGCTATGGAATGGTTCACACCGATCCGCACTGCCCCGGGACGAATAAACCGATTCAGCTGCGCGTTGGTATAGAATCGAGCACGGGGGGTGTAGATTCCGGTCTGCTGATTAAAGGCCAGAAGACCCCAGAAGCCAAAATTGTTGTGGTGGTAATAAAAGCTGTCGTAGGCGTCATAGACCAGAATGCCGGAGTAGCCGTTTGCCACGTCGGTGAGAAAGTGTTCCGTGGTGGCCCTGGCAAAACTCCACTCGCCGCCGCTTACCGTACCCCCCGAGTCGCAACTTCCACATGCTGCCGCCGATTCCGTCAGCCAATAGCTCTTGGACGGGAACAGTGCGCCTGGGCTGGCTGAAGTGCCATAAGTATGCTCGCCGAAATGATCGACTCGTCCGGCCACGAGACTATCCGCCATCATCAGAGAGAGATATCCCCTACCGGCCCTGAGGTTCGCAGTATCCGGCCCGACAAGACGCATGTCGCTGAGTCCCATCGTATCCAGTTCTGCGATCAGCGCCTTGAGGATCGTGACATATTGGTTGGCATCGACACAGGGTCCCTCCCAACAGTTATGGTCGGACTCATTCAGGGGGGTCAGCAACAGGAAATCGAGGTTCCTGACCTTTCGACCGTAGTAGATCAGCGACGCGACCATCGTGGCGAATTGTGGTTCCTTTCCCGCCATAATATAACTCGGTCCGCCATAGGCACCGCTACCACCCATCCAAGTCGGCGTCCACCCCATGAAATTGAGAATGATCTGATTGCCACGAACTCCGAGCTGGTTCAGCGCGCTAATCGTGTTCCAAATATCTTGCATCTTAGGGGCTTCGTACACCTGCTGTAATGTGACGGGATCCAGACTGTGCAGGCCCTGAATCACGGACTCGCTCGTGACCCAATCCATCGGGTCGCGGATGACCCGCATCAAAGAAGCACCATTCGCTGTGACCAACAGATTGAGGGCGGGGGCGAGTTGTCCACCATTCCAACTATTGACATTGAGGTTGACGCCCATCCCATCCATGGTCTGGAACATGTTGGCGCCATCGACCGTGAGATTCGTGGTTCCGGTGTTCGTCGGGATCGGAGCTTTAGCTTCCGGCGGCGCATCTTGCTGACGCGATTCGGTGCATCCCAGACACACCGACAGAATGAAGGCCAATACAACCAATGGCTGCCTCCCTCTATTTCCTTCTCGAACGAGTGACGGCAGAAATCTCAACGTGAGTACTCACATACATAACCACCGTTTATTAAGACTACATACTGCACCCTGCTCTTCTATCGTGCGCATATGGCTTTTCTCCCTCCAATAGGGGATCCCATTGTCTGTCGTGGTGAAGGTGAACGCTGGCATGATTTGAGAGGCCGAAGGAGGTCTGCCTTGAAGGAGTTCCTACGCCATCGATCTCAGATGTCAGCCTCCGCAGCTCTTACGGCGGCACCGGCTGTGGACCAGCCTTCAACCATTTCTTCCCCACTCGTACCGTCTTCTCCAACCAATCGATCACCTAATCCTCAATAGCTATACGCATCCTTAGAGCTACGAACACACCAAATGCGGGTTGTTGTGAAGCCGGACTTTTCTTTGCGTGCGCGCTTCCCTTATTTCTGAAGTCTGCGACACAAGTGCCTAAAGATCACACTCGGCCCTCATCGTCGCCGAGCAACAAGGGAACCCAGAACAACATAGTGCGAGATGGAGACAGGTGCCGTACTCAGCAACCCACAAACTGCTGTGCCTGACACTGTTGCAATAGTCGCTGGTCTTCTGCGATCTGCCCAGGGGTCATTCGGTGTGAGACTCTATCTAGCACTGATTCTTCTTTACCAGTTGAATGGGTAGCTGCAAGGTTCCGCCACATGTATGCCCGCACATAGTCCTGCGGAATACCCCGCCTGTTGGCATACAGCCATCCAAGGTTGGACTGTGCTGTTGGATGCTTGTGAGCAGCGGCTTTCTCGTACCACTCCTTGTCCTTTACATAGTCGCCCTGTGCTTTTCTATACAGGAACCTGAGGTTGTTCTGTGCGTCCGCGTTACTCCGAACTGCCTCTGTTTGTAGCAATTGCAGGTCCTCTACTGAAATAGCAATCGGTGGTGAAGCTAATGCAGATCCAGAGAGGAAAAAGAGTACAGCTAGGAGTGTCATGACGAAGTGGGTACGCATAAGTGTGATATGACCTGGCCCCTCCGACCGTCAAGGTGTTGAATGAGGCGGGCGCAGCCTCAGCAAAGCCAACTAAGGCTCAAGCGTAACAACAAGCCTTTCATCATTTCCACTTGATTGCTGTGGAGATCAACCCGACACGTTTGTTCCCAAGGGAGGTCGGTCCGAATGCTCCTAAAAAGTACATTTTCTGATTGCCCTCGCGGGGCTTCCGACCGCAACCGTCCCCTCTTCAATATCCGAAATCACGTTTGAACCCAATCCGATAAGGGTTCGTGCACCAATCTTAATGTTTTCACGCATCGTGACGCCTGACCCGATATAACACTCGGATCCGATATTGACTGAACCAGAAAGCGATACATTGGAGCCGATACAACCATAGTCACTGATGCTACTATCGTGCGCGAGGACCGTATTCGGCAGAACTATGCAGTGATTTCCAATCTGACTTCCGCAACTGACCACTACATTAGACATCACTAGTGTGTTGTACCCGATTGTGGCATCAGGCGATCGTATCACAGATGGATGAACAATGGTTGCAAATCGAGACTTGTCAAGACACAAGCCTCCGATGATGGTCTTACGCCTCAAGTACCCTTTAGGGCTACCAGGGACGGCGAGGACGTAGGCAGTGTCATACACTTTCAGTAGTTCCTTTCCACCCAATACTTTTATGCCGCAACATGCTTTTCCGTGAACGGAGTGGTCATCGTCAAGAAAGCCTACAATGTTCCATTCTGGCTGGATGCCGTTTATCGCAAAGATGGAAATCAAGGCTTCCTTGGCGTTGCCACCGAAGGGAAAGAGCAACAGTTGTTTAGGCATCTTTGAGTCTCTGGACAACCGATTCCACCTCTCCCTCAGTCATACACGTATAGAGCGGCAGGAGGATCACCGAATCTCTCGATTCTTCTGATTTCTTCAATGCAGGATGTCGGCTATACGGAGGTTCTTGATGGGCGTTCATGATCCCGCGGCGGGACGAGATACCAGACTCAAGGAGACGCTGCATCAGCTCATCACGACTCACCGGTGCATGTTTCAGCACCTTGACGGCATAGCTCTGCCAATTGCTCGTGCAGGAGGACGGCTCATGAGGGGTCTCCAGCCAAGATATCTGTTTCAATCGCTCATGATATAGGGAGGCAAGCTGTTTCCGCTGTTCCAGGAATCCAGGCAACCTCTTGAGTTGTTCAATCCCTATGGCAGCCTGAATGTCGGTCATTCTGTAGTTAAATCCCATCGTGACATAGTCTTCAAAGATAATCTTACTGGCACGATGCCTCACGGTATCCGGCACACTCATCGCATGTTGCCGAAGCAAACGAAATTGCTCATCATATTGTGGGTTGGCTGTGGTGATCATCCCACCGTCACCCGTGGCAACGAGCTTCCTTGGATGGAACGAGAAGCAAGCGATGGCACCGTGCGGTTTGCCGATTCGTTCCCAGCGATCGGCGATCCGGACTTCACTCCCTATGGCACAGGCGGCATCTTCGATCACAGGTAGTTGAAACTGGTCAGCAATGGACAGGATGGATTGTAGATCACAGGGCATCCCCATTTGATGCACCGGCAGAATGGCCGCGACTCGGCCCATCTCACCCTGGCCACTACCTTGCTCAGTAGCTGCGAGATGCCGCAATGGGGATTCGCCGGCAGCGAGTCGTGCGACGTCACGATAGTAGAGATTGCCTTCGACCAAATCGCATTGCTCGCGCAAGCACAGCTCAAGATCCTTCGGAGACATATTGTATGTCTGCGGATCGATATCGATAAACACCGGTTCGGCAGAACAGTGGCGAATCGCATTGGCGGTGGCGATAAAGGAATGACTGACTGTGATGACGACATTCCCGGGCTTCACACCGGCTACAAGAAGTGCAAGATGCAGAGCCGTCGTGCAGCTCGACACGGCACAGGCGTATGGGACACCGACATATGAGGCAAAAGCCTCCTCAAACTGTTTGACCTTTGGTCCTTGCGTCATCCAGCCTGAAAGAATAACCTCTCTTACTGCAGCAACTTCTTCTTCTCCGAGAAACGGTTTTGCGATAGGAATCATGACAGGATACCTTTAGGCCGACGTGGGGGATACGATAGTAGTTACGCATCTTTACGAGCAAGAATCGATTCGCGCCAGCTGATGAGGCGCTTCAATCCCTCCTCGATGCCGACTCTAGCTCTGAACCCGAGCAGGTTTTCTGCTTTCCCTGTGTCGGCAAGTCGTCGTGGGACTGGATTGACTGAACGTGCAGGTAAAAACTGGGGTGTGAGGGTCGATCCAGTGACCCTCAGCACTGCTTGAAGAAGATCCAAGAGGCTGGTTTCTCTCCCAGTCGCGACATTGAATACCTCGTCCGTCACATCGGATTCCATAGCCGTGATGTTGGCATCGGTCACATCATCGATATACACCATATCCATAGTTTGGAGTCCGTCTCCATAAATCACAGGAGGCTCACCCGCAGCAATCTTTTCCAACCAACGGATGAGGACTTCTGTGTACTTTCCATGGATATCCATGCGAGGCCCGTACACGTTGAAGTAGCGGAGCGCGACATACTGCAAGCCATACATATCTGCGAACGACCGTGCCATCCCTTCGCCGGCCATTTTGGCTGTTCCATACAATGTGCGATTGTTGAACGCATGATGACTTTCACTGGTAGGGAACACATCGGCTAATCCATACACAGAAGCGGATGACGCATAGACCAGCCTTCCTACTTTCTTTTCCACCATCGTTTGAAGCACATTGAGAGTCCCGACCAACATCACTTCCATTGCCCCCCTAGGATCATCGGCGCATGCGGTTATCCTCAAGGCAGCCATATGGAATAGACCATTTATACCGGTTGCAAGGTCACGGAGAAGATTCAGATCGCGAATGTCGCCTTCTACGAGTCTGACGCGCCTATCCTTCAGCGCCGCTTCGATATTGCGCAAACTTCCACGAACAAAATTATCCAACAGAATGACCTCGGCTGCTCCTCCTGCCAGGAGACGATCGGTAATATGAGATCCCATCAATCCCGCGCCGCCTGTTATCAGAAACCTATTTCCCTTGATTTGCATGATTGCTCCTTCGAACTATTGTCGACGGGTTTCTCATCAACAAGGTTTTGTGATCACGGAAAGAGATGTCAGAACTTCTGCCACCACTCTCTTCTGCTGACTCCAAACAAGTCCGGGAAACATTGGAAGCGATAAGATATGTGCCGCCGACTGCTCGGCGACGGGAAAGTCTCCGACTCGAAAACCGAGCCCTTCGTAAGCCTTTGTCAGGTGCAACGCAACCGGATAGTGGATCCCCGTCCCGATACCCGCATCGTTCAACTGCTGCTGAAGGCGGGCACGGTCCTCAACCTGGATGACATAGAGGTGATACACCGACCGCGCCCAGCTCGGCTGGTGCGGTAACATCACAATTCCCTCTGCCCCTGCGAACAATTTTGTGTACTGTTCCGCTGCCTGTCGGCGCTGCTCATTCCATTTTTCTAAATGGCGTAGTTTGATGCGGAGGAATCCGGCCTGGATCGCATCGAGGCGCCCGTTGTAACCTTCGATATCGTGAAAATACTTCTTTGATTGTCCATGGTCACGTAAGAGTCGGCAAGTATGAGCCAGTTGTTCATTATTAGTGATCATCGCACCTGCTTCACCACAAGCCCCCAGATTCTTGCCAGGATAAAAACTGAACGCTGCGGCGTGGCCCATCGAGCCGGCCTTGTGCCATCGATTGTCCTTTTGTGAGAAGTACTCCGCTCCCTGTGCTTGGCAAGCATCCTCGATCACCTTCAGATTGTACTCCGTTGCCAGATCAAGAATGGCGTCCATATCAGCCATTTGGCCATACAGGTGGACGGGAACGATGGCTGTGACAGGCTTACCCGTTACATTGTGAATGACTTGTTGCGTCTTCGGATTCAACCTGCATGCGTGTTCCAGATACGCGCGCAGTTTATCAGGATCCAGAGTATAAGTTTTTGGATCGATGTCAACAAAGTCAGGACGGGCGCCTGACTGGGATATCGCCTCGGTCGTGGCGATAAAGGTGTTGGGCACCGTAATGACGATATCGCCGGACTTCACGCCAGCAGCAATGAGTGCAAATCGAAGAGCGTCAGTGCCACTTCCCAGACCGATGCAGAATCGTGCCTCACAGAATCGCGCAAAGTCTTCTTCGAATCCTTGGACCATCGGGCCGCCGATAAACCCAGCGCTCTTGAGAGTAGTCTTCAGGACTTCGACCAATTCTCCTTCCAACTCTCGATGAACCGTGACCAGATCTAGAAACGGAATATTCTCGTGCGTCATTGCCGCCCCCTTGATTCAAAATATCGTACAACCTTTCCAGGATTTCCAGCGACGACGGCATGCGCCGGCACATCCTTCGTCACCACCGCACCTGCCCCGATCAACGCATGTTCCCCGATCACCACATTAGCCAGAATTGTTGCACCAGATCCAATCGATGCACCACGCTTCACCAATGTTATTTCCACATTCCAATCCGACTCGGTCTGTAGAGAGCCTGTCCTAGTCGTCGCACGTGGGAAGGTGTCGTTGACGAAGGTCACGTTGTGCCCGATGAAGACTTCGTCTTCGATCGTTACCCCCTCGCAGATGAAAGTATGACTTGATATTTTACACCGTTTGCCGACTTTGGCATTTTTCTGAATCTCCACAAAGGCGCCAATCTTGGTGTCGTCACCCACCTCACATCCATAGAGGTTAACGAACTTAGAAAACTTTACGTTGCTCCCCACCTTGACATCAGGCGCGATGCAGAGATATCCGTTTATCTGTGACACACTCACCTCCATCTCCACAGCGTGAAGAGGCAGATGGGTACCGATTCACCGTCATGCTGGGATCGAAGATCTGTTGGTCTAGGTGCCTGCTCCATTGGATTCCTCCTAAAAAGATGAGAGTCAGTGCCAAACGGTACGGCACATTTCAAATAGCGATATTGATGCGAAATAACGAAGTGAGCACAATCGCGTGGAAGAGGAGCAGATAATGTGAGCCCTGAGGACGATGTCCCGCCCTACCGTCTCATGCTCTCGAGTGAACTCGCCCGACCATAAGGCATGGCATATCCATACAGATGATGCGACATACTCTGCGCATCGACCCAGTTGAGAATCACTTGCCGTTGCGCTGTCAAGCCTAGCATCGTGAAGGCCTTTTGCACCAGGTGTTTGGGTGAATAGCTTGCACGGATCACTAAGATAAGTTCGTCAGCCAGACTCGCCAAAATACCCATGGTCGCGCTGGACAAGACAGGTGGTGTATTGATGATGAGATACTCAAATTGCCCACGAAGCTCCGGCAAGATAGTTTTCAGCTGTTGAATTCTTGCAAGTTCATTATTGTCACCGCCCGCTCCGCCAGCCGCTAAGATAAAGCATGGACTCTCATCGATCACCGACAAACAGTCATCGAGTTGTGCCTGGTTATCCAAGAATTCAATCAAACCCGCTCGAGCAGGCGTCCTGGCATAATGATGAAGTGCAGGCCGTTGAAAGTCGCAATCAATGAGCAGTGTTTTTTTCCCAAGATCTCGCGCAATGGTGTAGCCAAGATTCACCACCGTGGTCGTCTTCCCCTCGCCCATTAACGCACTGGTAATTTCCACAATCGTGGAATGGCGCCCTTCGGTGGAGAGGGTCAGCTTGGTAGCAGCCATTCGATATTGTTCGGCGGCAATCGAACGAGGCTGCCACTTGGCAATCAAATTCAGGCTTGACGGGTTGGGCTTCATCCCATTTCCGGATGAGCCCCCAGGCATGACCTTCGCCACCCAAGAGCCGGGCTTCGGCAGTGCGCTGATTTGATGGCTCAAAGTGAAGAACTGCGGAATGGTCGCCAACACGTGGATGCCAGGCAAGACTTCCACCTCTTCGCGTCGCTTGAACGTCGGATTCAATTGATCAATTCCTAGCGCCAGACCTACTCCGAGGCCGCCGCCTCCTATCAAGCCCAAGAACATAATCAACAATCGATTCGGCTTTTCCGGCTTCTGAGGAAGATTGGCTGGATCCAACACACGAATCTGTTCACCCTGCTGACGTTTTTCAAGATTTTCAGCCACATGGGCGTTCAATCGTTTGTCCAGTAATGCTTGGTAGTTACTCTGCATATTTTCGTAGTCGCGCAACAGGATCATCAATTGTTGTTCCCGCGACGGTGTCCGTTGAACTCTTCCCTCAATTTCCTTCATTTCCCGAGTGATCCGGACCTCCTTTGCCTTGAGGTTCATGATCTCTAGTTTTGCTTCATCCCTCTGTGCCAACAAACTTTGCAACTGCGGGTCAAACACTCTCCCCGCCCCTCCATTGTGATCCGGCTGGAGTTCTTCAGGCTGGGAAAGCTTCTTCTGTTCAGCGATCTTCGCTTGTTCAGCTATTTGAGCTTCCAGTTCTTTGATTTCATCTTTCAGAATGACGACATCCGGGTATGTATTCTTGTATGTCGCCATCAATGTCGCAAGTTGCTTATGGAGCTCGCTCAAGCGAAGAACCAGTGTATTTTGAGTGAGTTGATTCCCCTTCCGAGGTATCGCTCGACTTGACGCACTCTCCACCATTTCATCTTGCTCATATTGCGCTACAGTCTTTTCAACAAGACTCTGCCGCGCAGTGAGGCGATGGTAGGCCTCCGTAGTGGTATTGAGCTCTGTTTGTAGCCGATCCAAGGTCCTGAGGTTCGCCTCCTTCTGTTCCGGAAGCTCGCTGACATAACGTGTCTTGAATTCGCTAATAGCGCGCTCTTTTTCCTCCAGCTTCTTTTTTGCTTCCTCCAGTTCTTGTTCCAGAAAGACTGTGACTCCGGTCACAAGCTGCTCGCGCGACTTGATGTTTTCCTGAATGAATAACGAAGCGAGTTTTGCCGTTACGTTCATGGCAGTAGTCGGATCTTCGTCGGCAAATGAAAGGGTGATCGCCTCGACGCTCTTACCAGATGCGCCGGGGGTGCCTACAGTCTCCACTTTGATCACTTTTCGCAATGTCTCAAGAACCGGTTCAAGCCCTTCCCTCCGAATCCTGTCCTCATAGAGCTTGTATTCCTCCATAATCTGACTCAAGAAAGTCCGGCTCATCACCTGCTGGTGTATCATTGTCAGGCGCTGCTCAATATTGGCTCCTCCGATGCCCTTGACATAGTCTTCAGGGATTTTCTGATTTTCAACCAAGATCAGGGTGGTGGAACGATAGCTTTTGGGCAGAACCGCACATACAATCGCAGCAATCGCGACTCCTGCAACAGCAGAGCCCATCACGACCCATTTCCGTCGGACAATGTTGCCCCAATATTGACCTATCAGCACCGACAACGGCTCGGCCTGCACATCGGGGATAGTCTGCGACTCGATTTCTTGCACGCTCATCTCCAGTCTACCGCGTTCACTTCAGCATCATCAGAATCAGAGGGTCTTGCTTCATCGATTTCATGTGAGTGAGGTCCTCTATTCTTCAGTAAAAAGCCTGATCCAGATTCAGCTGCGCAACGTGTCTGTCGTAAGCAAAATGTGTCTCTCCGAATGTATTCTCAATATTGTGGTAGCTATAGCTCATTGTGAGAAACAGCTTTTGAGTCGCTCGATATCGAAATCCAACCGTTCCTCCCACGGTAGTCCACGAGATGGCACGTCCTGAATTCGACCCATACTCGTTGGCAATGCTATAATTCGCTCCGAGCAGCCCGGTCAAGTCACGGATTGGGGTGTTCTGAGTCATATTGAACGATACGGTGTGATTGAGCAAAGCCGCCCCTTGAAACTGAAACGATGGAGTAATACCGCTTCGATATGTGAGAGCAATAAATGTCGCAGGATCCTTCCAGTGCATCTCCAGACCGGCAGATGGTGCAATAGTCGAGGAAAGCGGCACCCCATTCGATTCTCCAGAGAGCACCTGTGCACCACCAGTTGCATTGAGGCTCATGGTAGAGGTAAACCTGTGAGTCCATCCCAGGGTCCCACCTCTTGCACTAAACGCCCCCAACTCACCCTGGTTAAATTCATTACCCATGAAGTCTACTCTCACGGAGTCATATAGAGAGAGCTGCTTGATTAATCCAGCGGTGTACACTTGAACGTGTTGACTGATCAGAGCAGCAGCCTGCTGAACCTGTGATTCTCCATAATGGATGAAACTGTTCGTATAGCTGCCGCTCAATTTGACTGTATTATTGAGCGGCAGCTGAAACATGGTTTTGACGCTATTGGAGCTTGTATTGGTTCGATATGCTTGAAAACCTGCCACCAAGGGATTTATCTGTCCCTCTGATTGACCTCCTGAAAGAAATGCAGGAGGTTGAGGACTATAAAAAAATGTATCGGACACCGTCCATCTGGCTCCCGGCTTCCATTGGCTCAACAGGTTACTCATGTCTAGAACTGCACCGACATTGGCCCCCACGTAACTAAGTCCCGTATTATTCGCATAATAACTGCCGACCGCCCCCACCACTGCGTTCACCTTCACCAGATTTTTATGATCGGTATATAACCCTCTGACTTGAGGCACGATCGTCGTGACAAAATCTTCTGGGGTGAGGCCTTGAAGCTGGTTCTTTGGCGCAAAAAACACATTACTGTCATATCGCTCTGAAATTTTGACTGAGGGAACAAGACGCAACCCATCTCCTGGCCGAATCAAACTGGGGTCAGTCGCTCCGCCAAACTCTGTCCCAGGAACAGTCGGCATCCCTCCGCCTATTCCACCGCTCATACCACCCATCTGCGCCTGACTGAGCGAACACCATCCGAAACCCATTCCAACAAGAATGCTTGCCGTATACACAAGTAACCATCTTCCGCTCACCTAGGGCACCACAATGACATCGCCACTTAGGAGAATGAAATTTCCTGGCACAGCGGTGCCTTTTAGAACATCGTCATAACGCAACGGAATTTCAATCTGGTGTTTTTCTTCATGCCCCTCCGCTCCAGTGCTCACATTGCGTAGTACTTTGATCTTGTTCTTATCCGCAAAGGGTGCGAAGCCGCCTGCCATCGATATCCCTTGCATCACATTAGCATAGGATTTTAGTGGGTACTTTCCTGGTTTTAAGACCTCCCCCATGACGTAAATAAAATAGCTGTTCACTTCTTTTACTTGAACCGTGACTATCGGTGATGATACGTATTCTGTGAGTCGCTCGCTGATGCGCTTTGCCAAGACATTTGCAGTCAGTCCAGCAGCCGGTATATCCCCGATTAGGGGCATGGTGATCGTCCCATCTGGACGAATTGTGACCTCACCTGATAGGTCCGGACTCTTCCAGACCGTTACTTTCAACATATCTTCTGGCCCAAGGAAGAAGTCAGAGGGCTCTGTCAGGCGGACTTTGTAATCCTTCCGATTTTCAGCACATGCGACCATTCCAAGTACTATTATGATGGTGATGAGAGTTAAACTGAGTAAGCTACAGAACCTCTGCCTATTCCTGACGATGGTCATTGGTCATTGTCCTTGCGATCTGAGCTTGGAGGTATTGTGAGGTACTCCACGATGAAGGTATTCATCAATAACTCGCGCGGACCCATGATTGTATCGACGAGTGTAAGCTCTCCGAGTGATTTCTATCACGATTCAACCGGCACTCAACCAATTCTTCGTTACACTTCACCTAACGAAGACTTGGCTGTAACTCGTGACCGCTACATCTGCAATTAAACATAACGACATATATATTGCCGCATAATTAAGGTATACTCCTGACAGGTCACCCAGATAGAGGCGCTGTCATGAGAAGACTGAACATTGCGGATGCCGATGTCATGCGACTTGCCATTCAACAAGAAATTGCTCGATCCGATGAATCGCGGTATGACCATCGGTTGCATGGGTTGCTGCTCGTCACCGGCGGCTACAGCTGCTCGCAGGTCGCCACATTATTTGGCGAAGATCGGCGGACCGTGCAGCGCTGGGTGACACGCTTTGAAACTCATGGATTCACCGGCCTGCGTGAAGGAGCACGGTCGGGTCGGCCAGCTACACTGAGCGCCAAGCACTGGGCGGCGCTGGGACGTGACTTGCGACGTGAGTCTCAGAAATTCGGTCAGGCTGGTCACCTGTGGGATGGCAAGCGGCTCGCCGCGCATCTGCGCCTGCGCTATGGGGTGACGTTGGGAGTGCGCCGGTGCCAACGCATCTTTGGCCACATGGGATTTCGACTGCGCAAGCCCAGGCCCCAAGTCGCCCAGTCCGATCCGGTCACGGTCGCGGCGTTTAAAAAAACTCCACCGCCTGGCACGACGCCGGAGCGTTGAACTCTGGAGTGTGGACGAGTGCCACTTCCAGCAACATGGCACCCGGTGTCGTATGTGGGGGCCGCCAGAAATCAAGGATCCCGTTCTGCGCCATGCCCCCACCCGCAAGTCGATGGCCTGTTTTGGAGCTGTCAGCTTGCGCACCGGCAAGTTCGTCTGCTCGCTGTGCACCACGTTCAACGCGGCCACGTTCGAGACCTTTCTGAAGACGCTGCTGCGGCATCGTTCGCGTGGCATGCGCATGGTGCTGGTCCTGGACAATGCCCGATACCACCACGCGGTCCTGCTCAAACCCTTGCGTCGAAAATATCGCGCCGTGCTTACCCTGCTGTTTCTGCCACCGTACAGTCCCCAACTGGCCCCCCATCGAGCGTGTCTGGAAGCTCACCCGCCGCATGGCGACACACAACCGGTTTTTCGCTACCCTGGACGCCGTCGTGACCGCCGTCTCCACGTGCTTCAATCGCTGGAGAACACCCAACTCAGTGCTACGGAGATTATGCGGCATAATTTAAGACGCTATGTTTAGATAAGCTCGTCCCCGTTTGTGTTGTGGCCAGGCGAGCAGTCTCGCATGACATCTTGGTGGTTTCACCTGGCGGTTTCAAGTTCCAAGTGCAACGGGTGAGTGAGCGCGCAATTGCGC
>CAYSFU010000058.1:0-26187 GCA_964430555.1 uncultured Nitrospira sp. | reverse complement strand
ACAGACCGAGCAAGGCCCGGTCGACTTGGCGGTGCCGCGCGATCGGGCGGGCACGGTTGAACCCACGGTCGTCAAGAAACGGCAACGACGGCTCGACGGCTTTGACGACAAGGTGTTGGCGCTCTATGCGCATGGGATGCCCACTCGTGAGAGTCAACACCATCTGGAAGAAGTGTATGGGACGGAGGCCTCCCCCACGCTCATTTCCACCCTCGATGTCGATATGAAGGTAGCCGATGGGGATAGGTCTTGAATTTCTTCTTCGGTTGCTTGTCTCCAGTCACTTCAGGTAACCGGCTGATCCCATGGCACTGCAAGCCGCGATGCAAGGACGAACGGGTCAGGTGCGGGATCGTGGCATGCAAGGCGTAGAAGCTATTAATTTCTCCTCCTGCTCCACCTGTGTACCGATTATCATGATGGTCCCTCATCACTCCAATTCCAGCACAAACCCCAATATGGTTGGCATCCTCATTTGTCTCAAGCGATTGGGACATTCTTGTACAAATAAGTGTATATTCCCTACATGTGAGCACTACACAAACCATTGGAAACAAGGAGAACCCCTGAAAGAACGGCTCTGGCACATAGGTTGCTTAACCTTACAGCACAGCGCAACAACATCATGGACACCCATGAAAGCCACTATTAAGTCTTCTTTGACCAGGACGCGTCACCATGCAATCTATCAGCTGATCATCGCCTTTGCGCTGGTGGGTGACATCACGGTGACAGAGCCAAGCGCTTGGGCAATCAAAATGGATTTTGGAGTCTACCCTGAACCGGCTCTCCTTGTGATGGGACCACGAGGATCGAAAGTTGTCGATCCAACGTTCGGAACAACCATTCTTCGTGTCACCGACAGCTCAGACGCCACCGTCAGAGCCGGCACCCAATACTCGTCCTTACCAGCATTCAATAAAGATAATACCTATCTCGCTGGGTACATACGTTCAACGAGCACGCGAGGGGTCATTTTCCCGTTTGATGCAACAAATTTTACTGTCGGTGCTGGCTTTACCCTCGATTCACCAGGTGCACTCGATGACTACTGGCTCGTGTGGTCTGGAATATCTCCCACCATCGTGTTCGCAACCGCCCTCAACAGTTTCTGGCAAATCAACGTCGCCACTAGGCAAGCAACGCTGATCAAAGACCTCTCAAAGCAAGCACTTTCCGGAGGCAGGATCACGCAGATGTCTACGAGCCAAAATGACGACGTGTTTGCCGCATCGATTCTGGACAGTGTAGATGCAACGGCGGGGTACCTTGTTTATCAACGTAGCACCGATAGAGTACTGTTGCGTGTCCTCACGAGTAATGTGAATATCGTGAATGAGGTGAAACTCGACAAATCCGGTCGATATCTGGTTGTTGTCAATAACGGCCGGACTGCTGAAGTCTATGATCTCAGCTCTTCCGCGCCTTCGCGTATCGCGTCTCTTACTACTAACGCGAATGGGTTTTCTCACCACGACTCCGGCCATGGAACCCTCTTCAACGACTACTATCCCACCAATGGGCTTGCATTTCGCCAGTTGGCGACACCTGGCACCCTTCAGCAACTGATCCCTGGATACTGGTCATACGCAACCCAGGACGATCACTTTTCAATGCAGGGTGACGATGAACGGTGGGCGTTGAGCTGCAGGCATCATATTAACGCAGGACCGGTTTCCAAACCCTTTGATAATGAAATCGTCCAAATCGCCACCGACGGCAGTAACCTTGTGCGGAGACTTGCTCATCATCGTTCCAAAGTGGCCAACAACAACTACTATGCCCAGGTAAAAGCGTCTATCAGTCGCGATGGTCGCTTCGTTGCATTCACCAGCAACTGGGGAAATGCCAATGGCCGGACAGATCTTTATGTTGTGCAGACCTCGACATCTGGCGACGATAGAACCCAACCCGAGCATCCAACCCAGCTCAAACTCCTACCGTAAGCTCTAGCCCACTTACGCACTATGGGCACATAAAGAGTGTCCCTTCACATATTCCCAGGTTGCACAGCCTGGCCTTGGTCGTACAGACATAAACCCTACTCTGTATTGTCTGCACAGTGTCTACTCCACATTAGATTGACCGTCATGGGGTCAGGAAAGACGAAGGAAGTAGAAGTACATTAGGTCCTTACCAAAGCCTTGCTCAAAGACACTGCGGTCGTCATGGGGACTTTCGCGGCCATCTGCTCTCGCCATGGCTCGGTCAAAACCATGGCGGCCAAAAGCGCAAATAGAATGAGCGTGTGCCCAAAGTCCATAAGGTTATGGGTGAAGAAGGATAGAAACAAGATGGTCGTGCCGAAGACGAGGCTGAGGCGCCTTGTCTCTCCACGCGACCCCCAGATGAGCGCCAACACCAACGAGGGTACAGCGAGGACACCCAACACGCCATGGTCCACCATGTAAGACAAATATTGGTTATGTGGCGCGATGTCGAATGATTCATACATTGATCCGGTCCCATATCCTACCCAAGGATGATCGGCGAACTTCTCCCAGGCTTGTTTCGCAACATATGCGCGTGACAAACCTGAAGAATCCCTTACCTCGAATGGATTTGTCAGCCATGCGAACCGCGTCTGGGTATCCTTCGTAATCACACCAGTCTGATCCATTGTCGTCAGAATGGCGTCCAGTTTCGGTAGGAGGACAAGGCTCACAACAAACAGGCTCAATAAAGCCGTCCAAACCAATTTCCTAACTTGAACCGCCTTTACAAAGAAAAGCAAGCCACTCACGGCCATAATCCAGGCCACAATATCGCCGCGAGAGAACGTCACAAAGATTCCTCCTCCCGCCAACAAAAGAAAAGGAGCTCTCCATAATACAGGCAGGACCGTCACGCTAAGAATCATCCCGAGCACCAAGGCTTCGCCTGAAGTGTTTGGGTTGAGATAGAGACCGGCTCCACGGCCTGGAACTTCGGTGAAGTAGTTTGGCATGAAAAAGTCATAGATATTGAACGTCACCCCAAATAGCACCGCGGCCACAATCGCCCCCCGTGCCAAACGGATTGCACTGGGGCTGGAGAAGATCACCAGACAGGACAACATCAACATGATGCTCGCTAATCTCTCTCGCACAATCTCCCATGCTTTCTCAGATTGGGAAGATCCAAGGAACCACAACATCGTCACCCACGCGAACCCGAAGCACCAGACGACGAGGGGCACCTTCAGAACGTCCTGCTGGCGCGTCAGTGTGGATACCGAGAGAACCAAGGACAACAGAAAGAGTGCTATAATCCAATGCTTTGGTTGCCCAAGAGACGGGAAGATCTGAGCCTGAAAGTACGTCCACCCCGTGTAAAACGTCGCCACAGCCAGAATCGCAAGCCCATTGTGGTAATAAGTCATGAGGAGTTGTATCTCTTCTGCACTCTCGTTGATCCCGACCACTCTAGCTGTTGCGAGTCACAGCACTGTTGGCCTCGCCTTCCTTGCTGTGCACATGACACATGCGACATCGGCACACGAGTCTTGTAGCAACGCAAGAAGCACGTGCTCAGTATCAGCGACGAGCTTCTCAACCGAGAACCGCTCAACAATGGACCGGTGGATCTGCATTGAAGTATGGGCTCTTCGATCAAGCAACTGTGCCATCGCGTTTTTCAAGGCGACCGGATCCCGCGCTGGAATCACTTCACCTACGTCTCCCACAAGCAAGGCGGAATCACCGACGTTCGTCACGACGCACATTACCCCACAGGCCATAGCCTCTGCGATAACGTTGCTAAACCCTTCGCTGGTCGAGCTGCTGACCAATAAGTCGAGTGCATTAAAGACATCGGGCATGTCCCTTCGTCCACCCGCCCAAATCATATATTCTGTTAATTTCAATGATCGAACCAGGTTATTGAGGGAATCGCGTTGCTCAGCTGGACCGTCTCCCACGCACACGAACCGGAGGTGACTCCGGCCTTGCAGCAACAAGCTCGCTGCCCGGAGAAACGTGGGATGATCCTTCACTGGGTCTAGCCGTCCCACAATCCCAATCACCTGTTCCTGGTTCTGTATGCCCCACTCGCATCGGATGCGATGACGCGCATCTGGATCGAGACGAAACCGCTGCGTATCGATCCCGTTGGGAATCACAAAGACTTTCGCTCGAGGGTACCCTTGAGCAACGTGATAGTCACAACCTGCTCGTGAATTCGCAATGACGGCATCTGCGAGCCGCGCCAGCTTGAAAACCACTTTTGAGCTGATCCTCGAGAGCCAATCGTATAGGCTCAGATCCATGTTCGAAGACCTAATACTCCAGACAATTTTCATCGAAGGGAACCAGGGTTTGAGAATCACCGTGACGAGATCAGCGAGATAGCTATACAAGACCTCCGGGCGCTCCGCCCGTATGAACTGGGTGAGTCGAAAGAGGAAAGGCAGCAGATCCCACCGCCCGCGCTTCTGCAGTGACTGAATCCTGATCCCCCTTTCCAACAGTTCCTGTTCCAGTGGTCCTCTAGAGTAAAACGGCGCCACGATGACCTTATGCCCCCTAGCATGAAGCCCACCGGCCAGCACAACAAGTTGTCGCTGTGCGCCACCATAGTCGAGATCACGAGTGAGAAGCACCACTTTCATGGCTGAGTTCTATCGCTCGACGAGCTAGGCTCAGGACTCACTAAGTTTCAGGATTCCCCAAGGAAGGAAGATGTGCTTCACTATGGCCGGAGGTGGCTATGGGAGCGGTATTTCTGTTGAGCCAAAAGCAGTTGAACATGATCCAGTGTCATTTTCCGACGCCGCACGGGAAGCCGCGTGTGGATGATCGACGGGTGATCAGTGGGATCATTGACGTGATTCGACAGGGCTTGCAATGGAAGGATGCGCCGACAGCGTATGGTCCGCACAAGACGTTGGACAATCGCTTTGTACGCTGGAGCCAGGCCGGGATTTTCAACGTGATCTTCCGAGAGCTGGCGAAGAGCGCCGAGGCCCGGCAAGGAGTGATGATCGACGCCACCTGTCTGAAAGCGCACAGAACAGCCGCCAGCCTGCTCAAAAACGGGCGGTTCCCCGGTGTATTGGGCGCACGAAAGGCGGTCTGACCTCGAAACTACACGCGGTCTGCGACGAACACGGCCGTCCCGTAGAGCGGCTGCTATCGGAAGGGCAACTGAGTGATTACACGGGGGCCAGACGCTTGCTCCCTTCCTTGCCGAACGCCACCTACCTGATAGCCGACCGTGGCGACGACGCGGACTGGTTCCGGGTCGCGTTGAAGAACAAAGGCATTACTCCCTGCATTCCACCACGCAAAAGCCGCAGAAGAAAGCCGCGCTATAGCAAACTCCTCTACAAACAGCGACATACAATCGAGATCATGTTCGGGCGCATCAAGGACTGGCGCCGCATCGCCAGGCGCTATGACCGCTGCGCGCACACCTTCTTCTCAGCGATCTGCCTCGCTGCCACCGTCATCTTCTATCTCAAAGAATGAGTCCTGAGCCTAGGAAGCGTAGACCACGGGTTTTCTACCTCCACAGTCATTCTCAGAATAGACCGCTAAAGTCTCCCAGGGAATACTTGTGAACCCACCGGGAAGGGAATGTGCGCTTTTCCTACAGACCGAGCGCCATTTCTGTAAAAATCTCTCAGCAGACAAACCTCACATCGACTACCTGACTTCAGACGGAACACCATACTTCTCTCTGGTCAAGCGGCGCGCATAGTCTTCCATGGTCAGGATATCAAGCAGCCCCTCCTTCCGCAGTCCCCGTGCATAGGAAAAGACCGTTTCTAATCCTGAAAACATCGCGTCAGAGTCTGTTAGCAAGTCGAACGGGTGAAACCACATATGGTAGAGCTGGCCAAGCCTTACAGCTTTGTCGATGCATCTCTTCGCTCGGAGCGCTTGACCTCCTCTCGGAAGAATCCTGCGGATTCCTTTCCGAGGCAGGAAAAAATGGTTTCCGGGAATATTCCAGAGCCCTGGCAAAACTTCCTCCGGTTGAACCGGTTCCATCGGAATGGCCAGAACTTGCCTCAAGAAGTTCACAGGTCTCAGAAGAAGCCCATATCCCTTACCGATCACTGGAGCATCTTCCCCTCGATAAGCCAATATGCCCAACCGTCTCAGCGTCTCCAGATGGCCAATCCGGTTACGAGGAAAGACAAAGCTGTTCAACGTAATCCCATTACAGGCGGCTACTTCTATAGCTGCCTTAATATCCGCCTCAGCCGTGGAAACGCTACATTCTGGGTCTCCAAACACAATATGAGCAAAGGAGTGGGATCCGATTTCATGGTGGACCCTCGCCGCGCGAATCCACTCTACGATATCAGGACCATACCAGCCGGGAGCGAGAGAAACGTTCGTGCAAGGGTCATAACTATACCACTCACGAGGATACCAGGAGTACCGAGCATGAGGCATCGTCTCAGTGTGCACATGGCCTGTACCATCCCTAACACAGTGCTTCAACATGAGATGCCCGACCATCGCCCAAGTGGCTGGAATCTCGTACTGATCCAGGAGAGCGAGAAAACGCTTGATCTGCTGTCGCTCTGCCAAAGATTCAGCGCTGAGAACCTCGACTGGGGTTTTGTCAAAACGTCCCCACGAGAGTTCCAAGTCGAGACTCAGTACCATTGTGCCGCGGGTAGACTGAGCCCTCAGTTCTCCGTTTTTCATGTACGCCTTCTTGTCCTCTGGTTCTAAAAACCGAATTCGTCTCCGTTGAGCCTCGTCTCACAGATCATATGAACTTCCCGCTTCTTCCCCTTTACCTCGATGACACTCATACCGGTTGTCCATTATGTTAGAGAGTCCGCGCCCCCTCGTTCATACTCCGTTCGGACTTCTCCCCGACTGGTATGCGCCACCAACGCATCCCATAGGCTCATGATTTTCCCAATACTGAACCGTTCAAGAACTTCGCCAGCCCTGTCCCCAAGACGTTGCCGCTCTGCTGGATCAGCCATTAAACGCTCCATTCCCCTGGCCAAAGCATGTATGTCCTCTGGAGAAACCAAGAGACCATCCACTCCATCACGAATAATATCCCGTGGGCCATTCGGGCAATCCGTACTAATTACGGCAAGCTTGTTGGCCATGGCTTCTATCAGCGAATTCGGGAATCCCTCAAATCGAGAAGACAGCACAAACAGATCAGCCTGACTCAGAATTTGACTCGGACAAGATACCTTTCCCGCCAACTGGACGCTATCTTGTAGACCCAATTCAACAATCAGCGATTCCAAATTTGAGCGCTCCTTACCCTCCCCGAGAATAACCAGCGACCATTCAGGATGTCGTCTACCACATCGTGCAAATGCTTCGATCAACAGATCAAATCCCTTTTGGCGCACCAATCGTCCCATAGCGACGACGGTGTGGACGCTCCCTCGACAACGTGCCTGCTTTGCCGAATTGGTTGGAACCGGATTGATCGGGTTCGGAATAATATGCACCCGCTCGTCTCCGGCCTTCTCCCCAGCCCAACCTCGCAAGGCAGACGTTTGAACAACTAAGGCATCAGCGTATCGGTAGAGGAGGGATCGGAGGGTATCCCAGACTGAACCCATAGAATGCCGGTAAGGATCGTTACGTTCGGAAATAATCACAGGAACACTCACGCCACGGCTCGCCAAAAGCGTGAGCACATTGGTGGTGTCCATGAAGCTGATCACAACATCCGGTGACGAGTTTGTTAATTCGCCCCGAAGACGCAAGACTCGCATCGCATTTTTAACCAGTGCTTGACCCAGGTGCGACGAGGCGGCCAAGAGGTTGAGGGGAACGCGCTTTACAAGTGGGTGAAGCTCAAACCAGTCTTCGGACTGCGGACTCAGAGAGATCAGCGTAACCTCATGCCGCTGCGACGCCCAGTAGTTAGCCATGAGGGATAGCACCCGTTGCGCGCCGCCAATATCAAAAGTCGAAATTACCAATGTAATACGCATGGATGAAATATAATATGTGCGTTAGGTCACATGTATGGACGATACAGGACTAGCCACAGATTTAAGCCGTCTCAATGCCATGATGTATAGAAAACACATGGAGACGAAGTACATCAGACTAGTTGCCAGTGCAATCCCAGCTACCCCGAGAGGTTTCATGAATAGGTAGTTCAGGACGATTATAAGGACAAGGCTGATAGCTGAACTCCACATTAAGACATGGTTAACTTTGAGCGATGAGAGGAGCCGGACTGCAAGAATACCCAGCGCAAAGGGAGGAATCTGCAAGAGAGCAAGGGATTGGACCCAGGCGACCTGATGCGTGTGTTCCTCTGTAAAAGCCCCACGCTTGAACAAGAGATCGACGATTGGCTCCGAGAATACCACCAGCACAGCAGTCAATGGGATTGTGATGGCTGCAATCAGTCGCGCATAAGTAAATAGCGTATGTCGTACCTGATCCCATTGTTGCCCCACGACCATCTCTGAGAAGTACGGGAGTACCGCAGTGCTGGCAGCCATAGAAGCGACTCCGAGCAACAACATAGGAATCTTGTTACCGTATGACAGAATCGAGACACTTCCCGACCCTAAGGAAGAAGCCATAATTTGCCCCACCACCTCGGTACTACTGATCAAGGCTGCCCCCGCAAGCATTGGAGCATACTGATGCCACACCGTCTGCAGTGCCGGCGTGACGCCGGTCCATCCGGGACGAAGCCGGATCCCTTCCCGAGCAACACCCCATCCGAGAAACACAGCGTGACATACCGTGCCAGCAACGACGCCAATGGCAAGCGCATGGATATTCACGGAGTGCGTGAATGCCAGAAGGGCAAGAATAGTCACACATGTCATGATGCCGGGAGCGATTGCGGCAAGGGAGAATTGTTCGTGGGCATTCAGTATCGCACCCCAGGTGGTGGCCAGTCCGCTAAGAAGTAGACAGGGCAACAAGGTATTGAATAACGACACTGTCAACGCGAATTTATCTTCAGGAAATTCCAGGGCTACCGTACGAAGCAAGAATGGGCCTATGGCAAACAAGGTCAGTGATGTTAATGTTAAAAGAACGACACTGCCGGTCAGGACACTCGCGTACAGATTATTGGCCGCCTCCATACCTTCTTGTTTTCGAACCTGAATATAGGTAGGGAGAAGCGCAGGATTGAGCGAACCACCGATCAGATTGATCGCAAACGAAGGAATCAGAAATGCCATGAGAAACGCGTCGAGTTCATCCCCGGCCCCGAATTGGTAGGCTATCACTAGATCTTTTCCAGCAGAGGCGAATTTGGTCAAGATCGTCAGAGCCCCAACAGTCAATAACGCGCTCAAGATGCGGCGATTGATAGACCGGGCCTTCCACGTATCCCACCATTGGAGACCTACTCGCAGCGCCTTATACATGGTTCAATTCAACCGTCGAACCAGAAGACGAATTCTCTTCTTCAACGTTCCGAGCTCTGCTCAGACCAGCCTTCCTCAGCTTGTGCGTAGCTTTACCTTCTCAACACCTTAAAGAGAACGCCTATGGATCTATCTACAGTGGGATCCCATTCGTTTCAGACTTCTCACCTGCATAGGCGCGGTAAGACTTCTTGGGAACTCGGACTTTCTGCAAAACGATGCCCAGTATTTTCCCTCCTGCACTCGTTAGCTGGTCGATCGCCGATCGACAAGCCTCACGAGTAGTCTGGCCGGCACTGGCTACCAACAGCACGCCATCGACCTGCGAGGCGAGGATCACAGGGTCGGTCACAGGGAGCACAGGAGGAGCATCCAGAATGACATGATACCCTTCCTCTCGGCATCGGTTCAGAAGCTGTCTCAACTGTTTGGAGTGGAGCAGTTCTGACGGATTTGATGGACGCTCCCCTCGAGGAATAACCGAAAGGTTGGGCATGTCGGTCCGATACATAATCTCCCTCAATGTGGCCCTTCCTGTAAGAAAACTCGTGAGTCCTTTCGTGTCAATATCTTCGCGTTGGATTCCATAGATGTATCTATGAGGAGGTTTCCGCAAATCTGCATCGATGAGTACAACCCGCGTATTTTCCAGCTGGGCCAGTGCGATCGCGAGATTCACCGAGAGTGTCGTTTTCCCTTCGCCTTCTCCAGCACTCGTGATCAGGACACAAGCCGGCAACTCATCAGGACTGGAGAGCAATACGCTGGTCCTGATAATCCGAACGTGTTCAGCCGCAACACCTGAGAATTGGTCGGTGAGGAGGGATGCACTTTCTCCCGGTTTGGATTTTGGCAAGAGCGGCATTACGCCGAGAAGGGAGACCTTCGGTAGATACCGTCCTAAATCATCTGGTCCCTTCAGCGTCTGGTCACGAGCTTCTAAGAAAAGAGCAAGCCCAACCCCCGTCATGAGCCCCACGAGAAGCCCTAAAGCCATATTTAACTGTTTCTTGGGCCTTACAGGAATGCCGCTCGGCACCGCGGGGTCGGCGAGATACACATTGGCGGTCCGCAGTCCTGCAGAAAGGTCAGCCTCTTTCGTCTGTTTGAGGAAAATATCGTACAGATGCTGTGTGCTTTCTGCCTCTCGTTCGAGGATTCCATAGTCGACTTCATATTGTTCGAGCTTGATCTTCTCTTGTCGATGACGACCGGTTGCCTCCTTGATCACACGTACTCGTCCACTCGCGGCGTCATATTCGTGCTTCACAGAATCGAATATCTTCTGTATCTCTTGCTCAATTCGTCCACGAAGATCCTGCCTCTCTGCCTTTGCGTGAATCAGCTTGGGATGAAGCGGACCATACGTTTCCTCCAACTCAGCCACTTGACCTGAAGCTCTGATATCCTGCGCTCGCAAGGCTTGAATCAGCGCCGAACTCAGCACTTCGGTCGAAGCATCCAAACTCGACCAATCTATCGTACTGACTCCATTCTGGTCGGTCCGGTTGCGTAACACCGATTCAATTTGTGCCAGACGAGACTTCGCCTCGGCTTGCTTCATTTCGGCTCTGACAAGCTCCGAATCCAATTCGGTGTTTGTGTGAGCCTTTGCAGCTTGCTGCTCATGCCCTCCCATCAACCCATGCTTCACACGAAACTGGTACAGTGCCTGTTGAGAAGATTCAGCCTTCTTGCGCAGCTCGTCGAGATGAGTGGTATACCACTCAGCAGCCTTTTCCTTCGATAACGCATTCAACTTCTGGGTGCGCTCGATGTAGGTCGACGCCAGCGTGTTGGCCATACGGGCAGCAAATTCTGGATCCTCGGAAGTTGCGATCACATGTGCCAGTCGTGCTCCTCGAATAGGCACGATTTCAATAGCCGCGGCAAACTGCTTCAGCAATCGCTCGTCACCTTCTCCCGGAACCTGTCCATCGGCGCTCTCTTCCTGCCTCAGCACACCCGTTACAGCGGCAGGCTGCGTGTCGCCTACCAGTGAGGACAGAAGCGAGGATTTTTGCTTGTACTCCGGTTGCTCTGATAAATGAAGGAGCTGAGCCGTCCGTTGAAAAACATAATGGCTTTTCATTAATTCAAACTGCGTTTGGAAATATTCAGGTGAAAGGTCACTCTGGCGGTAGCCTCGATCATATTCAAAGCCACTCGATCCTACTTGCTCGACAACCACAGTCGCTTTTGCCTGATACTGCGGTATCTGCATGAATGACCAGCCAGCTGCCGCCCCTGCACATCCAACCGCCATCGCGACGATCAACCATATACGGCGCCAACAGGCGTCAGCATATTCATTGAGAACCGTATCATGGCCATCACTGTCGACTGACTGGAGTACGATACTGTCGTCACCGCGAGTCACGTCATATCTCCATGTCAGTGAGGGAGAGAAACCTGCAGTTCGCTGAATAAGCCGACACTCTCTTTCCTGAAGCGACTGCGCCGGAACAAGTTGCTGCGTATCTGTGCACCACACACGCTAGAAGCGGAGCGATCGTGACCATGGGCTAAAAGAGCGTTTGCGCGAACAGCATGACGGTGTTTGCTTGGTAGGTAAACTGAGGCAGGGTCGAGTGCCGGTCCTCAAAAATGTATTGAGCACCGAGCCCCACCCATTTGACCGTTTGGTAATTTACTCCGACCGCAACATTCTTTAAATCCTCGCTTCTATCTGATCCGGCAACTGTATCTCGAACACCTTGAAACTTATCATGCTCGTATCCAAGGTTGATCGTGAACGTCATGCGGTTGGTCACTTCATGTCTCGCTGTAAGATTGACACCGGTCGCCGTATAAAATAGCGAGCCGCTCGCGACCGTCTGCTGGATGGTCCTGAACAGTTGTACCGTGATCCTCAACAGTGGCGTCGCCTGCCAATTGAGCTTGCCCATGGCATAGAAATTCGAGTACGTATCTTTGTCTCTGAAAAATTGGCTCAGCGGAGGAGGTTGATCAACCTGTGCACGAGTAAATTGCACATACTGATACCCGACCAGGATTTCTCCAGACGTCACCTCACTGACATTCCAGGTCCCGCCTCCACTGAAGGTATAGATGACATTGTCCAGATTCTTATTCTGGTCATAAATCGATTGCTGCGCACCAACGATAGCACGTAGAGACATTTTGTCCGCCACGTTGCGGGAGAACATCAAGTTGGCCTGATTAACTAGTCGATCTCGAATAGGGCCCTGGTTATTATTGAGGTACCCCCAGCGAAAGGTCTGCACCTCCAGCCCCACGCTGGACTGCGCCCCAAAGTATTCAGCGTGCCCCGAAAAACCATCGGCCGTCCATTTGTTCACTCCTAGACGTTGCGTATTCACATTATCCACAGCAGATCCTCTGGGATCATGACCGAGCCTGTGCTCAGCTTGAAGATCGATTTTGAGGCCACCAGGGAAGTCCAACTTGACGGCTCCTACTGCCGCCTGATCTTGCACATCGTTCGATGGCGTGCGTGAATAGTATTGGAGATTGGTCCGATAATCGATGAGAAAGGAATGAAATCCTGCGAACGGCAATCGGGCCTGGATACCGGGTGACAGCGTGGTCAGAAAGTCGCTGGTTCTATTGCTGTTGGTCCTGAACACATTATCGGTATACATTTGGGCGACCCCCATGTGGGGATGCAACTGAAGCGGTCCCACTGACACTCCATCGCCGGGCATGGGTTGCGACATGCTCCCTGGAAAGATGGGGTAGTAACCCGTCATGGGCCATTGCGGAGTCAAGTATAGAGATCCCAAGAACGCGGGATCGGCGAACTGCGACAAAAATGTTGTCCCTGATGCACCGAAGGTGGCTCCGCCACTGACAGAGGAAGCGTTTGGCGTCTCAAGTTGCTGCGCTAGCGGCATTTCCCCCAACACCAAAGTGAAAAGGATCGCCATAGCACACGCGATTATCTGATGAGTATGAAGCGGGAATGCCTGATGAGTTAACTTCTTGCATCCGCACTGAGAAAGGCACATGGATCCTTCTTTGAATCTTTCCGGGATGAATGAGACCTGTCGCCATCGACTCCGGTTCGAGCATCACCCGGCATGTCATTTCTAAATTCCACATATGTTCCGTGATGCACTTTCAAAACGGGAAATTCCAGCCTCTATACATAGAGAGGAGACTCCGCCGTCATATCTTTGAGCTAAATGCGACCAAACTTCGATGAGTACAGGCACACGATGATCATTCTGCGACGCTCTTGGAGGCAGACGGTGCACATAGCTTCGCCCCGTGAGCCACATGCCCACTCATCCAATATAGGCCTATATGCACCTAGTACTATATCTTATGTAGTGAACTATCTACTAGAATACTTAGGCCACGTCAAGCCTAAATGCCCCTCGCTTGGCATGAGGTCATTGAGCCCTGCATAATAGAGCTTATGTGCATTACTGCGCATAAGGCCATTACGGCCTTGATCGCGTGGACCATGGCACCTCCCTGGTTAGCCGACCTCCCAGGAATTACAAGAAACTCGTAAAGTGGATGCCTTCAACCTGCAATCTGAGGTCTAGTGGTGTGCAGTGGAGCGAGTTCAGCGACAGCAAGAGACGAAGGAGTTTCATGAGGACGGATTTCGGCTGAGATCTGGTGCATTAAGCGACTGCGCAAGCAGTTGAGCCTTCGCTGCACACAGATGTGCCGGTTCACGATCACCATGGATTTTAAGCACTCGCTGCTGGTGGCGGAACATGCCTTGGCCCAACCGGTCGTGGCCACATGCCCGAATGACATCTGGGTCACCGGCATTACCTATGTGACAACCGCGGAAGGATGGTTCTATTTGGCCGGTATCAAGAATCTTTTCACCTGTGAGGTGGTCACCCATACGGTGGGGTGGCGGACAGGATGACGACACACTTGGTGAAACAGGCTACGACACTTTGGTGATGCGCGGGCAACAATGGATTAAGTGCCTCCCACCAATATGACGCCCGCACCCAGTACGTCATGTTGGTATCCACATTATTGACGACCTGAATCACTGTGCTGATGAGCGAGGCTGCCGTCCTCCGTTTCATGCACTCGGCGAAAGCAGGAAGTCAATATCGGCCTTCGTCAGCACGCCTTGCTCTGAGCCTCGCACCGCACCGGCCATGACCGCGTCGTACAACTCGAGCTTCCGCTGCTTCAGAGCCATCATTTTCTCCTCGATGCTGTGCCGCATGAGAATCCGCACGATCGAGACGGTCTGCTGTTGCCCGATACGATGTGCGCGATCCGAGGCCTGGTGCTCCACCGCCGGATTCCACCAAGGATCCAGATGAAAGACATAACTGGCTCGAGTCAGATTCAACCCTTGCCCGCCCGCTTTCAAGCTCAGGAGGAAGACATCGGGTTGGTCACCGGTCTGAAAGGCCTTCACGCGGGCTTTGCGCGCAGCCGGTGCCGTGGAGCCGTCCAGTCGGTGATACGGCAACCCATGCTGTACGCATGCTTCCTGCACCAGATCCAGAAAGCTGGTGAACTGTGAGAACACCAGCGCGCTGTGTCCTTCCTCTCGTAAGACTTGCAGCCGTTCCATGAGAAAGCCAAGCTTGGGGGAGCGCTCCTCCGGTTGCTTCGTGAGGAGTCTCGGTGAAAGACAGACTTGCCGAAGCTTGAGGAGAGCGGTGAGGGCAATGACCTGCGCCTGACCTGAAGTCTTACTACGATACGCTTCATCGATCGTTGAGCGAACGTGGTCGACCGTCTGTTGATAGAGCGTCTTTTGGCGATCAGTCAATTCCAGAAACACCTCATGCTCGATCTTTGGAGGTAAGTCTTGCAGTATTTCGGACTTGGTCCGCCGCAGAATAAACGGCCTCGTCCGGCGCAACACACGATCAAGCTCGGAACCCGAGAGACGTTTCAAGCCCGCCTTGAATCGATCTCTCTCGCCCAAGAGCCCCGGCACGCAGAGATCGATCACGGAGAAATACTCGCCGAGATGATTTTCAAGCGGAGTGCCGGTCAGCGCGATCTTGAAGCGCCCCTTGAGTCGTCGGACTGCGCCTGTTGTGTCTGCCTGAATGTTCTTCACCGCCTGAGCCTCATCAAAGACGATCACGTGGAACATCGTCTGCTCCAAGGCCTCAATGTCTCGTCTGACCAGCCCATAGGTCGTAAGCACGATCTCACCGTCCCCGGCCTCGAAGGTCCGTTCGCTCCCGCTATACACGTGGACCGTGAACTCTGGCGCGAACCGAGCCAGTTCCTGCTCCCAATTGAAGAGTAGACTCGTCGGCACCACTACCAAGTGAGGGCCCCCCACTCCACACGCTGCCTTGAGACATCCCTCCTTGATGGCCGCCAATAAACAGATGGTTTGGATGGTCTTACCCAGCCCCATGTCGTCCGCCAAACAGGCACCGAATCGATGAGCGTAGAGAAACGCCAACCAGGCATAGCCGTCATGCTGATAGGGGCGTAACAATGCATGAAGTCCTTTCGGGAGCGGTGGCTTCTCGATCTGTACAAATCCCAGCAAGCCCGCTAGTACGGTCTCATCTTCGGCCGGCAGCGACACGTGGATTCCCTGCTCGCGGAGCGCGAGCCAATCGAAGATCTGCAACCGAGGCACCTGCACGACATGCGACGATTCCCGATTGGCCTGAGCGTCCCCGGTCAGGTCGAAGATGGCTCGTAACCGTTCCATACTTGGACCATCCAGGATCCGTACACCACCTTCCGTCTTGATCAGTCCGCCCCGCTGCAGAGCTGTCCGCCATTCATGCTCGTCAACGGCTCTCCCATCACAACGAATCTCCGGCCGGATTTCAAACCAGTCAATACCCGTTGCCTGCCGATCGTGACGTCCCACATGGACGGAGCAGTCCCACTGAATGGACCGGAGCGGTGTGTCCTCGTACAGCAGCATGATTCCAGCCGTCGCCAGCTTTTCCATAAGAGCCGGCAATCGCGAAAACAGCTCCCGCGAGTCGATCACCATTGCATCATACGAGGACATGCCGGTAAACGCCTCCGGACCGAAGACCTCAAATGGAGCCTGATACAGCCAGGCCTCATGAGACTTGTCGATCGGCTGCAAGCTCCATCGCTCCGTCTCGATCTGCAACCGCACATCTGACCTGGCACACAGGGCCAACTGCTGTTTCAGCCATCTGGCAGCCTCCAGGCGGATGCTCCGCACCCAATCAGTCTGATCCAGCACCGCTTTGATGCGGTGGTCTCGCTCCTTCGTCTCTTCGACCGTCAGCAAGGCGAAGTACAACTCATAGAGTACCGCCTTGCGTTTCTGTGCCCGCAGCGGCCCTGACACGGCGCGACCCTGCTCCAGCGCCCGAATGAAGAAAAAAGTCGCTGCGCTTGGAGCAAACCAGCTCTCCCCGTGCCGACATTGTGCCTGGAGCATCCATGCGGCTGTTGGTGCACCGGACTCATCACTGATCGGCCTAAGCGTCAATGCATATACCCGCTCCTCGCTTGCTGACTCGGTAACAGACAGGCGAGCCGGCGTCTCGCTCCCATCTACGCGCAACAACAGATCGTGCAGCGTGAGGTCCGCCTGCTTGTGGATCAGATCGATCTGAGCGGATTGAAACTCCTGTCGTGGAATCGCGAATGCCAGCTCATGGGACAAACCCTGCCATCGCCGATACTCCTCACTGGCCGGTAAGGTCACTGCACGGGGCGCTCCATCCAAACTCCTGCGATCATAAGGGACGTCAAACCGCTGGAAGCCATAACGCAGTGCCAGAAAGGAGGCCCATCCGCCTTCATCCTCCATCAGAAGCAAGCGCCGGCCGTTCACATCAATCACAAAACGACGAAAACGAACGATCTGGTTGAGCACCTCGCCGTCCACAAGACACACTGCGCGAATCTTGACGTCATTACCGGAAAGGACCAGCTCCGTCTTGCTTCGGCACGCGATCGTCGGTACCCATTGCAGAACGAGCGAGTCCTTGCCGTCTTTGAGCACAAGAGGAAACGGGCGCTTGGACAAGCTCAGGTAGCGTAACAAGGGATCGTCTCCGTACGTCGAGAAAAACCGGGATGGATGAAGCAGCGGGCGCAGCTCGGGCGGTAAGACAGGGGCCCACCCGGCAGGCAGCCTCATACCATTGCGGTAGATGGAGAGTTGTGGAGAGGGCTGGCTCGCGTCGATCACGATTTCATAGCCCGACTCCAGCGCGCTGCCTTTGCCTGAACCTGCCTGAATGGGTTCCCCGAGCAACTCGGTTCTGAGTGCGGCAAGATGGGCTTGCTCTCGATCGGACAATTGGCACGTCTCTGGCACAAGCAGATGTTTGGTGGTGAAACAGACACACAGAACGTGTTTGCACGGACTATCGAACTCCCAGGCCGGACAGTCACAGAAGGCAGAGAGAAACCCCTCGTCCAGAGAAAACACGACTTCGTACAAGGTGGTGCCCTCCACGTGGGCCGTGAGCGTTGCGCCATCCTTGCTCCAGACATAGTGCTGCAATCGCTGCTGTCGGTAGTAGTCATAGCCTCGAACCACCGATGCTTTCTGAGCCATCGTATAGACATCATTGACAGCAAGGGCACGAAATGCAGCAAGCAGCGCAACTGCGGAAGGGGTTTGCGCGATGGAGTTCACTGTGGCTTCAGAAGGAGAGCTATGTGTCTTCCTCGAACGAGACGCAGGCTTCTTTCGCATGGGGCGCCACTATAGCGGGCGAGAAAGACCTCCATCAAGTCACTCGTGCTTCCTTGCGCAACACAGGGATGACGTGGACCATGAACCATCCACCCCTTGCTGACCTATCAATATGCTTTAGCCCTTGCCTCGTCTGCCTATCGTTTGAGACCGACAGCTTAAAAAAACTCTGAGCTGTATGGCTGCGGTATATCCATGCAACTGGGAATCACTTGGGTCTTCGTCGTGATGTGGTGAAGACTGACGAGTGTGGTCATTTCGTCT
Source organism: uncultured Nitrospira sp. (assembly GCA_964430555.1). Lineage (GTDB taxonomy): Bacteria > Nitrospirota > Nitrospiria > Nitrospirales > Nitrospiraceae > Nitrospira_D. Next base: position 7,951 of record CAYSFU010000058.1, on the reverse strand, counting down.
TGATATGACGCACACACTATTGAGGAAGCGGACGAAGCCGTTCACCGGCATCGCTGCCGGTGAACGAAGGCTGACGGCGAAGCAACGCCAGATAGGCACATCCTCATGGAGGCCAGAGTGGCTATTTGTGTGCCAGCCGATATTTGGCAATCGCCAGTTGAGCGATCTGTTTGCCCATTTCAGTCCCTGTGCTACCGGAGTGACGATAATGCACTCCATCGTAGATCCGTGCATTCACGACTTCCTGCATGAACTCATCAATGTTCGTCCAGCTACGAGTGACACCGCCTGCTGCATTACTGGTCGTCGTGAGCACCGGTGTCGGATCCTGACCAATTTCAGCCTTCAACACCGTCCCTACAGCACCGGCTGTGATGCAATGCGCACAAGGATATTCAGGATGCATAGGCGTATCAATGAACGGCACCCAAGATTCGTCTCGTTCCGTTGCATCGTTGCCATCGATATCACCGTTACGAATGGCGGTGATCGGCCTCCAGAATCCATAATGATATTTAGCGTCAAACACCGCGATCAAGGCATCATCCGAAGCCTGTGTCACGGCAGTGAATAGCCGCGCATTGCGCGTAATGTCTCTGCCCGGAGCATTCGCGACTGAACGTATGATTCCATGATAAATCGGCGGCATGACCTCTTCCCAAAATCTCGCACTTTCAGTCTGTTCTGCGGTTCGCTGTCGACTATTCTTTCCACCCAGCGCTTTCACCTCATTATAATCACGCGCCCATAATTCACTTCCCAACTGCGGGGGGAGTCCGGGACGAAACTGTGCAGGGCCGGTCATCAGCCAGGGTTGGCGATACCTCCACTGGGGAACTTCCGGGATGACGGTAGGCACATAGATTCCTACCGTTGTATAAGGACGATAGGACTCTTGGGTGGCAGCCCCGTCATTCGCACGTCGCGCCAGAATGGCCGCAACCGCCGTTTCAGCCACGGCAATACCGTTGGATTTCGCTGACCCATCGGCGATGGCCGCCAGAGCGGCCTGATAGACCTGATCGATTCTTGCTTGTTGAGATGGCACCAGCTTTCTCAACATGGCATGATTCGCCGCCGCAACCGCCGCGTCCACTGACGACCCAGGAACCGCCTCAAGCTTCACATCGCTGACGGGATACCGTTTCGTGATGGCATTCACGGCTTCATACACCGAGGCTTGGACCATGGCCAGCACTCGCTCCGCAGGCAATGGCCCTAACCCAGCCTTCACCACGATCTCGCCAGCTTTCTCGTTCCATTCGGTCACAGCATCGGCGCGGGCGTCCGACAGTGCTGATGCGGTTAATAGCACGACGACAAGACTCATTCGCACGATCCGCAAGTACGTGACAGTCATTGCATCTCCCCTCCCTCTACGAGACATGATCCAGCCTCTCACTCACCACTCTACACGTGATGTTATACGGAAAACCCCAAGCAACTATCGTGCTTACATCGCCACTCTTCACCGTCCACAAAGCTCCTGCACGGCCTGCTTCTGGCAGAGTGCCCTGGTAACAGGGTAACGAGTGGAGACAAAACCCTCAAGACTGTCTACGCATTTAGACAGTACAGAAAGCCTTGCTACTGCAACCTTTTTGATCTGAGGAGGACTCATTGCCCTCCTCAGATCGTCTCCGCCGCCACAACATGTTCAGCTCTTTGGCTGGCGGGCTGAATAGGTTGATCCTCCCGCCCCGACTCGTTCAATGGAATTCACGCTATTCCGCTCCTTTCCTGCTATCTGGCACTCACTGGCCTGACCGGAGAGATACGTTGCCCCTCCTACCCCAATACGTTCAATGACATCCGCCTTCATCTGACAGGCGCTCACCGGACCGACCAGTACCTGATAGGTCGATCCCCCATGTCCGATACGCTCCGCACCCGTCACATGGCCCGCACCCGATGCGAAGCTGCCGGACGCATCCACGATGCCGGTAGCGACCATCATTGCGATGAACCCGATAGTGACCCTGTTCTTCCCTCTCATGATCTCCTCCCTATGGTTTGTGATCCGCATGCGGGCCATTCCACATGCTTGAGTGGAGAATAATGGCTCACTTTAAATTAGTCTAATTGATAGTTCATACACTATGAATAAGATTTACTTATCAAACATGATCGCTTCAACACCAAACGAGCTTCTCAAAGATCCAATGATGCGAAGGTTGCATCACATGAACGGGATCATGACGGGGCCACTAACAGGTAGAGAAAAAACTCGGCCATTGCCGACCATGTCGATGGAATGGGCGGTGCGGCTCTCACGGCACGATCGCCTAAAGATACTCAAAACGGCCATCCAGCAAGCCGCAGCGAGTGAAGAGGTGTGGTGTACACTTCGGGGTGTTGAGCCTCTGAGCGATGCGAAAACACCGTTGGTGGACTGTTTCAGCATTCTGCTAAGCGATGTGGGGTCATCAACTAGAGCACTTTTGGTTTATGTCTTTACATAGCCTGAGGATGCGAAGTAGCGCGTACATTCGTCTGATGTGAAGCAGCCAAGCAGCCTCCCGATTTCATTCCAGAGTGCGTCCACGGTACGTGTAGCGGCTTTACGGAGCAGCGCTTTGAGTTTGGCAAACAGTTTTTCGATGAGATTTAGATCCGGGGAATACGGCGGGAGATACCGGAGGTGGGCCCCCACCGCTTCAACGGCCGCTTTGACGCCTGCCACTTTATGACTGCGTAAATTGTCGGCAATGACGATGTCGCCGGGATGGAGCGTCGGGCATAAAACCTCCTGGACATATTTCAGGAACAGGGCGCCCGTCATGGCACCATCCGTCACCATCGGAGCGGTGATGTCATCATGCCGTAGCCCCGCGACGAAGGTCGTGGTGTGCCAATGTCCGTGAGGCACGGAGCCGACGCAACGTTCGCCGCGCGGGGCGCGTCCGTAACGTCGGGCCATGTTCGTCGCCGCCCCCGTTTCATCCAGAAAGACCAGCTTCGTGATATCCAGAGCAGGCGGGGCTGCCTGCCACTCACGCCGCGCGGTTTGCACGTCGGCGCGATCGTGCTCGCTGGCGTGTAGGGTTTTTTTTAAGCGTAAGCTTCCATTTGTCGAGTTGATGCCACAAGGCGGGTACCTTAATCGCAATCCCGTGTGCTGCCAATCGGACACACATCTCCGCGAGTGTCAGATCTCCTGTTTCCTTCAACCACGCCCGCAGGGTTGACTCCATCCCCGCCACCCGAGACTGCCGATGGCCTCCAATTGGGAGACTGCTCCGCTGTCCCATCTGCGTCAGCCGGTTCCGCACCTGATACACCCAGACTCGGCTGACTTCAAAGCGGTTCGCAATGGCGGTCGGACGGTCCCCACGTTCCAGCGCTCGCAACACTCGGTCCCGTAAGTCTTGTGAATAGGCCTCCATCCCGTCTCCTCCTAAAAGTACAATGGAGGAGATCCTACAGACTGTATGCACTTAAATCAAAACTGCTCTAGCCTGAGCCAGAAAGGGCTTATAAGATCGGAGCGCGAAGGAGACTCGGACCACGCGAGAGAGGTTCAGCAACGGCGTTATAGCAGATGTCCGGGACTACGGCGAGGTGGTCCCAGACTCAAGGTCTACATCTTTCTCTGAATGCGGTGGCTCACTGCTCAGTGATGCGTGAGCTGATCTCGTTGACAACTTTCTTCTGCCAATAACCGCTGCCCCGCCGTCGCATCCGCAGGGATCCGGGCCATGCAGGCCTCGAGCGAATCCCCTTGCGTGCCGGCGGATGCGTGATTGGCGCTTTTCGCAATGGCTGTCCCGACCACGTCCTGGCGAAATTTGTCATTATTCTGGCAACTTTGTTCGGCAACCAGCCGTGTCCCTTCACTGGCGTCGCTCGTAATTCGTGCCAAACACGATGTCAAGAAATCCGACGGCCCCACGGGTGCTGCCTCAGGAGGAGACGATGATATCGATGGGCTTGTTGCTGTTGGTTCCACGATAGCCTGTTCCGACGCACAACCTCCCAGTACCCATAGACACACGAGCCCACGAAGCAACGTTCCGGCCGACATCTTATTCATCATTAGCTTTCCTCCCTTCATAGGTTGAGGTGCTCGCCCCATCCTGTATAGCGAAGTCTCCGTCTTGGAGCAAGCAATATTCCGGTCCTATGGCACACGTGGCGTCCTGGTTTCTGTGTCGACCGGTTTCCATGAGCCCCTGCACAATCCGGAGAGAAAGCAAGAGTTGAGAGCGCGAGAAGTCGTCCAGTATGATAAGTGGCATCTCCTCGCAACAGATCCATCAGAGTACCAGCGGCATGGAACGGAGCACGCAATGCGGTGGTTGAAGAGAAGTCTGATCGGACTCGCCGTCCTTGGCGGACTCACCTACCTATACTATACCGAAGTCAAACCCGTCGTTATTTTTGGATTGCGATCTGATTACGCCCATGCCATTCCCCATCAAGATATTCCTCAAGGCCTGACAAGCTTGAAAGCAGAATCGTGCGGTGCCTGTCACACTGAAATTTACAATGAATGGAAAACCAGCATCCATGCGCAGGCCTATACCGATCCCTTCTTCCAAGCCTATTGGACAAAGGATCGCCACATCTGGGTCTGCCTGAACTGTCATACTCCGCTGGAAAACCAGCAACCAACCTTGATCAAGGACATTCCACGCGACCGAGTTGAACGTGCCGTCCAAGAGCCGAATCCGCACTACGACAACACGTATCAACAGGAAGGCGTGACCTGCGCGGCCTGTCATGTACGGGATGGGGTCATTAGAGGGCCGTACGACGACGCCAAGGCTCCCCATCCGACACAATATGATCCGATCTTTCGCACTGCGGAATTGTGTCAGCGCTGTCACAGCGTCGTGGGAGGGCCGGCACAGTTCTACAATGGCGGACCATGCGGCACCTATCCCGAATATGAAGATGGACACTGGAAGAAGGAACGGGGCTTCATCTGCCAAAGCTGCCACATGCCGGAAATCGAACGACCGATCGCAATCGGCGGCCCTGTCCGCCAAGGCCGTCGGCACCTCTGGCGTGGCGGACATGATCCCGCCATGGTGAAGCGGGCCATCGACGTGAAGATCGTGGCTGATCCGGCCGAGCCGAAACCGGGGGACAAGGTTCGGGTGACCCTGACCCTCGTCAATGCAGGCGCAGGGCATAAACTTCCGACAGGGGACCCTGACCGCCACTTCACCGTCGAGTTCGCCGTGGAAAATCAGAACGGCAACGTGTTGAAACAGCAGTCCGATACGATGGGGCGATGGATCCTGTGGCAACCAGCCATTGTCGAGTTGCACGACAATCGACTCATGCCATTGGCCAGCCGGGACTATACGTTTGAATATCAGGTGCCGAAGGAAAACGCCGGGCTCAAGCTCATCACGAAGGTTCGCTATCACATCCAAACGGACAGACAGCACCAGATGCTCATCGACAAATACGGCCTCACAGCCAAGGACCCGTACAATTTTACCGTCTATGAACGAGCCGTGCCTTTGACCGGCAATCTCACAGAAACGCTTGCCCAAAACACAGGAGAGAACCGCCTCACCTGCGTCGCTTCCGATCATGGTTGAAGCAACACCATCCGAGAGAATGGGCTATAGTGGCTCGGACCTGTCATTTCTGACTCGCTGTTTCATGAACAACAGCTCGTCGAGCAGCAGGCGGTTGGTTTCGACGCCCGGACAAACCCACTGATGAACTTGCCGTCGACGATCGGCGCGACGGCGTCAAGATCGAGATCGGTTCCCTCGAACAAATCCCGCGCATCGGTGGCCGTATAGACTCGGGTCGGTTCGATCGAGACCCCTTCGAATCCCGCTCGCTTCAGCTTTGCGATGTACTCCTGTTCCTCCAACGCGCCGGCGACGCACCCGGCCCACAATTCGATGTTGCGTTGAATCTCTGGTGGGATCTCTCCTCTGACCACGATATCCGAGACCGCCAGCCGTCCTCCCGGCTTCAAGACGCGGAAGGCTTCCGCCAGGACCAGATCCTTGTCCGGCGATAGATTGATCACGCAGTTGGAAATGATGAGATCGATGGAATTGTCCGGCAAAGGAATGTGTTCGATATCGCCCTTCAAGAACTCCACATTCGTGACACCGGCCTTGACCTGATTGGCCCGCGCCAACGCCAACATCTCCTCCGTCATGTCCAAGCCATACACTTTGCCCGTCGGCCCGACTCGCTGTGCGGAAAGCAAGACATCGATACCACCGCCCGAGCCTAGGTCTAAGATCGTCTCACCCGGAGCAATCCGCGCCAATGCGGTTGGATTGCCGCAGCCAAGCGACGCCGCCACTGCATCGTGGGGCACCGTGGCCGCTTCGCGGTCGCTATACAGATTGCCCGTGATGGGATCGAGTTGTCCCGCCTGCAAGACTGTCCCGGTCCCGCAGCACGAGCGCCGCTCCTGGTTCTGCGCCTGGAGTGCTGCTTGCCCATATCTGGTCTTGATCTCCGCTTTGAGAGTCTGCCCATCGCTCATCACACACCTCCAATCAATAAATATTGATCTATCGAATCTAAAAAAGTCAGCAACAACGTCCTGCGGATACTGCCGACTTTGCGGCTTTCTTGAAAGAACCCACCAACACTTCCAGCTCCTCAATGGCCTGAGCACTGATGGAGTAATACATCCACCGTCCCTCACGGCGATCCTCAACCAATCCCGCATCTTTGAGGACTTTGAGATGAAACGACAGCCGCGACTGCGCGGCATTCATCGCATCCGTCAGCTCACAGACGCACTGTTCACCGTCTTTCAATCGGTCGAGCAACGTCAACCGTGTCTCATCCGACAGGGCGTGAAACAGCGCCACCGCCTTCTTGGTCGAGAACGTACCAGCAACCATCGGTCATAAATATAACAACTAAATTTGATGCGTCAAGAGCAGTTGTGCAGACTTCTTCAAAAAATCGGTTCAAGCAAACGCTTGTCGGACAAGAGATTATCACGGCATGGTCAGCACTACGCGACAGCGGGCCTTTCCGCTCAGCATGCGGTCGTACGCTTCCCCTGCCTTTTCGAGTGGAAACGTCTCCACCATCGGGCGGATGCCGGTCAGGGCACAAAAATTCAGGGCGTCCTCGGAATCCCGTGCAGTGCCGGACGGCCATCCCTGAATCGTCCGGCGTGCGCCGATCAGTTGAAGCGGTGTCACGGTCATGGGATCAGTCGATGCTCCAAGCACAATGAGCTTGCCGCCGACTCCCAAGCCGTCGATCATGTCCGACATGGCTTGACCGCTCGGCGCCGTCGCCAAAATCACGGCAGCTCCACCAAGACTTGCCAACTCCTTTGCCGGTTCCATCGTTTCGGCATCGAGATAGCGCGCAGCTCCCAGCTTGAGGGCGAGCGCCGACCTCTCCTGACCTCGCCCAATGGCGACGGTATGAAAACCCATCTTATTGGCGAACTGCAGCCCAAGATGGCCGAGCCCGCCCAGTCCTTGAACAGCCACCAGGTCACCGGCCTTGGCTCCGCTGTGACGCAAGCTATTGAACGTGGTAATGCCGGCACAGAGAATCGGCGCCGCTTCCGTCGGCGTCAATAGATCGGGAATGGCCGCCAACGCCTCGGTTCTTACGATCAGGTAGTCCGCATATCCTCCATCTTCATGAACACCGGTCACGAGGAACTTCTGACATCCAAAAAAGTCCCCGCGATGACAATGGGGACAGTGGCCACAATGCCCGCCGTGCCACCCCACCCCGACACGCTGGCCTCGTTCCCAGGCAATCACCCCCGCACCGACGGCATCGATCACGCCCGCCACCTCATGACCCGTGACTCGTGGGTAGTGAAGTCCCGGCCAATGACCTTCCTTGACGAACATGTCACTATGGCAAATCCCGCAGGCCTGTACTTTAATGCGGACGGTATTAGGCTTGGGCTCCGGTACCGGCCCGTGGACGATCTTGAACGGGCCTCCCGGCGCCGTAATCTGCACGGATGTCATCAATG
>CAYSFU010000057.1:0-26600 GCA_964430555.1 uncultured Nitrospira sp. | reverse complement strand
GCGTGCCCACCAGTGATTAACCACAATCAGTTACACAGAAAACTTGACACGCCCGCAGCCCGATCGCTTCGCGCTCCGCGAACGACACATACCGTCCGGACACCGGTTTCGCCATGAACAATGGCATGCCAGCCACGCTGGCGGAACCAGCGCGGTCCCACCGCCGGTGACACACCAATCGTCTCGGCAGCTTCCTCGCTCGTAACCCCAGTCGCGACCTCCATCCACAATCGCCGCTCCATCTCATTGTGATGCGACGGGGCACCCGGCGAGCGCATCGCCCCTCGCCCCGTCAACTGTTGCATCCATCCCGCGGGTCGCCCCATCAACACCTCCTCAATCAAAGGTGTTGCGTCGACCGGTTGAATCCGCCCTGACACCCTTGATCGGTGTTGAAGATCTCTGGGGTGCCATAGCAGGTGATGGCCTCCTGCACCGCTTCCACACAGAAGTCCGTGGTCAACGTATTGGAGAGTCGCCACGCCAACACTCGGCGACTCGCCCAGTCGAGGACCACGCACAGATAGACGAAACTTCGTTTCATCTGAATGTACGTAATATCAGACGCCCACACATGATTCGGCCGGGTGATCGTCAGCTGGTGCAGCAGATAGGGGTAGATCCGATGGGCTGGATGGCGCGGGCTGGTTCTCGGCATGCGATAGATCGCCGTAATCCCCATCCGCCGCATCAGGGTCAGTGCCGTCTCGGAGACCGGCCTCGGCTGATAGTAGGCCGTCGAACGCGCCACGCCGAGCAGCTGGCATTGCCGGACGACCGGTAACGAGTGAGTTCGGTCAATCATCGCTTTACGCTCAGCAAGCCCGCCTTGGTGAGCGCCCCTTCTAAAAAATCATTATCCAGGGTCAGTTGCCCAATCTTCGCGTGCAGAGTCTTGAGATCCGGGGCCTCGGATGGTGGTCTCGTGCCGCCAAAGACATCCGCGGCCCTGGCCAACAGTTGCTGCTTCCAGTCGGTAATCTGGGTGGGATGAACGTGGAACTGCTCGGTCAGTTCCGCCACCGTCTTCTCCCCTTTGACGGCGGCCAATGCCACCTGGGCCTTGAAGGTCGCTCCGTGATTCCGTCTTGTTCGCTTCATCGCCTTGCTCCTTTGGTGCGCCACCACCCGGTGGCGTCGGTGAAGCCAGGCTCCCACTTACCAGACTGTCCGAATTTCTGGAGCCCCCTCTGGTTGCTCTTATAGTGCTGGTTGATTGGAAAGTGATGCAGGGAGGACGGACACCGACTCGATTCTATTCAACCACACTGACCAAGCAAGTCGACTGTGCCAGGCAACGAGTTCGGACGCTGGTATCCACAGATTTCTATGGTCACATGGGCACCGGTGAGGTCATCAGTGATGGCAGCCATACAGATGGAGGCCATTGGGTTACTCTCGAGTCGGGAACGATCAATCAGGGGGTGTGGAAGGCCGCTTGTGGAAAAGAGTAAGAGCCGTATACGCTCCGAGCAACTTCAGTGCTCCGTCCTCATATGTTCTGATCAGCTTACGAAATATCTTCCGATCTCACAGGGTTTGAATACTCCTCTTTCAGTAATGATGCCTGTAATCAGACCTGCGGGGGTAATGTCGAAAGCAGGATTATAGACGGCAACACCTTTGGGTGCGACGGAATGGCTGCCGTGGATGCTCGTGACTTCGGATGGATTTCGTTGCTCGATAGGAATATCATCTCCAGATTTTGTCTTGAGGTCAATGGTGGAATAGGGTGCCGCCACATAGAACGGAATGTCATGAGCTTTTGCCAAGACGGCTACCGAGTATGTCCCGATTTTGTTGGCCACATCTCCATTAGCGGCAATACGGTCCGCTCCAACGACGCAGAGGTGAATTTTCCCCTGTTTCATAAGCGATCCAGCCATATTGTCCGTGATGAGTGTGACGGGAATGTGATCCTGCATGAGCTCCCACGCCGTCAGTCGAGCTCCTTGAAGTACTGGGCGAGTTTCATCTGCAATTACGTTGATCTTCTTGCCCTGTTCCCATGCCGCTCGAATGACACCCAGTGCCGTTCCATACCCTGCTGTGGCGAGTGATCCCGCATTGCAATGCGTGAGAACTGTCTGTCCGTCTTTAATGAGTCCTGCTCCATGACGTCCCATGGTTTTGCACAGAGTAATATCTTCCTCCAGTATGGCTTGAGATTCTGAGATCAACATCTGTTTGATTGCTGCGACCGGTTGTCCGTGTGACGATTCCAGCTTCCGTCTCATCCGCTCAATCGCCCAGAAGAGATTGACAGCGGTCGGTCTGGTTGCCGCTAGCACGTCACAGATAGCGAGCATGGCTCGTGAGAAAGTTGGGTAGTCCGTTGCAGTAATGGTTTGTGCACCTAACGCCACGCCCATGGCTGCCGTCACTCCGATGGCCGGAGCTCCACGAACTTTCAAGGTGCGGATCGCATCGGCGATTGCCTGATAGTCTCGACAGTCCAGGAACTCAACTACTTCGGGTAGTCGGCTTTGATCAAGCAGGCGAACGACACCATTTATCCATTCAACCGTGGGAACCATGACGAGATCTTGTAGCGGGGATAGAATTGAAGTGCAAGCCCTTTTCAATCAGATCTTGAGTACCTATGTAACCTACTTGGATATCAGGTTGACTCCCTCTTGGACGGTCTCTCCCCTCTCTCCCCTTATATATCATGTGTCTTGCAAGTGAGTCATGATGATTGTGAAATGATAGATTTCTATTCATGATTTTTGTCATACATCATCTTACACTTGAGGAATGCATTAAGAATAATCGTTGCCAGTTTTGGTGCTCGCAATGCCAGGGACAGGTCAACACATCGATGGGTTGGATCACCAGTTCGCGCATACTGGTCACCGTGAGCTCGGTGCTGGATAATCGGCCTTGTACCCAGACAGCTCCATCGTGATCAGTACGATAGACAGGAATCCCTTGACTGTTATATGCCTCGATCACAGCAGGAGCCGGGTGTCCATAGGTGTTTGTTGCGCCGACTGAAATAATGGCATATTTTGGATGAATTTGCCGAATCCAGTCTTGGTCTAATGAGCTTCGCGCTCCATGATGCGGCACCTTCAATACCGTGACGGGCCGGTATCCACTCTCCGGTAACTGGTGTAGTCCGGCAGTCTCAATATCAGCGGCAAAGAGAATGGAATGGGCTCCGCATTCGAGTCGAGACACAATCGAGCGATTGTTCAGCTCTGTGCCTGTATAAAAAAGGATGGAACCAGCTGGCCTCGCATCGTGTTGTGGATTGAGAATGGTGAGACGGCAAGAACCTGAGTTCAGGATATCCTGCCCTTGGATGGCCGCTCGTCTCGGAATGCCGCGTGACTGAAGGGCTGAGTTCAGGTCTGCGACGAACGGCTCCTGTCGCTCAACCCCTTGGTCCCAAAACTGTCCCACCGATAGATGTTGGAGGATCCAGATCAATCCGCCAACATGGTCCAGTTGCTGATGTGTGCCAATCACATGGTCAATATGTGACACACCTCTGTTCCACAGAAATGGTGCGACCACACTTCGTCCCGTGTCGAATCGGTCATGGCGTGCCCCACCGTCGATCAGCACCGTATGGCCATTGGGAAGTTCAACGAGAGCACTGTCTCCCTGGCCCACATCAAGGAAAGTGACACGCCAGTGATCTCCGTCGCCTTGATGACTTGAGGGCACGAGCCACCAGGCCATCAGCGAGAGCGCCAAGGCTGCTCCTGTCATGCGCCATTGTTTGGATAGTGGAGACAGGCTTGTGAGAAGGACTCCTGCATAGAACAACATCATGGTTGAGATCGATGGCGCGGCGATAGACCATTGAGCCCCTGGAATGGAGGCACACCAACGGACACCATCGGCCAGCCACATGAATGCAAATTGTAATGCTGGTCCCCAGGCCAAGGTCTCGGCACCAGTCAGCATGGTCCAAATCGCCATACAGAGTCCAAACGGAACAAGGATGAATCCGGTCAACGGGATGGCGACAAGATTTGTAAATATTCCAAGCCATGGCACCTGATTGAAATAGAATGCGACTAAAGGAAAGGTGGTCACAGTAAGGATTATGCTGAATGCCAGTGCGTTGGCCCCATAGAGGGTAATGTGGGCTCTCCAGCCGTGCTCTCCACGGGAGGGTTTCTTGCCCCATGGTCTCATGATGTCGATCAGCTGAGTCATCACAAATACGGAGAGAAATGAGAGTTGAAAGGAAATGTCAAAGATAGCACGAGGATTGTGCCAAACAATCAGAAGCAAGGCAATGGCCATCGTATGACTCAGATGCCGGTCATGTCCCAACCAAACGGCAATCATTGCCATCGTAATCATGACAAGTGAGCGGACAGTGGCCAGTTCGGATCCGGCAAGGAGGGTATACAGAGCAACTGCAGGCCAAGTGAACAGAATTGCAAGCTGTGAAATAGTCAGCTTTCTCGTGATGGCCAGTATGATCATGGTCGGCATCCATACGATCAAACGTCTCACAATCCAATAGACAACGGCCGCAACCAACCCAAGATGTGAGCCTGAGATCGAGAGTAAGTGAACCGTGCCTGTGGCCATGAACCAATCTTGAAGCTCCTGCTCGAGATAGCCTCGTTCTCCAATGATCATGCCAAGCACAATTCCTAGTGCCGGTTGATGCAGGCTACGGATCGAAGCCTCTCGGATCCTGGTTCGCCAATGATCGATCTGATTCCATCCACGCCAGCGTATACTGACGGCGCCGGACTCCAACAGCGTCACGGCCTGTGCTCCTACAATGGTCCCGACAAGATTGATCCCTTGATGTTCAAGATAGGCGGCATAGTCGAATCCACCGGGATTGAGTCCTCCTCTTGGAGGGTGATAGCGGCCGTAGACGGCCACGTGATCGCCATGATGCAAGGTGAATTCCGAATTGCGCCATACCAGGCGTAGGCGCGCTGTTCCATCATTCGTCTGTAGTATAAAGGTCTGGCGTCCGACAGCATGCTGAACTGGAACGATCACTCGGCCGGTCATGACGGTATCATCAACGGAATGAACCACTGCCGATAGATGATGTGACGATGGTGCGGTGGTCATGGAGCAGTAGATGACGCCGAACAGCACACTGCCATACAGAATGATTGCGGATCGTGTGTTCAGATGGCCGGCTCGCTCGGCAAGCGAGATTCCGATGGCGATCACAAGAAGGGCGGCCAGGGACGAGAGAGGGAAAAATTGAACCTGTGCTCCACACACAAGTCCGATGAGAAAGGCAACTGCAAGGGATGGAAGCATGAGCGTTCCTCATGCACGTGGAGAACGCTCAGCCGATATGTTCTTGTACCACTCGGGCAAGATCCTCGGCGACTTCTTTGACCACCGACGCGTGCTCGCCTTCGACCATGATTCGTAACAACGGTTCGGTACCGGAGTAACGGATGAGCACACGACCGCTTCCGTTGAGACGATGGTTATTTTCCTGAATAGCCTGGTCAATCTCAGGAATCGATTCCAACACCGGCTTTTGTTTGACATGGATGTTGACTAGGATTTGCGGCACGGCGGTCATTGCCTTGGCCAGTTCGGACAATGGCTTCCTGCTGCGTTTCATGAGGGACAGAATTTGCAGAGCCGAGATCAGGCCATCTCCGGTCGTGTTGTGATCGAGAAAAATGAAGTGTCCGGATTGTTCACCACCGAAGTTATACCCCTCCGCCAACATACGCTCGAGGAGGTAGCGATCCCCAACCGGCGTGCGGATCAATGTGATACCGGCCTTGGCCATTGACAACTCCAGCCCAAAATTACTCATGACCGTACCGACGAGTGTACGGTTGGCAAGAAGACCCTGGTGGTGGAGATCGAGGCCGAGCGCCGCCATCACATGGTCTCCATCAATCACCGTTCCCTGCTCGCAAACAAAAATGGCGCGGTCGGCATCTCCGTCCAGCGCGATTCCCAGATCGGCTTTCTGCAAACGGACGGTTTCTTGCAAGAGTTCTGGGTGGACGGCACCACATCCCTTATTGATATTCATGCCGTTCGGTTTGTTTCCAATCACCTCCACCGTGGCACCCAATTCTCTCAAGACGGTTGGGGCCACTTTGTATCCTGCACCGTTGGCACAGTCCACGACGAGCTTGATTCCCTGGAAATCCAAATCTTTTGGAAGTGACCGTTTGGCAAATTCAATATATCGCCCGTCTGCGTCGTCGATTCGATATGCTTTCCCAATGAGATCGGCCGTCGGTCTCAGATGGTTAATCTCATCGGACACAATGAGCCCTTCGATACGAGCCTCGACTTCATCGGGAAGTTTGAATCCATCGCCGGAGAAAAACTTAATGCCGTTATCCTGGTAGGGGTTGTGTGACGCTGAGATGACGACGCCCGCATCGGCGCGTAGACTCCTCGTCAAGAAGGCAATGGCCGGTGTAGGCATGGGCCCAACCAAGAGGACATCGACCCCCATCGAGCAAATTCCTGCCGTGAGGGCGGATTCCAACATATAGCCTGATATTCTCGTGTCTTTACCGATGACGATCTGATGACGTCCCGCTCGTCGCATGAAAATATGTGCGGCGGCTCGCCCCAGTTGCATAGCCGTCTCACTTGTCATCGGATCGAGATTGGCCACACCACGCACACCGTCTGTTCCGAATAATCTACGCATCATGCTTTCTCTCCATACAATGGCCAATTGCGGCTTGCGGCTGCGGCCACCTTCACGACATCCACCATCATCGCGACATCATGAACACGAATGATCCGAGCGCCCCGGTCTACGGCGAATGCAACGGCGGCTGCCGTCCCCCATTCACGATGTTCGACCGGTTTCTCGACGATCGTTCCGATAAACGCCTTCCGTGATAGTCCAACAAGCAGTGGGCGATTCAAGATCGACAATGAAGATAGCCCACGAAGGAGTGCAAGGTTATGAACCATCAGCTTACCAAAACCAAATCCTGGATCAAGCACGATATTTGTTCGTGCAATCCCTGCACGGATGGCATCGTGAGTACGTTCTTCAAGAAACTGCGTCACCTCGCTGAGGACATCTGCATAGCTCGGTGCGTGCTGCATGGTTTGAGGTGTTCCTTGCATATGCATGAGGACGACAGCGGCGTCTGAGCGTGCAATCACTGAGGCCATGGCCGGATCCTGCCGCATTGCACTCACATCATTAATGATTGAGGCGCCATGATCCAAGGCGCATTGTGCGACTCGTGATTTTGTGGTGTCGATAGAGATTGGAATAGAGATCCGACGCGCCAGCTCTCTGACGACTTGAAGTACCCGGTCCAGCTCGTCCTGCTCGTTGACACCATGGGAGCCTGGTCTGGTCGATTCTCCGCCGATATCGATCAGATCGGCACCGTGTGCAACGAGTTCCATCGCGTGGGCAACGGCTCGTTCAGGTATGAGATATCGTCCACCATCGTAAAATGAATCTGCCGTGACGTTCACGACGCCCATGATGAGAGGGCGAGTCCGACAGTCAATCGGTTGACCTTTGGCAGAAAACCAATGTTCAGACGGAGCTTGTCGTACAAACATTTGTTGCAACGATACTACCCCCAGGGAGCCTGTCTGCAATGGAGCCATGCCCATCGGAGCATGAGCTCAACTCCATGTGTTGGACAATACAATCACACAACCACGGCTCCCCTCCTGGGGAACCGTGGTGTGAACAGGTTAGGCAGGAACAGTTTGAGAGGAAGACTGTAACAGAATTTGATCGATTTCTGGGGCGTCCAATACTTCTTTTTCAAGCAGGGCTTCTGCCAAAGCCTTAAGACTTGTCATCTGTTCGGTCAGTACACGTCGCGCACGCTCATAGTTTTCCGTGACGAAGCGTTTAATTTCCAGATCGATTTCAAGTGCGACTTGATCACTGACATCCCGCTTCGTTGCGAAGTCCCGGCCAAGGAATACAGAGTCTTCCTTCTGCCCGAACGTCAATGGCCCTAACTTTTCACTCATACCCCATTCGCACACCATTTTGCGCGCCAGATCGGTGGCACGTTCCAGGTCGTTGCCCGCTCCAGTGGTGACATGCTGAAACACAAGTTCTTCAGCGACACGTCCACCCATGAGGATCGCCAACGTATTATAGAGAAACTCCTTGGAATAGTTATGCCGGTCATCGGTCGGCAATTGCATGGTCACACCGAGGGCCCGGCCTCGTGGAATAATGGTGACTTTATGAACAGGGTCAGTCCCTGGGAGCAGCTTAGCCATTAAGGCATGGCCAGCTTCGTGATAGGCCGTGATACGCTTTTCCTCATCGGTCAGGATCATACTCTTCCGCTCTGCACCCATCATGACCTTGTCTTTAGCCATCTCAAAGTCAATATTCTCGACTTCCTTCTTGTTTTGACGAGCGGCCCACAACGCTGCTTCATTGACGAGATTCTCAAGGTCGGCACCGGAAAACCCTGGGGTTCCTCGAGCGATCTTTTCCAACTCTACATTCCCGGAGATGGGCACCTTTTTCGTATGAACTTTCAGGATTTCAGAACGGCCCTTAAGGTCGGGCCGATTCACGACAACTTGCCGGTCGAAACGTCCAGGCCGTAACAAGGCAGGATCAAGCACATCCGGACGATTGGTTGCTGCGACCAAAATCACTCCTTCGGTCGTGTCAAACCCATCCATTTCCACCAACAATTGATTGAGCGTCTGTTCCCGTTCGTCATGCCCCCCGCCCAAGCCTGCACCGCGCAGGCGACCAACAGCATCAATCTCATCGATGAAAATGATGCAGGGAGCATGCTTTTTCCCCTGCTCAAAGAGATCGCGAACGCGCGAAGCCCCTACTCCGACAAACATTTCGACGAAATCGGACCCGCTGATACTGAAGAATGGCACACCGGCCTCTCCGGCAATCGCTTTAGCCAAGAGAGTCTTGCCGGTCCCAGGAGGACCAACGACCAGCACGCCTTTCGGAATACGTCCCCCAAGTTTCTGAAACTTTCTGGGGTCCTTCAAGAACTCGATAATCTCAAGAACCTCTTCTTTGGCCTCGTCAACACCCGCCACATCGGAGAACGTGATTTTTTTGCGTTCTTCCGTCAGCATTCGAGCGCGACTCTTACCAAACGAGAGTGCCTTGTTCCCACCGATCTGCATTTGACGCATGAGGAAAAACCAGAGACCGAGGAAAAGAATAAACGGTCCCCAGGTGACGAGAAACGTGATGTACCAGGGACTCTCGTCAGGCGGTTTGACTTCAATCTGCACCTCCCTCTCCCGAAGTACCTTCACAAAATCGGGATAGTCGGCCGAATAGGTGCGAATACGAGTTTTGTCCTTTAAGACTCCGCTGATGTGGTTACCTTTGATGATGACTTTCTCAAAATCACCTTTATCGAGCTTCGACATAAAGTCGCTGAAGATAACCTCTTCTTCAGGTGCATGTGTCGGCACACTGAACAAGTTGAACAGGAGAATCATGAACAAGCCGACGACGACCCAGAAAAGCAAGTTCTTGACCCGGGAATTCATCCAGTTCTCCTTGGCAATAACGTTGGATGGAAACTGTTTAGGAATTGAGATGATGTTAACACAGGCTTGCGCATCTTGACAACAGCTCGTAAGAAAATGCTACGCGTCTTGCTCACTCGATTGATCAAGTACCGCGAGATACGGAAGGTTCCGATACTTCTGTTGGTAGTCAAGACCATATCCGATGACATACTGATCAGGAATTTTGAAACCGATGTATCGCACGTGTACATCGACGACACGGCGCTCAGGTTTACTCAACAATGTGCAGACATTGATACTCTTCGGTTTCCGCCGTGCCAATGCCTTCATCAGATATTGAACCGTCAATCCTGAGTCCACAATGTCCTCAACTAAGAGCACGTCTTTGTTCTTAATCTGTTCGGTCAACTCCGTCACCAACTTCACTCTTCCTGAGGTTTTGGCTCCTGTGCCGTAACTGGTCACCACGATGAAATCAACCCGCACGGGAATTCGAATGGCTCGAGCCAGGTCGGCGAAGAACGCATAGGCTCCCTTTAAGACACCGACAAGCACCAAGTCCTTCCCCGCATAGTCGGTGCTGATCTGTCGCCCTAACTCGCGGATCCGGTTCCGCATCTGCTCCTGGGTGATGATCGGACGTCCAAACATACGTTCCATCTCAGTGCGTTCCTTCTGTGAGAGGTGGAGAATCTACCGTGATCACCAAGCAGCGCGTCGTCAAGGACGTCGGTACCCAGCGTTCATCTTGACGATACCCAACGATCCAGAGAATGCCCTCGGGAGCTACCACCAGGGGGATCAGATCTCGCCGTGCCATGGGAATCTTCAAATCCGTAAAAAAATCCTGCAATTTTTTCGAGCGCCCCCTCATGCCGCGGGGGCAAAAACGATCTCCTGGCAACCAACTTCGGACCGTCAGCAAGTGCGTGACCTGGTCGGCATCAACCAGGATGTGTTCTTGCCCTAATACGGCCTGGCGACCGCCATACTCCTGCAGTTGTACCTGAAGTCGTTGTCCTGTTCCAGACCAGACGAGTTCTCCTGGGACGGTGAAGAAGGCGTGAGGCGCGTCATCATCCCAACGTCGTCTGGATTCCTCATGCACGACTGGAAGCGGAATAAAGCGAAGAGACTGAGGCGTGACGACAATATGCCCTGCCTTCATCTCTACGCGGGACAGTGATTTCGAGGTTGATGCGAGATGAATCACACGATCGATCGTTCGAAGACCAGGGGGACGCTGTTGAGCGTCACATTGACGAAGGAGAAGTCGAAGACAGCGTCGTTGCAAAGGCAGAGGAAGGTCGACAAAAATTAAGCGATCAAAAGTCCATGCTCCGATTGGGCCCCAGGTGACAGCCGATGCAGTGCGGGCGGCAGCTTCTTGATCGAGATAGCGATCATCAGCTCGACAGAGGTCGGCGAGTCGGCACAGGGCCTTGATGCCGGAAGGAACCAACTGCGTGAGAAGCGGAATGACCTCTCGCCTGATTCGGTTTCGGAGGTAGAGCGGTTTGGCATTGGTCGAATCTTCCCGATAAGACCTACCAGCTGTGTGCAGGTAGGTTAGGATCTCTTCTCGCGTAGTTTCGTACAACGGTCGTACTACGGCATCATCACGGATGACTGGCATACCGGCAAGACCGGCCAATCCTGCCCCTCGAAGCATCCATAATAGGACGGTTTCCGCCTGGTCATCTGCCGTATGACCGACGGCGATGCGATCCGCGCCGCACATCTTCCTGATGTCCTGCATCAGACAATATCGAATCTCACGAGCTTCGGCTTGCAGCGAGGTGGTACGACCTTGCGTGCGCACTCGTATCGCACGCACATGGAGGGGAACGGTCAGGCTGCGGCATAGAGCTTCTACAAACTGTTGGTCCTCATCGGACTCGGCCCCTCGTAACCCATAGTTGCAATGGACGGCTGTCAGCGTCAGATTCCACTGTGTTCGGAGCTGATGCAAGACCGACAATAATGCAACAGAATCCGGACCACCCGAGATGGCGACCAATACATGTTGTCCGGGTTGAAAGAGGCTTCTGGATCGAACCGTTCGAACGACATGATGCACGAGAGGAGGCCAAGGCATCCTGTTCATGGAATGAGGGAAGGGTGGTTGTCGTCAGTCATCACGCTTTCATGGTGTCGTGATAGCGGTGGAGAATATGCCGCGCTGATTCCACATCGCATGCGATTTGTCGGCTCAGCCCTTCCTCACTCTCAAACGAGGCATCGTCTCGGATACGATCGATAAATTCGACCGTGATCATGTGTCCATAGAGATCATATTGGCCGTCGAGGATGGACACTTCCAATCCACGTGTTCCCCCTGAAAAGGTCGGCTTACTCCCGATATAGGTGACAGAATCATGGCGATCTGTGCCCACGATTGCGATCGAGGCGTAAATTCCGTCGGCAGGTGTCACGCGGTCTGGAGGAAGCGGCAGATTGGCGGTCGGACATCCTAATGTTCGCCCTCTGCCCTCCCCAGGAGCAACGATTCCACGTAGCGCATAGGGTCGGCCGAGCAATCTCGCCGCCTGAGCAACCTGTCCGGCCATAATGAGCTGTCTGATTCTGGTTGAGCTGACGACTCCCCCATCGAGAGTCACGGGAGGCGTGGGATGGATGATGAAGCCGAACTGATCGCCGAGACGTCGTAGATCCTCAATCTTGCCGGTTCGCTTATGCCCAAATGCAAAATGTTGCCCGACAAAAATCTCCTTGAACCCAAGTCCTGTGGAAAGCACCTGTTCAGCGAACAGTTCAGGAGGCAGCGATGCGAAGGCCTGAGTGAATTCCACGAGCACCACCTCATCGATGCCTGCCTGCTTGAAGCGATCCAGCTTTTCCTGCTCGCCGGTCAAAAATCGAAAATCGGCTTGAGGCGCCAGGATTTTGACCGGATGTGGATCGAAGGTAAGAACAACGGAGGTTCCATTTTTCTTGCGTGCCGTCTCGATGGCGTGCTGTAACAGAGCCTGGTGACCACGATGGTGCCCATCGAAGTTACCGATCGTTCCCACGGGATAGGGTCGCACGGCATGGCCCAAATATCCGCGGGTGACTTTCATTGTGCCGAACGAAGCAGCAGAGCAGCGTCTTTGGCGAAATAGGTCAGAATCAGGTCGGCCCCCGCTCGCTTGATAGCCAACAGCGATTCCATCATTGCACGCGATTCATCGAGCCAGCCAGCCTGTGCCGCAGCTTTGATCATGCTGTACTCACCACTCACTTGATAGGCGGCCAGCGGAAGAAGGATACGGCGGCGGGCGGTCGCAATGATATCGAGATACGGCAACGCCGGCTTTACCATGACGATGTCGGCACCTTCTTCGATATCCAGATCGATTTCGCGCATCGCTTCCCGCGCATTGGCCGGATCCATTTGATAGGATTGTCGGTCGCCGAAATGAGGCGTGGAGAAGGCGGCATCACGAAATGGTGCGTAGAAGCAGGATGAGAACTTGGCGGCATATGCCAGAATGGGCGTATCGGAGAAGCCGGCTCGGTCCAACTCCCTCCGAATCGCAGCGACACGGCCGTCCATCATATCGGACGGCGCGACCATGTCGGCTCCTGCTTCGGCATGGGTCCGAGCCATGGTCGTGAGACAGTCAAGTGTTTCATCATTGAGGATCTTTCCATCTCGGACGATGCCACAATGACCGTGGCTGGTATATTCATCAATGCACACATCGGTAATCACCATCATCTCCGGCACCTGTTGCTTGACGGACTTGACGGCCCGCTGCACGATGCCGTTTGGGTCCAAGCCTGAGCTGCCACGTTCGTCTTTGTAGGCCGGGATGCCGAATAAAATAATGGCTGGAACCCCGAGCGCTCGAAGCTCAGCCGCCTCTTTGACAAGCAGGTCGACGGACAGTCTGAATTGACCGGGCATAGACCCGATGGCCTCACGACGGTCTTGCCCTTCGATTACAAACAGAGGGGCGATAAAATCAGCTGCAGAGAGGTGCGTTTCTCGCACCAGCCGTCGTAACGGTTCCTGTTGCCTGAGTCGACGCAGGCGATGGATGGGAAATCCCATGGCGCGTCCCTACCTCCGTGAACGATGAGTCAGGAAGATCACACGGTCTTGGGCCGTGATCATTCCCCTCGATTGATCGTCCCCTGTTACGCTCACATGACGATGGATCGGAAATTCCATAGTGCGGATCCTTACTTTCATGAACGATGAGACCAGAAGATTTCAGACAGAGATCATCTCCACCGGTTGACCGTCTCCTGTTACACCCACATCATGATGGATCGGAAATTTCATCGATATGGAGCCGTACTTATTTCCGTGGGAGATTCGTCAAGAAGACCACAAGATCTCGGACCGAGATGATTCCCACCAGCTGACCGTCTCGCGTCACACCCAAATGACGAAGATGCGATTGAGCCATAAGATCATTGGCATCCAGCAACGTCTTATTTTCTTCGATCGTCATGATGGGCGCTGACATAATTTGTTCAACCGTGGTTTTGATTGCATCCGCCCCGGCTGCGACGACACGACGCATCATATCCGTATCCGTGATAATGCCGATGATCTCACGGTCATTCGTGACGAATAAGCTGCCGATCCCACGATCGCGCATGATCCGAGCCGCCGTCTGCGTGTCGGTGTCGCGTGGCACTGTCACAAACTTGTCTCGAGGAATCATGAATGACTTCACAGGAACCATGGTACGCTCCCTCCTTCACTCTAGGACTGGCCCATAAGGCATGGGCCGTCGGGTTACTGCACAACACCCGCGACACGGTGCTCGCGGCTCTCATAATGGTGGGCGATGGCTTCCACCAGTGCGGGAATGGTATTTTCGCTCGGCATGATTGAGACCGTCAGCCCGAATTCCTCCGCCGTCTTAGCCGTGATTGGGCCGATGCAGGCAATGGTGACGGATTGCAAGAGTGGGCTCACGACGGCCATCCCTCCCAGCATAGCAACAAAGTTTCGAACTGTGGAAGAACTTGTAAACGTGACGACATCAAGGCGATGGTCTCGGAGTTCCTGCCACCATCCTTCGGCATTCACATCCGGGGTCAACGTTCGGTAGACGGAAACCACGTCGACATGGGCTCCACGCGCACGGAGTTGATCCGGCAAGATCTCTCGCGCCACTTCGGCTCGAGGAATCAGGATACGAGATGCGTGGATCTCTTGCTGATTCAATGCGGCCAAGACTCCCTCGGCTTGATACTCAGCCGGAACCAGATCGGCTCGAACGCCGAATTGCTCCAACTCCTCAGCGGTTCGAGGTCCAATGCAACACAGTCGTCGTCCGGCCAGGCATCGTGCATCGAGTCCTTTGGCCCGGAGGCGAGTCATGAATCGGTTCACGCCGTTCACACTGGTGAAGATCATCCAGTCGTAGGTGTGGATCTCGGAGATAGCACGATCGACCGGTGTCCAATCAAGTGGGGGAACGATGCTGATCGTCGAACCCTCGACCGGATCAGCACCATAACTGGCAAGGCGCGTAGCCAGCTCGTGTGCCTGGTCTTTGGCTCGGGTCATCAGCACACGTTTGCCGAACAGCGGTCGTCGCTCGAACCAGTTGAGTGTCGATCTGAGTTGAACGACTTCCCCCACGACGATTACGGTGGGCGGTTCCATTCCGGCAGCCTGAGCCTTTGTCACAATGTCTGCCAGCGTCCCGACCAGCGTGTGTTGGTACGCTCTGGTCCCCCAGCGGGTCATCGCGACCGGTGTTGATGGTGACAATCCTTCGTGCATGAGCTGGGCGGTAATCGTGGAAAGATGTTTCATGCCCATCAGAAAAACGAGTGTCCCGCGGGTTGCGGCGAGTCGTGGCCAGTCCAACGCGGTCGCAGTCTTTGTGGGATCTTCATGCCCGGTGACGATCGTCACTGTGGAAGCCAACGTCCGGTGGGTAATGGGAATCCCAGCATAGGCCGGTACCGCCACGGCGGCCGTCACACCCGGGACTACCTCAAAGGCAATTCCTGCAGCCGCCAAGGCCTCGGCTTCTTCGCCACCCCGACCGAACACGAATGGATCCCCGCCTTTCAAACGCACGACCACTTTCCCCGCTTGTGCGTGTGCGATCAGGAGTCGATTGATGGACGCTTGCTCCGGGTATTTCCCCGTTCCACGCCGTCCGACATATAGGCGTTCCGCATGTTCCGGAGCATGGGTCAGCAGCGCAGGGTTGGCGAGATAGTCGTAGAGCACGACGTCGGCCTGTCCAAGACAGTCTCGGCCACGAAGGGTCAAGAGACCTGGATCTCCAGGCCCGGCTCCGACGAGAAAGACCTTTCCGTTGCTGTACCTCATCTTGGTCATGCCGATCCGTAGATTTCGCGGAGAATCTTGTCTCCTCCTCGTGCGAGCAGCCGCTCAGCCAACTGTACACCAAGCGCATGGGCTTGCTGATGTTCGCCTTCAATCTGATCACGAATGATCATTTTCCCATCGATGCTCGCAATAAGCCCTTCGAGAATCAATCGCTCGTTGAGCAAGGTCGCATGCGCAGCAATCGGCACCTGGCAGCCTCCCTCTAAGCGCTGCAAAAATGCCCGTTCTGTCGCGACAGTTGTGTGGGTTTCCTGGTGATTGAGCCGTAATAAGAGTGAGCGGACGAACTCGTCGTCAGCTCGGCCTTCAATACCGAGTGCGCCTTGCCCGATGGCAGGCAGACAAAGGACGGGTGAGAGATATTCGGTGATGGCCTGAGACCAGGCCAACCGGTGCAACCCGGCTGCGGCAAGGACGATCGCGTCAAACTGCCCTTCGTTGAGCTTTCGCAGTCTCGTATCAAGATTTCCACGCAACATGGTGATTGTGAGATCTGGTCTGGCCTGTAACAATTGCGCCTGACGACGGAGACTCGCCGTTCCAATTGTCGCTCCCATGGGAAGCGCTTGGAATGAACAGCCGGTTCGGCTGATCAGTGCATCACGAGCATCCTCGCGAGCGGGCACACAGAGCATGTCGAGTCCGTCCGGTAATTGCGCCGGAACGTCCTTCATGCTGTGGACGGCAAAATCAATGTCACCGACAAGCAAGGCATCCTCGATCTCTTTGACGAAGAGCCCTTTCCCTCCGATTTTTGCCAGTGGGACGTCGACAATTTTGTCTCCTGACGTCTGAATCTTCTTGAGAGTGACACGAACCTCCGGCGCAATCTTGTGAACTTGTGATTGAAACCACTCACTCTGACAGAGCGCCAACTTGCTCCCCCTTGTTCCAAGCACCAGGGTTGAGCGTTGACCGTTCAATGTCGACACAGCGTGATCCTTTCTCTCTACGAATAGGCTAACAGGCTCGTTTGGGAACAGAGGGTTCCGGGGTTGGATCGTCAGCTTCCGATGGAGAGCGACTGTCCGTGAGGTACCGCAAGGATTCGGAGTAAGCCTCTGTCTGCTGCGCAGGCGGAGCTGGTTGATCGAGGGCATAGAATTGTCGAGCTGCCTCGACAAACGCAGGGCCACTCGACGAATGGACCTCATTTTTCAACGTCACCATTGTCCGATGGATCAATTTATTGACGATGGATGAGGCGAGACCTTCGACAAGTTCACGATCTTGTGCGGACAGGTGTCCCAATCGCCCCAGCACTTTCTCGACCTCCGCTCGCTTCATGTCCTCCACGCGGTTGCGAAGAGCCACGATGGTCGGCGTGACTTCCAACGATTTCATCCAGTCGAGGATCATCGTCACTTCTTCAATGACCATGCGCTCGGCT
The DNA here is from genome assembly GCA_964430555.1 of uncultured Nitrospira sp. GTDB lineage: Bacteria > Nitrospirota > Nitrospiria > Nitrospirales > Nitrospiraceae > Nitrospira_D. Next base: position 9,420 of record CAYSFU010000057.1, on the reverse strand, counting down.
TTTTCCGCTTCCTGCACCCGTCCTGCGCGGTTCTGTTCGACCCGATGCGTGAGATCGTCGATATCGAAGAGAAACGCGTTGTCGACATGACGCACCGCAGGGTCGATATTTCTTGGAACAGAAATATCGATCAGAAACATCGGGCGATTCATTCGTTCCTGGACGGCTCGATGCACATCCTCGGCCTCGACCAAGTAATGAGCCGCGCCAGTGGAGACCAAGACGATGTCGGCTGAAGCCATGTCGTCTTTGAACTGATCGAAGGGGACGGCAGTCCCTCCAAATTTCGCGGCGAGATCAACCGCATGTTGCGGAGTCCGTGTTGTAATCCGCACATGTCGCACGCCATTCGCGATCAAATGTTTTGCCGCCAGCTTTGCCATTTCGCCGGCCCCGACCAATAAGACGGTCTTTTCATGCAAATTCGAAAAGATTTTCTTCGCGAGCTCCACCGCAGCATAACTCACCGAGACCGCCATCTCGGCAATCTTTGTCTCCGTGCGCACGCGCTTGGCCACGGAGATCGCCTTCTTCACCACCTTGTTCATGATCACACCGGTGGTTTTCTGCGCCAGTGCGACCTCGAACGCATCTTTCAGTTGACCCAAAATTTGAGACTCGCCGATGATCATGGAATCCAAGCTGGACGCTACACGAAACAGATGGGCAATCGCCCGATCCCCGGTATGCCAATACAAATGAGGAGTCAATTGCTCGGAGGAGAGAGAGAGATGCGTGTCGGCCAGAAACTCTTGGATGCGGCCGTATCCGGTGTCGACATCATCAACCACAGAGTAGACTTCGACTCGATTGCAGGTTGATAACAGAATCCCTTCCTTCACACCAGGATAGGAACAGAGACGCGCAAGGGCTTCGCCGAGGCGGCTTTCAGGAACGGCCAGGCGCTCTCGGATTTCAACCGGAGCCGTCTTATGACTTAAACCCACAACGATCAGATGCATGACACGACCACATCCATACAACTACACAACTACGACAAGGCGCTATGCCCCTTCAGCAGTACGCCGACCAATGTCAGGATGACACAAGCAAACCCGACCACGGTGAGATAGGCTGCCCGCTTGGCTCTCCAACCGATGGTCAGTCTTCCCAACAAGACGACGAAATAAAAGAGCCAGGTCACGACGGCCCATGTTTGCTCGGGATTCCAGCTGACGTACGACCCGCGAGCGAGCTCGGCAGAGATGGCGCCCGTCACGATCCCCAATGTCAGCAAAGGGAAGCCCAAGACGATCGACTGCTGATTCAGATGATCGAGAAAATCGAGCGCCGGCAGCTTACTATAGAGGACGTTGAATTGTTTCGACTTGAGGAGCCGATCTTGAATGATATACATCACTCCCGCGACAAATGCGACGGCAAATCCCACCGTGCCCAGCATGCTGAGAGTGACATGAAACCACAAGGTTTTGAAAACGGGTTGAAGCGTCGGCTCGCTTTCCGGAAGGGCTGCCGCCGAGATGAGCGAGACAATCGCCAGGGGGACCATGAAGGATCCCAACACATGAATACGATGACGAAATTCGACGATGAGCAGTACCAGGATGAGCATCCAGGAGAAAAACGACAAGGCATCGGAAAAACTTGGTGGAGCCGACGATGACGCTCCCGTCATTCTCATGATAAGGGTAATCGTATGGAACGCGAAACCGACTGCAGTGATCCCCAGCGACACGTTTGAGAGGGCTTCGGACCGTCGTAGCGAGTAGGATAGAAACGACACGGTGGCTACGATGTACAAGATGAGGGCGATCATGAAACAAACGACTGCCATTGGGCATATCCCCGCTGAATCTCCGGCGCGACGTTCGAACAGATTGAAAGGAAATTATATCGGTGCCGCCTAAACAGAGTCAAGAAAACGCTGGCGTGTCAACGGCTTCGGTTAACTCTCCGGATGGGAGGGGGGCGGTGTATGTCGTAGCAGTCCCCATCGGACATCCTGATGATCTCACGCTGCGCGCACTGGCGATCTTACAGTCGGTTGATCTCGTGGCCTCCGAAGACCCCAAGCTGACACAGCAACTCCTCGCGCATCATCGGATTTCAGCGACCGTGACCAGTTATGGCCCTATGAATGTCAAGGAAAAGGTTGCGGTGCTGCTTCAACGGGTCCGCCAGGGAGCCAGGATCGCCATCGTTTCTGACACCGGGTCGCCCCTGATCGTGGATCCAGGGGCGTTGCTTGTCGCCGGAGCGCATGCCCAAGGAATTCGGGTGATCCCGATACCAGGCCCTTCCGCGGCCGTTGCCGCATTGACGGTTGCAGGTTTTCCTTGCGAGTCGTTCCACTTTCTCGGACAGTTGCCGAACACCGTCCGTCATCTCACGCGACGTGTAACTGACGCATTGAAGAATGAAATCCCAACCGTTGCCTACGGCAATCGAGATACTGCAGTACGTGCCCTCAACGCTCTTGTCTGTCTTGCGCCAAGGCGGCTGGTTGTCGCAGCCTGCAACCTGAGTAAACCCAATGAGGTGATTATCCGTGGAACCGCACGTCAGGTAAGTCAACGGCTATCCGATAGTCAGGCCAATGACATCACGATGATCTTGTCTGGAACAAGAAAGCGATAGGCGAAACACGTCGCTAAAAAATTGTGTCTCGCATCGGCCGTAAGAGATGTGGGATATGCTGCTTTGAGCAGCACAGGACGAAGGCATCAACGAGGCGGCCTGTCAGTCGCTGTCCTCCCGACGAATCAACACTCGGTAGGCCTGATCGACTCGCTCTTGGCCTAAGACGGTGTGCCCTTCGTTTTCCACACTGCGAGGAACATTCCGAATGGGATCACCGTCATCCAAGAGGACTGACAGAATCTCTCCCTCCTTCATGGTCTCAAGCTTTAGTTTCGTCTTCACGAAGTTATACGGACAAATCACTCCACGCAGGTCCAGTTCGGACGTGGGAGTATCCGATAAATTCTGAGGATCATTCATGCTCATGATCCGTAGGAGTCGACGTCTCAGGATGGGTGAGCGTAGGTCATTGAGGAAGACGATGAGCGTTTCTCTACCGAGAAGGTAGTCGACACGAAAAAAAGGGGCAGCCACTGCTGCCCCTTAAGCACGCAAGAACGCTCATACTCCACAATGTCTCAATTAAATCCTTTGACCAAATTGGGCTTCGACGTATCCGTTCCGTAGTCGGACTTGTTCGGAAGCTTTGTTTCTGGTGCTACCGTCTGATACCCCCAACCCGGCTGCGGCTCACAGTTCCAACAAGGAGCTGATCCTGTAAACTCTCCAATCGTAGTATCAATGGTGCCTGTGATCTTGCCCGGCAACACAGATCCGGCCACCCCACCGGTGGTACTCCCGCTGCTCGTCTCGATAGCCCGTTCAGTTCCAGGATTCGGACGCTGCCCTAAACCACCAAACCCAGCGAGTCTTTCATTGCCACGCAGTAAGTAAACTTCACGGACAATCTTACGGCCGACCCCATATTCCTGATTGGGCGTGACGGCTTCAATCACTTGCAGAGAAATATCATCGCCGTTGTTCAACACTTTAATTTGATCCATACTGGTCCGTTCATCAAAATACACGGTCATGGAGCTCATCGCTCCCGTTCCCGCCCGCCCTTCATCATGAGAGCTACCACCCGTTTCTAACAGCATTTTGCCGGAAGGAAAATCAATAGCCAGCACACGACCGTAGATCGTCTCAGGAAGAGAGAGTCGGTCGAGAAATGCATTGCGGTCATAGACTTGAACGCGATTCGCGTTACCAGACACGTCGCCGACTCCTGTTCCCACACCCATTGCAGATCCTCCAGATGACTGCTGGAGTCGCTCTTGAGCCACTGCAACATTCATTGAGCCGACGCAGAGTAGGGCGGCTCCTAGTGCCAACATTTTACGCATGTGCTGCCTCCTTAAAAAGTAAGTGAACGGATCGTCCAGCCGTAAGAACTCACAAAGTCACCTTGAAGATGCTGAGTTGCTTCCATGTTGACAATTTCTGAGATTGAGCGAGGCATTCTGTACATCCATGAGAAATATGGGAGAAAGTAGGCTAATAGCACGGCGCTGTCAAGAGGGTTGTCTTATGGTCACAGATTTCTCGATGGCCTCGACCGCCAGCGCTACTATCAGCCTGCAACCGCCGATGCAGTCGATTGGTGCCCAGAGGGAGGGTCGAACTCCCACTCTCTTGCGAGAACCGGATTTTGAGTCCGGCGCGTCTGCCAGTTCCGCCATCCGGGCATGTACACACACGTCAGTGAGCAGGCCTGTTTCTACCACGCCGCCGTCGGATGGTCAATCGGCAACTCTCTCCCCTCCCCGTTGCAACGAGTGAAACGGGCTCCCGGCCATTCTCATTCATCTTGGTCATCGGTGTCGTCCTATGCCGAGGAGCATAGAGCGCATTTGACGATTCGACAATCTGCGGTACGGTTGTCAGCGACTGTGGCTACGAGGCATTCATAGGACCGCTCGCGGTCACCAATTTATGACCAAGGAAGAATTAGAACCTGAAAAACTATTTCTCCTGCACGACTTTCTGTCGAACGACGAGTGCGCGGCCTTGATGTATCGGAGCCAAGGACTGACGTATGAGTGGGAACGGTCGGTGGTGTGGTGGCTGAAGGAATCAGAAACAATGAGCGCGTCTTGTTTAACGACAAACCATTGGCCGATGCATTGTTTCACAGGGCTGCATCATGGCTCCCACAGGTCATTGAACATCGTCATCTCGTCCGGTTCAACGAACGTTGGCGATTCTATCGCTATCGCCCCGGACAAACTTTCCAGCTCCATCGAGACGGATCGTACATGTCTCTGGAGACCTATGAAAAGAGTGAGGTGACCTTCCTGATGTATCTGAATGACGACATGACTGGTGGAGAAACCAGATTTTTTGCCGACATGAACCAGGTTGCTCAACGATGTCCCTATCTGACAGTGACGCCGATGACCGGAGCGGCGGTGGTCTTTCTTCACGCTATCTGGCACGAGGGGGCCGTAGTACAGAGTGGAGAAAAATATGTGCTACGTACCGATGTCATGTACATGTTATAGATTGGGCCGTGGTCCTCAAACGTCGGACCGCAGGTGTTGCACGTCAATTTTGAATTCGCGGACGAGTCGACGCACTCCGGTAAGACACGGCCGACCACGATGACAGAGTCCACCCGGATGCCTATGCGATTTTCGAAACTCTCCGGCTCCTAATCCAAGAATCTTGACTTTAATCGGGCAAGGGAATAGGCTCCTTAGAAAATCGTTCCAAAAGGAAAACTAGGGTTCCGGTTTTCTTCTTTGTCGGAGAGAGCGTCTGGTCCAAGAGTTTTCGGTCTCGCATAACGAGACTCCACGGAGGGATAAAAACCCGGGAGATCATGTACTGAGGTACGTGGCCTTTTGGGAATTGAACCTTCCGGCAGGAGGTTTTGTTATGCGATATCACTTCCACTTCATATCTCCTCCCCTTCCAGATCAGTCTACCCTAGGACCAAGTCGGGCAGGACGATCATGTTAACCGACAAATGTCCAGACACTACGCCATCGGACAACGCAACAAGTTCTTCTAAAACTCTGCACCGCCACCTGAGCCTGTGGAATAGCCTGACGCTGGGGTTTGCCATGGTCTCGCCGGTTGTGGGGCTCTACGCCATCATGGGCGTGCAGACGGCTGTCACGGGCGGCGGATGGTTTGTCGCGCTGGTCCTCTGTCTAGTGATGCAACTGTTGGTGGCGACGGTCTATGCCGAGCTGTCGTCGCAATTTCCCATCGCCGGCGGAGCGTACCAATGGGCGCATCGTCTCGGTGGGCCGGTCACGGGGCAGTTCGCCGGCGTGATCTATATCAGTTCGACGGTCGCCATGCTGACGACCACCGCCTATACCGGGGGAATCTGGCTGGCGATTTTTTTCGGCTCTGGCACGGACAGCGGCCTTACCTTGGTGTTGTGGGGCGTCGTCTTTCTCGCGCTCTGCCTGCTGCTCAATCTGGCTCCCGTCAAAGTCTTCAAGATGACGCTTTCGATGGGGGTCTATGCCGAAATGGTCGGATCGGTCGGCGTCGCGCTTCTTCTCGTGCTCTTCTTTCGACACCATGACGTTTCGGAACTGTTCCAGCACCTCGGCACGGGGACGGCACCTAGTGCAACTGCGGCATTTCTCGCGGCGCTGGCCATTGCCGGGTGGGCCTTTATCGGGTTCGATGCTGTGTCCACGATTGCGGAAGAAACCGTGAACCCCACGCGTGTCGTGCCACGCGCAATCCTCCTGTCGCTCTGCATGGTGGGGAGCGTGGTGATGTTCAATTCCGCAGCGCTCACGTTGAGCTTCGATCGCACGACGCTGGAACAGACGAGCGCCACGTCCGATCCCGTCACGCCTGTCATCGCCGCCAGTTTTGGCGAGTGGGCCGAGAAACCCTTCTTGGCGATCGTCATGCTCTCCTTTCTGGCCTGTGGGGCCTCTGTCGTCAACTATGTGTCGCGGATCATCTATTCGATGGCGCGGGAAGGCACGTTGCCCAGCGTGCTCCGCCAGGTCACTGCGAGGGGAACCCCACGGCCGGCCATTCTGTTTACGGTTTTAGCCGCGTCAGCCGGTCTGGTACTCGGGTTGAACGACCAAGCCGTAGCCACGATCATTGCCTTCGGGACGGGTGGGCTCTATGCCATGTTCACGATGACGACAGGCGTCGGCCTCTTCACTCGACTCACGGGACGGTGGAATCCGGAATTGGGAGAGTTGAAGCTGGGGTGGTGGGGGCTTCTGATCAATCTTGTTGCCTTTCTTTGGTCGGTGTTTGAATTCGTCAACATCGCGTGGCCGCGTCCCTACGCGGTGTCCCCCGATGCTCCATGGTGGCAACTCTGGGCCGTGCCGTTGGTCCTGGGCACCATCTTAGGGATCACTACCGTGTATGTTTTCTTTGTGAAACCCAGAACGAGTGCACAATGATGCAGCCACGGAAGTCCGGCTCAACTGAATAATAAACAAGCTGTCGAGGTTACTGAGGTACGTATCGCAGTAAACATGTTCACCCGGGTCATTCATCCATCTTTCATAGAAAGGGGTACTCGTGATGGCAAAGAAAACATACCAGGGCAAGGTTCCATTGCATGACAAGTACGGGCCGGAAGCGAAGTTCGCCGTCGAAGCAGAAGCGTTGCTGCCGACGACGAAATATGAAGAAGAAGTTGCGCGAGGCCTTGAATTGGGCTTGCAAGGCGCTGATTCCATCAAGGATCGCCGAATCCCGACGTTCAGCCGTGGAGAACTGCCACATTTTGCCGGCATCAATACCTTTATCAAGGCACCGTATGTCGAAGATGTGCGCAAGTGCGGCCAATACGATGTGGCCATTCTTGGGGCGCCGTTCGACGGCGGAACCACCTATCGGGCGGGTACGCGGTTCGGCCCTCAAGGCATCCGTAAGATCTCGGCACTGTACGGCACCTACAGCTTCGAACTCGGTGTCGATCTGCGGGAGTCCGTGTCCATCTGCGATGTCGGCGATGTCTTTACGATTCCCGGCAATATCGAAAAGACCTTTGATCAAGTCAGCAAGGGCGTGGGGCATGTCTATGCCAGCGGCGCGTTTCCCGTCGTGCTCGGCGGAGACCATTCCTTGGGTTTCGCGACTGTACGGGGTGTGGCGCAGAATATGGGCGGCAAAAAGCTCGGCATCCTTCACTTCGATCGGCATGTGGACACACAGGAGACCGATCTCGATGAGCGCATGCATACGACGCCCTGGTTTCACGCGACGAATATCCCCAACGTGCCGGCAAAGAACCTCGTCCAGATCGGTATCGGCGGTTGGCAAGCGCCCAGACCCGGCGTGAAGGTCGGCCGTGAGCGTCAAACCACCATCATGACTGTGACCGACTGCGTGGAAATGGGTATCGAGAATGCCGCAAAGCAGGCGCTGGAAGTGGCGTTTGACGGGGTGGATGCCGTGTGGTTGAGCTTCGACGTCGATTGCTTGGACGCTGCCTTCGTGCCGGGCACCGGCTGGCCGGAGCCGGGTGGATTCTTGCCGCGCGAAGTGTTGAAGTTTTTGCAGATCATCGCCGACACAAAGCCGCTGGCCGGCATGGAAATCGTCGAGTGCTCCCCACCCTACGACGCGGCGGAGATTACCAGCCTCATGGCCACGCGCGTCATCTGCGACGTGCTCGCCTGCCAGGTGCGCTCCGGCAATCTGAAGAATCGAAAGAAATAGTGAGAAAAACGGAGGGGCTTGCTTATGGTAAGCCCCTCCGTGATGTCTCAGCGAGCAACCAAACGTATCGACCCCATCCTTCCCGTAGTCCTATGATGCGTGACGTACGAGGCCCACTGCCATCGCGTTTACGGCAACGGTGATGGTGGCTGAGATGGCTAGACCAGGAGCCTCCCTCACGAGGATCCACCGTCACCCACGTATCGATCGTTGGATGGCGGATCCGCATCTGGGCCGCGTGGAGGTAATCGAGACGTACGCGGCGCGCACTCTTTTCTGGTGATTAGCGGCACCGCAGTTTCTTTTGTGCGTATATGGCCAGCTCACTACGTGTCAGACATGAACGCCGAGTGGCGCGGCGCATCGCAATGGGCGGAGCACTTGGGGTTGTCGACGCTGTATCGTGAGGTCCAGCCATGAATGATACGCTGCCCGAGATGGAAGAGCGGTATCGCGGTATGCTCATGCAGCGGACGGGAGCAGAGCGTCTCATCATGGGCTGTGCCATGCGTGATACGACGCAAGCCTTCGCGGAAGCATCGTTGCGGGAGCAGAGCCCGGAGGCTACGGAGGCAGACATCCGCAAGGGCCTTCTTTCTCCGCTTCTACGGACACGAATTCGATACGTCAACCCGTGCCAAGATTTTCGCAGCGATTGAACAAGCGGCGTCTCAGCATAACAATAATCCCTGAAAGCATTTTCTTCCTCAGGGCAAGGGATGTATTGATACAAGACCTTGTATCTAGAGAACGAGGTCTTGCATCATGGCACGACGGGAACGGGACAGATCGCAAAGATCCGGGTCTGGAAGTTCGAAGACCGTGGGTCAGCTCGGGTCGTCCCGTTCCTCCGGTCACCAACCCGAACAGTTGAGAGGGCCCCGAGCCCGCATTGTGCAAGGACGGGAGACACGGAGGTGCACCATGAGCGCAACCTGTTTTGTCGGCATGGACGTCTCGCAAGACACGGTCGATGTGGCGGTCCAACCCAGGACTGCGTTCCAGATTGCGAATGATGATCGGGGAATCGCCCATTCAAAAACGGGTGCAGGCCCACATCACCTGGCTGGTGCAGGAGCTCGAACGCCTCAACACGGACTTGACCACGGCGATGCAGCAGAGTCCCATCTGGCGTGAGAAAGAAGACGTGTTGCGGAGTGTGCCAGGGGTGGGCCCCGTGCTCACCACGACGCTCCTCGCGAATCTGCCAGA
>CAYSFU010000056.1:0-26890 GCA_964430555.1 uncultured Nitrospira sp. | reverse complement strand
GGCGCCATCTATCTCGCCGCTTCACTCACGTGGCTTAATTGATGACACGCCCTAGGGAAAAATCTTTTTCTCTTTGATCTGGCCAACGGTCAATCAGTATTCCATTATGTCGATGGGATCTCACCAGGGTGGCGGATGGCGCGTGGTTCACTATCTCCCATGATGCTGATCACCCGCTGTTTGATGCAATTCAAAGGCTGATCCGCTCGGTGGTTCTCCGATAGGCCTGGAATCCTCCGCGCGGCCCTCCAACCACCGATAGAGCACCGGCAACATGATCAAGGTCAACAGTGTTGAGCTCACAAGTCCACCGATGACCACGATGGCCAACGGACGCTGGACTTCTGAGCCGATCCCCTGAGCAAACGCGAGCGGAACAAGCCCCAGCAGCGCAACCAAAGCCGTCATCAAGACGGGGCGCAATCGAAGCAGAGCCCCGGATGTCACGGCTTCATCCAAACTGTGTCCATCTTCACGTAGTTTATTCATGTACGAGACGAGCACGATACCGTTCAGCACAGCCACACCGAAGAGATTGATGAATCCAATGGACGCCGGCACACTCAGATACTCCTTGGTCAACCACAACGCCACGACTCCCCCGATCATCGCAAACGGCAGGTTCAAGATGATCAACGTCGCCTGCCGGAGAGAGTTGAAGGTAGAATACAAGAGAAAGAAAATCAGTCCGATTGTGATCGGAACAATGACCTGCAACTTGGCCATCGCCCGCTCCATGTTTTCAAACGACCCACCCCAGGTCACCCGATATCCGGTCGGAAGCGTCACATGCTCATCAATCTTCTGTTGCGCCTCAGCCACAAGACTCCCAATATCCCGCCCGAGCGTGTTGAATCCAATCGAGACGTATCGTTGCAGCTGTTCTCGGCTGATGCGACCAGGTCCCTCTTCCAACCGAATGGTGCCGAGATCCGCCAGAGGGATCAGAGCGCCGGCTTGATCGCTCACTCTAATGTTGCTGATCGTTTCGACGCTATCTCTGTATGGTTTTGGAAACCGCACGACGAGATCAAACCGTTGCTGACCTTCATAGACACGTGTGGCAACCTCTCCTCCGATGGCCGTTGAGATGATTTCCCGCACATCAGCGACATTGATCCCGTGACGGGCGATCTTGCCGCGATCGATATCGATCGTGAGATATGGTTGTCCGTACAATTGCTCCACTTTGATATCGCGTACGCCTCGCACGGCTTCCAGCACCTCGGCAATCTCTTGAGCTTTGTTCCGAAGAGTCTCCAGATCGTCACCGAACAGTTTTACCGTCGCCTCCGTACGCACACCGGAAATTAACTCATCGACTCGCTGCTGAATCGGTTGGCTGATGAGAAAGGTCGCACCGGAAACCGCTGTCAACCGCTCACGGAACTTCTGCATGAGTTTCGGCATGGTCCTCGCCGTCGTCCATTGGTCCAACGGCTTAAGCCGGACCACGGGATCGCTTTCATTCGGTTCTTGTGGGTCGTTGCCCAGCTCCGTACGACCGATTTTAGAGACGACCATCTCCACTTCCGGGAACTCCATTACTGCCTGTTGCATCCGCTTCTCAATCTCGATGGAGGCAGGAAGCGACACACTAGGCAGGCGAATCGTTTGTGGAGCAACCGACCCCTCGTTCAGGATCGGGATGAATTCAGTCCCTAAGGATGGCACTAACGAAAGGGCTCCAATGAGTGCCCCGATGGCCATGACCAACACCGTTGTTCGATGTCCAAGCGCCCAATGCAGTGCGGGCGCGTAGAGTCCTTTCGCCATTCTCACGATCCAAGGATCGTCCTCACTCCCTTGCCGCAAGGCGAGCGAACAGAGCACCGGCGACAGCGTGAGTGAGAGGAGCAGTGACACCAGCAGCGCGATCATGATGGTATAGGCCAATGGCTTGAACATCTTGCCCTCCATGCCGTGGAGCGACAAGAGCGGGAAAAACACCAGAATAATGATCAGAATTCCGAATACGACGGGTTGTCCGACTTCCTTCACGGCATTGGTGACGAGCTGCAATCTTGGTATCGTGGCTGCAGAATGGTGCGAGAGATGACGGTAGACGTTTTCAACGACGACAACTGAGCCATCGACGATCATCCCAATCGCAATCGCCAGCCCCCCCAATGACATCAGATTGGCGGTCAGCCCGATCTGCCCCATGACGATAAATGTGGCCAGCGGCGCCAAGACCAATGTCCCTACAACGATGAGCGCACTGCGGATGTTGCCAAGAAAAAGAAACAAGACGACAACAACCAGTACGACCCCTTCCGACAGTGATTTATAGACGGTGTTTAAGGCTTCTGTGATCAGTTCGATCCGATCATAGAACGGAACAATCCGCAATCCATTCGGCAACAGCCCTTTGGCGTGAATCTCGTTCACACGTGTCTTCAAGCCTTCGACGACATCTCGAGCATTCCCGCCCCGCAACATGAGCACGATGCCGCTCACCACCTCACGGTCCCCGTTCAGCACCGTGGCGCCATGCCGCACCGCATGGTTAATCACCACTTGCGCCACATCGGAGACATAGACCGGCGTTCCTCCGGTTTCCCGCACCACAATGCGCTCGATGTCCTCAAGTGAGCGGATCAACCCAGTCCCTCGTACAATGTACTTTTCCGCGTGTTTCTCCAGAATATTGCCGCCAGCGTTTGCGTTGTTCTTCGACACAGCATCAAAGACTTCTTGAAGCGTCAAATTGTACTTTCGCAAGAGCCCGGGCTCGACCAACACCTGATACTGTTTGACGTACCCGCCCATGGAATTGACGTCGATGACCTCCGGCGTGCTTTTCAGGATGGGACGAATGATCCAATCTTGGATCGTGCGCTGTGCAATCAAGCTTTGATGTTCGGCTTCGGCACCGGCTACACCTCCCTGAGGTGCATCCAAGTAATACTGAAACACTTCGCCCAAGCCTGTGCTGTTCGGCACCAACATGGGTTCGGCGCCAGGAGGGAGCTGTTCTTCCACTTCAAGCAATCGCTCCAGCACCAATTGCCGGGCAAGGTTGATGTCCATGGAGTCGTCGAACACGATCGTAATGAGCGACAGTCCGACTTTTGTAAGGGAACGCATTTCCGTGAGTGCGGGAACACCCGTAAGCTGAAGCTCGATCGGATATGTCACCAACCGTTCCACTTCTGCCGGCGAGAGACCGGGAGCCTTAGTCACCACCTGCACCAACACACTGGTCACGTCCGGAAAGGCATCAATCGGAATCGTCCGGAAGGCATAGACCCCTCCAGCCCCGATCATGAGGGCACAGATGATGACCAACATGCGCTGACGCAATGAGATGTCAAGGAGACGAGAGACCATCAGACGGGTTTCTTCAACAACTCGGACTTCAAGACAAAGGCACCGTGCGTCACCACCGGCTCTCCTTCGTTCAGTCCGTCAGTGATGGACGTCAGCGTGCCATTCGACTCACCGATGTGCACTTCGCGCATTTCATACTCGTTCGTGCCACGTTGCACGAAGACAAAGGTGCGACCTTGATCTCGCTGCAATGCCGCCTCCGGTACCGCCAACCGGTCCGGTTGTGACTCGGAAAAGAGCCGAATGGTGGCAAACATCTCCGACTTCAGCCGTCCATCCTGATTCGGCAATTCAATCCGCAGCTGCATGGTCCGTGTGACCGGATCCAATACATCACCGACATACGTGACCGTCCCTTTGAACACCTCTTTGGGATAGGCATTAATCCGGACATCAACCTGCGTGCCGCCTGATGCATGAACGGAATGAACGAAGGGAATATCTTTCTCCGGTATATTTGCGAGCACCCAGACCTCCGAAAGGTCCGCAATCACGAATAGATTCTCGGTAGTCTCGACGACTTCCCCACGAGTCAGTTTCCGTCCGATAATCCGTCCTCCGAAGGGTGCCACGATCGGCACCACCGATCGGATCTGCCGACTTCGTTCGAGGCGTCGGAACTCCTCCTCGTTCATACCAAGCAACTTCAGCCGGTCATGCGATTCATTGGCCTCGGCTTGAGCGCTCAGCAGTTCCGCTTGACGTCGTTGTGACTCCGCCTCGCCGATGACTTGCTCTTGCAGGAGGAACTGGGCCCGGTTGAATGCTTGCTCGGCCACATGGAGCTTGGCTTTGGCCTTGAGATACGCGGACTGCGCCAACCCCAACTCGCTGCTGTACAAAATGGCCAACGACTCGTTCGCCTTCACTTCTTGACCGAGATCCGCATACACCTCGACCACTCGCCCACGAACGAGGGTCGTGATCTCCGCCATGTTCCGCTGGTTGGGCTGCACGATCGCGGGGAAATCTCGATGCGTCCTGAAATCACTGCGAACGACCGGCTGAACCACCAGCCCCACCCGCGACGATTCTTCCGCTGACAACGTGATACGCCCGGGTGTGGAAACGGCGACCGGTGTTTTGCTGGCTACCACATCACTCGGTGTTCCGTCACAGCCCGCGTCCAGTAGCATGACGCTGAATACAACACTCCACAACCCACGGCTGAGGTACGGCAACCGAGGTTGGATGGTGGAATACAACTGAGTGTTCACAGCGTTCCCCCTACAGCTTGTTCCAGCCTGGCCAGCGAAACAGAAAGGTCATGCCGAGCCAAGGCATAGTCCAATAAGATTTGTCGTTGCACACGCTGGGCGTCCAGGACATCCAGCAAACTCGATGCTCCCTGCTGAAAACTAAACTGTGCGAGCCGCAGAGCTTCCTGCGCCTGCTTCAGCAACCCTTTGTCGAACACCTCAATCAACTCGGCGGTCGTGCGGACATCTTGATAATGTTGATAGACGGCTCGCCCAAGCTCATTGCGCGTCCGAAGCAATTCCGCTTCATCGCGGCGTTTTGCCCCTAACGACGAGGCGATCTCTCCCTGGCGTCTATACCAGAGCGGCACAGGTATCGACAGTCCCCCTTGAAACGCTTCCCGCCCCATCTCTCGCCAGTAGCTGCCGTTGACCGTAACAGTCGGCACACGGGCCTGCCGTTCGAATTCAATTTTCCAGTCTGATTGTTCCACAGACTTCAGCAAGCGCTGGATGGTCGGGTGCTGGTCCATCATTCGAGTCATGAGCCCTTCAATCTGCAAGTTAGGAGGAAGCATTCTGAATTCGCCATGAACTATGTACGTGGGCCCCAGCGAACCACCGGTCAAGGTATCGACGGCAACACGATTGATTCGAACGAGATTATCCGCACGAGCGAGTTGCTGCCGTGCCTTCAGGACTTCAACTTCTGCTTTGATGGACTCGAATTGAGGGGCTTCTCCAGATTTGACCCGTGCCTTCACAATCCGGGCTACCCCTTCCACAGTATCGAGGTTCTGCTTGGCCAAATCCGCATCCTGTTGGGCCAGCAGCAACTCGTAAAATGCCACCTTCACTTGCGAGGTCAGATTCAATCGTGTCTCTAACATTCCGACATTGGCCGTGGCCACACCCAGATCCGCTACTCGTTGACGTGCCGCACGTAGGGCTGGCCATTCGACTGGTTGCCCGACGGTCACGTTGTATTCGGTGAGCGACTGTCGACTAAGACCCGACCCAGCACCCGCACCAACCTGGCTTGTATCGCGGAGCATCCCGTGGCCACCAGTACCTCCAACGGTAGGGTTTGGATAGGCCCCAGCCGTCGTCTGCTGACCTTTTTGCTGCTCAATCGTGCCCTCTGCAAGCGAGACCACCGGATTCTTCGCTAAGGCAAGATCGACAATTGTCTCAAGACCGTAGACCTGGCTCTTGGATTCGGCAGATACCGAAGTCACGCCTAATCCAACAGTCACCGCCCACAGCGTCATGAGAGCACACCCTACTGTCGTTTTCATCTCTTGTCTCAACATCCTCGCCCTTTCGTCACCTCATCCTAGGCCGAATGCATCTGATTTTCAAATCGCTACAC
Organism: uncultured Nitrospira sp.; assembly: GCA_964430555.1. GTDB lineage: Bacteria > Nitrospirota > Nitrospiria > Nitrospirales > Nitrospiraceae > Nitrospira_D. The sequence continues at coordinate 20,986 of CAYSFU010000056.1, read as the reverse complement.
CGACTGTGGCGGCCTCTCTCTTTATGTTCCGGAATCGATGGGCAATCCACTGAAGTAGAAAGCCGAGATCGCCACAGTCGCCGCCACATTCAATGATTCGACCCTCTCGGCCAATGGAATACAAAACCTGACCCGCGAGGCCTTCATGATGTCCAATGACAACCCCATGCCTTCATTGCCCACAGCGATTATGAGTCGGCTGGGTACCGTCCGTATATCTCTAATAGGGACTCTATCAGCTGCCGACAGGACCGCCGAGTAGATTTCACATTCAGACGACGCCACTGAATGAAAATCCATCGTCCGAAAGATAGGCAGATTCAGGAGCGTACCAGCCATGGTACGAACAACCTTGGGACTGAAGTGATCGGCGGAGTCGTGGCTCAACCAGACACCGGATAAATTCAGGGCCGCAGCGGTCCGGACAATCGCCCCAACATTCGCCGGATCTCGCAACCGATCTCCGTAAATCCCCAATATTCTTGATCGTCCGAGTACTCGCCTTTCGTCCCACTTCGGTTGTTGAACAACGGCCAATATCCCCTGAGGAGTCTCGACATCGGTTAAGCGCTCGAAGACGAGATCCGAACACAGAAACTGTTGCGCCAGAAGGCCTGATCGTATAGCTCGATCCCTATCGGTTTCAACACGGAGATAACTGGGTGAGACGAGCAGGCTTTGTATCGCTTGGGGATGGTGGGCGATAAGATCGAGACAGTGAGTCACCCCTTCAACCACGAAGGCTCCCTCATTCGACCTCACTGTCTTCTCACGAAGCAGCTGTCGAATCAGAGAGCCCTGTGCACGAGTCAGGGTCTGAAGATACAACCCTGCCCCCACCTACACCTCTCGATGTCGCACCTGGAGAACATGGCACAACGACAAGACCGTCACTCACCGACGCCTTCGTTCGGACGCAGCTTCCGCCGCGCGGATACGCTGCGCGCGAGCTTTCGCTCGCTTCAAGGCCGTCAGTTTTCCACGAGTCCTGGTTTGCTCGAACTGCAGTTGTTCGAGCTGAGATTTCAAGTGCGCCTTCTCTTGCTTGTGCAGACTGGCACATTCGGCCTTAGAAAGCTGAGTCCAATCTCCGCTGTTTCTGGCCCGCTTGATTCGATCCTCTAACGATTCTCGAAGCTGTTTGGACCTCATCGTCATCAGCGATTTCAGAGCCTCCTGACGACGCTGCACCTCTTCTTCTTCAGCCATGATGCCGCGAATATCCGTTCCTAACATAGATTCCTACCTCCTTACACACATATTCCACAACAAGCACTCGCATTATAACTGAACTGACATGCAATCTGGAACGCCTCATAACTATTTGATTAAATGAGAATATTTAAATAATTGCCATTCTATTCCTTGAAGCGAATTCTCCCATTGTGTATCATTCCCCCATGTTCATCGGAACATACATTCAGGGGTGGAGGGTGGCACGAGGGCAATCCATTGAATCGTTAGCAAGAACAGCCGGACTGTCCCATGACTTGCTCGAACAAATCGAGGCGGACCAGACGGATCCCACAGCTGGCACCATGGTGGCACTCGCTCGCGCTCTTCAGGTCCCACCCTCATGGTTATTTGATCATCCCAAATCGTTTGAATACCTATTCCCGGACGCGTCAGATGAGGGTGAAGAACAGAGTACAGTGCAACATGACCCTGTTACCGATCGGATCTTGGCTGGGTCTCGTGCAGACCGATCACTCTTCGTACTCTTGACAGCTCTCATGCAAACCGACGATCCCAAGCTCTTGAGAGCCGCCGAAATGAGTCTGCGGAGTTTAGTCAAGCAATCCCGTCAAGCAACCGTTCCCTGGCAACAACGGCCATCTGGACACTTCGAACCACCAAGCGACTAGCTTGGTGGTTCGGAAAGATCACGCCACCCCCACTCCGGCTTCATAATCCACTTCGACATTGAGTCTTAGCCCCTGAGCAAGAACCTTGCTCCTCGAACCAACCGCCGCGCCCATTTCGTGAAACACACTGTCCCTACGCGATCCCTATTGATACACTCAGGAACGAGAATACTGACAAAATTCGTGTGTGATCCATCATTGAGGATCTGATGCGTGAACGATTCATACTGATCCTGCTTTTATTGATTGACGGGTGCAGCAACATTCACAATCCCTCCTCGCTCCATCGGTCGCCCACCTCCTCAGACACCATGAGCGAGCTGGTCATCGACCGGGTTCGCCCGATTGTCCAGAGCCTTCTCCACTCCACATCTCATGAAACACACAACGCCATCATGGCCTCCCATCAAACGTTGGATGCACGACCAGCCCGACACAAGCAACGAGCGGTCACGGATACGTTGAAAGCCCCCTGGGAAGGCATGAGGAATCTGGAACGCTATGGACGCCTCACCGCAGAACTCGCAGCAGCTAGTCCTCTGGATCTTGCAACCCTTCTGCGTAGGCTCGAGACCGGCATGGATCGACTCTCTTCATCGGTTACACTGCCTCCCATCCCCACCGGCTCAAATCGCCGTGCCACCATTGCATTTATCCTTGAGACCTTTCACCAAGCCGCACTCCATCGGGAACTTGCCCTGGCAGGCCTTTCCGATCAGGAACGTGTCTTCCTTTTCGAGCACGGACGAGCGCTGGCCGAATCCTATACGCCTCAAATCTCTGTGCTCTCTGACTCCACAATGTCTCAGATCCTTGCAAACACCAGGTTTGCCGAGCTCCTGAAAGAGCGAGTGGCATACGAACATCTCCTTGCCGCAGGCCAAATCCTGGCACAATTGACCACTACGCGGTGGCTTGAGGAGCTGGAGCCGGCATTCCCGAATCCTCTCTCTCCAACACAGATTCCCCCTGGCATCCTCGGCGAAGTCAGATTTCTCCAAGAGACACCCGAAGGACTCATCGTCATTGGAGGCCCAGGTCCAAACACTTATGAATTGGAAAGGCCCATTGCGCTCATTCTTGATCTCGGTGGAGACGATACATATCGTGGCGTCATCGGAGCATCGCACGACATCCGCTATGGAAATGCCGTCGTCATCGACCTCGCCGGGAATGACCGCTACACCGGAGCTCCGTTGGGATTAGCCACGGGCCGACTCGGCGTCGGGCTTCTTTTCGACCGCTCAGGTGCCGATACGTATGAACTTTCCCCTGGATCGGGAGGAACAGGTTTTGGTGGGGTCGGCATTTTAGTCGATGTACAAGGAGATGACCACTACTACGGCAATCGATTGACGCAGGGAGCGGCGATCGGAGGATTGGGACTCTTGGTTGATACCGCAGGCAACGATTCCCATAGCAGCCATGGATTTGCCCTCGGGTTTGGAGGACCGCTTGGACTCGGTGCCCTCGTAGATACGGAAGGAGATGATCAGTACCAATGCGGTGAGTCCATTCCGAGCGCTTACAACACCCATGATGCTCCGGAGGCCAAACCGGGCGATCCAGAATTTCAATACGACTGCTTTGGTCTTGGCACAGGCGCCGGCTCGCGCGTCCTGACGCCACACCCCCAATGGGCCACTCAAAGCCTAGCCGGTGGCATTGGTCTGTTCGTGGACATGAAAGGACGCGATCAATACCGGAGCGCAAATTTTTCCCAGGGGATGGGATATTTTTGGGGCACAGGAATCTTGCTCGATCTCAACGGCGAGGATGAGTATCAGGCCGCCCGCTACGGCCACGGCGCCTCCGCCCATTATGGCGTGGCACTCTTCATCGACCAGCATGGAGACGATCGATATGGCTCAACAGGCCCCTATTATAACGCGGGGGTGGCTTGGGACCATGGCATCAGCTTGACCATCGACGCGGGAATCGGTCATGACATCTATGCATTCGATCGCACAACCGGTCTTGGAAAAGCTGACCACACCGGCTGGGCAGTATATCTAGACGAAGGCGGGCATGATATCTATCGAGTCAAGTCAGGTTTGGGGGAGATCTCGGAGCGAAGTCTCGCGGGTTTCGTCGATTTCGCTGGTGAGGACCAGTACATTCTCTTGTCCCCATCCCCTACTTTCCGTCCAACCAACAACATGGTTTTCTCTCATGGACCTGGGAGTCTTTTCCAAGACCGGTAGGCATTATTAGTAGACCCTTCATCCACATCATATCTGATCTGACGACACGAGGTAGACCTCATATATATTGAACCGACTGACCTTGCGAGAGAAAGGGGTTGTTTTTTTTACCTCAGACGTTACAATGTCTCGGCTTTTGGCCACTGGCCTAATAGTCCACAACCATATCATTGTATCTTTCACAATGGAGAGGCAACCGTGAGTCTGCGTACTATTTTACAACTTGTTCTGGCAGTCAGCGTTTGGGGCGTAGGAAGCCACGTTTTGGCCTACGACGCCAGTCCGAATATCGGCACCGCAGAGGGCTCCTGTGCGGACGTGATCTTCTCCGCCTTTACGCCCACCCCCTATTCCTATGAGAAAGGCAATGAGGCAGCCCCGAAATCAGATTTCTCATTCCTGGCGTCAAAGGCGACCCGTATTGATAGCCTCAAGGTCACCGTCAAAGATGAGAAGGTTCCGGTTACAGTAACACCACAAGGAAATGGATACCTGGTCAAAGGTAAACTACCTGCCAGCGCAACAGGATCCTACGTCCGAGTCGACATTTTCGCTGAAGGGCTTACCCTCTGCCAGCGGGTGGATGGATGGCTCTTGAAAGTCAGTAAGTGATCGTCTTGATACGCGAGCAGTGGGCAGGCCGTCACCCTGCCCACGTCGCGCTGGTCCTCGTCTAAGCAAGAATCAGCCTAAGGTTCTTCCTCTTCAACAGCCTCAATCGCATCTCGCAACTTCGCCACAAAGACCTCAGGCTGACCGAGGGCGCTCTCCGTCAATTGAAATTCACTGACGAGCACACCATCTTTATCGACCAGGACAAGACGATACCCCTGTTTCATGAAACACCTCTCCGCTGTACAGGTCAGGTCAGAACATGGAATTCGACTTCTGGTAGGGAGACGTCGGTGTAGGGAAACATTAAAAAGGAACGCGAAGGCCGAGATGGACTTCGTTTGGGAGAAGGTGTGGTCCAAAAATATTTCTCAACCCTGCAGTGGCCGAGTTGGGAAGGGACGAGGCTGACGGTATGGTGTGGAGGGCGCGATCACGCTCTGTGACATAGCCGCCTCCAAACCCCGCAGCAACATAGGGCAACAGCGTCAAGCCACCCACCAAAACTTGTGTGGGCATGGTCGGGGCCGTCCGCAAGGCCGCCGCTCCCTCCACTTCTACCGAGGCAGATGACATGTGCTTCGAGTCCACGTCTCTCGCCGCCACAGGAGCGGAAGGGCCCACCATGGGAGAGACTACGGAGGAACCGGTCACAGAACCTCCACCTTTCGTTGTGTCTGCATAGGACAATGTGCCGAACAGACTCAACATGATCAAAATACTCACTCCGAGAGACCCTCTGATCCTATAAACCAGCTGCATAAGTTTCACCTTACAATCTGCCGGACCTCAATGCAAGAGGTCGTCGAGTCACCCTGTCCGCCTTAACGGCACTACCGGCACGTTACGCCGAGACACGTGTGAGGGTATTTTCATCCGTATGGTGAAACAGATCCTTCCGTCCCGGCATACGGAGTTGCGTATCCTCCTTATAGTAAAATCGGTTCGTGTCAAGAATTGTCACGGCTAGCTCATAGCGCACCGTCTTGAACTCTTTATCGAGAAACCGATTCGAACAGATCCCATACGTCTGAGACCCGCCTTCTGCCACCAGCGTAAAAGATGTGGCCATGGGTTCCACTGTACCGCCAGCCATCAAGGCCACTCCCCGTGGCACAATAAAGCAGCGGAGAACTTGCCGTTCATGAGGATCCCACAGCCAATACCCGACCTCTTCGTGGAACGGCTCAGCCTCGCCGATTCGATGGGCAACAGTTGCATAGCGTAACCCATGCAACACCTGTTCATGATTGCGCACGGCACCGATCGGGGCAAAGGTGATCCGCTCGCGAAATCTATTCTGCTCCGTCCCGCGGTCATCGGATGGCGCTTCATCAGCTCCCTTATCACCTTCCCAAACACCCGCTAAAACCGCCAATGGTCCAAGCTGTTTCACGACATCCGCGTCCATACGCTCCTCCTGTCCCGTACCAGACATGAACGATGCCTTCCCGGCCGCCAAACACGCAGAGTAAACCTAAGGACTATTATAAGGGGTTCACGATAATCGGTGCAAATCAAGTGCATGGAATGCGGGCTGCCTCTGAGTTCAATCACGTGGAACCGCCACGTAGGAATGGGGGTGCACATCATCAATTTTCTTGGTGAGAAGAAGCCTCCACGATATCGTACGTACGACACATTCCTGGAACCGGCTATAGGTACCCCTCTATGCGTTCCTATGACATGGTGGTCGTCGGCAGTGGACCAGCCGGACAAAAAGCGGCAGTCCAAGCAGCGAAACTCTCCAAACGCGTGGCAATCATCGAGAAGGCCCCGCAACTTGGCGGCGCTTCGCTCAATACCGGCACCTTGCCCAGCAAGACGCTCAAAGATACCATTGAGTACCTCCATGGTTTACATCGACGAGGGCTGGCCTCGTTGGGTGCCGCGCTCACGAGGCAACTGACACTCCCTGACTTGATGAGCCGCAAGAATCAGGTCATCGAAACCGAAGTGGCCGTGATCACGCATCAGCTACAGCGCAACCATATCGACATCATTCCAGGCACAGCATCTTTTCTCGACACCCATACCCTGAACGTGACGCGATCGGATGGGCAGATTCATCAGGTCCAGGCCTCCGTCATCGTGCTGGCGACCGGCTCACGGCCCCGTCGTCCCGCAGAGATTGCATTTGATGACGTGAACATCTGTGATTCTGATTCTTTCCTCCGGACAGCAAAGAATCCAACCAGCATCATGGTGATCGGAGGAGGCGTCATCGGGGTAGAATATGCCTCGATGTTGGCCGCCTTTGGAATCAAGGTGACACTCATCGACCGACGGACGCAGATGTTGCGATTCTTGGACCAGGAAATTGCGCAGGCTCTCGAGACTCAGATGCAACACAACGGGGTCACCATGCGGCTCGGACAGGACTGCATGGACATATCTGTCAATCACACTGACCGCCCGACAGTCTATCTTCAACATGGCGAGACTGTGACCGCTGATATGTTGCTCTACACAATGGGACGAATCGGCAACATCGAAGCGCTGGATCTTGGAGCCATTGGCCTCACGACAGATCAGCAGGGACAGCTGTCCGTGAATGCCCACTACCAAACAGCCATCCCTCACATTTACGCGATCGGCGATGTCATTGGGTTTCCCGCGCTTGCCGCAACCGCAATGGAACAGGGACGCCTCGCGGCCTGCCATGCCTTTCAGCTATCTGACGCGCATACCATCAAAGTAATTCCGTACGGTATCTACAGCATTCCTGAAGTCTCGATGGTGGGCCTCAATGAGGAGGAACTCACCACCGCCAATGTTCCGCACGCCGCCGGCAGAGCTTTTTTTCGAGAAATGGCACGTGGCCACATCAGCGGCGACGTGCATGGCCTTTTAAAGGTCATCTTTCATCGCGAGACGCACGCGCTGCTGGGTGTCCATATCATCGGAGCCGGAGCGACGGAGCTAATTCACCTCGGCCAATCGGTTCTCACCTATGGGGGAACGGTCGAATACTTCGTCCATAACGTCTTCAATTATCCCACCATGGCTGAGTGCTATCGTACCGCAGCTCTTGATGGGCTCAATCGGCTACCCCACCCCCACTCGCAGTGAACTCGTATCCAACCACCAGACAGAGCCTCTTCTCGCTCTGACCGATCAGGGATTGGGAGAAATTGGCCCACCGACGATTTACTAAAACCGTCAAAAGGAATATACTCACTGTAGACGTGCCGTTCACCATGAGCTACGTGGAGTCGTAGTCATGAAGACGATCACGACCATTCGTTTCGGTCTCTCCATCTTCCAGAAGTTCCCTCTCGGCGTTTATTATTTATTACCCACCCGCCGATTTCCATCTGGACATCGGCCATCACAGGAGGTACGGCCATGCCTATTCCACGCACGCTGAAGTCGCGCCTTGATCGCGAACACGTCCATTACGATATCTTGACTCACGCTCAAACAGATCGCGCTCGTGCGGTCGCTAAGGCACTCCATCTCCCGGAGCACTCCGTGGCCAAGGTGGTCATCGTGAAAGTACAGGAACGATTCGTCACGATGGTCCTGCCGGCCACGACACAGATCGACTTCCAGCGCCTGCGAGGAATTTTCGGAACCCACCGCGTCCGACTTGCGACCGAGGAAGAACTGGCGCAGATTTTCCCTGACTGTGAAGTCGGCGCGATGCCGCCACTTGGCACCCTCTACGGCCTTCCGGTCTATGTCGATCGTTCGCTCATCGGAGACGAGGAAATTCTCTTCGAGGCAGGGACTCACTCTGAAGCAATCCGGATGCGCTATTGGGATTTTGCCGCACTCGTCTTTCCCACAGTCGCTGATTTCAATCGGACACCGACAGCGAGTTGTTGAGCGAATCAACGCCTAGGATGATGGGTCTGACGTCAGACCCATCATCGCCCCACGTCCCATACTCTGTTCATACCCGGTGTGCATGACCGACACCACGAAGCTGACCGATCATGCGCGTCGACTCGACCAATGAGAGTGCGGTTTTTTCTATTCAAAGCTGTTAGGATAAGTACGACTTCTCAGTATGGGGCACCCAGTCATGAAAGGACATCACATGGTGAAACATTCGAATCTCATCGCGATCAGTCTCATCGCGTCTTTGCTGTTCGTGCCAACCCTCTCCATTGCAAAGGCACGGGGATCAGGCGGAGGATTCTCAGGTGGATCTCGCGGAGGAAATTCATCAATGGGTTTTGGGAGCCGTGGATCTCGAACTCATCAGGACAACGGCGCCAGACCCATCGAACAGTCATCCACGCCCAAGCCAGCCGCAACACCACCACAGCAGGCAATAAATACCCCAAAGCCTCAGCCGAGTCCGGCCTCAGCTCCTTCCTGGTGGCAACGCAATCCGCTCCTCGCGGGGATTGCCGGTGGTTTAGCCGGAACATGGCTTGGCCATATGCTCTTCGGGGCAACCGAGAGCAGCGCCAAGACCACGGACGCGGAATCTGAATCGGGATCGGGATCGTCGGGAGCAGCATCCACATCGGGAAGCTCCTTTGGGCTCATCCTCTTCCTGATGGCTATTGGAGCAGGCGCGTTCTACTTTTTTAGACGATCCAGACAGACTCCGGCTCCAGTATTTACCGGACTCTCATCCAGCACCACGACAAGAGGAAGCCTCCTTGATGTCTCGGCCAACAGTTCTGTGAGTCCAGCAGACACGGCTACCTACACCGTGACAACCGAGGATAAAGCGGCCTTTCAGCAACTGCTGATGGATATTCAATCCGCCTGGAGTGCACAGGACATGGCGGCGTTGCAACGGTCTGTGACGCTGGAAATGCTGGGCTATTTCAACACTGCATTGGCCGAGGACAACCGTCAGGGGGTCCGGAATCATGTGGAGAACGTGGTGTTACTCAAGGGAGATGTCCGCGAAGCGTGGTCAGAAGACACGACCGACTATGCCACGGTAGACCTCCGCTGGAATGCTCGCGACTATACCGTCTCCACGACAATTCCACGTGGAGAGCCAGGCTCTCTGATTGAAGGCAGCGTAGAAGACGCGACAGAATCCTATGAAACCTGGACCTTCATGCGTGCGAAGAATGAACAGTGGCTGCTGTCGGCTATTCAGCAGCAATAACACACCAACGACGGCGGCTGACTCTGTGAGTCAGCCGCCTAGCCATTTCTCGAAACAGGGCATGAGCACATAGGCGGCGGCAGAAACCAATACTCCGACCACCACGCCAAGTAATCCTGCCACATAGAGTCCGGCAAAGGGGGCCATCAGCACGACGACCAGCATGAACATGGCGATCGAAGGATGGGCTTCATAAAACGCCCGACGCGATTCGGCTGAGAATGATGCAGCAGAAGAGTGAGATCGATTCGACATGCTGAAACCGTAGAGAAAACCGTCTACTCCTACTCAGCGGATAGGTTGCGGGAATGACTCGTCCATTTCAATCATTCCGTAAACTTGACTGGGTGGACAGAGTTATCAGCCCATCAATTTCCGTGGATCAAGCGTCTGTCCCGTCATCATCCCTTCGATACTCGCCAAGTAGGCGTGCGCTACCGAAGCGGCCGGCATGCCATGCGACAGGTCCATTTTACGCGCAACCAGCGTTTCCTGCACCCAGGGTGGACTCACGACATTGACTCGTACCCTACGTGGCAGCTCAAGCGCCGCAGCACGAACAAAACCTTCGAGTCCAGCATTGACCATGCTGATGGAGGCGCTGCCTTTGATCGGCTCCTGACTGAGCACCCCGCTTGTGAGCGTAAACGACCCGCCATCGGCAATGAACTGTCGGCCGATCCGTACCAAATTGGTTTGCCCCATCAGCTTGTTGGAGAAACTGAAGAGATAGTCTGCATCGGTCAAATCATCGAGACTGCCGAACTTCGCTTGCCCAGCCGCACTAACCACCGCGTCAAATGGTCTCACCGACTGAAACATCGAGCGGATCGACTCCAGCGATGCCAGATCAATTTGTATCACTCCCTTCGTGCGCCCGACAGTCACCACCTCATGGCGCGCCGACAACGCTGCCACCACCGCTGACCCAATCGTGCCGGTTCCACCAACCACAATCACCCGCATCACGACTCCTCATATTTTCTACCGTTGCGCATCCGAATCTCTTCCAAGACCCGCACCTCTCTTCGTGCATCTTACTGACAAGATAAGCCTCTCTCCTACCTTATGTCGACACCCACAAGTGAATCGTTGACAGCCATCAAGAGTTTGTTGAGAAAGATGTCATGCTGCCAGGAAGACGCGGAGCGGCTCAGACCCAATCGAACCACAACCAACTCGCATGAAGGAATGACGGTGATGAATTGGCCTGCATGCCCGACAGCGTGGAACGCGTCGTGAGGAATGAGACTCGCATCCCCGCCACTCGTGTATTCATCCGGTATCCGTACCCAGAAGTGCGCACCGAAGGCATGCCCGGGGATGCTTGACGCTGGCGTGATCGCATGCTGCACCCAGCCTTCCGGCAACAGACGCTCTCCGTTCCATATGCCATCCTGAAGATACAGCAGACCGAACTTGGCCCAATCACGGGCGGTCGCGTACACATAGGAAGAACCGACAAACGTCCCGGACGCGTCGGTCTCGAGCACCGCGCTGTTCATACCAAGCGGCTGAAACAGTGCACGATGTGGGAATGCATGATAGTCGGAATGGCCGACGGCACGACGAATGACTCGACTGAGGATATTGGTTGTTCCGCTCGAATAACTCCACCGGGAGCCCGGTTCGGCAACGAGCTTTTTGCTTGCGGCATAACTCGCCATGTCTGGTGTCCGCAGCAACATGTGGGTGACATCAGCCAGTGGATTGGCGTAGTTCTCATCAAATTCAATTCCGCTGGTCATTTGTAGAAGATGATCGACCGTGATCACGCTGCTGGCGTGACTCGGCTCAGGCCACTCCGGCGCCTGAACCGGATCTGTGAGTGCTAACTTCCCTTCTTTGATCAGGATCCCGATCAGCGCATGAACCACGCTCTTGGTCATCGACCAGCCGAGAAGAGGAGTGTGCTGATCAAATAACGGCGCGTATCGTTCACCGACGATCTGCCCTCGGTAGACGACGACGACAGCGCGCGTACGACGCAACCGCGCCGCATGGGGCTCAGAAAAAGCCCAGTCGAGAGCGGCATCCAAGCGTTCCTGATCGATCACAGGTTCCACGTCGACTGTCGGCTGCGCCACCGGCCATTGACTTGGTACCGCATGAAGGCGATCGCTCGTTGAATCAAGATGAACGGGTGAGGGGTGAGGATAGCGTGTAAACATTAGCGTGCATCCAAGACCAGGGCGATATACGGCGGATTGCCGTATGAACCCAAGGAAGGTTGTCGACACAGTGCGAGTTGAGCGGTCGACAGTGGCGTTGATCGCACGCAGGATAGGCAAATCTTCGACGCCAAGATCCGAGTGGAGCACATCGTCAGGTGTCCGCATGGAGACAAAGACGCCAGAGCACAGGACCTTTGCCTTGTAGGCAGCTCCGATTGATACCAACTCCCACACATAGTAGGCAGCGGTGCCCACGAATATCAGGGCTAGAGCCGCGACGGTTACGATAATTCTCACTCGTCACCGAATGGTGCCGTGATAGATTATCCAGCAAGTGCCATCACCGACGAACCTATCGAATAGGATGCTCGTGGGTCTTGCGACACATGCTTCTTCAAGTAAAAACGGGCAGGAAGACGTTTCCTCCTGCCCGTTCGTACACCCTCGCCCTAACTTTCTGCAAGAAATACCTTATTTAGCCTCATTCAAATGTGTCAGGGCCTCTTCGGCATGTTGCGTGGCAACGTCGGCGTGGCCCGCCTTCCCATGCTCAATGGCTTCGGTCAGATGTTTGATCCCTTCGCCCAAATGCGGATTTTTTCCGCCTCGCTCGGCATGATTCCGTGATTTTTCCGCATGGACCGCCAGTACGTCGGCATGGCCTTGTTTGCCGTGCTCCACAGCCTCTTTCGCATGCGCAATGGAGTCCAAAACATTCCCGGCCGGAGACGGCTGAGCGTTGAGTACAGGAACACTCACCAACATCCCAAGCGCACCAAGAATGACTGCCCCGCAAGAGAATGTCCTCTTCATTTTCATATCCCCCTGGTTAAGTGTGTGAGCCGAACATGACTGTCCGCAACTTCAAGTTTACCTTAGCACAGCATTTCGGCAGACTGTCAAGAATGGAGCACACTATATGCTCCTTAAGTGAGCGACTCAGGCTGCCCCCATTTCCTCTACCTCGATACAGCATTTCTTCTACGTTTTCCAAGAAGTCCCTACGGAAGCCAAACATCGCCGAAAAGCTCTCTATAAAAATCCTCGACCTCTTTCCATGCATACATTGACAACGAAAAGTCTTGCATACTCCCTCATCAAAGGGATTATACTTTGCGTGTCACTGAGTCCCATGATCTACGCGGAGTCGTAGTCATGAACACTTTCCGAACTGTCCCCAACACGCTTCGATCCAGTCGGCTCTTCCATTCACCCACTCATAATCTCCCTCTGGAGTTGACCCAACACAGGAGGTCTTCTCATGTCTATTCCACAGACACTCAAAACTCGTCTCGATCAGGAACATGTGCACTACGATGTCTTGCCTCATTCACGGACATTTCACGCAGCAGACGTGGCTCGAGCCCTCCAGGTGCCACAGAAGAAGATGGCGAAAGTCGTGATCGTGAAAGTAAACAAACGCTTCGTCATGACGGTTCTTCCGTCAAGCTGGAACATCGACTTCCATCGACTGCGCACAATCTTTGGGACCCCCCGTGTCCGGCTTGCCACCGAAGAGGAAATCTCAGGGCTCTTCCCAGACTGCGAAGTAGGTGCCATGCCGCCGCTTGGGACACTCTATGGACTACCGGTCTACGTCGATCGATCCCTTACAAGCGATGAGCAGATCTGTTTTGAAGGCGGCACGCACTCGGCAGCCATCCGCATGCGCTACTGGGATTTTGCCGCGCTCGTCTTTCCTGTCGTGGCTGAATTTCATCGTGTCCCAGCCTCAATCTGGTAACGCCAGGAAAGACCAGGGTCGTAAATCGTTGGCACGGCAAGAGACGGGGCACAGTCCAAGGTTGAGACCGATAGAGGACGCGAGGCATACGAAACACACGAGTCGAGTATACCGAGTATGGTCCCAACAGCTGACAATCACCGTCATGAATCAGGCCGTGCATGCAACAGACGGAAGTCAACCGAAGGTCACGCGTATCTCGACGCAGTCCATCGCGGCCTTTGACGATCCGGATGTGACTTCAAGAAGCGACGCGCAGAGGAATAGGACTCAATCATGGAGCAACCGAGCGTTCCTCTTCCTTCCGGTAATACCTGGTCACGGACGCCTGTAAAGTGACGACCGTGCTGACGATATACCTCGCTGACGGTCATGACGGCAGGGGCTGGGAGCTTAATCACGGCACGACACTCTATGACGTGATCCACCTGGTTTTTCGTTCTGGGCGCTATACAACGGTACCGGTCAGTGGTTCCTGCTCACCGACCAACGCAAAGTAGACGGTCTTCCCGGTTACACCAAGAGGAGCGATGCCTCCAGTCGATGGCTGCATGAAGTAGGACTATGCGGTACTCATCGTGGTCGGCGTGGGTGTGAAAGACTGAACATCAATAGTACACCTCACTTGCCCCTTTCCCATTTTGATGTGTTCGATTCCATCGAGCGCTTTTATAATCCTCAGCGGCGGCATTCCACCTTGGGGTATCTCAGTCCGATGGAGTTCGAACGGTAGACCAAATGAGCGTAGGATGGTGTCAATTAAATTGGCAGCAGCCAAGTTTTGGCGTCTCGTTTGACACAAGCCGCTTCGCGGCGACGGTTGTTCAAGCAATTTTTCGCTGCTCGAAGTACTTGCTGGGCTATAATTTAGTGTACGGACTTGCCTAGACAGAGGGAGTAGGGAAGCGACTGATGAAGTGGGATCAATTACTTTCTGCTAGTAGGCTAGGAAAGCCAGGAAAGGGCTTAGTGGATGCAGGAAGGTCATTATTTCATCAAGACTACGATCGAGTCGTATTCAGTTCTGCGTTTCGGAGGCTGCAAGATAAAACTCAGGTATTTCCACTAGCTAAGAACGATTATGTGAGAACCAGACTTACCCATAGCTTAGAGGCATCGTGTGTAGGCCGCTCGCTGGGGATGCAAGTTGGTCTTCGCCTAATCAAGGCGAAAAAGCTTTCAAGACGGGTAGATGCTTCTGGTGTTGGGATGATCGTTTCTACCGCTTGTCTTGCCCACGACATTGGGAACCCACCGTTTGGACATGCTGGCGAACAGGCCATCTGTGAGTGGTTTAAAGGAAATGGGAAGAAGTTTCTTGAGCAGCTAACAGGTTCTCAGAAAGCCGATTTTCTAAAGTTTGAAGGCAATGCACAAGGATTCAGAATTTTAACAAGGCTGCAGCATCCAGACGATGAGGGCGGTTTGCAGCTGACCTATGCGACTTTGGCAGCATTCTCAAAATATCCGACCTCTTCAGTTGAGGCAGGGGGTAAGAACGCACAGTTTACTGCTGGCGCAAAAAAACACGGGTTCTTTGATGCCGATAAAGAACTTTTTCGTAAAGTTGCGGAAGAGGTTGGTTTGGCACCAAAGATTCAAGGCGAAAGTTGGTGCAGGCATCCTCTTGCGTATTTAGTCGAAGCCGCAGATGACATCTGTTACTCGATTATTGATTTGGAGGATGGTGTTCGGAGAGGGCATGTAAATTTTCGGGAAGCAAAAAGACTTTTGGGGCGCTTAATTAATGATCCGCGTTTAACTACTCGGCTCAATCCCATCAAGGATGAGCAGGAGCAAATGAGTTTTTTGAGAGCTCGAGCCATTGGTGTTCTTGTGTCGGAAGTAGTTGACTGTTTCATGCAGCATGAACCACAACTGATAAAAGGAATATTTAAGAAAGATTTGCTCTCAGTAATAACATCCAATAAGAGAAAGGTTGTTGAATCGATTAAGCGTATCGATAGGAAGAAGGTCTATACTGCTAGAGAAGTGATAGAAGTCGAAGTGCCAGGGTTTAATGTTTTAGGCGGGCTCCTTGATGCGTTTGTTGTTGCGTCAGAAGACGTGGCAGAAAGACGCAAGAAGGCATTGCCTAAGAATTCGATTCTCGTCAAGCTGATTCCTGATCAGTTCTTGAGCCACAGGCGGATTCCACATGACAGTCGTTATCAAAGACTTCTCAATGTGACGGATTTTATTTGTGGAATGACGGATAGCTATGCAGTAGCACTCTATAAGCAGATTTCAGGTCTGTCGTTGTGAGCTCGAAAAAGAATAACGAGTCTGAGACAGTGTTTTGAATTGAGGAGGAGAAACTCTTGAGCCGATAGTGTAGGACCCGGCGATGAGACCATGCCCTCAACTATCACGTCGGACGACTATCTTTTTCGATTCTCTTTTTGGCTTAGTTGCAGTACGGAATGTTCACAATATCTGTTGCTGCCCCCTTGCACATGAGTCAAGATTCATCGCGACGGAAGTGACGAAGTCACCCTCCGTTACAACACCTGCACGACACAACACTTCAGATACCACGTCTCCGGCATGTCAACAAGGATGGGATGGTGAACACTCTAGCCTTGTCACACAATGAGTCTGATGTCCCGTTTGGCATAGGGACAGCAGGGTGCATGCAGGCCAAGAAGTTAGGGAAAAGCTTCGAGATTTTTCCAAATCTAAATCCAGCAGCCGATAACCTTCTCCTCAGAACGACTTATACTCAAGCCATTTGCCGTTCAGGGTAATTTTACAGCGGGTTTCCCCCTGGCTGCCGGTGACCTTTTCCATATCCAAGGTAAAGTCGATCGCGCTCATGATGCCGTCGCCGAACGTCTCGTTGGCCATCTCACGCAACGAATCGCCGTACACCCCGATGATTTCGAGCAACCGATACTTGAACGGGTCTGTCATGTTCGGGGAATCCGTACGTACCGGACAACGGCTCAAGGACTGGACAAGCTCGTTGTCTAGCCCCAGAAGCTTGCCGACCTTCATCGCCTCGGACTGGGTAAACCGGTGATTGCCGTCCAGCGCCGCCGCCACAAACGTGGGATTCTTGCCGATAGCTTTCGCGACATCGGCAATCGTGAGTTTCTTCTTGCGCCGAGCCGCCTTGATCTTGCTGCGTATCATGTCTTTCTCCATACGGTCCTCCTATTAATGAAACAAACTTTGGTCAACTACCGGTATGATGCCTCTGGGCACGAGATACATCAGCACCCCTCTCATGCAGACACGGACGTAATCGAAAGAAACACACATGCATCAACAGCTGTTACAACACCTGCACGATAAAACACTTTAAGTACCGCGTCTCCGGCATGTCGGCGAGGATGGGATGATCGGCGCTGTGGCCCCGTTGTTCGATCAGCCGAATGTCGCGCTTGGCATCGCGTGCTGCAAGACGAATGCTTTTCCAGAGATCTTCTTCCGAGACCGGATGGGAACAGGAGCTCGTTACCAGGAAGCCTTCCGGTTTCAGCAGCTTTAGGCCCAGGAGATTGACATCCTTATACCCGGTCAAGGCACCGGCCAGGGCCTGTTTACTGCGAGCGAAGGCCGGAGGATCTAGAATCACCACATCATAACGGCGGCCCGTCTTCACGAGCTTGCGCATCTCCTCAAAGGCATCGGCTTGGCGATAGAGGCAGCGATCCCCTATCTTGTTCATCGTGGCATGTGTTCTGGCCATGCTCAGGGTGTCTTGACTGACATCGAGGCCTTCCACCGATGCCGCTCCGGCAAGCGCGGTATGAACCCCGAAGGCGCCGGTATGACAAAATACTTCCAGTACATCAGCCCCTGCCGCGAGCTTGGCCACCGCCAACCGATTCTCTCGTTGATCGCAAAACCAGCCCGTTTTCTGCCCCTTCTCGACATCAACGAGAAACTTCGCCGGCCCTTCGTGAATCTCGACTTGCGTCGGACCACTGCCACAGAGAAACCTCCGCTCGAGCGGCAAACCTTCGAGTTGCCGACTCTTGGCCTCGTTCCTCAGATAGACACTAGTCAAATTCAATTCCTTCATCAGCACGTCCGCGATGAGTTCCTTCCGGGCATCCATGCCGAACGATAAGCATTGCATGACCAGCAGCTGATCGTACCGATCTACGATCAAGCCCGGTAGTCGGTCGCCCTCGGCATAGATCAGCCGATAGGCATTGGACTGTGTGACGACTCGCTGCCGGAGATGGATGGCGTGCTGGATTCTCACCCGCCAGAATATGTCATCGATGGGCTCGTCCTCAAATGTCAGGAGACGAACGCGGATTTTCGAGGCAGGGTTATAGAGGCCACGCCCATAGAATTTCCCATCGGCGCTCAGCACATCCACAAGGTCCCCAGCGGCTGCCGAACCGCTGACTGGTCCAACATGACCGGCAAAGAGCCAAAGGGACCGTTCCTCCGAGATACGTCGTGATGTCAGGCGGACCTGGGCCATCGGTGTCATCGTCTTCTCTCCTGTAACAGGGTGTATCTGATTCTGTACGTGAATGGTCACATCATGGCGGTCGTCAATCCGATACTCACACGCTCATTGCTTGACGAACCTCGGCCAGTATGTTTTCCTGATAACGAAGCTGTTTCATTGCGGGTGTGAGGATAAAGAAGAATGAGCGACAAAGCCACCATTGGTTCTGCGGTGTTGGATCGACTGCATCATCTCGGTGTCCGCCATATTTTCGGCATTCCCGGCGACTACGTCCTCTCCCTCTATCAATTGATCGAACGCTCTCCGATACAACACATCGGGACCACGCGAGAAGATTGCGCCGGGTTTGCAGCGGATGCCTATGCGCGCATCAACGGCATCGGAGCCGTCTGCGTCACGTATTGCGTCGGTGGACTCAATACCGTCAACGCCATTGCCTGCGCTTACGCGGAACGGTCGCCGGTGGTGCTTCTGACCGGCTCACCCGGCCTGTCCGAGCGAACTCGCACGCCCTATCTGCATCATATGGTCCGCGACTTCGGGACGCAACGAGAAGTCTTTGAACGGATGACCGTTGCCGCAATCACGCTGGACGATCCCTTGACCGCCGAGCGAGAAATGGACCGGGCTTTTGCCGCCCTCCTGCGCTACCGCCGTCCCATTTACATCGAGATTCCCAGAGACATGGTCCATTGTCCGCTCACCGGCGGAATAAGACCGATGTGTATCGAGGATACACCGAGCGACCCAGCCGCGTTGGAAGAAGCACTCACCGAAGTACGGATCATGCTGGCGTCGGCCAAACGCCCGGCCATGCTCGTGGGAGCGGAGGTCGGTCGGTTCGGACTCCAGGATGATCTCATTCGCCTCATTGAGCAACTCAATATCCCCATTGCCTCAACGCTGCTCGGGAAATCCATCATTCGCGAAGACCATCCGCTCTATATCGGCGTGTATGGCGGGCTCATTGCTCGTGAAGATGTTCAGCAGTTCATCAACGATTCCGACTGCCTGCTGATCCTGGGCTCCATCCTCTCCGACGTGGAAGATCTGGATGCGACGTCACCGCTGTTATCTGAAGGACGTACCATCCATGCAACCGCCGATCGAGTCGCCATCAAACACCACCGGTATGACTCCATCAAGTTCCAGGATTTTGTTCAGGGGCTGGTGCGATCGCCGCTCCCCTCTTTTTCACACTCGCAACGAACACTCCCGGCCAGAATCGTTCCGGCGCCATCGACACCGGACTTAGACGCTTCGGTGACGTTGGAAGGGCTCTTCCGGCATTTGGATACCGTGCTCACCGAGAAGACTATCGTGATCGCAGACGTTGGCGAATCGCTCTTTGCTGCGGCAGACCTGCATGTCCGACATCGATTTGAGTTCTTGTCACCAGCCTACTATACGTCGATGGGATTTGCCGTCCCGGCAGCCTTAGGCGCCTCATTCGCCGACCCCAGTCTCCGTCCAATCGTGCTCGTGGGAGATGGTGCCTTCCAGATGACCGGAACGGAACTGGCCAGCTGTGTCCGCTATGGACAAGCCCCGATTGTCATCCTCTTGAATAACCGTGGCTACTCGACGGAGCGCGAGATTTTGGAAGGCCCCTTTAACGATGTGCATGAATGGCAATATGAAACAATCTGCGATCTGATCGGAGGCGGGAGAGGCGTACGCGTGGGGACCCAGCGGGAGTTCCAGCAACATCTCGCCGCGGCATTTGCCGACCACGATCACCTGCATGTGCTCAACGTACTCCTAAGCCCCAGTGACCGCTCTCCCGGCATGATCCGCTTGGCGAGGCGCCTTGGGAAAAAGCTGTCCACCGATAAGCCATAGGGAAAACCATCCAGCCTGTTTGCTTTCTCCTACACCACTGATTGTTTTCCGGCAGAATTATCTTCAAATTTCTTCCCAAAGTCCCAACAGGCGCACTCTTTCATCAAAATCAGCAGTGGCACGCCCCCTGCACGAACCGTCCATTTGCTTTGTGAGAACCGGTTGGGCAGAATAGGCATTCTCATCCTCTGCCGTCTTTACGCCGGATCAGCTTGCAGTCATATGCATCAAGTGGCCGAAAGGATACCGTGTCTGATTTTTATCAAAATGGCGTCGTCACGGTCCTGCACCGGCTCGGCCAACCCAACACCGAGCAACTTGAGCAAGAGCTGGAGCGGTACGCCAACACGACTCCGATCGCACTGGTTCTCCCGTCACTCTATGCGGAACTCGAACGCCCCGCTCTCAAACGCATCGTCGACATTCTGAGCGA
Source organism: uncultured Nitrospira sp. (assembly GCA_964430555.1). Lineage (GTDB taxonomy): Bacteria > Nitrospirota > Nitrospiria > Nitrospirales > Nitrospiraceae > Nitrospira_D. Next base: position 594 of record CAYSFU010000056.1, on the reverse strand, counting down.
CGTTCGCTACATCAGCGAGATTGTCATCTCCTTGGATCACGCCTCCGCTTTGGAATTCAGGCTGGCCAAGCAATTCTTTTCCCAACTTCCTCAACGAGTCCGCGTCATCTGGAACGACGGCGCCCGCATCCAGGCTATCCTGAATGCGCTGGTCTCGCACGAGATCGACATCGGACACCAGGGCAAGGGGCGCGGATGTTGGACGGCATATGGCTATGTTCTGGCCAGAGGCCAGAGCCAAGTCATCGCGCTCCATGATTGCGACATTGTCAGTTATGATCGTCAATATCTGGCTCGCCTCTGTTATCCCATCGCCAATCCGAACCTCGCCTACGAGTTCTGTAAAGGGTATTACAGCCGTGTGACGGACCGGATGCATGGGCGTGTGACACGTCTCTTCATCACACCGCTGATCCGCAGCCTGCAACTCCTGGTCGGACCGCATCCCCTGCTCTCGTTTTTGGATAGTTTTCGATACCCGCTGGCCGGTGAGTTTGCGATGGTGCGGGATCTGGCCTGGATCAATCGTATTCCAGGCGATTGGGGGCTCGAGATCGGCATGTTGGCCGAGGTCTACCGGAATTGCGCGCTTCG
>CAYSFU010000055.1:0-26896 GCA_964430555.1 uncultured Nitrospira sp. | reverse complement strand
CCTTGGGCTGGAGGACGGTTTCGACAAGCGGAATCTTGAAGTGCGGCCCCGGTTCTACCGCCCGTACCGGGACCCCGAACCGTTTGACCACGCCCTCCTCATCCGGAGCGACGATAAAGACACTCTGCCAGACGACCAAGATCACTACCGCAGCGATGATGAGATTCCAGGCTCCGCCGGAAGGCAAGAGGCTTTTGAACCCACCAGGGGGAAAGAGATCTTTGAGTTGAGACTGTGCTTGCTTGAGTGCGTCCTCAAGCGGATCAGGCTTTTTGCCCCACGGATCTTTTGGGTCCCAGACCATATTGATATTGTACCTTGTTCAAATAGCAATCAGGAACGAAGGGGCACAGTAGCAGAGTGTGGCCAGGGTAGCAAGGTGTCTTTGATGGATTCAGCATCGATCCTGGTCCCAACGATTCGTTCACGGCAGAAGGGTGTGGGATATGAACAGATAAAGCAGAGATACCAGACATGCGACAGTGTGAACTGTCGTGAGCCACGCAGGATTGTGTCTTGCCCGGTGGTCCGACGAATGGTGTCGGGTCCTTATCGCCATATCACTATCAATATCACTATCAATCAAGACTAACCCCATGGATAGCAGTTTGACGATGGGGCTGGAGCCGCAAGCTATGGCTGGCCCTTCATGTCCGAAGGAGGATGCAACCGCTCGATCTGCTCTTGTAACTGCTGCATCCGTTTATTTTGTTCATCGAGTCGATCTCGGAGTTCCCGATTCTCTCCGGAGAGATCGCGGAGTTGGCGTTGCAGATTTTCAGGCGAAGGAGCGTTCTGGCGGTTTTCAGATGAGACGGCGGCAGGCAAGGGAATTGGCGAGCCTGGCTTCCCTTGGTTCGTACGGGCGGCAGGCATGTTTTCTTTCTGAGTCAGAACGTTTTTGATCGCAAGAGAGATATGAACCCTCTCGAAGGGGGCCCACCGGGGCTCTTCAAAGTCCGGCACCATGGCGGCTTGGGCAGGACCAGCCACCCACAGTTTCATGCCCTTGGTATCTCGAATGTCTTTGTAATCTCCGCCTCCTGTGTCAGTACGAATGATCGACGAATGGTCAGTCACGATTACGTGGAGGTAGGGTCCACGAAAGAATAAGTACCCGACGGTTCGATCTTCGCTATAAACCACACCTGGTTTTGGCAATGAAAAAGAAACTCGCTCTGTCGGCCGTGCCTCTCGGAAGGCCCTGGCGAGATGTTCTCCGATGGCCGATAATTCTTCGGGTGTGAATAACGAGATGGGCTGCGGCCTCGTGACGAAGCCGACAATGGTCCCGCTGTAGCCGCTGACCTGTATCACTCCAAGCAACGATTTGAGGTCCGTTGCAGTAAGATTGATCGGATGATTATTCAGGTGTGTCGGATCGGATGGGCGAACTGAAGGATCCGCTTGAAGACCAATCCGGAACCCGTCGTGGTCATAAACTGATCGCCCGTTGTTCAAAAGGCCGCATGCGGAGAGCCCACTCACAGTGAGGATGAGCGGGAACACTAGTACGGCGAGTACTGAAGTGATGGCCTTATGATCAACCATCATGAGCAGCCATCGTGTGGTGGAGTCAACATCATTAGCCCGTCTGATGGTATGGATCTATGAATTGTCTTACATATACCGCAGTTGCCACTGTAAAAAGAATGCGTTTTGTGCAAACGGGTCGGTCTGGGAATTGAGCACTTCTCCAGGCCCTAGCCCTGCATGATGCCTAAATTCATAATTGAACTGGATTTTGGATTGCATTTTTGGCGGGAAGTTCTCGAAATAATAATTCAATCCGACGATGTGTCTTGTGTAGCGATCGTCTGAGAGTCTGGTATTCGGATCGAACTCCTCGTACATGTAGACCGGCTCAAAGTGTTCGAACAACCCCTCTGAGATGAGGTATTTGGCCAGCACGTACCAGGTGCGTCGTTGTACGCCTGGCGCATGAGACCCGCCGCAGGTATCGAGGCAGGCTCCGTTGGCGGCTGTCCCGACTGTCGTGGCGTTCGATCCATCATGACCTTGCCAATACTCCGCCTGCACCATGAATCCCGGCAGGAACTTTGGGTACCAGCGGGCATCCACCCCGTATCGATCAAAGTGGCCCTTGCCACGCCCATTGATAAAGGTTCCGGCGTTGTTGGACGTGCCTTGGATCATTGTAAAACTGACGAACGACGTCTCGTCTCCGAATAACCGGAGGCGTGTGTATACGGCCTTCGGCTGATTGGCCCCGCCGATACCCGAGGTGTTACTGACGATCCCGTTGGCTTGGTAGTTATTGTTGTTCATGATCCCGACGACGTATTCGAGTCGGTTCATGATTTTCCCGCGGACATCGACGAAGTAGTCTCGTTCCTGAAGAAACTCGATCGCCCCTCCGGTTCCGTTCCGGTTTTGTCCAGGCCCCCCACCGCCTCCCACTCCGTTTAGGTAGGGAGAGCTGATGATGTCCCGCAAACCACCGGATTGCTCGGTGAAGATACCGAAGGGCATGCGGAATACACCAAGCCTGATGAAATTAAGGTTGGGTGCCCATGCTTGAACCGGACGAACATCGATATAGGCCTCTCGGAAAAATGTTGCAGAGGTCGGGTTTGCTGTGCCGGCTAAGGGGGTGTTACTCGTCAGATTGGTGCTTTGGAACTCCATCAACATATGCCAACGAGGAAGGTACTCACTGAGTTTTCCCCACATCACCAGCTCCGCGCGGCGAATAGAGAAACTATCTTGGCTTCGCCCTTCAGGAACCTTTGCGTTCACATGCCCGTACAAGAATTGCACGGCATTCAGACCGATATTCACTTTGTCTCGAAGGATCGGAAGCACTTCCGTCCTATTCCTCCAATCCTCTAAATTCTCCAGCCGTCGTGTTTGTTCGGCGGTTTTATATTCCTGTTCCGCACGAATTTTGAGCCATTCATCTTTCGTGATCGTCCCTTTTTGCAGGAGCAGATCTTCCAGGGATAGCATGCTTTGCGAGGGTTGAGCCGCCGGCGAGGGGCCTTGTTGCTCAGATGTCGCACCCAGCTGTTGAGCGGTTTGGATTGGAGCCGGCAACGGCTCCGTATGTGGGGCGAGCTCGTGGGCCAGTATCGGCTGCGGGAATAACGCAACGGTCGTGGCGGTCAGTGCGGCAACGAGCACCATTCCGGCAGTATCCGTTGCCCTATAGAATCCTCTCATGCGGGTTCCTCCTGAGTGAAAACTGTATGGATTACGATCGCAGATCTAAGTTGGTCTCATCGGACGCTTGCCGGATTCATTGGCTGTGTGCGTCCGGTCGGCACGCCGAGGGCCACGGCTCTCTGGTTGGATTGTATGGGAGGGAGTGGGAACAACCCGGCTTTTATCAGGGTGTCTTCTCCTTCGCGGCTGATGAGGAAGGAAAGGAATTCCTGTACGGTATCAGGCAGGGGTGTGTCGGGGGCCTGATCGAAGTATAGGTACAAGGCATGTCGGAGCGGATAGGTCTGATCGGCCACAGTCTCCCGAGTGGGGAGCACGAACGGCATCCCATCCTTCTCCGCAACCGGGACGAGTCGCACGTTTGATGCGTGCAAGCCAATGGCGCTGTAGCCTATTCCCCGTGGATCACGGCTCACGTTGAACACGACGGAAGCCGCTCCGTGATCTTCATGAATCGCTGACCTGAATTCACCTCCCGCGAGGCCGTACTCTTTTAGGAATGCCCTTGCTTCAGAGTGTCTTTCACGGCCGTAGAGTTGAATCGGTCGATCGCTCCAGCTCTCCGCCAATCCCAATTGTCCCCACTGGGAAATGGTTGTGCCGGCTCCGCGTTTCCGTGTCGATGAGAACATGGCATCGATTTGGTCAAGCCTCAAGCCCGGCAATGGATTATCTCGGTGTACATAGAACGCAATGGCATCGATGGCTATCGGAACGGCCGTCGGTTCATAGCCATGTTGTACGACGAATTCTTGTGTTTCAGCTCCAGAAAGCTGATGCGTGGTGGCAAGCAATTGAAAACTGCCGGCTCGATCGTCGATCATCCTGATCTTGCCGGTTTTGCTCAAAGGCGGGTGTAGGAATTCCTCGACTGCTTTGGGATTTCCTTTTTTTATCTCAACCGTCGCCTTCGGCTGGAATCGCTGGAAATCTATGCTCAGGCGAGTGACGAGTGGATACAGGGCGTCCGAGCTCTGAATGTTGAACGTGCCTGAAACATGCGTCTTGGAATTGTAACGACCCAACGTTGAATTTGCGTTCACGGTCGCCAAGGGGTCGTGATGTTCGGCCGAGGGTTGTTCGGCAAAATAAGTGAGGTGGAACGTGAAGGACAGCACCCACCCAAGTGTACATATTCTCAAAAATCGGCGCATCGCGTGTTCCTCTCTCAAGGTGGATTTCGATCGAATAAGAATTCTGCTACCCCCGCATCCCATTCACGTACGCGGCTGTCAGTTGCTCGCGAGGTTCCTCGAATATCTGCCGGGCGGTCCCAATTTCAATGAGGTGTCCGGCTCCGTGTTGAACCCAGAACAAGGCCGTGTAGTCCGCGATGCGTCGAGCCTGGGACAGGTTGTGGGTGACAATCAGAATGGTATAGCGGCCGCGTAGGTTGACGATGAGATCCTCGACGACTCCACTGGAGATCGGATCGAGAGCACTGCAAGGCTCATCCATCAGGAGCATGTTCGGTGAAAGTGCCAGGGCCCTGGCAATGCAGAGGCGTTGTTGTTGACCACCAGACAGTGCCAGAGCCGGCGAGTCCAGCCGATCTTTGACTTCATCCCAGAGGCCGACATCACGCAACGCGGTTTCAACTTTCTCCATGCGCTGTCGTCGATCCCGCACTCCATGTTCGCGTAATGGAAATTCCAGGTTTCGTCGAATCGATAAGGGGAAGGGGTTTGGCTTCTGGAAAATCATGCCGATCCGGCGGCGGAGCTGGATGACATCAGTGTGAGGCGCCAGGACATCGAGGGAGCCGAGGCGGATGTGTCCGGCGACACGGCATCCATCAATCAAGTCCGTCAGGCGATTCAGGCAGGTGAGAAAACTTGTCTTGCCGCATCCGGATGGTCCCACAAGAGCCGTGATACAGCCTGCGCTGATCGAAAGCGTCACGTTCTGAAACGCCGGATTCTTGCCGTAGTGCAGGCTCAGCCGCTCGATTTCTATAAAGGGAGTGGGATTGCAACAGGCTTGGTCTGCCACGTGTGACCAAGGACGCATGGCGGTGGTTGATTCAGTCGGTCGTATCATATCGTCACAATTCTGCGACGCAAGAAGCGTTCGCCGAGCCAAGAGGCTGTTCCGTTGATCGCCAGGAGAAGCATGACGAGTACCAATGCCGAGGCGTAGGCGTTTGCGTCGCCACCGGGGACATTCATGGAGAGATCGAAAATATGGATGGACAGTGCACGACCGGAATCGAGCAGCGACTCCGGCATCCGATCCACATAGCCGCTGGTGAAAATCAGTGCTGCAGTTTCGGCGATTGCCCGGCCTATTCCCAAGACAAGCCCAACCAGCAGTCCCGGTATTGCGGCCGGCAGTACGAGATGAAGCAGGGTGGTTGCGCGAGACAATCCGAGTGCGGCGGCAGAGAGCCGGTAGCTGGGCGGGACGGCGCGAAACCCTTCTTCGGTCGAGCGGATCAAAATCGGCAACACCATGCAGGCCAGCGTCAGTCCGCCGGAGAGGATCGAAAAACCGAGCCCGAGGGTTTTGCAAAAGAATGCGTTTCCGAAGAGGCCGAAGACGATCGACGGCACGCCCGCAAGGACGTCAAGGCTCCGGCGAGTCATCCGTCCGAACAGACTTTGGGCTGAGGAAAATTCGGCGAGCAACACGGCGGTGCCGACTCCGATGGGCAAGGAGACCGCGAGGCAGACCGTCAGAATCAACGTGGTCGAGACGAGAATGGGGCCGATGCCGCCTCGGCGGCCGGCGTTCTCCGGGGGAGCCGTCAGAAACGTCCAGGAGATGTGACTTAACCCATGCCATAGAATGGTTCCCAATAGCCAGCAAAACATCGCGGTGACGAGAGCCGCTGTTCCCCAGACGAAAGCGGACGCCGCCCATTCACGCATCTTCGGCGGGTGTGTCACAGTTTCAGCCATAGATTCTCCCGCGACTGATCCATTCAGCGGCGATGGCAAGCGCCACAATCATCGCCATCAAGACGAGTCCGCTGACGAAGAGTGCGGCACGATGGTCCCCAAGCGCATAGGCCATTTCCAGCGCGATATTCGCCGTCAACGTCCGGATCGGATCGAAGATGCTGGAAGGGGTCTGAACCACATTCCCGCACACCATCAGAATCGCCATGGTCTCGCCGATTGCACGGCCAGTCTCAAGGATCACTCCGGTAAACAGTCCAGATTTCGCGGCGGGGAACACAACGCCTCGAATCATGGCCCATCGAGATACCCCTAAGGCGACGGCCCCGCGTATGTAGTGGCGTGGCACGTTGGCAAGACTGGCGTCCGCCATCAAGGCAATGGTGGGGAGAATCATGATCGTCAGGATCAGAATGCCGGCCAGCAAACTGGGGCCGGGTGGGTGGAGCTCACCGATCACAGGAACCAATACGATGAGCCCCCAGAAGCCGTAGACGACAGAAGGAATGCCGGCGAGCAATTCGATCAGGCGTCGATAGGGGCGGGCCAGGGCGGCCGGCGCATAGTACTGGCAGAAGACGGCGGAGAGAATGCCCATGGGGGTCGCGAGGAGGACTGAACCGGCCATGGCAAACAGCGTTCCCCATAGCATCGGCATGAGATTGTAGAAACCATCGACGGGATGCCAGGACGGGTCGGTTACGAATCGCAGCAGGCCTACCTGATGGAGGACGGGAAGCGCCTCCAGGATCAAAAAGACCACGATCAGCAGGACGATCATGCCAGCGATCGTGGCGATCCCGCGCAAGAGCCAGAGGAACAGGTGGTCAGTTGGCCAGAGGGACGAAGTATTGTTGGATGATAATGTCATGGACGGCTTTGGATTGCGCGTAGTCGATAAAGGTTTTGGTCAGTCCGACCGGTGGAGTCCGAGTGACGATGTGCAATGGACGGGAGATTGGAAACGTGCCGTTCCGTACGGTCTCGGTGGAGGCGGGCACTCCTCCTGTTGGGAGCAATTTAATCGGTACTCCTTGCGATTCGTCGTATTCCGCCGTTCCGATGGAGACATAGCCGATAGCGTTACGATTGCCGGCTACGGTTTTGACGCCTTGCTCATTGTCTCCGATGATCACGTGTGCCTTGATGTCTGTGTTTTTGAGCTTGAAGTAGTGAAGGAACACCTCCAACGTTGAGCGACCCTCCGCTTTATTCACGACGGTGATCGTCGCGTCTTTCCCGCCGACATCTTTCCAATTCGTGATCTTGCCCGTGTAGATCGCGACAATGTGCTCATCGGTGAGCGCCTGAACCGGATTGTCTTTGCGGAGGATGATGCCAACACCGTCGCGGGCAATTGGAAAGGCATGCAGGTCCTTCTCATCATCTTTCATCGCGCGCGAGACCATGCCGATATCGGCGAGCCCCTGGCGGATATCCGCCACTCCGCGGGATGAACCTCCGGTCTGAACATCGATACGCACGTTGCCATGGAGCGTTTCGAATCGTTTGCCGATCTCGGCGATGACCGGTGCCAGTGTACTGGCGCCGGTCATGACCAGTTTGCCTGACAGGCGATCGGTTGCCGTCGTTTGAGCTGTTGCAAAGCCGGGAACTCCGAAGAGGCCAAGGCTCAGCCAGAGGGCGAACAGGCCGCATCGGTTCCTGTTTTGCGAGGAAAGATATCGAGATATGTACATGTTTAGATATTTTTGGCGTTCGCGATTGTTCATGTGACGGTTCCTCCGCAAGATGAGCCGGAGCCGGCCGTGCATCCGTAACAATGGTTGCGTGTCGCGATCCGACGATGGCGAAGTCGAGCGGGATCAAAATCGCGGATATGTGACGGTGCGTGACGATCGACCGGCAGGTCCAGCATCTGGTTGAAGTCACAATCGTAGAGCCGGCCATCCCATCCGACGGAGATGGTGGACCGGCACATCACGCCCGCAGCGGCCGCCGGGTTGAAGGCGTCGGCTAATCGTGTCATGTATTGATCATAGTTTCCGCTTTCGACGAGGAACTCCAAGAATCGACTGATCGGCATGTTGGTAATCGTATAGAGCCGGTTGAACTCGATGCCATAGTGGGTGAGGAGTTCTTTCTTGAACTGCGCTTCGCTGGCCTCTTGCTTGGGAGGCAGGAATGCGCCGGCAGGATTGTAGACAAGATTCAAGGCGAGGCCGCTCTCAGGTCGTCCATATCCGAGTCGGTTCAGCAGTCGAAGCCCCGCTATCGATTTCTCAAAGATTCCGTCGCCACGTTGCGCATCGGTCTGGCCGGCGCGATAGGAGGGGAGTGAGGCGATCACCTCGACATGGTGGGTTGCGAGGAATTCAGCGAGATCGGCTTGTGAGGGCAACAGGAGGACAGAGAGGTTGCAACGATCTATCACGTGTCGGCCGAGTGCGCGCGCCTGTTCAACCAGCCAACGGAAATGAGGATTGAGCTCCGGCGCCCCGCCGGTGATATCGACCGTCGGAATGTCCGTCTTTGCCAAGGCGTGGATGCACTGTTCTGCTGTTTCGAACGACATCGTCTCAGGGCGGTCAGGACCGGCGTCGACGTGGCAATGGCGGCAGGTCTGGTTGCAGAGTTTGCCGACATTGATCTGAAAAACGCCCAGCCCTGTGGCGAACAAGGGCTCGAGCCCGGCGTGATGCAATTGTGTCTCAAAAGACACTCGAACACTCGCGTGCTCCAACAAGCGGAGTTGTTGGGACGAGGCGGCGAGGGGATTGTGTCGGCCCAGCAGCGTCAGCGGCATCTCTGTGCTCGTGTCAAGATGGAATGAGCCTCTCGGGAATGGGTCATATGGAGTGCACGGGACTTCACGGTGGCCAATATTGATTCGGGGAATCGCAGTTCACAGCAGCCGAAATTCAGAGCCTTCCCCTGCCGGTTGGCCAGCGCCCGCTGCACGATCGGCGAGATTCGATAGCAAACCTGTTTTCCGTCTCGGAGACCATCCACCAGGCCGGAATTTCGAAGGATCCGTAAGTGATGGGACACATGCGGTTGCGGGCAACCCAATTCTCGCACCAGATCCGAGACGCACTTCTCTTCGCTCAGCAGCGACTCCAGAATGTGCAGCCTGGTTTCATCTGCCAAGGCTTTCAGCACTGCCGCACATTCCCGTGTGTTCAGAATTTCCTCCTTCGGTGAGGATTTCATCAACAGCAGCCTCCGTCTGGTGAGCACGTCACGGCTTCGCCGCTCACCCGTTCACCGGCTCGGTTCAGAACGACGAAATGAGGCTGATAACCGGTCGTCCCAAGCACCGTCACCGTTTTGGAGCAAATCTCCAGCGGCTCCCCTCGGCGATACACATGGTGATCGTCATCAGCTGCTTCGATGAACGGGCCGGCCAGCAGCGCATAATGGCCTTGCCAGGCACAAGGGGTATCGGCAGGGAGGATGGCGCTCCAGCGTGGATCGTGATGGTCCAGTCGGATCGGCTCGGTCGTTAGGAGGAAGTGTTCGACGAAGGGCGGAGCACTCAACAACTGTGCGGTCTCTGCTGTGACTGATTGTGGAACGCCACGTTGATAGGTAACTCCGCGTTCATCCACGAGCCGGCTGAAGGGACCCCGAAGGGTGGCATACCGGACTGAAGTAGCGGGTGGTCTCGGAGGCAGCTTGTAGCCGGTCAAGGTCACGGAAAAGAAATGGATACCGTCGATCACACGCCATGGTGAAAACTTGACGAGATGAATGCCGAAAAATCCGACTTCGGTCATGCGGTTCATATAGTCCGTGAGAGGCAAGGCACCGGAGAGGCAATCGCCCCATTTCTGAGTGTCGTGCACGAGATATTGCGGCACGGTTTGGTCCGACACGATATCGGAAATGGTGAAACGCCCGCCGGGTTTGGCCACCCGGTGCATTTCGCGAAACACCGTTCGCTTGTCCGGGGCCAGATTGATGACGCAATTCGAGATGATCAGATCGATCGTACCGTCCTCGACCGGCATCGCATCAGCGAATCCTTTGCGGAACTCCACGTTTGATGCGGGATGGCCGAGGTTCGTTGCGACCAGGGCGGCGTTCGTGCGGGCAATCTCCAGCATTGTGTCGGTCATATCGATCCCGATCACTCGTCCGCTGGGACCGACGAGGCGAGAGGCCTCGAAACAGTCGATTCCGCCGCCTGACCCGATGTCCAGGACCGTCTCGCCTGGCTGCACCGTTTTGAGTCCGGCCGGCGTGCCGCATCCATAGGAGATCTTCAGGACTTCCTCAGGAATAAACGTCCTGAGGTGCCCCATGTCGTAGCTGGTGGGGCAACACATCTGCTCGCCGGTACTGGCGGCTTTCGCGTAGCGGTCGCTCACTTTCTGCGTGATTTCGTCAATGGGCATAGTCGGCCTCACAGTAGTCTGACGAAGATATGGAGCTGTCTCTATGTATCAATCCTGTTGATCCCCGTCAATCCTGTTCTTGCGAGATTGATGAGATGGAGATCGGTCGATCGACGCACATGGAACGATGCCGGTCCGTACGTTGACGCACGAGGCCTCGCCTTCTACTTGTTGCATCGCGGCGCTTGATAAGGAGTCGCTGTGGAAAGGCAATTCTTACATCAGCGGAGAGCATGGGAAAATGGTAAAAAGACCCATGAACAAGGCACATGAGCTGAAGGGGTGTCCGCTTCTCGCAGGGATTCCACCTGAAGACTTTCATCGAGATTGTCCGACCGCTCGGATTGTGGCGATCCGGCACCGCGGCACCATCTACCAATTAGGCGATCCTGGGCAAACGGTCTTTTGTGTGCTCCAGGGGCAAGTTGCTCTTGCAAGGATCGGCTCTGACGGCACAACGCTTACTACGGCGGTGTTGAGAGCGGGAGATTTCTTTGGCGCCGCGCTCAGTGGTACTGCTCAGGCTGAAGATACCGCAAGCGCGGTGGGGGCTGTTTCTCTATGGCAAGCACCGATGAACGAGTTTCGGCGTCTGTTGCTGCATCATCCCGATGTGGCCGTGGCATGTGTGTCGCTTCTCGCCCAGCGCCAACGCCAAATGGAACGCCGGCTCGAAAGCTTCGCGTTTAAACGCACTGAGGCACGGCTTGCCGAGACGTTCCGCGAATTGTCAGGCGGATTCGCTACTCGCTGCAACCACGGATTTGGACAACACCTTCGTCTCACCCAACAGGAGTTGGCCGACCTTGTGGGCGCAACCAGGCCGGTGGTGAGCACGATTCTCAACCGACTCCGTGACAAAGGCGTGCTCGCATATAACCGCGAGTATGTGTGCGTGCGCGGGTTCAACGAGATCGAAAAGCTGATTGATTCTTAAATAAGCGCGGCACTGTTATCTAGAGAACAGCGCAATCCTGTCCCCCCTGTTACGTTGAACGTACGCTCCCATTGGGAGAGCGGCGGCGCGGCGATTCCGCGCAACTCTCACAGGAGGCTACGATGAGTCACACCTATCTAGAGATTACGCTGAAGGTCCCTACGGAGCATCGCGGGAAGGCGGCCGCAGTCTATTTGAAATACAAAGATCCGTTTCTCACGACGATGTGCGGGGCGGAATCCAAGGAACTCCTGGTACGTGACGAGGACGTTCAGGTACTCCATGGCTTTCATTCACGGGCTTCAGCCGAGAGCTACCTGAAAAGCGCCCTCTTCGGCAACGATGTCGTGAGAGAGTTGAAGCCTTTTCTTGCGGCGGATCCCGAGATTCGGATTTACGAGCGTCAATAGGCGCCGTCCATCGGGAACATCCGGGAAAGCGGACGGGCTGACTGATACATCGGACCACTGTTCTATGAAGCGTCAAAAAAGACGCGGGAGGGAGCCATGAATGCCTGGACAGCCTGCGGGCCAGAGATGGGATGGATGTGGATAGTGCCGGTACTGTTCTTCCTTGCGATGGGTGGCATGATGATCATGTTTTGGCGGCGCGGGTTGCTGCCGTGCCATGCCATGATGGGTCACCATGAGCAGGAAACTTCGCGACAGATTCTTGATCGTCGCTACGCCGGCGGAGAACTCAGGAAGGAGCAGTATGACGAGATGAAACGGAATTTGGCGTAGCTCGCGATATTCTCTCGAGCGATGCCGTGGTGTGCGCGCACTGGATCGAATATGCCATTTGGGGTGTCGATGGCGGGATGATGCCAGGACGCATCTAATCAGCCGTGAGAAGAAGGCTCCCTTTTAGACTGTAAACCTGGTAAGTGTCTGTCGGTATGGCAATGTGGGTTCAACAATAGACCGCGGTACAGGAGGGTCCATGTACGAGAAGAAAAATTTGAGCAAGCTCAAGCATCTAGAAACCCACGCTCCCGAGGCGATGAAAGCCTTTGCCGCCTTTGACAAGGCGGCGTTGGCAGGGGGGGCGATTCCAGAAAAGTATAAGGAGCTGATGGCCGTCGCTGTTGCCTTGACGACCCAGTGCCCGTACTGCATTGACATTCATTCGAACAAGGCTCGGCAAGTGGGCGCGTCGGAGCAAGAAATCTCCGAAGTCGTGATGGTTGCTGCGGCGTTGCGTGCGGGCGCAGCGATTACCCACGGCACACACGCTCTGACGGGGAACTGAGCAGGCGATCTCGCTGGGGCACGTTGAATCCGTAGATGTTGGTTGTTCGCACAGTGGCCGAATGGTGAATCTGATGCCTGTCCGACGTGACGATGATCCACCGGAGCAGTCGATCACGGATGACGGGCATCTACCCATTACTGTGGGTGAACAGAGCCGTGCCGTTCGGGCGGAGCCTCGAAGGAGGCTCCGCCCCTCTTTATAGTGGAAGGCTCAGCTCAGAGATTTTTCGTAAGGCTTCCACCAAAGTGAGATCGAAGTTCAAACGATACAGGTTGACTTGAAGGGCTTCAAAGGTTTCCCCCTGCGCCCAGTGTTCAGGGAAGTTCGGTAGATAGCCCAGCCACTGCTTTTCCTCATCCAAGTAGTAGCATTTAATCGCTTGCATCAGGCACCCACATTTCCGTTGATGAACAGCAAGTGAATCGGCACATTAATTCCAGCCTGTGATTGGTGATCGGTCAATTAACCAGGGCTAGGCCACGTAGGTGGCCGGTTTCCAAAATTATCACGGTCGTTGCTGGGGTTTGCGTGCGGCATCGGTCGACAAGAGGGGGAGCAGTCGAAGTTGGCTGTCCTTAGCGGTTGCTGATCATCGCAAACATGAGCTCTTCAACTCGTGCGCGGCGCTTGCTCTGCGCGAGCGACAGAGGGCGAGGCAGAGTGGGTGTGTGATGATGAAGCCGATGGTGCTCTTTCGGATCGGACTGCTGATACTGGTCTTGCTCCTGGCTCAGATCCGGTTCTTGATGCCGGCCGGTGAGTTCTTGATGCAGCTGCCACAGCTTCACCTGGAGTTCTTCGAACGACTCACCTTGCACCTCGTACTCAGGGTAGCCCTGCAGGTATCCACGCCATCCGTTGTCGTCTTGCCAGAGAATGTATTTGGAGGAACGCATTGAGAAAGTATAGCCGGACATTTTATATGCGCAAGTGAAGAGCGGAAATGAACTGCGGAGTGAGATTGATCGATAGTTTTTACGGAAAAACCAATGGCTTAGAATCTCGAACTTTCCTGCTTGTCCAATGTCGTGGATACGCGTCCTTGCGTCGTGCGTACGCACACGATTCTTTTTGCCTCTGTTCGACGGCCACGAATAAGTTTCCGCCCCTGCGTCATATCTCACACGAAGTGTTCGATGTGTAGCCGAATCGTCGCCGTAGGAATGCCACGAGGGCGATGTGAGCGAAGCCCCGCCGATTTGTTGGAAAAGTTCGACAAGAACCACGTTGGCGGTTACATTTCGAGACAGGTGTTCGGAGTTCTGATCGAGTACGTTGATCACGTCAAAGAGAGGAGCCGCACAATGATGCCAACCCATACCCCCACCGACGAAGAGTTGAAGAATCAGGTGATCAGGCAAGCACTGGCAGGCGATACAGCCGGAGCACAACAGACGGCGAACGAGATCACGGATGCACGGTATCTGCGGGACGCCTGGCAAATGATGCTTTTCGTCGAATCGGAGCGGGGAAATGTTCGGGCTGTAAAAAATACGATTCTTTCTTGCCCGGATCCATCGCTCTTGGCCAGTCACTTCTATCTTGAACTCCCGCAACTCTTCATTAAGGCGGGAGATCGGTCTGGAGCCGTCGAGATTGCAAAGGCCATGGGTAACGCGGGAGTTCTCCCGCTTATCGGTATTGCGGCGCATTTGGCGCAGGATGGAGATATGGACGAGGCTCACGACGCACTATCTCATATTGAGGATGACGACTTACGGGGTATGATTCTGCGCAAGGTGATCGCATATCAGCCAAGGATCCAGCGTCTTGATGGAAGCACTCTGGACGGAGACCGGACATCGGAAGACGATTCATTGGCTGCCTGACCGGTTCAACGACGACAGCTGTTCTCTCGCACCATCGCGTTGTCTCCTTTCTGCAGCCGGCTTTTTCTGAAGTCGTGGTGTGACCGCCGATGGGAACAGAGGGACCGCACGTGCTGTCTCAGCCACCTCGACTTGCTCTCCGCGCGTCATCTATACTCTCTTTCGGTGGTCTATCTCACGCGCCTCATTCTTCTCCGCTTTATCCTGTGAATGATCTGACTCAACAGCTCAAGGAACGGTTCGGGTTTGCGGCATTCCGACCAGGCCAGGAGGACGTCATACGCGCCGTGTTGGCCGGGCGCGATGTGATGGCGGTGATGCCGACCGGACAAGGGAAATCGCTTTGCTACCAGCTGCCGGCGACCATTCTTCCAGGACTGACGCTGGTTATTTCGCCGCTCATCGCGTTGATGCAGGATCAGGTTGCGGCCATGAGGCAGCGCAACATTGCGGCTGCGGCATTTCACTCCGGACTCAGCGGGTTGGAGAAGAGTCTAGTGCTGGACGATCTTCAGCAGCGTCGCGTGCAGCTGCTCTATCTTGCGCCGGAACGGATGCAGCATGAAGGATTTCTCCGTCTCCTGCGCACCCTCTGGGTGTCGTTGTTGGTGGTCGACGAAGCGCACTGCATTTCCCAGTGGGGTCATGACTTCAGACCTGATTATCTGAAGATCGGTCGGTTGCGCCAGGAGCTCACGAATCCTCCCTGCTTGGCCTTGACGGCGACCGCCACCGCGCGCGTGCAGACGGATGTCTGCCGACGGTTGTCGCTGCGTGACCCGCTCCGACTCGTCGCCGGTTTTCGACGGAAGAATTTGGCATTTTCCGTACATCGCTGTCAGACCCTTCGAGACAAGCTTGGCCTCGTGGACCGGCTGGTTCGTGAGACGGCGAATGGCACCATCCTCGTCTATGGCGCGACCCGCCGGACGGTGGAGGAAGTGGCTGGGTGGTTGGGGCAATCCCACTCGTCGGTCGGGTACTACCACGCGGGTTTATCGGATGACGTCCGGCGTCTCGTGCATCAGAATTTCCGTCGAGGCGCGTTGAAAGTGCTGGTGGCGACGAATGCCTTCGGGATGGGGATCGATAAGCCGGATGTCCGACTGGTCGTCCATTTCGATATTCCAGGCAGTCTGGAGGCCTATTACCAGGAAGCCGGCCGCGCAGGGCGGGATGGCCAGCCTGCGGCCTGTGTGGTGCTGTTCCATGAACGCGATGTCGCCACCCAGGAATATTTCATTTCGCAGGCATCCAAGGATTCCGACGGCGTTGAACGCGCAGGACGCATGACGACGCTCTTGCAAGAATTGCTGGGGTATCTGACGACTTCAACCTGCCGGCAACTCGCGATTTTGGACTATTTTAGTGATCAGGCTGAAATAGCCCTGGGCCCGTGCGGTTTGTGTGATTGCTGTGTCGCGCCGATGTGCCAGCCGAGTCGCAATGCGCCTCAAGGGAATGTTCCGGCACAGGCCATTCTGGACACGGTGGCTTGGTGTGGAGGACGATTTGGGTTGGGGCGGATCGTCGATATTCTTCGCGGAAGTCGATCGAAGGCGCTCATGGCCTATGGGGCAGCAGACTGTCCAACGTATGGTGTGTGTCGAACGGACACGAAGCTGTCGGTGACGAACCATGTGAAAGCGCTCATCAGCTCAGGATATTTGCGTATTGAAGGTACGGAGTACCCGACGCTCGAGATGACTCTCACAGGCAGAGAGGTTCTGCAAGGGCTTCGTACGGTTGAGCTGGAACAGGAGGCAGGTGCTTCATCACGCAGGTCGGGAGAGGACCTGCGTCACGCGGATGCTGTGCTCACGGGTACTCCGATGCCATTGCCACCGGATCGGCAGCTTGTTGAGCGGTTGCGACAACTCCGTTCTGAACTGGCCGAAGAGGAAGGTGTTGCGCCGTTCCTCATTTTCCACGATAAGACGTTGAAGGCCATTGCCGGTTCCAAACCGGACACGCAAGCGGCATTATTGGAAATTCCTGGTATCGGCGAGATGAAAGCCGAACGGTACGGCCGACGAGTGTTGGCTGTGGTCAATGGAGTATAGGAGCGTTGTCGCGTAATTGACTGCGGTAGACGTCAGCTCTTTCTGAACGCCATGTCGGGCAGGGAGGTAGGGATATTCCTACCTCCCTACGAGGTCTCGCGAGATGACAGCGCTACTCGCTGTCATCTCGATCGTCGTCCTTGTCCTCATGTCCCGACCGGCTGCTATCGTCCAGCGGCGTCCCGGCCGTGCCCTGGAAATAGGTGAGAGACTTCCGCCATGCCTGTTTGCCAATCTTCTTGCCCATCTTGCGGGATCGGATATCGCCCTCCACAAAATGGATCCCGCCGTACCGGCGGGAAATACCGGCCTCGTCGGCAGCATCACTGAATGTTTGCCAATGCAACGTCACGTCTGAAGCCGGAACCAACCCCGGCTCCACCCTCGAAGTACCGGCAGGAACGGTCACGGAGTGACCGAATCGATCGCTGCCCGTGAAGAGCTTGAGGACCTTGGCTGCTGAGCCACTGAAGATGCTGTGGCCTGAGACATATTCTGGGAAAGGAGGGGTTACGATTGTCGAGGCTTGATATGGTTGCCACGTTGCCCCGTCGATCAGTCTGGTTCCGAGCCCTGGACCAGCCCAGGCTTGTACTGGTTGCCCTGCAAAGAGAAAATGAATGGCGCTCACCGGACGGATGTAGTCGTAGAATCGCTTCATGTGCCATGAGGAAATGCTGGCATCTAATACCGCGTTGGTCATCGCGAAGAACATCTTAGCGTCCTGGTCGAGACTATGGTGATCCCGACCTGACACAAACTCGGCAAACAATGCCCAATGGCCCGGTGGGAGTTCGGAACTCGGACCATCCGCCCAATATTCGGCAATAACTTTTTGCCGATCCGTCAGGTTCGCACTGTAGTCCAAGACTTGTTGGGCCTGTTTCAGATATTGAGCCGCATCCTTGGGGTAGAAATTCGGCTCTTTAGGTGCGAATTGGTCAGGCCGTTTCAACGCGAATGGAATGACGTGTCCCCAGTGTGGGGTGATAAATTTCTGAATAACAAATCCCCCGTGTCCGTCACTCACACGAAGAGGTTGCCATCGGGTTGGGTCATTGATGTGGTCAGGATCGTTCACCGACACATAGTTGGTGTAATCAGTATAGGGGCCTGGATGGAGATCGCTCAATTGATTGGAACCGTCTTGGTGTCGGTAGGCCAGCACTGCTTGGCATGCCACATTCCCGACTCCTGACGGGGTGCCGATATTCGTCGACGCATCAGTAGGATCGTACCCCAATTGAGCCATCACAGCGTCGAATGTTGCGATTTCCGTCGGGAATAGGTCGATCAGGGCTCGGTAGGCCGCAAAGCTCATGGCTTTCTTTTTGTTGGGCATGGTCCGCTCAGATATGGGCTGCCGTAATGTCCCGCCGAGTCGTGTTCCCACGGCAACAGAGTCGTACGCGGCCCATGCGTCATAGATACAGGTATGCGTGACTGCCAGCATCCGGGCGACAATCGGAGGACCAGGATGGGTGTCACGAATGGCTTGAAGGGCGATCTTATTCCAAGTCACGACGACCGTCTCGTCGGCGTGGGCTATCGGAAGCAGGCCCATCGTTGTAAGAGAGAGAACTGTGGCAAGCACGTACGCACGAAAGCGAGGTTTTTCCATAAATGCACTCCTAAAATGATGGATGTGAGAACCAATTGGATTTGTTGCTAGGCTGAGCCCAGAACTGTTGGGTGCAAAGCAAAGACGGTGCCGAACGTTATTCGGTCTCTTTGGGGAAAGGCTCGTTCAAAACCTTCCATGATTTCAACGATGCGGTCATTGCATGGCGTTGCGAAGTCTGCAACGTCAGATTGTTAGACATCTGTTTAGATACAGGATGTACCTATTTGGATTCTCTCTGCCCTAGCAGTCTGATGAAAAACGCAGTTGATCCATCACTCATCACGAAAAGATGAGAAGTGGGAAGTGCTTTTTCACTGCTATTGTTGTGATGGAGCTTGGTTAGGCGGTCAAAGCTCAGAAAGAGAGAGAGGCATCGGGAGTATCACATATTGCTCATGCCTGGAGTCAGCGCTGACGGGGGCGTGCTTCTGTGTTTCGTGCGAGGAGAAACAATTCAGAAGGCACACCCCGTCTTGCGGTCTGCCTGGCATTGCCGCGCCAGTCCTTACTATGCCGCCACTGCCGGTCGAGTCGTCTTTCTTGCAAAGCGCGTTGCAAGTCGTCTTGCTCGTTGCGTCTGTTGGACCGCACGATGAAAATGGATCACTGGGTCCACGATATTGCCGCAAGTCACGCAGCGAAGGGCCTGCAACCACATCGGCAGAAAGCTTTCTTTCATGTCCAGTAAATGATCTACAACCATTAGACCACTGCATTTTGTGCATCTCATGAGAATCCCTCCTTCGTGCTTGTATGAACGCGGATGCTCGTGCTCAGTCTGTACAGATCCTGATACGCAATGATGATGCCAGAACGAACCATGTACGCGTGTGGAGGCGCGGAGGTGCATTCATCCTGAATCAACGCCTCGATCGTCCTGTGTGATTCGGGATCCGCCTCTGGAATTGTGGCCTTGTTTCGTATCTCTCTCGATACAGCAGGGCGTGACAAAATGATACGGTGTACGTACGTATAAAGCGGAGGTGGCCGGGGTGGCGTTGCTTGGGGCACAGGCACGCGAACGGTTTGCGAAGCGTGTTGCGACGAGGGGATGCCCGTGCAGGGATTGCCTCGTCACTGCATGACATAGGGTGACGAACACGGAACAGGACATTGACGAAATAGTTCCGGGCCACGATAATGCGGCGAATCGAAGTTCGGAGTGGGGCATGGGCAAGACAGCGGTCATAAGAGGAACGAGGTTGAGAAGAGTGCGGTGATGGTTTCAGTCTTGGTTGTGAACAGCGAGTACACAGCTACCCAGCAATGACGTTTGCTCAACTTGCCAAGGTGCTCCTGGTTCAGGCCTGTGAGGAACATGACCCCACCCACAAGTTTATTTTGCGGTATGAACGGGAGTCCGACCGTCGCGGAGCCGACCCCGGCGACTCAACGACCACTGAGAAATCTGCGCAGGCCGGGGACGCGTGGGTTGTTGACCGAGCTGAGCACATTTCCGCTCGCCTGATCCAGAACCATCCGACGCTTGCGTCGGCGTTTACCGTCTTGCGAATCAAGACACCGCTCACGTTGCTCATCGGCTGTGCTCTGGCAGGAGGGTTCCTTGCCGATCCCATTGGCCCGGCAGGCCATATCAACCTCCTGAACTTTCCTCTCCTGACGCTCCTCCTCTGGAATGCAGCAGTCTACGTCGGCTTGCTCTACGGCAGCGTCGCACCTCGATCGGCGCAGGATCAGGAGCAGCCGGGTCTGCCGAAGTTGATGGAATGGGTTATGAGCTTGGTGGTGAAGGGACGACTGGGCAGACTTCGGCCTGATCGCACGCAGAGTCCCGACGAAGCGCAATGGATCACCACATCCCTGGCTTCCTACGCTGTGTCCCTGCTTCGCAGTGGCCGTTCCCTGATGATGATCCATGCGCGCAGCCTGTTGCACGTGGCTGCGGCAGCCGTGGCGATCGGTGTCATTGTGGGGCTCTATGTGCGCGGCATCAGCTTTTTATATCAGGCCGGTTGGAACAGCACGTTTATGGAGGCCGAGGGGGTCCATCGATTTCTCGCGATTCTCTTTGCTCCGGCCAGTTGGCTCTTGAGAATTCCGGTACCTGGCGTGGACGCCATTGCCGACTTGCGCGGAACCGCCAAGGCCAACGCGGCGATCTGGATTCATTTCTGGGCCATCACGACAGTGCTGTTCATTATCCTGCCGCGAACGTTGTTGGCGGTGGCTGCTTGGACGAAAAAAACACGCCTGAGTGCCGACATGCAGCTCCCAAGCCGCGATCCGTATTTTCGGCGCCTGCTGAATCCGCATCGAGGGAAGGGATTGCTCGTGCAGGTGCTCGCCTATAGTCATCGGGTGAAAGAGGCCGATGATCGGCTCCTCACTTTTCTCAGCGACGCCTTCGGTCTTCTGGCGGACCTCCATGTGGGGCATTCGGTCCGATACGGCGACCGGCCTCCTCAGTTTCCGGCGGATTCCGAACGCGGTCTGTGCATCGTGGTTTTGTTCAATGTGGCCCAGGCTCCAGAAGAGACCCATAGTGAGTTTTTAGAGGAGCTGAAAACCACGATCCAACGCAGAGGTCGACCGAACATGTTGCTGGTCTTACTGGATTGCGAGGCGTACGCTCAGATCGACCACGAGAAACGCCTCAAGGAACGCTGTCAGGCCTGGATGACCTTGGCAAACGGATGTGGACTTCGCGCCATGACATACCGCGATCCTGCCGGATCGTCGGAGGGAGAGTTGCAAGTGTTATCCGATTGTTTGTGGCCTGGTGATTTTCGTGGTGTACGATGAGCGCTCAGAAATCGCAGATTGCTCTCTCCTTGATTTCCCATACCAATATTGGGAAGACCACCCTGGCGAGAACCTTGCTCCGGAAGGACATCGGCCTTGTCGCGGATCGAGCGCATGTCACGCTCGAGAATCAAAAATACACGGTCCTTACAACGGACGCCGGGGAGTCCCTCGAGCTCTGGGATACCCCCGGTTTTCCCAACTGTCAAAAGATACTGTCGCGGGTGCAAGGAACCAAGAACCCGATCCTGCGGATTCTAACGGACGTATGGGATCGGTTTCGTGATCGGCCGTCCTGGTGTGCCCAACAGGCGGTCTTGAATGTTCAGCAAGACGCGGATGTCGTGCTCTATCTCGTGAATGCGACCGAAGAACCGAGCATGGCGGGCTACATCGAGCCGGAGTTGCAGCTACTTGAATGGATTGCGAAGCCTGTCATCGTCCTTCTGAATCAAACCGGGCCACCCAAGGATCGTGACGCACAACAGCGGCTTGAACAACCCTGGAAGGACTACTTCGCTCGGTATAGCTTCGTGAAGGGTGTGCACAGTCTCGATGCGTTCAGCCGCTGTTGGGTCCAGGAAGGCATTCTCTTCGAGACCATTCAATCGCTGCTTCCTCCGGACGACCAGCAGCGGATGAAGCGCTTGTTCGCCGTCTGGCGGCACGCGAATTTGAAGGTGTTCCATGCGGCGATGGAGCAGTGGGCTATGGTGCTGTCTCGTGCCGCGAGATCTCGGGTGATGACCAAAGGAGACGGCTTATCGATAGAGCGGCAAACACAACAAGCGGTCGATGCGCTCTTGACGGACTTGGTGAACGAGGTCGGGGCGACAACGAAAGCAGTCATTGCGCTGCACGGGCTGGAAGGAGACGCAGTCGGTATCATCCAGGCCAGGATGGAGCATGTCGAAGTCCGACGAGGCTCACAGGGCCGTGGCGACGCGACGCTCAGCGGCACCGCCATCGGTGGGATCGGCGGTGCGTTGACCAGCGGAGCCTATGCCGGACTCCATCTTGACGCGGCAACGGGTGGCGTCAGTATGGGGCTGTTCACGGTCGCCGGGGCAGTCGTGGGAGGCGTGCTCGGATTTTTCGGAGGGGAAGCTTGGGCAGAACGGCAGGCAGGGCGTACGCCGGCTCCGGTGACGTGGTCAGACGCGTATCTGGATGTGCTGGTGGAAGACGTCATTCTCCGATATCTCGCCATCGCCCATTTCGGCCGAGGGCAAGGACAGTATGCCGCGGATCCAGAAGATCCCAGGTTCTGGGTCTCGAAGGTGAAAATGTTGGTCTCGAAGCAACAGGCTACCTTGCATGAAGAGTGGAAACGATTACGAGGACAAGGTCCCGTCGCCACAACAGCGGAGCATGCCACACAACTGACGGCGTTGCTCACCGCGATCACACTCGAACTACTCGGGAGTACCTATCCGGCCTCCAAGCAGTTCCTAGCCCGCATGTGAATGATTGGTGTTCAGAGCATTGTGCCCCGGTTTTCTTTTCCGGCATCCCATCTTTTCAACGGGGTTGTGCTCAGCGTGATGCACAGGCTCGGTTGACAGATCTCTGCTCCACACACGAGAATCTCAGTCTATGTCATCGAAAGAGATTCCAGTCGTTCAGCAGCCGGTTCCCGTTGCGCAGCAAGCAGATGACGAGCTGACATTTCCTCGCTATGTCGGACCGGCGTTCTTCTCGTATGGATTCAGACCGTTCTTCCTCGGCGCGGCCCTGTTCACTGGGTTGGCAGTTCTCGCCTGGGTTGCCTTGTTGACGGGTCAGATACAAGCGGACTTTCTGTACCCCGCCCGCGAGTGGCATGTCCATGAAATGCTGTTTGGGTACTTGCCGGCTTTGATTGCGGGGTTTTTGTTGACCGCCATGCCCAATTGGACGGACCGCATGCCTTTGAGGGGAACGCCGCTCCTCCTGCTCTTCTTGCTGTGGCTCGTGGGCCGACTGCTCATGGTCTTTCCGTGGGGAGGGGCGACGACAGCCGTCATTATCGATGGGGCCTTCTTGGTGATCTTGGCTGGGTATGTCTGGCGAGAAATTATTGCGGCACGCAGTTGGGATCGAACACCCATCGGAGTCTTGGTCGGCTTGTATGCCTGTGCCAACATCCTCTTCCATCTCTCTGCCTTGCGTGGGTCGGCCACCGACGCCTCTGAACGCTTCGCGTTGTCGGTCATGACGATGATGTTGACCATCATCGGTGGACGGCTTGCGCCTACCTTTGCCCGGGAGTACTTGGAGGACCGGAATCTTGCTCCGTTCCCCGCCGTATTCTCTCGGGTCGATGGTGTGGCAATCGTCCTCGTGTTGCTGGGCGTGGTGGCCTGGAATCTCCAGCCCGAGAGTCTCGTGGCCGGCTTCCTGCTCATTGTGGGCGGTATTGTAAGTCTGATCCGATGGCTGCGTTGGCGAGGGTGGAAGACGTATCAGGAGCCATTGGTGCTGATCCTCCAGATCGGCTATGCCTGGATCGGATTGTTCCTCATCGCCCTTGGCGCATCGATGCTTGGAGTCGGATTTTCCCAGGAGAATGCAGTGCATCTGCTGACCACCGGAGCGATGGGCACGATGACGCTGGCGGTGATGACCCGCGCGAGCCTGGGCCATACAGGGCGACCGCGGCATGCCGATCGATTGACCGTGGCGATCTATGTGTTGATTAACCTTGGTGCGATCTTACGAATCTTTGCGCCGAACCCAGATGTTCCCACGGTCCTGGCTCAGACGATGCTTGGTCTCTCCGCTCTCGGTTGGAGCGGGGCATATTTGTTGTTCGCGTTCCACTATGGGCCATACCTCCTGGGGCCGAACCTGGATGAATAGCGGTCCTATGCGGGCTCAGGTGGGGGTCTTGGTACGGCTCTGAGAGCGAAACCTTAGACAGGTGGCATCCCATTGACTCGTGCGGTATGATGAGTGTCTATAAGTTTCGTCGTTCGTGAACCGTAAAGCATATCTTGCGCAAATCTGTTCGTCATGTACACTTCGCGAATGACGAGTGATGTTTCACCAAGACGAGAAAGGGGGCGACCGGTTTCGACGGGGATACTGAGGTCACTGTCGCATGTCGAGCTCTCGGGAACTCGTAAAAGTCCGAGAAAATGCAACTGCCAATCAAGAACTGGCACTCGCAGCCTAATTTAGGCTGAGACGTCGTTCCATCTGAGGCCCGCGGGGGTGGAATGGCGCGATGCAGCGGGCTGGTCCCAGGCCGGTGCTCAGCGGTCGAGGATGAGAACTTTCTGGGCTAGTGGCTGTTCTAAGCCTGCCGATGGGCGTGGATGGCTGCGAAACTTAAATTGTCGGCTACACATGTAGACACAGTGCACTGACGATCTTCGGACAGGGGTTCAACTCCCCTCGCCTCCACCAAACCCCGCTTGCGCGTACCGGCGGCTCATCTCTTCATTGACGCCGCCGGAAAGAATCTTTTGCCCACCAGTGCTCGTTCTGTCGGTTGAACCGGGAACGAGTGACGGTCTTGTCGTCATCAAAAGCGCTCGGACGACTGCATTGGACAAGGTTCGTTGGCTCTTCTGCATGTGCGTTGCAATCTCTTGAATCAGTTGACGGTTTACTGCTCTGGGGCTACGGTTTTTATAGCCAGATCGAAGCCATCAGTATGTCACGAGAGGTGAGCATGGACCGTCACGCGGTGATCCGGATACTCTGTGTCGGATTGTTGTGGAGTGTAGGAGGAGGGTTCGGCGATCGTCTCAACGCACGCGAACTTGATCAGGAGACTTATCGGATGCTGAGTCATGGCATGACCGAGGCGGAAGTGGTTGGTCGGGCAGGGCAGCCGGATCGGCGGCTTGACCAGGTTGAGCCAACTCCGTTGAGTCAACGATTGGTGAGTTATCAATATGTGTGGAGTGGTGATACCAATAATGGTGAATGGACAACGACGGTCACATTCTCGGCCAATACTAATCGAGTCATCCGTATCGATCGGGATCGAAAATAGATTTCCGTCCATCCTCCTTTCTGCTATAGCGTGTTGTGCCAGTAGGTGATGGTGTAGTTGAGACGATTCTTCACCGAGCGCAGCATGCCTTGCTCTAGATGAACGTGGTCGCATGAAGCTAGAAGCGGTATCCGACCCCATATTCACCGACTCGGGACCACGTTGACCACGACGGTGCCGCAAGGCGCGACAACCGGAGCCGTCACCGTCACGACGCTCGTCTCGCCGCCGGCGACTGGGCCGGTCTTCACCGTCGTCAGTCCCAACTTCAGCGTCACGGCGCTCCCCGCCCCGCTGGCCATGCCGGCCATCGGGCAGGGGTCGTTCGCTGTGGGGCTGGTGGGCACGGATGGCTTTACCAACCTGGCGAGTCTCTCCGTCGCCGGACTCCCTACGGGCCTGACGGTGCTGTTTAACGTCGGCACCATCGGGGCCGGGCAATCGGCGTTGCTGACGCTCACGGCGGCGGGCACTACGCCGGCTGGAACCTATCCGCTCGTGGTGACGGCGACCGGCTCGCTCAACGGCGTGACGACCACGCGCAACACGACGGTGCCTGTGCAGGTCCTGGCCACCGGGGCCACCACCTTCGCCGGACTCGTGTTGGATGAAGAGGACAAGCCGGTCAAAGGGGCGATCGTCAAGATCGGCACCATCCAAGTGAGTACCGATGACGCGGGCAACTTCTTGATGTCGAATCCGCCGGTCGGCGTGGATCAAGTTCTGTTCATCGATGGAGGGCCCGCCTCCACGCCAGGCAAGAGTCTGCCGGTCATTCCCTACAAAGTGACGATCGTGGCCGGGCAGGCGAACGCCTTGAGCTTCGTGCCGCATCTCCATTTCCAAAAGACGACGGGCATGGTGGATATCTCCAATACCGGCGTCGAGCGGATCGTGACCGATCCGGAGCTGCCCGGCTTCCAGATGAAGATTCCCGCCGGGGCGCAGATCATCGGCTGGGATGGCCAGCCCAATACCCAGATGTCCGTGCGCCGTGTGCCGATCGATCGCATTCCGGTCCCGCCGCCGCCGGCAGGCCTCTTTACCACCGCGGCCTACATGGACTATTTCGGCAAACCGGGCGGGGGCACGCCCAGTGAACCGATCCCGGTAACACTCCCTAACGATCTGGATCTCCCGCCAGGGGCGCAGGCGGAGTTCTGGTTCTATGATGAAGCGCCGGATGGCTCGCGGCCCAACCAATGGGCGAAATACGGCACCGGGACCGTCTCACCCGACGGCAGCCAGATTGTGCCGGACATTGATCCCGCCACCGGCAAACCCTACGGCCAGCCGCGGTTCTGTTGTGGGATCAATCTCGCCGGGATTATTGATGCGCTCCGGAGCTTCTATTTCGGCGGGGGGTGGCGCAATACGGCGGACGCGTTCGGTGGCGACCCGGTCGATCTGGCCACGGGCTTGCTCGTGGTGACCAAGACCGATCTGGTGATCCCGGGTCGGCTGCCGGTGACCCTGACGCGCACCGCGCAGACCAACGGGGCGGTCAACGGGCCCTTTGGCCGCGGGACGACTCACACCACCCAGGTCATTCTCCTGGTGGAGGCCAACCGCCGGTCTCTCCAATTCGGCGATGGGCGGCGGGTGACGTTGACGCTGCAGCCGGACGGCTCCTACCGCAATCTCACCGATGGGCTCATGCAAGGGGCGGTGCTGACCTCGCCGAGCGGCGTGCCGACACTCCAGTGGAAAGACGGGGCGAAGTGGGTGTTTGGGGTGACACTCAGTGGCGCCTTTGGCGTGAACAATCTGGGACTGACGCAACAGATTGATCGGAACGGGAATACGATTACGAACACGTGGAACGGCAGCCGCATCACGGCGATCACCGGGCCGGATGGGCGCCAACTTCTGCTCGACTATGACGGCAGTAATCGCATCACGAAAGTCACCGATCCGATTGGGCGCACGGTGCAGTATGCCTACCTCTGACAATGTCAACCTGGAGGGACCTGATACGTGCCAGTCTCCGAGGT
>CAYSFU010000054.1:0-27182 GCA_964430555.1 uncultured Nitrospira sp. | reverse complement strand
GGGAGTCTCTTTGTGGCGGTGAAAGGTGAGCGGGCGGATGGGCATCAATTTATTCCAACGGTGGTGAGTGGTGGCGCCGGGTGCGTGGTCGCACAGCAGGCAATGGAGACAGGGACGGTTCCCTTTGTCCAGGTTGAAGACTCCCGAAGGGCAGTGGGCCTTCTAGGGAGCCAGTTCTACGGAGAGCCATCATCACGGTTGCGGATGATTGGCGTGACGGGAACAAACGGGAAGACCACGACGACCTACATATGCAAGGCGTTCTTGGAAGCTGTCAGTGCTCGAGTGGGCTTGATCGGCACGGTAGCCTATCAAGTTGGAGACACCATAATTCCTGCAGCGCATACAACTCCCGGAGCACTTGAACTTCAGCAGTTACTCGCAAAGATGGTCGCGCATGGATGCACGATGGCCGTGATGGAAGTGTCTTCACATGCCCTGGCTCAGGATCGTACGAGCGGATGCGAATATGATGTAGCGGTTTTTTCAAATCTCACGCAAGACCATCTCGATTTTCATGGAACGATGGAGGCGTACTTTCAAGCAAAGCTGCGACTCTTTACCGGACTGGCTACCGGCCATAAAGCGAAAAAGCGGGCGATCGTCAACGTCGATGATGCCTATGGCCGAAGCATCGTCGAGCGGTGTCCTGTGCCGGTGTGGACCTATGCGTTGAAGAGCAAAGCCGATCTGCGAGCGGAAGATGTGCGGCTGTCTCTCCAGAGGACGGTGTTTACCGCGGTGACTCCACTGGGGAATTGTCGGATCGCGAGTCATCTGGTGGGCGAACACAATGTCTACAATTTATTAGCGGCCATTGGAGTGGCCCTTCATGAAGGCGCAACGCTCGATCAGATTCATCACGCCGTCACTCGGGTCACGAACGTGCCCGGACGTTTCGAGCGAGTAATGGCAGGACAACCGTTCACGGTCGTTGTCGACTATGCTCATACTGAGGATGCTCTGAATCGACTGCTGACGGCGGCCGAAGCAGTCAAGACAGGACGTATCATCACGGTATTCGGCTGTGGCGGAGATCGAGATCGAGGGAAACGGCCCAAGATGGGCGAAGCTGCCGTGCGGTCCAGTGATGTCGTGATTCTCACCTCGGATAATCCAAGAACGGAAGATCCGCAGGCGATTCTGGAAGAAGTGGAACAGGGTGTGGTCAAGGCGTTGCGGCAACGGCCTCACGTGCACTATCGCAAGATCGCAGATCGGCGAGAAGCGATTGAGGCGGCCGTACAAGAAGCGCAAGCAACGGATACCGTGTTGATCGCCGGGAAAGGGCACGAGGACTATCAGATCATTGGGACAACGAAGCATCACTTCGACGACCGCGAAGTGGCGCGTCATGCGATTGAAAGACTCAACTCTCACGCCTAGCACAGGGCGGTAGAAATTGGTTGGTGCAGGGACGTACAGCCATGGCGCTCTTTTCCGTCGAAGAAGTGCGAGGGGTGATCGGTGGTCGAGTCTTACGCGGAGGCCAGACTGACGGGAGAACGCGACGTGTCCGGCGCATCTGTCTTGATACGCGGTCTCTTCGTTCCGGGGATCTCTTCGTCGCAATACGAGGCGAACGATTCGATGGACATGATTTCGTCGAAACGGCGCTCGCGCAGGGCGCGGTCGGCGCGATCGTACTCGACTCGTACGACGTGTCACGACGGACTGAACAGCCTCTGCCTCAACGAATGAGGCCGGTGATTCTCGGTGTTCCAGATCCACTGTATGCCTACCAACAGCTCGCCGCGTACTTTCGACGTCGCTTTACCATTCCGGTCATCGCCGTGACAGGCAGCAATGGGAAGACGACGACCAAAGAAATGGTGGCGAGCGTCATGGCACATCGCTGGACGATCCTCAAGACAGAGGGCAACCTCAACAACCGGTTGGGGGTTCCCTGCACGATGTTTCGCCTTCAGGCACGACATCAAGGCGCCGTCATCGAGATGGGGGTCGACAATGTCGGTCAGACGACTCGTTTGTGTGAAATAGTCGGTCCGACGATTGGGATCATTACGAATATCGGACCGGATCACCTGGAGTTTTTTGGCTCCATGGACGTCTCTGCCCAAGCGAAAGCGGAGTTGCTTGATTGTCTCCCGGGAACGGGCACTGCGATCCTGAATGCCGATGACTCCTACTATGACTATCTTGCGGCGCGAGCACGGGGCCGGGTGGTGTCGTTCGGCCTGTCAGCGAAGGCCGATGTTCGAGCAATGAATGTCACGGCGGATGAACGCAATGGAACAATCTTCCATCTTCTGCTCCCGGGAAACGTACGACGTACCACAGTGCATATCCGCGTCCAAGGCGAACACAATGTCGCCAATGCGCTGGCTGCGGCAGCGGTGGGGACAGTTTTAGGGCTGTCGGGATCGGCGATCGCTCAAGGGCTCTCGAAATTTCGACCGGCTGCCATGCGGTCTCAGGTCTCTGTTCATCGAGGCGTCAAGCTGATCCTTGACTGCTACAATGCCAACCCGGCATCGATGACTGCGGCGGTTCAGCTCTTAGCCCAGGTTCGGGTGAAGGGAAAGAAGATTGCGGTATTAGGGGATATGTTGGAGCTCGGTCCGAACGCCGCTCAGATGCATGAGGAGGTTGGGGAATTCGTCGCACGACACGGGATTGATCGATTGATTGCCTGTGGCCCACTGGGACGCAGTCTTGCCAAGGGTGCAAGGATTGCCGGGCAAGATCCTTCCCACATTATGGAAGTCTCGGATGCTCACGATGCCGCTGATGCGGTCAACGCTCTTGCCAGACCAGGCGATGCGGTGTTGATCAAAGCGTCACGCGGTATGAAGTTGGAACTTGTGGCAGACGCACTCAAGGGATTTGCGGGTACACCAAAGAACGTGTTGTAGGCCTCGTCTATACTATGCTGTACATCTGGCTCTATCCGTTTCATACACAGTTTTCCTTCCTGAATGTCTTTCGCTATCAGAGTTTTCGCATTATTTATGCGGCGGTCACGGCCTTTCTGATCGCGTTTGTGTTGGCCCCGTGGGTGATTAGAAAACTCCAAGAAATCAAGCTGGGTCAGCAGATACGAGATGACGGACCGAAGCGGCATCTTGCCAAAAGCGGGACACCGACGATGGGCGGCATCCTGATTATCTTTGCCGTGACGCTGTCAACGTTGTTGTGGGCGGACATTTCACGCCCTCATGTCTGGTTGGTGCTTGGCGCAACACTCGGATTCTGTGCCATCGGGTTTGTCGATGATTATCTCAAGTTTATCAAAGCTCAATCGAAGGGACTCTCCGCGTCGCAAAAGTTTACCGCGCAAATTGCAGTGGCGCTCATCGTTGCGGTGGTGCTCTATTTCTTGCCGGAGTACAACACCAAGCTCAGCGTGCCGTTCTTTAAAAGTTTTACACCGGACCTAGGCTGGTTTTATGTTGTGTTTGCCATCATCGTCATCGTTGGGAGTTCCAATGCCGTGAATCTTACGGACGGTCTTGACGGGTTGGCTGTTGGGCCGATCATGATCACGGCACTGGCCTACACCGTCGTTGCCTATGTGACCGGTCACCGGTTGATGTCCGAGTATCTGCTGATTCCCCATATTGACGGAGCAGGAGAGTTGGCTGTGTTCACTGCCGCAATCTTGGGATCCAGCCTCGGCTTTCTTTGGTTTAATACCTACCCCGCCTCCGTATTTATGGGAGACGTCGGATCGCTCCCGCTTGGAGCGGCACTGGGGACGGTGGCGGTCATCAGTAAGCATGAGTTGCTCCTGCTAATGGTTGGCGGAGTCTTTGTCATCGAGGCCGTGTCGGTCATTTTTCAGGTCGTCTCGTTCAAGTCTCGAGGCAAGCGGATCTTTCTCATGGCACCGATTCACCATCACTTCGAGATGAAGGGCTGGGAAGAGCCAAAAGTGGTTGTTCGTCTCTGGATCATCGCGATTTTGCTGGCACTGTTGAGCTTGAGCACACTCAAATTACGGTAGCCCGACATGGAGGAGCTGGACCCGAAACAGTTTGATGGGAAGCGAGTGGCGGTTATCGGACTGGCACGGAGCGGGGTGGCTGCCGCGCATCTTCTGCAGGAAGCCGGTGCGGTCGTGACCGTGGCTGATCGGAAAGAGCGAGCGGAATTGCGCGGCGTGCTGAACACCATTGAGCACTCAACGATCGAGGTGGTGTTGGGGCGCCACTATGAAACTGCGCTGACGACGGCCGAGCTGGTGGTCATTAGCCCAGGAGTGCCCTATCGGATGGACGCGCTGGAGCGTGTCCGTCGTCGAGGCGTGATGGTGATCAGCGAGCTCGACCTTGCCTCCAGATTCATGCCCGTTCCGATTCTGGCGCTCACCGGCACCAACGGGAAAAGCACGACGGTCACAATGATCGGGAATATGTTACAGACCAGCGGAAAGCGCGTGTTTGTCGGTGGGAACCTTGGGACCGCCTTCAGTGAAGCGGCGATCCAGTCGCTGCGCGCGATGAAGGCGGGACAACCTTGTCCGTACGATGCTGCTGTGGTCGAAGTGTCCAGCTTTCAGCTTGAGACAGTCGAGCAGTTTCATCCCTGGCTTGCCGCGATCCTCAATGTGACGGTCGATCATCAGGATCGGTATGAGTCCATCGCGGAATATCTTGCCGCCAAGAGCAGGATTTTTGAGAACCAAACTTCATCGGATGTTGCGCTGTTTAATCTCGATGATCCCAGGGTCAGTGCGCTGCGACAGAGTGTGAAGGCTCGAACGTTCGGATTTACAAGGCGGCCACCATTGCCGTCCGACTTGGCAGGGGGGACCTATCTTGAGCATGGGTGCATTGTGACAGTCATTGACGGACGGAGACAGGAGATTTGTTCGCGTAACGAACTCAAAATCATCGGTGATCACAATGTTGAGAATGCCATGGTAGCGGCCACCTCTGCGCTGTTGAGCGGGTGTCCTGTAGATGACATCCGTCGTGTCCTTCGTGAATTCCCAGGTCTGGAACATGCATTGGAGATTGTCCGTGACCGTCGCGGGGTCCGCTTTATCAACGACTCGAAAGGAACCAATGTTGATGCCACCTTGAAGGCACTGCATAGCATTGATCAGCCGATTTGGCTCATTGCCGGCGGACGTGATAAAGGCGGAGATTTTTCGCGGTTGTCCCAGGCTATCCGGCAGCGAGTGAAGCGCCTTATTTTAATCGGAGAAGCGGCGCCGTTGATCGCCGATGCGGTGCAGGGCTATGACGCCATCGAGCGGGCTGCGAGCTTGCGGGAAGCGGTGGAATTGGCGGCGTCGGGAGCAAGCTCCGGTGATGTCGTGTTGCTGTCACCGGCCTGTGCGAGTTTCGATATGTTTGCCGACTACCAAGACCGTGGGAGGCAATTTAAAGGTGCAGTGCAATCTTTGCCGGCGTGACGGTCGGCACGCAGAGAAGCATTGACACGAGGCGATGTCATAGAAAGCGGTGGGAGTTTTGACGCTACCTTGGGCGACGAACAGCTCGCGGTCTTCGAATCAGGTCGGAACGGATCAGGCCTTGTTATGTGTGACGGTGATGCTGACAATCGTCGGTCTGGTCATGGTGTTCAGTGCAAGCGCGGTGCTGGCTGTAAATCGGCATCACGATTCCTGGTATTACCTCAAGCGACAATGTGTCTGGTCGGTGTTGGGGTTGAGCCTTCTGCATGTGCTGTCTCGTATCGACTATGTCTGGTGGAAACGGCTGTCCCTTCCGCTCCTTGGGGGGATTACGATACTCCTGGTCATGGTCTTACTTCCCTCGTTGGGGCTGACAGCCAACGGAGCCAGGCGGTGGCTGGGGGTTGGGCCCATCTCAATCCAACCCGCAGAGATGTTGAAGCTGGGCTTGGTGGTCTATCTCGCTGCTTATCTGACAAAAAAGGGAGGCCGGATCCAAGATTTTCAGACCGGGGTTCTTCCGGCGTTGCTGGTGGTCGGGCTGCTCAGCGGATTGGTTCTGATGGAGCCGGATTTAGGGACGGTTGTGGTATTGGGAGTGGTGACGGGCAGTCTTCTATTCATAGGAGGTGCGCGCCTGTCTCATCTGTCAACGTTGGTGCTCTGTGCAGTACCGATTGGGCTGGCGCTCATGCTGTCCACCGAATATCGCCGTCAACGAGTGATGGCGTTCTGGGAGCCATGGAACGATGCGTCCGATACAGGATTTCAGATTACCCAATCGTTTCTGGCATTCGGCAGCGGCGGCCTTTTCGGCATAGGGTTGGGCGAAGGAAAACAGAAATTATTTTTTCTTCCCGAAGCACATACGGATTTTGTCTTGGCGCTTATCGGCGAAGAGCTGGGGCTCGTCGGTGCCGGCGGTATCATCCTGTTGTTTGTGGTGTTCATGATTCGAGGATTTCAGATTTCAACCCGTGCACGGGTTCCCTTTGGGCGGTACCTGGGAATCGGGATCACGACACTGATCGGGGCGCAGGCGCTCATCAACGCCTGCGTGGTAACCGGGCTGGTGCCGACAAAAGGACTCACGTTACCGTTCGTCAGTTATGGAGGATCCTCTCTCGTTGTCAGCTTAGCCGGAGTAGGAATGTTGTTGAGCATCTCCAGGGATCGGCATGCCGGACGAGAGGAGACAGAACATCGGAGTGGGCATGGGCGAGCACATTCACGATGACGATCGTGATTGCCGCAGGAGGCACGGGGGGCCATCTCTATCCGGCCATTGCCTTGGCAAGAGAATTTTTGAGACAAGACTCTTCAACGAAGATTGTCTTTGTCGGAACGAGGCGAGGGATTGAGTCTCGCGTGCTCGCCCATGAAGGATTCGAGCTGGTGATGATTACTGCCAAACCGGTGATGGGGAAACGATTGCTGGATGTTCTTCAGGCTGTGCTGTCGCTTCCAGTCGGAATCTGGCAATCATGGCAGATCCTGGGACGACGGAAGGCCGATCTCGTTATCGGGGTTGGTGGGTATACCAGCCCAACCGTGCTGGTGGCCGCTGCACTGAGGGGGATTCCGCGGGTGATCCTGGAGCCGAATGCATACCCGGGTTTGGCCAATAAAGTGGTGGGTCCGCTTGCGCAACGGGTCTTTTTGGCCTTTGAATCAGCGGCACGCTTCTTTGATCGGCAGAATGTGCACGTTGTCGGAACGCCGATCAGGCAGGAGTTCCTGAGGCATGAACCAGAGAGCCAGGAAACGATCAAGCGGAATGGACAACACCTGCTGGTTTTTGGTGGAAGTCAGGGAGCCAAGGCGATTAATAGTGCCGTGTTGGAAGCTCTCCCCCTACTCAGCGCACGTGTGCCCACACTGACAATCACACATCAAACAGGTGAAAGCGACTATGAGCGAGTCAGAGAGGGCTATCGAGTGTTAGGGATTGAGGCGACAGTTGTCCCGTTTCTCTATGACATGCCGACTGTGTTACGGATGGCAGATGTGGTGGTGGCTCGTGCCGGAGCCATGACCATCGCTGAGCTCACGGCTTGTGGAAAACCTGCAATCCTGATTCCGTTGCCCACGGCCATTTATGATCATCAGATGAAGAATGCTCGAGCCATGGAAGCAGCGGGTGGCGCCGTGGTGCTTCCACAGGGAGACCTGACAGGCGCGACACTGAGCGAGATGGTGCACGCGATCGTCTCGGACTCGCAGCGGTGGGACCGCATGCGCCAAGGAAGTTTGGCGATGCGACGAATTGATGCCGGCGAACGTATCGTCGGCGAATGTTACGCGATCATGGGAGTGACGCATGACAGCAACCAATCTTTTAGAAAGACCGGAGGGTAGAACGCTTGGAGCACGCGCTTCTACTGGACGGCAACGGGTAGGTCGTATGGGAATGTTTCGCAAGATCGAGCAGATTCATCTCGTCGGAATCGGCGGTTCCGGCATGAGCGGCATCGCCGAAGTGCTGCTCACGATGGGCTATGTCGTAACGGGGTCGGATCTGCACGCATCGGAGACGACAAAGCGCCTGGAAAGCCTTGGTGGGAGAATCTTCATCGGCCATCAGGAGTCGAATGTGGGCGCGGCGCAGGTCGTCGTCATCTCATCGGCTGTGGCCGGAAGTAATCCTGAGGTGGTGAAAGCAAAAGCCATGCAGATTCCCGTGATTCCGCGAGCGGAAATGCTGGCGGAGCTCATGCGATTAAAGTTTGGAATTGCCATTGCCGGAGCCCACGGTAAGACGACCACGACATCGATGGTCGCCACGGTACTCGCACAGGGGGACCTCGATCCGACGATGGTGATTGGCGGCAAGGTGAATGCACTCGGCAGCCATGCACGGCTTGGACGAGGCGACCTCCTGGTGGCGGAAGCAGATGAAAGTGACGGCTCTTTTCTGCGTCTCTCCCCTACCATCGTTGCGGTGACGAATCTCGATCGAGAACACTTGGATCATTATGGATCGATGGAACGAATCAACGAAAGTTTCCTGGAGTTCATGAACAAGATTCCCTTCTATGGGTTGGCGGTTTTGTGTGCGGACGACGATCGCCTTGCCTCACTCTTTCCCAGCCTCGTCAAGCGCTACCAGACGTATGGTCTGCGCGAACGGAATGGGGCGGCGCCGGACTTTCTCGCGACGGACATCGTTCTCAAACAGTGGGGCGCCGACTTCCGTGTGCATTTTCGAGGGAAGAATCTTGGACCGTTCCGGTTGACGGTGCCCGGGATTCATAATGTCTCCAACGCACTCGTGGCCATTGCAATCGGGATGGAGCTGGATGTCCCGGTGGATTTGATTCGTAAAGGGTTAGCGGCGTTTACCGGTGTTGAACGGCGATTCCATTTGCGAGGTGAGGTTGGTGGAATCATGGTGGTCGATGACTACGGTCATCATCCTACGGAGGTCAAGGCGACGCTGGCTGCGGCCAAACAGGGCTGGGATCGTCGATTAGTCGTCATCTTTCAACCCCATCGCTATAGCCGGACGCGGGATTGCCTCGGAGAGTTTGCTCACGCCTTTGCTCACGCCGATGTCCTCTTCATGACCGACATTTATCCGGCTGGAGAACAACCCTTGCCGGGGGTGACGGGGGCCGCGCTTGCTGAGACGGTGAGAGCGGCAGGCCATTCCGCTGTCACCTTTATCGAACGTAAGGAAACCCTTCCCGATCAAGTCGTGCCTCATCTTCAGGCAGGGGATCTTGTCTTGACCTTGGGCGCGGGTGACATTTGGAAGGCCGGTACCGGAATTCTGGCACGGCTCGAGTCTGCGTGATGATGTATGAAGCCTACATCGCATAAACATGGAACGACAGCGCACTACACGGGGATGTCGCGAAAAATCGAGGCCGCTCTGGTCGGCATTCGAGGAATGGTTCGCTTCAATGCTCCGTTGCGTGAGTACACCTCCTTTCGGATCGGCGGTCCCGCTGATGTGTTGGTGGAACCGGCGGATGTGGAGGATGTCGTCCGCTTGGTCAAACAAACGCATGACCAGAAGCTTCCGATCTTTGTCGTGGGAGGGACCAATCTCCTGGTCCGAGACAAGGGTATTCGAGGCGTGGTGGTCAGTCTGGCCAGGCTGCGTGCGATCAAAGAGGAGTCGGGGGCGATACTCTATGCCGAGGGAGGGGTCGGCATGCCGACATTGATTGGTTATGCCATCCGTCGTTCGTTGGCGGGATTGGAATGGGCTGCCGGGATTCCTGGAACGGTGGCGGGGTGCGTCGTGATGAATGCCGGAACGAGGCTCGGCGAGATGAAGGATGCGGTCAAAGCCGTTCGAGTGGTGCGAGCGAACGGCGTGGTCTTGGACTGCCCTGCAGAGTCAATCACATTCGAGTATCGGCGAGCATCATTACCGGCGGGCATCGTCGTCGGAGTATGGCTTCGACTGAGGCCGGGAATACGGGCCGAGATCGAGAAGGTCGTCAAGGATTATTTGCGTGCTCGGCGAGAGACTCAGCCACTCAGGCTTCCCAGCGCCGGGTGTGTCTTCAAGAATCCCGTCAATGATTCGGCGGGGCGAGTTGTTGAGGCGGCAGGACTGAAGGGAGTCTCAGTCGGCGATGCGTGTGTTTCGACAAAACATGCGAACTTTATCGTGAATCAAGGACAGGCGAGCGCCACCGATGTGCTCGCGCTTATCAAAAAGGTTCGTGCTCAGGTTGCTCGAAAGACCGGGGTGAAGTTGGAGTTGGAGTTGAAATTGGTGGGCCAAGCGTAATCAAGGGACACCCAAGATTTATGGGAAGAATAACGGATAGACGCATTGCCGTACTCATGGGAGGGCGCTCTTCCGAACGGGAGATTTCCCTGAAGACCGGTCAGGCAGTTCTTCAGGCCCTGCTCCGTCGCGGGTATGATGCGGTGGCGATCGATGTCGGTGATCGACTGTATCGGGACTTGCAAGAACAGAAGGTCGCCATGGCCTTTCTCTCGCTGCATGGACCTGGGGGAGAAGACGGCTTGGTCCAGGGGTTTCTTGAGACCATCGGGATTCCATATACGGGGTCCGGTGTTCGGGCTAGCGCTGTGGGTATGCACAAGGTGATGACGAAAACAGTCTTGGCCGCTCATGGCATCCCGTTTCCTCCTGGAACGGTTATTAGGGAGGGGAATAGACCTTCGTTGGCGAAGGTTCTGAAGGAGGCCAAGCTTCAGTTGCCGATCGTCGTGAAGCCGGTGTCGCAGGGCTCCACGATCGGTGTCACTATTGTGCGTCGCGCCACTCAGTGGAAAGAGGCACTTGCTCTGGCCCATCGCTATGATCCAGAAGCGATGGTGGAGGGATACATCCCTGGGCACGAAGCGACCGTGTCACTCCTTGGGGCAGCCCCGGACAAAGTGAATGTCCTTCCGGCGATAGAAATCGTGGCTCCGGAAGGGTTCTATGATTTCGCGGCTAAATACCAACAAAAGGGCAAGACTCAGTATCTCTGCCCTGCTCCGTTTCCGAATAAAGTGCTTCAAAAAATAAGAGAATTGGCCCATCGCAGCTATGAAGTGCTCGGCTGTGAGGGGGCTGTGCGCGTGGACTTTCGCATCACGCCACGAGGGCAGCCCTATGTGTTGGAAATCAATACGGCTCCGGGCATGACCGCCACGAGTCTGCTGCCCATGGCGGCCGCAGAGGCCGGCATCGGGTACGACGACTTGGTGGAGCGGATCTTACAGTCGGCTCTGGATCGTGTCGATCGATGTGTTCCGCATATCAAGCCGGAGTCCGTGTCATGAGAGTCTCGTTCAGGAAGCGTCGAGCCGAGCCTGCCGCTCCGCGCCAGAATCGGTGGAAGAATTCGTCGGAAGAGCGCACGGTGTTACACGTCGGGCGAGCGCGGACGGCAAGGCGAAAGGTCGTGGTTCGTCTCGGTGTGCTCTTGACCGGCGTGATGATCGTGGGGTGGCTTATCACGACGGCAGTGACGTATTCCAGCCGCATGGTCCACGAGTTGTTTGAGATTCATACGATCACTGTTGAAGGTGCGCATTATCTGGATAAACAGAAGGTAATTGAGTTGGCGCAGGTCAAGCAGGGGATGCCGCTCTATCAGGTCGTGCCGGCCATCACTAAAGAGCAGATCGAATCTCATTCATGGGTCAAGGAGGCTCAGGTCTCACGAGTGCCGTTTCATGAGTTGAAGATCGCGGTGATCGAACGCAAGCCGGCCGCCATCGTTCGGGCGGCGTCACAGAACTTTCTGAGCGATGAGGAAGGGTATGTTCTTGCCAAGCTTGGGTCGGCGGATGATGGCAGGTTTCCGCTTGTAACAGGAGTTGAACTCGATGGATTGCTGAAGGGCACGGATGTGGTACGGCGGTCGATCATGTCTGGCATCAAACTCGCAGGAGTCATCGGGAAAACCATTGATGGGCGGTTGCAGGTGCAGGCTGAAAACCTGACAAATCGTGTGGCGTTCATCCAGGGCGTTCGATTTCGATTTGGGGAGGAGTCGGTTGAGGAGCAGTGGGAGCGGTTCCAGCGCGTCAAACCAACGTTGAAATCACTAAATTTTGACGGAGTAGGGCGCGGTGTCAGAGAAGTGGATCTCCGGTACGACAATCGAATCATCGTACGGGAAGGGGGAGGGTGATCGCGGTGCCGAAGCGAGATCAAATCCTAGTCGGACTCGACATCGGGACCACGAAGATCTGCGCGATCGTCGCAGAGATGACCGATGCGGGCGGTCTCAATATTATCGGCGTCGGGATGAGCCCCTCACGCGGTTTGCGCAAAGGGGTCGTTGTCGACATTGAAAGCACCGTTGAATCCATTAAGAAGGCCGTCGAAGAAGCGGAGATGATGGCGGCAGTCCAGATTAACTCTGTGTACACCGGCATCGCCGGCAGTCATATCTCGGCGGAAAACTGCAAAGGGGTGGTGGCGCTGAAACGCGCGGAGGTGACACGAGAAGACATTCATCGAGCCATTGAAAGCGCTCGCACGCTCGCGGTGATCCCGCAAGAGCGGAGGATTCTTCATGTGTTACCTCGAGAATTCATGGTGGATGGTCAGGAAGGGGTGCGAGAGCCGTTGGGCCTGTCCGGGAATCGGTTGGAAGTCAACGTGCACGTCATTACCGGAGCCGTGACGTCTGCGCAAAATATTGTGAAGAGTGTGAATCGAGCGGGACTTGACGTCGTCGATATCATTCTTCAGCCGCTGGCATCCAGTGAAGCCGTGCTCAGCCAGGAGGAACGCGAACTCGGTGTGGTGATGGTGGATTTGGGGGGCGGGACCACAGATCTCGCCATTTTTTTGGATGGAAGTATCCGTCATTCGGCGGTGCTCCCGATCGGTGGCCAGAATTTGACGAAAGATTTGGCCATTGGTCTCTTGACGTCGCAAACCGAGGCTGAGAGGATCAAAACTCAACATGGCATCGCGAGAACCGAGTTGGTGAGTGGTCATCAGGTCGTCCAGGTGTCTTCGGTGGGGGATCGTCCACCTCGAACGTTTTCCCGGCGAGATCTTGCAGAGATCTTGGAGCCGCGTGTCGATGAGATGTTCGAGCTTGTTCGGAGAGAAATGACGCGATCCGGATATGAAGGTATGTTGGGAGCCGGCGTCGTGATTACCGGAGGCACCTCGCTGCTGGAAGGGATGCCGGATGCCGCCGAGAGAGTCTTGAACCTGCCGGCGCGTCGAGGCGTACCATCAGGGGTCGGCGGGCTTCGAGATATCGTCGGCCATCCCAGTCATTCGACCGGGGTGGGTCTCTTGCTGCATGCCCGGCGGCATGTGGATGAGTTGGAGACAGCGGGGATTCGAAATGGTGGGACCTGGGCAAAAAAAATGTTCAGCTGGACGAAACGGGTGTTGGAGGTTTTTTAACCTTAATAAAACCCTTGCGAGCGGAAGGCGCTCGGTGTGCGGGTGATGCGAGGAGGTGTTCCAATGTTTGCATTTCAGGAAGATATGCTGTCACCTGTCCGGATTAAGGTGATCGGAATCGGTGGAGCCGGATGCAATGCAATCAATACGATGATCACCTCTGGACTCGCGCGGGTTGACTTTATTGCCAGCAACACCGATCTGCAGGCGCTGGATCGCTCTCTGGCCCCATATAAAATCCAGCTCGGGCCTGAGCGGACCCGTGGATTGGGGGCCGGCGCAAAACCGGAAATCGGACGGGACGCTGCGCTTGAAAGCAAGGAGCATATCCGTGAATGCCTCGAGGGAGCGGATATGGTGTTTGTCACAGCCGGCATGGGGGGAGGAACCGGGACCGGAGCCGCACCCATCGTCGCCAGCATCGCTCGAGAAATGGGGATTTTGACGGTGGGCGTCGTTACGAAGCCGTTTCAGTATGAAGGCCAACGGAGAAACAAGCACGCTGAGGAAGGGATTCGCGACATGCGGCGTCATGTCGACACCTTGCTGGTCATCCCCAATCAACGGCTCTTGGGAATCGTCGATAAATCCACGCCGCTGTTGGAGGCCTTCAAGGTGGCCGATGACGTCTTGCGGCAGGCCATTCAAGGCATTGCTGATGTGATTACGACGACAGGACATGTGAACGTCGATTTTGCCGATGTCCGCACGGTGATGTCACATACCGGTCGTGCCGTCATGGGAATGGGTGTATCCCGCGGTCCCAATCGGGCTATTGAAGCTGCTCAGAAGGCGATGTGCAGCCCACTGCTTGAGGATGGAAGTGTGGAAGGGGCTCGAGGCGTCCTCCTCAATATCACAGGAGGGGCTAGTTTGTCCCTGCACGAAGTGGAAGAGGCGGCCAGCATTATTCAGCAGACGGCGGATTCGGAGGCCAACATCATCGTCGGACAGGTCATTAACCCTGAGATGGGCGAAGATCTCATTATCACGGTGATTGCAACCGGGTTTGAACGAGAAGAAGATCAATCTACGGCTCCCTTGGCTGGTGATCGAGGAGTGAATCGGCCTACGAAGCCGATCCAACCGATTCTGTCGGGGATGGTCGCGTCCATTGCGGCGGATCGCCCGATGAAAGATCTCGACCGGCCAACATTTTTACGGCGGATGTCGGACATGCGAGATCAAACGGATCGCGCAGGGATGACGGCTGAGGATGAATGGGATGTTCCAACCTTTCTGCGTAAGCAAGCCGACTAGGCGTTATTTCAACGCCTCATTTCGTACTTTGAAAAGTTGGCCCAGTGCCTGTCGAAGGGCCAGCACGAACGCAACATAACCATGTTTCATGGAGCCTCCTCATTCACCATGCGCTCGCCGGTCGACTCAGCGCATGGCGGGACCGAGCCTGCGCGGAGTTCATCGAACCGAGGGCATGGAGAGTGGTAGAATGAACCGCGGTCTTTGATCGGTCATGATGATGAAAACTGCGGAGCGATGACGTGGCGAACGCATCGATCATAACAGTCCCGGCATTTGCAGACACCGAGAGATCGGTGCATCACTTTTTTGGGACTCGACAACATACGATGGCGCACGATCTTGCAATCGGCATCCCCTCGCAAGGCATTCAAGGGGCTGCCCCTTCGGCATGGATGCTGTCGGTCAAACAGGTTCATGGGACCGAGGCCTTAGTGCTGGATCGCACGCTGTCGGCAGCCGACCGCTTTATGGGAGGCTGGGATGCGTTGGTGACCAATCAGCCAGGGGTTATGGTGGCTGTGCGGACCGCAGATTGTGTTCCCATCCTTATGCATGATCCTGTGCATGGGGTTGTGGCGGCGATTCATGCCGGATGGCGGGGAGCTGTAGGGGGAATCGTACCAAAGATTCTGGAGCTGTTGACGACGCGTTTTGGCTCGGACCCTAAACAGATGCGGCTTAGTATCGGTCCATCAGCTGGTGCGTGCTGTTATCAAGTGGATGAGCCAGTCCTTGAGCGTCTTCGCCAGGGGGAGGCAGGTTGGGAGAAGGTCGTTCGAGTGGAGGGAGGGGGAAAGGCTAAGCTGGATTTGAAAGGCCTTATTCAAGAACAGGCATTGACCTATGGAGCTATTCCACAGGCCATCACGACCGTCGATCTTTGTACGATTTGTCATGCGGATCTCTTTTTTTCTTATCGACGAGAAGGAAAAGTCAACGGGACGATGATCAGTGCCATTGGGTTGCCGCCGAAGTGACGCGAAACCAGTCTCTGCCAATTCTCAGTCTAATCCGATAGAATACGGGCGGCGTGCCAAAGGGGTGCGCTGTGATTTATGAGCGTGTATATGGAATCCTCCGTCCCAGACTCCATCGAAACCAGAGTACACTCGGTGCTCGCAAAGATTCGATCGGCGACCGAGAAGGCCGGCCGTGCGGCCGGCAGTGTGCGTCTCGTGGCTGCGACGAAGACTGTCGCTATCGCGCAAATTGCGGAAGGGGTGCAAGCGGGGCTGTCGATCTTGGGAGAAAATCGAGTCCAAGAAGCGCTTACCAAGATTCCTGCCTTCAAGCAGGGTTCGATCCAGTGGCATTTTATCGGGCACCTGCAACGAAGGAAGGCGCGATCCGTGGTTGGGGTGTTCGATCTGATTCACTCGGCTGACAGTCTGGAGCTGGTGCAAGAAATCGACCGTCGCGCGGGTGAGGCTGGTCTTCGGCAAGATGTGTTGCTCGAGGTCAATATCGGCAACGAGCCCACAAAAACAGGGTTTCTTCCGGACGAGGTGAGCCAAGCCGTGTCAGAGATGGCGCGTCTCTCCCATATCCAGATCAAAGGGTTGATGGCTATTCCGCCTCCCACGACTGATCCTGGTTCAGCCCGGCCGTACTTTAGAAAGCTCAACGAGATAGCAAAGACGATTGAGACTCAACAGCTCCCATCGGTAAAGATGGACGAGCTGTCCATGGGTATGTCGAATGACTATGAAGTCGCCATAGAGGAAGGGGCGACGCTTGTTCGTGTGGGCAGTGCCATTTTTGGAGCACGGCATGTCTAAGGCCTCCGTCATGAACAGCCTTGGATTTATCGGCGGGGGACGCATGGCGGAAGCCATGATCAGTGGTGTGCTGGCCGCCAAGCTATTTGAGCCGGAACAGATTCGTGTGGCTGATCCTGATGCGATGAGGCAGGATCACCTGAAGACGCGCTACGGGGTGCACGTTGGACTGATGAATGATGAGTTGGTCAGTGCAAGTGCGACCGTCGTGCTGGCCGTTAAGCCGCAGATCATTGCCGACGTTCTCAGGGAGGTGGGGAAGAGTCTCCGTAATCAGCTCATTGTTTCGGTGGCCGCCGGGATCCCGATTGGCCGGATTCATGAATTTCTTGGCCCTCAAGCGTCGATTATTCGTGCCATGCCGAACACCCCGGCGATGGTTGGCGCAGGGATGACGGCACTTGCGGTCGGTCCAGGAGTCGGACCGGAAGTGATTGCATCTGTGCGGCAGATGTTTGAGTCGATCGG
Source organism: uncultured Nitrospira sp. (assembly GCA_964430555.1). GTDB lineage: Bacteria > Nitrospirota > Nitrospiria > Nitrospirales > Nitrospiraceae > Nitrospira_D. The sequence goes on along the minus strand of CAYSFU010000054.1, from coordinate 10,432 downwards.
CAAGGTTGTCGTACTCGAGGAGCGTCTCATGGATGCGGTGACCGGCTTGAGCGGAAGCGGCCCCGCTTACCTGTTTCTTGTCATTGAGGCGCTGGCGGATGGTGGGGTAAAAATGGGCTTGCCTCGAGAGATGGCGAGTGTATTGTCTGCGCAGACGGTGTTGGGGGCAGCCCGGATGGTGCTTGAGTCCGGCCAGCATCCTGCTCGCCTGAAGGACCAAGTCGCTTCTCCTGGAGGAACGACGATCGCGGGATTGCATCGGTTGGAGCAAGGTGGCCTGCGGGCTATATTGATGGACGCAGTTGAGGCTGCGACAAAACGATCTCAGGAGCTTGGAAGCTGATGTTTGTGGTTGGAAATACCTTGTTGGGGTTGGCAACAGTGTTAGACTATGCCTTGTCGTTCTATAGCTGGATCATTATTGCACGAGCGCTCATTTCGTGGGTCAACCCGGATCCGTGGAATCCGATCGTCCAATTTCTCACTCGTGCAACGGAACCGATACTGGCTCCGGTTCGGCGTCGGCTTGGTTTGGGGATGGGAATAGACCTTTCCCCGTTGATCGTCATCGCGGCGATTTGGTTTATGCAAATTGCGGTTGTCCAGTCGGTAAAAGACATCGCAGCACGGATGAATTGACGCAACCAATTGGGGGATGGCATGAAGATCACGCCGATCGACATTCAACAGATGGTGTTTCAGGTCAAGCTTCGTGGCTATGATCGCGAAGAGGTCAATCGGTTTCTTGAGGAAATCGCACAAACGGTTGAATGTCTGAATCGAGACAATACCGCATTGCGCGACCGAATCTACTCGCTTGAACAACAGGTCACGGAATTGAAACGGACCGAGACGACCTTATCCTCTACCCTGGTGTCGGCCCAGTCATTGGCTGAGGACGTCAAGCGTAGCGCACAACGAGATGCCGAGCTGATTGTGAAAGAAGCAGAATTGAAGGCCGGTGAACTCTTTCGGCAAGCACGAGTTGAGCTCGGCAATACCCAGCGTGATCTGTCCGTCCTGAAGAAACAACGTCTGCTGCTGGTGGAGCGTATGCGAGCCACGCTCAGCACGTTCGAGCGCATGCTGGATGTTGAAGCGAGCGAGGTCTATCAAGAGCATGGCCTTGTGTCTGAAGAAAAAATGGAGGGAGAGTCCAGCCCGACGCGATGACGTATTGCCTCTCCTCGTCTGTCTGATGGTCTTGCTGTAACGGTGCTCCCGGGTTATTGCACATCACGCATCTCGTCATGTCCGAATTTTCTGCCATCCAGGTTGCCCTTGATCGAGCCGTTGTGAATGGCGTGTTCCCTGGAGCAGTCTTGGCAGTGCGCCAGGGAGATAGACCGATCGTTCGATTTTCTTGCGGACGGTTATCGATCGATCCACCAGGAGCCTCCGTCCGTACCTCCACCATCTATGATCTGGCGTCCTTAACGAAGCCCCTGGCAACCGTGACATCGCTCGTCCTGCTGATCCAGAACGGCCGGTGTCGGCTTGATGCGCATCTTGTTGAGTACCTGGAGGAATGCGCCGAGAGTCCAATCGGATCTGCAACCCTTCGAGATTTGTTGAGGCATCAATCCGGATTGCCTGGATGGCGAAGCTATTACGAACGACTCAGCCCGGATGGAACGATTCCTTCATCGAGGGACGAGAGGCGACGAGCGAAGCAAAAACTGTTAAAGTTGATTCGATCCGAAAACTTTATATACGAGCCAGGTGCTCGCAGTCTTTATAGTGATCTTGGGTTCATGTTACTGGGGTTGATCGTTGAACGGATCAGTGGACGATCGCTGAATGAGTTGTTCTTTGAGAGCATTGCGTGTCGAGTGGGGAATCCATGCATCCAATTTATCCTGCCTGAGGATCTCCACGCATTTTTAAACCGAGTGCGCGAGACACATGGTGAGGTCGCTCCAACGGAGGTCGATCCGTGGCGGGGGCGGTTACTGCGTGGAGAGGTTCATGACCAAAACGCAGGTGCAGTGGGTGGCGAAACAGGCCACGCAGGGTTATTCGGGAATGCCGATGCCGTTATGGCCGTCACAGGTGAGTGGTTGAAGGCATATCATGGACAGCCGGCGATGCTTGGTCAGGATCTTGTTCGAGAGTTTACTAGGAGGCAGGCGAAAGCCAGTCTATCCAGTTGGGCGCTTGGGTGGGATACTCCTTCCACGCCGTCATCGGCTGGATGTCGATTTTCAGTCGAGTCCTTCGGTCATCTTGGCTATACGGGAACGTCAATTTGGATAGACCCTATACACCGGGTGGAGGTCGTATTGCTTTCCAATCGCGTCCATCCCTCAAGCCGGAATGAAGCCATTCGGGAATTCCGTCCGATAATCCACGACCTTGTCCATCAGGAATTTCTCACCTGACGTCAAGCGCGGTCTGGATAATCGATCCAGGTTTCCTTTTCAGCAAGATAGCGGGTGCCCTTGAAATTGGGTCGTGTTCTCAGACGTGTGAATCCAAAATCTTGGAGTTTTTCGACTAACTCCTTGACGGCTGCGATAATGGTTGAGTGCGATCGGCTCTCAACGATCAATGCTTCGTACATCACCTTTGTCGAGTAGCCTGCCGAGGTTCTATTCACGAGGATGGCTCGATTAAAATAGCGGTCGCTCGGGTCCACCCCTTCCACTTGATGTTTCTCGACCAATCCTTCTTTCTTGAACAGCAGCGGTAACGTGCTCATACTTCCGTATCCCTTCGCCGTCGGTTGAGATAGAACACACCAGGCTCGATTATAGGCGGTGTCCCTCCGTGCCTGCAACTCGTTGACAAGCTCACTGTTGGTTACTATGATGCCTCGCCTCATCGAGTCGGAGGCATGCCAAAACTCCACTTCATGAATATTCCCAATAGTCTCACCATCCTTCGCATCCTCTTGGTTCCCGTCTTCATTGGGTTTATGACCTATGGATCGTATGGATTCGCCCTGTTGACGCTGCTCCTTGCCGGACTCACGGACGCGGTTGATGGCTATCTCGCACGCAAGCTCAATCAGCGGACACGATTAGGGACGTTACTCGACCCGTTGGCGGATAAGCTTCTGTTGACATCGAGCTTTATCGCACTCGCGGTACTCCATCTTGTGCCATCATGGCTTGTCATCCTCGTTGTGAGCCGAGACCTGATGCTCTTACTGGGGACGGTGGTGGCCCATGTGACCAGTACGCCGATTAATGTCACTCCAACGTTCCTCGGAAAGGGGACCACACTGTTTCAATTGAGCTATGTTCTTCTGACCGTTCTTCTGACATGGCGTGACGTCGATCGTTCGGCGATCACTCCGCTGGTCGTCTTAATGGTCGGGTTTACCCTTGCGTCAGGATTCCACTATCTGTATCGAGGATACCGCGATGCGAATGCCGCCCCTCCGCTGACCTGAGCCCACTCTTCGGCCTAGCAACCCACCTGACGGTCTAGGTCAATAATGTAATTGTTTTTGACAGGTTTTCATGTCGTCAGTAGACTACACTTCGTAGTCCTTATATTTCCATAATCGACATTGGCGCTGTAACAGGTCGAGAACCTATGGCCACATTTGCGTATATCGGGCGCAGTAAGTCCGGCGGAGTGAAAAAAGGTGAGCTTGTCGCCAAGTCGAGAGATGAGGCCGTGGAGCAATTGCGCAAGCAGAACCTCGTCGTCACGAGTCTCGAAGAGAAGACGGCAAAAGAGGGATTCAGTTTTCAACTGGGAAGCGGGGTCAAGGAAAAGGATCTGGTTGTCTTCACCCGACAATTCGGGACGATGATCAATGCCGGGTTGCCGTTGATTCAATGCCTCGAAATTCTATCCACACAGTCAGAAAATGCCGTCTTGAGAAAATCGGTCGGGGAGATTAAAGGACGAGTCGAAGGCGGATCAACGTTTTCGGATGCCCTCAGCAAACATCCCAAAATCTTTGATGATCTATACGTCAATATGGTGCATGCGGGCGAGGTGGGGGGACTGCTGGATACTATTCTCGGACGATTGTCGAAACATATTGAAAAGGCCATGAAGTTAAAAGGGCAGATCAAGAGCGCCATGGTCTATCCGGCTGCCATCCTTGGTATCGCAGCGATCGTGATCACGGTCTTAATGATTTGGGTCATCCCGGTGTTCGAGAAAATGTTCAAGGAAATGTCCGGTGGAAAAATGGGACTGCCGGCCCCGACCCAACTCGTCATTGACATGAGTAATTTCGCGCAAGGAAATTGGTATATCATGCTGGGGGTGCTCATCGGGACCGTGGTGGGGCTCAAAAAATACTATGCCACGAAACAGGGGAGATTGGCCATCGACAGGTTCTTGCTGAAGTTACCCGTGTTTGGGGACTTGATTCGAAAGGCGTCGGTGGCCAAGTTCACCAGGACATTGGGGACATTGTTGGCGAGCGGCGTGCCATTGCTCGAGGCATTGACGATTTGTGCCAAGACGTCCGGCAACAAGGTTGTCGAAGGGGCGCTGCTTGATGCGAAGGTCAGCATCAGCGGAGGGAAGACGATTTCGGAGCCGCTTGCAAAAAGCGGCACATTTCCGAAGATGGTCACACACATGATTTCGGTCGGAGAGTCGACCGGCGCGCTGGATACCATGCTTGGGAAGATCGCAGATTTCTATGAAGACGAAGTGGACGAGGCTGTTGGGAATCTCACGGCACTCTTGGAACCGATGATGATGGTGTTCCTGGGAATCACGGTCGGCTTCATTGTGGTGGCGATGTATCTGCCGATCTTCACCATGGCCTCTGCGATCGGGTAACGCATACGTCGAGGTGTAGATTCTTCTTTCACACCTCGAGAGTCAAGCTAGTCAGACGTTTATCCATCCGTATTGCGGTCAACTTTCGCAACATTCTTCTCGCCTGCAAGTCTCTCAGTTGCTATGCCTGTGCCAGTCGAGCGGCTCTTCTTCTGGAGAACCATGGCCTGACAATGAGGTAAGCACTGCGTGGACGAAATCAAAACCAGAATCTATTGGTTGATGGGGTGGCGGGTCGTTCTGGTTACGCTGCTGTTGGGATTGTCTCTCGCATTCCAGGTGACGAAAGGCGAGCGCGTTGAAACGTTCTATGCCTTGATCGTCTTCACCTATGCCGCCACGATCCTCTACGCCGTCATCCTTCAGCATCTCGGTCGTCTGGAAGTGCTTGTGTCGTTTGCATGGAGTCAGATCGCCGTCGATTTTGTCGTGGAGTCTGTGTTGATTGCACGAACCGGCGGGATTGAAAGTCCTTTTGCCGTGCTCTACGTCATTAGCGTGACGGTGGCAAGCCTGGTTCCACGGCGGCGAGTCGGCCTGTTGACGGCCAGTCTCTGCATCATTCTGTTCGGACTTCTTACGAACTTGCAGCTCTACGGTCTCGTGGAGGCCTGGGGCTGGCTTCCTCATACTCGACTGAGTGCCGCAGAAACGCTCCAGGCGTTCGGTGTCTATGCGCTGGCATTTCTGGTCGTCGGATTTTTGAGTGGGGCACTGGCGGATCAATTGCGGACGGCTGATCACTCGCTTCGGGAAAAGGAGCAAGGGCTTCATCGCCTTCGAGCGTTCCATGAAAATATCGTCAATAGCATCAGTAGCGGAGTGTTTACGACTGATGCGCAGGGCTTGATCACGTCATTCAACCCTGCAGCCGAGGAAGCGACTGGTCACAGCAGCAAGCAAGTTCAAGGGCGCCCTTGGCGTGATGTGTTCAACTGGCAGCCAGGGGGATTGGAGGGCGAGGACGCCGACCGTATTTCGCAGAATCTGCGATTTGAGGTCGAGTGTAAACGGGCCGATGGGAATCGGCTGATTCTCGGCATGACGCTTGGGCCTTTACACGAACAAGGCGAGACGACTGGCTTGGTGGGTGTCTGCAAGGATCTGACGCAGATCCGGGACTTAGAAGAGGAAATGCGGCGCAAGGAGTGGCTTGCCAGTCTTGGGGAAATGTCGGCGGGGATGGCGCATGAAATCCGCAATCCGCTCGGCGCTCTCGCAGGTGCCATGCAAATGCTTCGGAAAGACTTTCAGACCGATGAAACGAGCCAACGCCTGGTGGAGATTGCCGTTCGAGAAGCCACGCGATTGAATGCCATCATTACCGAGTTTTTGCAATATGCGAGGCCTCCGGCGCTGCAGTTGGTCGAGTGTGATTTAAGCAAAGTCCTTGCTGAGACGTTTGATCTGGTACAACATGAAGCACGCACGAGAACGAACATCACCGTGGTTACGACTCCTTGCTCCGAAGCATTGTCTGCGCAAGTGGATCAGGATCAGATGCGGCAAGTGTTTTGGAATTTGGCCGTGAACGCGTTTGATGCAATGCCCAAGGGCGGTCAGCTGACGGTCTCGACCGGATGTCGAACGGTCGATGTGGTGGGACGAAGGGTTGAGGTGATTGAGGTGTCGTTTCATGATACGGGAGCCGGCATTCCGAAGAAGCACCTGGACAAGATCTTTCTTCCGTTCTTTACCACCAAGAAGAGCGGGTCCGGATTAGGCTTGGCGGCGGTCCATCGTATCGTGGATCTTCATGGCGGATGGATCAAAGTGGAGAGTGAAGAAGGGCTGGGAACGCGATTCGGGGTTTGTTTGCCTCGTACCGCGGATGCTGGAATCAGGCTTTGGCATGAGGGAAGAGAACCGTGGAAAAGATCTTAGTCGTCGATGATGAACAAAGCTTGTGCGACGTATTGAGCATCATGCTCAAACGGGCTGGGTATGTCGTGACCAGCGCGACTGACGGTGAAGACGCCGTTGAACTTCTGCAGAAGGAGATTTTCGATCTCGTCATCACTGATCTGCGCATGCCGAAGGTTGATGGGATGGAGATACTCAAAGCGGTCAAGTCAGCCTCTCCGGAAACGGTGGTGTTGATCATCACCGCTTTTGCGAGCGCAGATTCAGCCGTCGAAGCGATGAAACAAGGGGCCTATGACTATCTGACGAAACCCTTTCAGGTTGATGAAGTGCAGCTGATCATCCGGAATGCGTTGGAAAAGCGGCGCCTGACGACCGAAAACATGCTGCTGAAGCGCGAAATGGCGAGTCAGTCGTCCTTCGCGCAGTTGGTCGGTCAGAGTGAGGCGATACAAAAAGTGTTTGAGATCGTGCGAAAAGTCGCGGACTCGAAAAGCAACGTGCTTATTTGCGGAGAAAGTGGAACAGGAAAAGAATTAGTGGCCCGCGCGATTCACTACAACAGTGCAAGGAGCGCCTTGCCGTTTGTGGCCGTGAACTGTAGTGCGGTTCCGGAAACGTTGCTGGAAAGCGAGCTTTTTGGTCATATGAAAGGATCATTCACCGGTGCGATCGCGAATAAAGCAGGGTTGTTCGAAATCGCGAACGGCGGAACGATTTTTCTTGATGAGATCGGGGACACGACGCCGACGATTCAAGTAAAACTGCTCCGAGTGATTCAGGAACGAGAATTTCGGCGTGTGGGAGGCAGTCAGGACATTAAAGTCGATGTACGTGTGGTGGCCGCCACCAACAAGGATCTTGAGAAAGCCGTGGCGGACGGTTCATTTCGAGAAGACCTCTACTACCGCCTGGATGTGATCCCCATTCGGCTTCCGCCGCTGCGGATGCGAACTGGTGATATCCCGCTACTCGTCAACCACTTTCTTGAACGGTTTGCGAAAGACAGTGGGAAGCCAAAGCCGGTGCTCAATGCCGATGCGATGCACGTTCTCCTGGAGCATGAATGGCGCGGTAACGTCCGTGAATTGGAGAATCTGATCGAACGAGTCGTGGCGTTTTCTATGGACGGTCCAGTGACAGATGCTGACGTGCGGGGATGGCTTCATCGGCCCACCGCACCGCCGCCGGTGCAAGGGGTACCGCTGGACTTGACCGATGAAGGCGTGGATCTTGAGGGGATAATCAACAGAATCGAAAAGGATCTGTTATTGAAGGCACTGGAGCGCTCCAAATGGGTCAAAAAGAAAGCGGCGCGGATGCTTCGGCTGAATACCAGATCGTTTCGGTATCGGTTGGAAAAGTATGCTATAAAAGGAGGTCGTGACTAAGCTTTCTTCCGCATCGTCCGTCGTTCCTCTCTCCATTCGCGTGATCGCACCTGCCAAGATCAATCTCGTGCTACGCATCCTCGACCGCCGTCCCGACGGCTATCATAATCTCTGGTCGCTCATGCAGACGGTTCGTGTGGAGGATGAGATTGCCATTGCACGAACTGCTGCCCATTCCGTGGTCACATTGCGCTGTGACGATCCATCGCTGAAGACCGATGGTTCTAATTTGGTCTATCGTGCGGCGGTTGCGGTCATGGAGCAGAGCGGCAGAGCGGAAGGATTGGACATCACTCTTACCAAACGGATTCCATTGGGGGCTGGGTTGGGAGGGGGGAGCAGTGATGCGGCCGCGACGATTATCGGCCTGAACCGGCTGTTCAATCTGGGATGGTCGGCAGAAAAGATGGCGAACGTCGGCCAAACGCTCGGGAGTGATGTGCCGTTTTTTTTCTTCGCGCCCTCTGCGACCGTGGCAGGGCGTGGTGAGCACGTTGCTCCGGTTCGGATCCAAGGAACACGGTGGGCCGTTTTGGTTAACCCCGGTTTCCCTGTGGAAACGAAATGGGCGTATCAGCAGCTGTCTGCCAATCGAGGCGGAGTGGTTCCTCTTTCCCAGTCTCATGCCTTGCTGGAACAAGCCTCCGAATTGAGCTGGGAACAGGTGGTGGAGGCAGCAGAAAACGACTTCGAAAGGCCAGTGTTTCAGGCCTATCCCTTGCTGCATGAGATCAAACATCGCTTACTCGCCCACGGGGCCGAGGCCGCGCTTCTCTCGGGGAGTGGGGCGACTGTGTTCGGGGTGTTTCGTGACGAAACGAGGGCGCGTCAGGCACAGGCCGTGTTTCACAATGAACGACAGTTCAAGGTTTTTGTCGCACAGACCTCGCCCGCCTCGTAGGAGACCGTTTTCAACATTCTCCTGCCGTTTATTGACAGAGACCGGATATTTCTTATACAGTTTCACCCTTTGCTTGGTTTCCACGGTCGTGTGTGCTGTGTTGAATGTTGTCAGGCTGATAACAGTCAGCATTGCGTGCCGCACAAGAACCACTAGAGAATCCAGCACGTTAGACTAAAAGACGAGATGGTCAGTTAGGAACGTTCGATGAACAGAGAATTGAAAATTTTCTCTGGCAACGCCAATCTTGCGCTTGCACATGAGATTTGTACCTACCTCGGGCAAAAACTAGGTGAAGCGACGGTCTCTTCGTTCAGCGATGGCGAGATCCGTGTCAAGATCGACGAAAATGTTCGAGGTGCCGATGTCTTCGTCGTGCAGTCCTGTTGTCAACCGGTCAATGATTCCTTAATGGAGTTGTTGATCATCATTGATGCGTTGAAACGCTCATCCGCGAATCGCATCACAGCCGTAATCCCGTACTTTGGGTATGCGCGTCAGGATCGGAAGGATCAACCTCGTGTTCCCATTACCGCCAAGTTGGTTGCGGATTTGATGACCACTGCCGGGGCGGATCGTGTGCTCTCGATGGATCTTCATGCTGGGCAAATTCAGGGATTTTTCAATGTGCCGGTCGATCATTTGTACGCGCTTCCGGTCTTGCTGGACTACATCATCAAAAAACAACTGACCGATCTCGTCGTAGTTTCTCCCGATGCCGGTGGAGTGGAACGAGCCCGGGCATTTGCCAAACGGCTCCAGGCCAACCTGGCAATCATCGATAAGCGCCGAGAAGGGCCCAATCAAGCCCAAATCATGAATATTATCGGGGATGTGCAGGGGAAACGAGTCCTTCTCCTTGATGACATGATCGATACGGCCGGTACGATTGTTCAGGGGGCTCAGGCTTGCCTCAATCACGGCGCGCGCGAAGTGATGACCGCCTGCACCCATGCGGTCTTGTCGGGGCCGGCGCTGGAACGAATACAGTCGTCATGTCTGTCCCAGGTGGTGGTCACCAATACGATTCCATTGAGAGGGAAAGAGTTGATTTGTCCGAAGTTGCATCAATTGTCGGTGGCATCGCTCTTGGGCGAGGCGATCAGGCGCATTCATGAAGATGAGTCGGTGAGTTCACTATTTGCCTAGCCCCATCTGGGCGAGGCGTTGTGCAGGAAGCTGGGGAGACGGAGGAGAATCATGAAATTCGATTTGACAGTAGCGGTAAGAGAACAAGCGGGCAAGGGAGCTGCGCGGTCGATGCGACGAGCAGGAAAAATTCCGGCGGTGTTGTACGGCCAGGGTGAATGCCTCTCGCTGATCGCCAACCCCGACGACTTGGTCAAGATCCTGAAGTCCCATGCGGGCAGCACCGCGCTGATTTCACTGACCGTCAATGGGGCCAAGTCCAATCCGAGTCGCACCGCACTTTTGCGCGACTATCAAGTGGATCCGGTGACGGGAGCGGTGTTGCATGCGGATCTCTTTGAAATTTCCATGAGTAAACCGATTCGAGTCA
>CAYSFU010000053.1:0-28748 GCA_964430555.1 uncultured Nitrospira sp. | reverse complement strand
ATCGGGCCAGAGTCACCTTGGATAAGACAAGAACAGCATGAACCACTACACTAGCGGGTACGTCCGGATGAAAACGTGGAAGGCGACAATGATGGCTGCTTCCTCCCTCGAGAGCGTGGTGGACGTGGCCTGCGTAGGACCGGTGGCGAGATCTGGACAGACGTGCGTCTCTTCCCCTTCGCTACCGTTTTAGGGTTGATCCCGTACCGGCTGGCGAGCATGATCAGGCTGTCTTGATTCTGGTGGATCGCTCGACGCACCGCCGCTGTCGTGCGGGCGCTCCCGTGAAGTATTTGTCCCATAGCGCCTCCTTCCAGTGATGGCTGAAGAGTACACCATCAAATGCCGGGACTAAACACCGAGCCTACGAGGCGTTATTTGGAAAGACTCCAAGAATCGGTGGGCGCTTCTTCCATCACTAGAAGGACGGGAATTCTTTCAAGCATACCTGGATGCGAACCTGCGAGTGGGCAGGGGTGCACGATCTGCACTTCCACGATCTTCGCCATACCTTCACAACCTGGCTCACACAATGTGGCGTGGATTACGCTGTGATCCAGACGTTAAAAGGTAAGCCGCTCCCTGGTTCGGCGAAGTACTACATTCACAATTGGAATGCACGATTGCGGGATGTCGTGACGCGGCTGGAATCGTTTACGAAGCCAGTTCTAAGCGGGGAAAACGATGTTCAGGTGCCAGTTACTGCCACTTGCCAATGAGTCGGAATCTCTAAGTATGCGAAAAATGGTGCCGAGGGACAGAATCGAACTGTCGACACCAGCCTTTTCAGGGCTGTGCTCTGCCAACTGAGCTACCTCGGCACAGGGGGGATGACAAACGCGAGGGCATCATACCAAGGTCACACTCCAGACTTCCACATCTTTTATAAGCTGTGATGTTCTGAACCGAAGGGCGTTACCGTGGGTGATCATGTGGCGAAAATCAGTCTGTTAGTGCTGCAGATGCAATGAGAGCAGGCAGTTAGACCGGAGTGATGCGAAGTTGATGAGCGTGCACCATGAGTTTCTGACGATTTGGAACACCCACCTTGTCGAAAATGTTTGTCAGATGGTGTCGGACCGTGCTGTCTGCAATAGATAGTTGATGGGCAATATCCTTATTAGACAGTCCTTGTTTGACAAGTCTGACCACCTCTCGTTCACGTTCGGTCAGTGCGTTTGGCCAACCAGTTTGGAGTAGGGTCAGTTTCGGGTGTGTGTGAAGAGGTCTCAAGAGGACTTGCCCTGTGGTGCTATCTTGATCCTCATCTCGAGATGTGTGCGGTGGGGAGGGGAATAGCGCCTGGATTGCAGCAATAATGACCACAGGTGGGTGAATCTTTAGGATCACTCCGTCAATACCGTAAGCCAATGCCTCGCGCACCGGATCTTTTTGTTCAAATCCGCTCAATAGCATCAGCTTGCTGTGAGGGATGGAGCCGCGGAGCTGTTTAATTCCTTCTATGGCATCTCGTTCCGTTTCGGTATCGATAATGACCACATCCGGTTGACAGTGCGCAATGACCTCAGGGGCAGAGAGACGTTGAGTGGGTGCTCCTACGATTTTGAAGGTACTAGCACTCTCGATAATAGTTTGCAGTCCTATCCAGATGAGAGACTGACCGGTGACAATGGCGACCTTTGTGAATGAACCAGAGTTTATAGCCATGATATTTCTCTCTCGGCCCGATGAAAGTGCCTGACAGTCTATGCAGATCTAGATAAAATACGTAAACATTGATGGTAAGTAATTGCAATCATATGCCACTCTGAGGAGTCGACACGTACACAATCTTCTGAAAATATTGAAAGGTTAGCTAAGGATCGTCTCGCTCAAACACCAGCAGATTTCATGGAACATGAGCATTTGCTAGTGAAGCAAGGCCAGAATTTTGTGACAGTTAAAATTCTATCGTGCTTGAGCAGAAACTATTTGAGATACGATATTCACACCCAATTTTTTATCATAAAGCCTGCCCAATAGCCATAACAAAGATACGTATGTATCGCTCACGATTTCTTGGATACGGTTGTTGCCGTATTTGACCCGACTTCCAGATTGGAGCGGTTGCGATGATCGCCACTCCGACGTGCCACTGAGGGCATCGAATCTGTGTGACCATTCAGTGATTCGATTTTCCAGCTTGTTTGATTCCATCGTACCCTCATGAGGCGCGTCTCGCGCCTGAAGAGCGATTTCTTCGAGGAGACAGCGATCTATGCTGACAAAAACCTTGGTAGATCCGCCCTGTAGTGTCACGGGGCTGATCACATCGGTGTCTCATATCTTCTGGCGTTCGATGGTGATCGTGCCATCGTGGGCCTGAAGCCCCGCGGCGCGCGGTACCCGGCTGGAAACCCAGAGGTCGTTGCCGCATGAGTCGTAATACGCGGAGGTTGGACGTGCGAATCTCCCGTGCCCGAAGCTGTGCACAGGTTGAGTGGTGCCCCTCTTCCCGAGAAACGGTGAGGTGGTCAGCACCTGGCGGAATGTGGAGGGTGAGCACTTTGTCCGTGTACAAGGTCTTCGGGGCCCGTTTCACCAATTCACGGAGTGGTGACATGCGACGGCCTGGCTGGGCATAAAAGATAGACCAACTCAGACTCCATTTCTGACACACTTGAGCCATGCTGTAAGGGTGCTGTGTGGAAGACAACGGGCGTGGCTCATCGTATCGACTTCCCGGTGGTTAATAGGGACGCTACCCCGCAGATGCTGAACCGCTTATCCGCGACAGTGTCGCCGCATCGTCAAATCCCCGACCAAGATCTTCAGCCGTGCGAGTTCGTCATCTTGGCCATCGGCGGCTCGACTCTTAAAGCCGGCTCGGTCACTGGTCACCAACTGGTCTCGCCACACCGACATCGTTGCGGCAGTGAGCCTCGCTTCCCAGGAAACCAGATCCAGATTGTCGCCACGTAGCATGTGTAGTACTACGTCCCTCTTCTTCCGCCATGGAGAACCGGTCTTGTTCGACCTTTGATCTCATCATCAATATCTCGCATCACTGCGAGATATTATGTCTCAAAGGTGTCTCCAAGGAAATCGTGAGTCAGAGGACAAGTTGTCATGCTCAATAAAATATTCCTGTCAAATTTCTGAAGGATAGAAGACTGAACAAGTGTATGCAGAGGTGCCAACATGAGCGGCGACGTAGTGGCGTTCGGCAGTGGTTGGGTTCTCGGATGAAAGTGCTAGTGGCTAGGCATGTGATTGCACACAAACTCGACATATGTCCGATGGCCATGAGGCGGATACCTCTTGTATAGCTGTTCTTTGAGTTTTGGTTGCGAATGGATGGGACTCATGGGGCGTATCTATGGCTGCACTTAATCCGCTACAGAAGATAGTGAAGGATAAAGAAAGTATCATTTCAGCAGAAGGGTTTCTATGGTATGCCATTCAGACTCACTCTCGTCATGAAAAACAGGTTCGCGATCGGCTTGCGGCAGTAGGGATGGAGCCGCTGTTGCCGTTGAGTCGGCAATACCGTCAGTGGTCTGATCGAAAAGTGTTGACGACAGTACCGTTATTTGGTGGGTACTGTTTTGCAAGATTTTCGTTAGCCGATAGCCTGCAGATTCTTCAACTTCCAGGCGTGGCGAGGATTGTTGGAGCTACGAAACCTGAGCCCATCCCTGACGAAGAAATTACTGCATTCCAGCAACTCTCGTTGGTTGATCGGATGGTGGAACCCTGTGACTACCTGATTGAAGGCGCATGGGTCGAAGTGGTGCGCGGGCCGTTCACCGGACTTCGCGGTCAATTTGTCAGACGGCAGAACCATCAGGGATTAGTGATCCGCGCCACACTCATTCAGCAAGCCGTGCTTGTTCACATCGAGGCTGATGAGGTCGCACCGATTCAGTGAGTTCCTTGTCCGTTGCTCATCGCTCACGAGCGGTGGGTACGAGCCTGCCTCCATGCTTCTGCTCGGTTCAGGACTCTTGGGTCTTGGGCTGTGGGGACGAAAGATGCGCAAAGCATAAAGACGTCTCCGTTTCAAGTTTCCATTCAGGAAAGCCACCTCGATCGATGTCGGGGTGGCTTTCTTGTTTGAAGATGATCCTGTCTCGCTATAGCGTAGTTTTCTCCTTGCGTGAATTTTCTGCACGACGGTTCTGCTTCTGCTGAGAGAGCCCTTTCTATTTGGCGTGATCGCCTAATCGGTATCGTACAGAGCCCTTGGTATGCTTCATGTGCACTGTGCAAGATTGATAGATCTGTTAAGGTGGGCTCATCTCAGATATGATTTCTCCCGGGCTATGCCGAGTCAAACAGACTGGGATCTCAATGAGGTAGGGTGGGCATCCAGTAGGAAGGCATGCGACAGTGAACGGATCCGTAACCGCCAAGTTGTCGATCACACTCGCCGTCATTCTGGTGGGACTGGTTGCCATGGTGCCGGGTGGATTCGCCCAAGAGTCACCAACGATTTCCCAGAAGCGGGTGGATCTCACGCTCGGGACCTGGATCAGTGTAGGGGATACTCGATGGAGCCACAATGCCTCGTCGCAAGGGCTATTCGGCAATCCGACCTCGAGGCTGACGTATGCTGATCATTCCACGAATATTGCGGAGCTGACTGCCACGGTCTATCTCAGACCCCATTTCTTCGGCCGAGTCCAGGTTGGCGGGGCTCATATCGGAGGCGGTCGTCTGACCGACGACGATTTTCTCGTGGCCGACGGAGGAAGCCCCTCCTTGAGAACCCACAGCGACATCAGTGGGTCTGGACTGTGGTTTGTGAATGCCGATCTTGGAGGATCCCTGATGATCTTTCCTTATGGCCGCGGTCATCTTGATGGCGTTTTCGGCTTTCAATACTGGCGTCAGAAACATACGGCCAACGGGGTTCGGCAGATCACCTGTTCGGCAGCCGGGGCCTCGATCGATCTGGACAGAGGCACCCCCGGATTAGATCCGTTATGTGTTCCAGGCGATACCGGGATGAGTCAGAATGTCGAGGTCATTTCCAACAGCAGTTCGTGGTACTCGCTTCGCGTCGGTGCTACAAGCGAGTACCACCTGCTACGCTGGTTGAGTCTCTATGGTTCGATCATACTGAAACCTATCAATTTCGTTACCAATGAGGATACCCATCATTTGCGGGTGGCTGGTGGTGAGTTGAGTGATCCAAGTTTTACCATGCGCGGCATCGGGTTTGGGGCGGATGCCGATGTCGGAGCGACGGTGCACTTCACGCGGTGGCTTTCGGCTCGAGTCGGCTATCGGGTTTGGTGGAATCGTTTGATCGATGGTACCTGGGACAGTCATCGCGCTGATGGTCGGTCGGCATCCTTTCCGCTCACGGAGTTTCAATCTCTCCGACATGGCCTCACGGCAGCTATCACGGCATCTTTCTAAGCAGGATGTTGAAAAAGATCGCCAGCTCTGGATGGAGATGGCCGAGCTGTCCCTGTGGTAATGTCCAGTAGTTGCGATAAGAGTGGAGCTTCCCAAACACCTATCGTCGTGGACGCCCTGCGGGCAAAGTCTCCTCTTCGTATTCAAGGAAGAGGTGCTTCGCTTCTGGATGGAGATGGCCGGGCTGTCCCTGTGGAATACCTAGTGTGCGAAACAAGGGGGTAAGTTTCCCATTGGGATGCAGATAGCCGGCTCTCAGAGGTACGGTACGCGTGCTGTGCCGCACCAATCGACAGGGGGTTGCCCGGATCGATGTCAGCCACTCGGCGATATCTTGTGGGTTGCCGATGGAAGCGGAGAGCAACAGCAGTCGAGCCTGGGAGGGGCAGAAGATAATCGTTTCTTCCCATACGACGCCACGTTCCGGATCGGCCAGATACTGCGATTCGTCTAGGATGACCAAGCCGAGCGTATCCAAGCGGACATCGATCTCACCACTCGCCGCATCGTAGAGCAAATTGCGGAGAATTTCCGTGGTCATGATGAGTAACGGAGCTTGCCCGTTTTCCTGGCGGTCACCGGTGAGAATGCCGACCTTATCCGTCCCAAAAATCTTTGAAAACTCAGCATATTTTGTGTTTGACAGGGCCTTGAGCGGCGAGGTGTAAATGACGCTGCGATTGTCCTCCATAGCCCGACGAGCAGCTTCAATGGCTACATAGGTCTTCCCGCTTCCTGTTGGGACGCTGATGACGACATCGGTTTCATTCACCGCGTCCAAGGCTTCGATCTGCCAAGGGTCTTGGACGAATGGTTGGGGTGTCGGCACACCGATTCCTTGCAACCATTCTGTGAGGGAGATGGGAGGCTCCGACGGCTCTGAGTCCGATGATCTGCTCGAGACTTTTTTATGAGCGATCGGGGGAGCCCCGTGAATTCTGATTGATCCGGATGTTGGATTGGATTGGCGCTCTCCGATCAGCGTCAGCAGGTCGGATTCAAAGCCGGCGCGATTCTGACTCGAATGTTGGAGCAGCAACTCGATCAGGCGCCGTTTCCCAGCACGAAAGTGACGCTGGACACGTCCACGGGCCAGGCGATGCAGCACCGCAACAGGTTGTTGAGCCAATAGCTTTTCGAGCTCGTCGGTGGTCATACGATAATGTGTTGAGGCCTGTATGCTGGATGTAGAGTCGCAGGCACACTTGGTCTTGAAGCCTTGCCTCTCAGTCGTACGCGGCTCATGGGAGTTCCTCCAAGACGCCACGCCGGATCAATGTGATGGCCTGGGATGCGGACTCAGCGAGGCCGGGGTGCGTTGCGTTGAGCGTTTGTATTTGGGACAGATACTCTAACGTTCTGGCGAGAAGTCGATAGATGTCGCCCTCAGCCATGGTGGTCAGCCGACAGAGGCCGATCCACGTGAGAGTCGGGTCGGCAATCCAACGCTCTACTAACGCCGCCACGTCCGCGCGGAGGAGCGGAGGATCTTCGTAGGGTGATAAGCCCTCCGCAAGTTTGCGCACTTGCCCGAGCAGAGAACTTAATCCCGGACTGATACGAGGAAATGCTCCGGGGCGGTCATCATCGTGGGCCAGACTGGCCAGAATACCGGCGAGGAGGGACGGGTCTGCTCCAGTGAAGGCCTCCGCGCGAATTAATTCGGTGATGAGCAGGGAGTGGTCGATTCGGATCAGCCGTGCCCATTCTCCCTCGGCCGTGAGGTGCGTTGTCAGAGTGAGATAGCCGAATTTTTGCAAGACCTCGACGCGCTCTTGGAAGCGATGCCATAAACTGGTGCGCAGGGCTTGGATTGATTTGGTATGGCGCTGCTGCTCCTGCCGGAGGCGTGATGCCGTGAGGAAGTCCTTTTGGCAGGCGGATCGCGATGAACAGGTCAGACAAGGGAAGTCTTCGAGCGATTGGACGATGGCGTCGGGGAGGGGCTCGCCGTTGATAGCCACCAAGATGGGGAGCAAGGGCAACCGGAGCGGTAGCTCTTCCAACTGCCGGCTGAGTCGATCGAACGTGCCGGTAGAGCACCAGGGATAAGCCGATGTTTCCGGACAGTCGTACGTGCGGTCATAGACTTCTTTCACGCTGGTGACCGGACATTCGGTCACGGCACTTTCCGGTCTCAGGACGGTGAGCATCGAATTCTTCTGGCCTTTGCTTCGATATTGACGAAGCACGATACCCCGTCCTCTGCTGAAGCCAACCACCCGTCCGGGTGTCAAGAACGGTAGTCGCGCCGAAATCTCCGGTGGTTCAGTGCGATAGGTCGGATGGCGGGTATGGCGATGTCTTCGCGCATGGTCGAAGGTGTGCCATTGGGTGATCCAGTCCGTACAGACGCGAGGGCCGAACGGTTCCATCTTGATGTGGAGGGCGTCGAGCTTCTGTTCGAGGACCTCGGCTCGCTGATTCAACTGAAACTGAGCGAAACTCTTGGCCAGGATCCCTTGGATGTGTTCGTGGGGATGGGCTTTCAAGAGATTCAAGACCATCGGATAGCTGATCGTAAACTGACTGTCGATGGCTTCCGGTTGTCCAGTCAGTCCCTTGGTCAGCACCGACAGATCGATATAGGGCGACGGAGTGATCACGGCAAATCCGACATGATCTTTCCCGCGGCGTCCGGCTCGCCCGGCAATCTGCTGGACTTCGCCGGCCGTCAAGTCGGTGAACTCGCGGGATTTACGGATGCTGGATTGCGTGATCACGACTGTGCGCGCTGGAAAGTCGACACCGGCTGCCAAGGTCGTGGTGGCGAAGACCGCATCAAGGTGTCCTTGTCGCATCAATTCTTCGATGGCGATTTTCCACGAAGGCAGATGTCCGGCGTGATGGGCAGCCACGCCGATTCGTTGCACGATAGGAATCATCGGGTGCTCGGCAATGCTGGGGTGTTGAACCATGACCTGTTCGAGCGCGTGCGCGATCGCCTCTTGCCGGACGGTCGGCAGGAGGACGTGTGCGTGGTCGAATGCTTCCATGGCCTCATCGCAGGCTCGCCGTGAGGTGAGGAAGACGATCGCAGGAGTGAGATGTTTCTGACGGAGCGCGGAGATCAGATCAACCGGATGGATCGACGGAGGCATGCAGCTTCATTCCTTTTGAGATGACCACAAGACCTGAATCCGTGACGGTAAACCGCTGTGCATCGGCCTCCCGGTTATATCCGATCTCTGTTTGAGGGGGAATCGTCACATCCTTGTCGATGATGGCACGCCTGACGCGACTCTGTGCTCCGATCGTGACATTCTCCATTACGACGGAATCGCGGATATCCGCATGGTCATGCACGTGGACGTTCGGGGAGAGGACCGAGTTCTGGACCCGCCCACCCGAGATGATACACCCGCCGCACACGATCGAATCCAGTGCGACGCCCATCCGGCCTCCCTGAAAATCTTGAGCGAAGACAAACTTGGCCGGAGGAAACTGTCCTTGATAGGTTCGGATCGGCCAGTCAGAATCATAGAAATTGAACTGTGGGTCCACGGAGACCAAATCCATATTGGCCTCCCAGTAGGCATCGAGCGTTCCGATATCACGCCAGTACTTGACCGCTTTTTTGTTGGCGTCTTGAAACTTGAAGGCATACACCCGTTTATCGGCGATCATCTTCGGGATGATATTTTTTCCGAAGTCGTGCGCACCACCTTCTTTTGCATCGGCGAGTAGATATTCGCGGATCACCTTGGTCCGGAAGAGGTAGATACCCATCGAGGCAAAGGCATGGTCCGGATCATTGGGGAGTGGAATGGGATGCGCCGGTTTTTCATCGAAGCGCGTAATTCGGTAGTCTTCGTTCACCGCAATGACTCCGAAGCGAGAGGCTTCTTGGATGGGGATGTCGATGGCCCCTACGACTGCATCCGCGCTTGTGGCGATGAGCCAGTGATACATCTCAGCGTAGTTCATCTTGTAGATGTGATCGCCCGCGAGGATCAGCAGAAACTCGGGGCGTTCATCATCGATCAAGAACAGATTCTGATACACGGCGTCGGCCGTGCCGCGATACCAATCTTCGCTGATGCGTTGCTGCGGAGGAACCGAGGCGATGTATTCGTCGAGGTCGGCGCTGAGGATGTTCCAGCCTGCTCGGATATGGCGATCGAGCGAATGCGATTTATATTGGATCAGGACGGCGATTTTTCGGAGACCCGAGTTCAAACAATTACTGAGGGTAAAGTCGATGATGCGATACTTCCCCCCGAAGGGAACCGCAGGTTTTGCCCGTTGAGCCGTGAGTGGATTGAGTCGCTCACCTTTCCCACCGGCCAACACCATGGTGAAGATGTGCTTCATCGTCCTGATTCTAGCAGGACCGCTTGAAAATAGAAAGAAAGCGGAATCGTTGACTTCCCGTGTCTGGCGGATAATACTAACTTCCAGAATGCCGGATTGAGCCACGCGGCTTGCTCGGCCATGAACAAAGGAGTGCGCATGAAGCGAGATGTCGTAGTCGCGGCTTTGCCCCGAGTCGATTCCCGACGTGTCACGAAGCTTGCGGAGAGAACCTCGGACCCACTACGGAATATGGCCTGGCGGTTGGAAAAGTTAGAGGAGCAAATCCAGAAGTTGTCTGAGCTGGTGCGTGACCATGCGGAAGATATGGATCGATTGGTTCGGATCGTGGCTGAAAACCAGGATGTCGTTCGTCGGCAATTGCTTCAAAAACATCATGAGAAGGTCCGGGTGCGGAAGCACCTTCGAGCACTCAGCTCATGAAGGTCGACGCAGACCGCTGATCGCGCACAAGCCGTCAGCTTGAGTGACGCCGTTACGTTCCGGTCGGACTCTCGCCAGCTATCCGAGTCTCGTCATTCGCATGTCTATGATACATCGATGAACATATCGAGTCGGAGGGATGCGCGAGTCCGTGGAGCGGAGCCTGTTCTCTGCATGCGTCAAATGACTTATCTCAAACAGATACTGTCCTGTATGTGTTGCACCGTCGGTGTCATCACCGGTATCCCGAGCAGTGACGCATCACCGACGGAGCCGGCAACCAGCATGGGGTCTCGTACGGTCTCAACCGTGCAGTTGAGTCTGGAGGAGACGATCAGCCTTTTTTTACGGCAGAATCTCGATCTGTTGATCGTGAAATATGGAATTGAGTCCAGCAAGGGTGAACAGCTGACCGCTCGATTGTTTCCCAATCCTGTGGCCTCGCTGGGAGCCGTGAGCTCACCGGTTCAGGGGCGCACTCTGGGAAACAGCGGACAACTCACGTCGCAGGTTCAACAGTTGTTTGAACTGGCCGGCAAGCGAGGGTATCGGATCGAGAGTGCCGAGTTTGGGCTCCAGTCTGCGGAGGCTGGATTTGAAGATGCCGTTCGCCAATTGCGGTTCGCCGTCAAGGATGCGTACTACCGTGCACAACTGGCCCGGAGACGCCTGGTGCTGGCGGAGGAAAACCGAGACCGATTTTCGCGTATTCTCGAAGTCAATACGATTCGATTCAAGAAGGGGTATATCGCCGAGGTCGACTTGATCCGGATCCGACTGCAGTTGATCGATTTCCACACGCAAGTCATTCAAGCGATTCAAGAATCGGAATCCGCCAGGTCCGATCTCCGCCAGCTGTTGCGGCTGTCCCCGGTCGCGCCCGTGGAGTTGACGACGGAGCTGGCGTATCAGCGCGTGGATCCGGACATCATCAAGCTGCGCGCGCTTGCGTCGGACACTCGTCCTGATATTCGTGCAAAACAGTTGACGTTGTCACAACGTGAAGCCGAACTGAGGTTGGCCAAAGCGTACCGAATTCCCGACGTGACCGTCGGAGCCGGATATGCCGTCCAGGGGTCCCACGGCCCGGACAATTCCAATCAAATGGCGTTCAGCCTCGGCGTGCCGCTGCCATTGTTCAATCGCAATCAGGGGAAGATCGTGCAGGCAGAGGCGTCCATGCAGGCGGCGGGAGCCGATCTCAGCAAGACACTCAATCAAGTTGAGAATCAGGTAGAAGTTGCGTATCGTAACTTGCTCGAAAGCCGTCGATTGGTCGAGGCTTTTCTGGGAGGAGTGCTCGATGACGCGCGGTCGACCGTGACCATCGCGGAGCGAGCCTATGATCGGGGCGGAGCCACGCTGATCGACCTTCTCGACGCGGCTCGGACATCGAAGACAATCCAACAGAATTATATTGAGGCCTTGTTCAATTATCAGCGGAATGTGATTCAACTGGAAAGTGCCGTTGGGACGGACATCACGTCATAAGGCCGCCAGTTCGTTCTCAAGTCAGGATGTCGCGTCAACGATGAAAGGCTGTCCATTATCATCCTGCAGAGGGTCTGCCTGTCGATTCTTGACGATGGCCATCTGTGCGATCGTTCTTTCGGTCTCGGCCTGCGACCAGCACGATCAGTCTCCTCATTCACAGACTGCCGCACAGGAATCTGCTCAGAATGGAGCGGCGCTTTCCATCGAATCGACACCGCGTGTCGAAACGACCATCGTGGCGTTCAATTCGTCCCACCAAGGACTGACCCTTTCCGGCAAGATCGCCTATGGCGAGGACAAGTATTCACGGATTTCTTCTCCGCTACAAGGACGAGTCGTCGAGGTGATCGCTCATTTGGGAGATCGGGTGAAGGCGGGAGACGTGTTGCTGGTTGTTGATAGTCCGGATATTGCGCAGGCCTATTCGGAATATGTCAAAGAAGATTCAGACTTACAATACGCAATGCGGGCCCATGAGTTGGCGAAGGATTTGTACGAGGACAAAGCGCTGGCGCTGAAAGACTTGAAGCAGGCCGAGAACGAGCTGGTCAAGGCCCGCGCAGGGTTTCGTCGGGCCAAGGAGCGATTGCTGTCGTTCCGGGTCGCTCCACGAGAACTCAATAAACCGCTGGACAAGCAACAGGTCACGTCGAGATTCGAGATGAAAAGCCCACTGAGCGGGATCGTGGTTGAGCGGACCGTGACGCCGGGCCAATCCGTGACCGGAGACCCCGACCATGTGCTGTTTACCGTGGCTGACTTGGAGGTCTTACAGGTCGTGGCCGATGTGTATGAGCATGATTTGGCATTGGTGCGAGAAGGGCAGTCCGCGGTGGTGCAGGTTGAGGCCTACCCTGGAGTCGCGTTCCCTGCCAAGGTCACGTCGGTGGGAGAGGTCGTCGATCCGGTAACGAGAACCATCAAGGTTCGGGCACGTGTCGACAATCAGGCACACAAGCTCAAGCCGGAAATGTTCGCACGACTGCAACTGGATGTCGGCGAGAGCAGGCAATTTTTAACGGTGCCGCGCGAAGCGGTCCTGGAAGTCGATGGTAAACAGTTCGTGTATGTGGTCGAGAGCGAACACCGCTATCGCAAACGAGAAGTCAAGATTGCCGCGATCTCGCTCGATCACACTCGAGTCATCGAGGGGCTGACGCAGGGAGAGCGTATCGTGACGAAGGGGGCTGTGCTGGTCAAAGGCCAAGAGGTGCAGGGACAATGATCACGCCGTGTCGTCGTCCGTACTGCCGGATGAGCCGTTCACGTGAGCAGGGGCGATGATTACAAAAATCGTTGAAATGTCGCTCGTTCAACGATTTCTGGTGTGTGCGCTCGGGTTTCTGCTTCTCTTCGGTGGCCTCTACGCCTTTCATTTGCTTGACATCGTGGCCTATCCCGATCCCGCTCCTCCGATGGTGGAGCTGATCACCCAGTTGCCCGGCTATTCGGCCGAGGAAATCGAACGACAAATTACGATTCCGATCGAGGTGGCGTTGAGCGGCATTCCCCGTCTCACGGATATTCGTTCACTCTCGATCTTCGGTCTCAGCGATATCAAGGTGTATTTTGACTTCGACAGCGACATGTTTCGAGATCGCCAAGAAATCTTGAATCGTCTCAACGCAGTCCAACTACCGCAAGGGGTGCAGCCCATGCTCTCTCCCTGGTGGGCCATCGCCGAAATCTATCGATATGAATTGAGCGGCCCTCAGGCGAGTCTGACGGATGTCAAAACGATACAAGACTGGCAGGTCCGCCGCGCATTCAAGCGGGTACCGGGAGTCAGTGATGTGACGACCTTGGGAGGGACCACGAAGGAATACCATGTCGATATTGATCCGGGAAAACTGATCAGCTACGGCGTGAATCTTTCGCAAGTGATGACGGCGCTGTCGAACAGCAACGCCAACGTGGGGGGGAACTACTTAACGATCGGGTCGCAGAGCTACAACATTCGTGGGCTGGGGTTGATCAACGACCTGGATGATATCGAGAATGTGATGGTGGCTGAAAAAGAAGGTACGCCCATTTTCATGAAGACCCTGGGAAAGGTCTCCGTGGGCCATCGCGTGCGTCTGGGGAAGGTCGGGATCGATGATCGCGACGATGTCGTGGAAGGGGTGGTGTTGCTCCAGCGTGGCGCGCATGCCTTGCCGGTTCTTGAACGGGTTCGAGAGAAGGTGCGGGAGCTGAATGAAGGGAAACTGCCGTCCGGTATCACGGTGAAAACGTTCTACGACCGGACGACGCTCATCCACACGACGGTGGAGACGGTCACCGATATTTTACTCAGCGGCATGGTCCTTGTGTTCATCATCCTAGTCGTATTTCTTGGTCATCTCCGCGCGGCGCTCATTGTCGCATTGACCATCCCACTTTCGTTGTTGTTCACCTTTGCCATGATGGTTTCTGCCGGTCAGTCGGCCAACTTGATCTCCTTGGGCGCGATCGATTTCGGGATCATTGTGGACGCGGCGTTGGTGATGGTCGAGAGTATCTTCTTTCAGCTGGCGCACAGTACGACGCCGCAGGTCACGATTCACCAACACATTATCCGTGCCGCCCGCCGAGTCGGGAGGCCGATCTTCTTTTCGACGGCCATCATCGTCGTGGCCTTTGTGCCGCTGTTCACGATGACCGGAGTTCCCGGAAAGATCTTCGCTCCCATGTCCATCACCTATGGGTTCGCGCTGGTGGGAGCATTGTTGATGGCATTTACCCTCGCCCCCGTGCTGTGTTCGTTTCTCTTGAAGCCGCCGATTCGAGAAACCGATACGGCGATCGTCCGGCTTGTGCGGAGTACCTACCTGCGACTCATGGAGTGGGCCCTGGATCGTCGGCTCCTCGTGGTCGGGTTTTCAACGGGGCTGGTGCTGGTTGCTGTATTGGCGCTGCGATCGTTGGGCGGCGAATTCATGCCTGCGCTGGAGGAAGGTAACTTATGGGTGCGCGCCACGATGCCCGTCGATATTTCATTTGATCAGGCGGATCGACTCACGAACGACATTCGTCGGATGTTCAAAGAATCGCCGGAAGTCGAAACGGTTGTGTCTCAGCTCGGACGGCCGGATGATGGGACGGACCCGACCAGTTTTTTCAATGCTGAATTCTTGGCCAATCTGAAGCCGGCGTCAGTATGGCGTCGAGGCTTGACGAAAGAGGGGTTGATCGAAGAAATCGAGCATCGACTGAAGACGATTCCCGGCATCATTTTTAATTTTTCCCAGGTCATTGAAGACAATGTTGCGGAAGCGATGTCGGGGGTGAAGGGAGAGAATTCGATCAAACTGTTCGGTACGGATCTCAAACTCATGGAAGCGAAGGCCACTGAGATCGAATCGGTCATGCGCGGCGTGACCGGGGTGAAGGATCTGGGAATGTTCCGGCTCATCGGGCAACCCAATCTCTTGATTCAGGTTGATCGCGAAGCCAGCGCCCGGTATGGCTTACGGGTGTCCGATGTACATGCCGTGGTGCAAGCTGCGATCGGAGGCCAGGCGGTGACGCAGGTGTATGAAGGCGAAAAACGCTTCGATCTGGTCGTCCGGTTTCTGCCGGAGTATCGGCAGGATGTGGAATCCATCGACCATATCTTGGTGAACACTCCGGATGACGCGCGCATTCCACTCAAGCAGTTGGCGACCATTACCATGCAGACCGGGGCGTTCATTATCTACCGCGAGAACAATGAGCGGTATATCCCGATCAAATTCAGTGTGCGCGACCGCGATCTTCAGAGTACGGTTGAGGAAGGACAAGCGAAGTTATCCCGGCAGGTGACGTTGCCGGAGGGATATCGCATGGAATGGGCCGGGCAATATGATCAACTCAAGGAAGAACAGAAACGGCTGGCGAAGATCGTGCCTGTGAGTTTGGTCATGATTCTCTTTCTGCTTTACACCACGTTCGATTCTTTGAAAAACGCGCTGCTCGTTCTCGCGGCGGTGCCTTTTGCCTTGGTCGGCGGAGTATTGTCGCTGGTGATCACGCAGACCCATTTCAGTATCTCAGCCGCAGTGGGGATGATTTCGACATTGGGAGTCGCGATACTGGGGGGAGTGTTGCTGATCTCACGTATCGAAGAGTTCCGTATGGCCGGGCTCGGTCTTCGGGAGGCGGTGATGCGCGGCGCTGATGTCCAGATGCGGCCTATCTTAATGGCGACCTTGGGCGCGGCGATCGGGCTGTTGCCGGCTTCTCTTGCAACAGGCATCGGATCTCAGGCACAGAAGCCGCTGGCGCGCGTCGTCGTTGGTGGAATGCTGACAGCGGCCTTCTTGATTCTTGTGGTCTTGCCGGTCCTCTACGAAATCGTCCACCAACGTGATAATCTGGAAGAACGAGAATAAATGACGGTCTCGGGCAGGCGAGAGAGGAGTGAGTGTATGGTGACACGATCGTATGTGTGCCGACTGGGAATGATCGGGGTGCTCAGCATGCTGGCCGTGGGGGGTGCCCTGTGCGCATGGGCGGAGCAGGGTCGAGTCTGGACCGTTCAGGTGCCGTATGACGCTCCACCGACGAACCCGGATGTGCCGGATGTCTCGATTCCTCCCAATAAGGCCCCACTCGGCCCGGAGGAGCTCAAGCGCGCTGAGGCTTTATTGCCGTTGCTTGAAGGGAAGCAAGAGTTCTGGGCCATGGGAGAATTCGTGTATTTGGGAGAGCCATCGGTTCCGGTATTGGTCAAGGCGTTGACCATGCCGAGTCCGCGAATCCGGTACAATGCGATTGAAACGCTGTTGATGATGAAGGGGGTAGCGGGGGTGCCGGCCCTGCTTGAGACAGCCAAGGAGCCAAGCGAGCTGTCACGTGTGCGGGAACATGCGTTACGCGTCGCCGTCCGTCTGGATGCGACGAAAGCGTCCGAAGTCATCGACGTTATGGCCAAGGATCCCAATCCATCAGTGAGAAAGACCGCCGCGTTCGAGGCGCGGTATATCCGTCAGAAGATCGTCATTCCCGTCTTGATTCCCATGGTCAGTGATGATGAACGGTTCGTGGCGCTGTCGGCGCTGCAATCGCTCTGGATTTTGACTCGTCATGAAACGGAATTTCATGATTGGGACATCTCGACCAAACAGGATCGCGCGGCCTGGTCGAACGAATGGATCGAGTGGTGGGACATCAACAAGGATACCTTTGAGATTCCCGAACCGCGACGACCTAAGCGGAGCTTGTGACGGAAGGCTGAAGAAGTTGCGGGCTTGGAGACAGCTATGTTACGAATACTGTAGAGATTATGAAACTGAAGACAGGAACCATACTGAAGATCGCCAAGCTCGGGAATCCTATTCTCCGAAAGGTTGCGGTGCCGATCGATCCTCGAGCGATCAAGTCGTCAGAGATCCAGGGGTTGATCGACGACATGCTCGACGCGATGTATGAAGAACCCGGTATTGGGTTGGCGGCGCCGCAGGTGTCGCGGTCGATTCAATTGGTTGTCATGGGTTGCAAAGGGGAAGGAGGCTTTCCCGAAACGGTCCTTATCAACCCGTCCATCGTCTATTATGGACCGGAGCAGGTGGAAAATTGGGAAGGCTGTCTGAGTGTCGACGGCCTGAGAGGGAAAGTCACCAGACCATCGTTGGTGCGAGTCAAGGGGTTGGACCGGAAGGGCAAGGCGTTGGATTTTGAAGCTACGGGCCTGTATGCGGTCTGTATCCAACACGAGCTTGATCACCTGATTGGTAAAGTCTTTCTTGATCGCATGACCGACATGTCCACGCTCACGCAGCTGGAAGAATTCTCTCAGTACTGGCAGAAAGAACCCACAAACGTCATCTAGGAGAATGTTGAAAAAGACCACCGGCTTTGTGCTCGCTTTGTTCCGAGGCGCAACGTACGATTCGTCTTGTCGCTCACGGTGGCCTCGCCGGATCGTCTGTTTGAGCATCCTACCGGCTCTTCAACCGATTACATCGCTCGATCATTTGTGAAAATCCTTCTTCGTGTCCTGCAGTATCTGCGACCGCATCGTGCACTCGCCGTTCTAACGTTGCTCTGCGCCGCCTGTGCGACGGCGATGGAACTGGTGCCACCCTGGGTTGTCAAGATCATTATTGATGACGTGATTCAGGCGAAGCAGGCCGCGGTATTGCCGAGAGCGATCGGTCTTCTGGTCGGCGCCTACGTGCTCAAGAATCTGTTCGCCTCGTTGCGGATTCGGCTCAATAACCAGCTTGAGCAGACGGTGGTGCACGATCTTCGTCGGCATATCTTTGCCGCCTTGCAACGCCTGTCGATTACCTACTTTGAGAATCGCTCGACGGGCGAAATCATGTCCCGAGTGACCAACGACACCGAACATGTTGAGCGGATCTTTATCGATGGGCTTGAGGGGATGATGACGGCGTCGTTGACGCTGGTCGGCATCACGGGACTCTTGTTCATGCTGAATTGGCAATTGGCGGCACTCGCATTGGTGCCTATCCCGCTGCTTGCCCTTTCCGCCAGCTGGTTCACCTCCAAAGTTCATGGCTACTATCGAGAGACTCGACAAAGCGCGGCAGAATTGAACGGCTACCTGCAAGATGCTCTATCCGGTATCAGGGAGACGATGGGATTTGGACGCCACGGGCATGAACAGGCGCGGTTCGACCGGTTGAGCCAAGCCTATAGTGACAAGAATCTTCAAGCCATGGTGCTGTGGTCGGTGTATTCACCGGGGATGATCCTCGTCGGGGCCTTCGGGACGGTCTTGATTCTCTGGTACGGCGCCGGTGAAGTGATGGATGGGCGATTGACGCTTGGTGAGTTGGTGTTGTTTCTGTCGTACCTCGCGATGTTCTATGTGCCCATCAATCAGATCCACTCCGTCAATCATATGCTGCAGCATGCCTTGGCTGCGAGTGAACGGGTTTTCGATGTGCTGGATACGGTTCCCGATGTGACCGATCGTCCGGGAGTGGTTGCTCCAGGCCATCGTGCGCAGGGCGACGTGCGGTTCGAACACGCGCGGTTCCACTATCGGTCTGATGTGCCGGTTCTCAAAGGGTTCTCAGCGAGCGTTCCAGCGGGAGAACGTGTGGCTTTGGTTGGGATGAGTGGGGCGGGGAAGAGTACGCTGTTAAAGCTGCTGATGCGATTTTACGATGTCACAGAGGGAGCGATTCTGATCGATGGAAAGGATATCCGGGATCAACCGATTGCCTACCTGCGGCAGCAGATCGGATTTGTCCAGCAGGAACCATTTCTCTTTAATGGGACAGTCAAAGATAATCTTCTGTACGGTGACTTGAACGCGGATCAGGATCGACTGGAGGCTGCAGCGCGGGCTGCTCGGGCGCATGAGTTTATCACCGCGTTGCCGGAGGGCTACGAGACATGGATCGGTGAACGGGGTGTGAAACTTTCTGTCGGGCAAAAACAGCGAGTTTCGATTGCCCGAGCGTTGCTCAAAGATCCGCCCATCGTCATTTTTGATGAGGCGACATCCAACATTGACACGGAGACCGAAGTCAAGATTCGAGAGGCCTTGAATGAACTTACCGCCGGGCGCACTACCTTCATCATCGCCCATCGCTTATCGACCTTGCATGATGTAGATCGGATTCTCGTGCTCGATTACGGCCGGTTAGTCGAAGATGGTCGGCATGAAGAGTTACTCAGCCGAGGGGGAGTCTACGCGAACCTGTATGAAGCGCAGTTCCAGGTGTAGCTGCGGAGTGCAGATCAAAGTGACGGACGAAGTTCAGGTTCAGGTGGTGAGGGAGTCATATTCCTCCTCAGTCTAGCCGTCACCGGTGTCGATGTGGTGGTTGCGGTTGCTAATCGGGGCTCGCTATACTTCCGTAGACGACTAGGGAAGCGGGGATACCATGGTGTTGCTGTATGAAAGCGATCCGCTGGATGACGAGCATGCGCGTGGGCGTTTTTACCATGTCTGCCGAGGACGGATCGATCGGACTCCCTTAGAGGTGCCTCCAGAGGATCGCCCGCATGAATGTCAGCAATGCGGTATTGATCTTGAAGCCGAAGATTTCTTTGTGGCTCTTCAGAAAGGATCGGTATAGACCCCATGGCTACAAGCGCAGGACGAAAAACCGTCGGAGTGTCGCGTGGCTTGATGATGTTGTGCGACATCTGCTATGCCCAGGTCATTGCGGACAAGCTCACGGACGAAAAGAATTTTGTCGCAGACGCGGATATGCTCTTCGATACCATCTGCTGCGGATGCACGGACATCAACCGCCCCCTCATTGATGATATGGCGGGGAGTGGGGAGTGATCGGTGATGAAGACATTATTCTCGATGTGGATGCAAAGGGCAACGTGTATGCCATTATCTTTTCCGTTTTCAGCCAACGGGAAATGATGATTCATTTGTTTGGAATAGAGGAGTGGTAGGGGTCGGACTTGGATGAAATGACCTGTTCTCTTGTTTCCTGAAGAACTTGAAACACCCGAGATTCTTGAAGAAAAGAAACCGATGTACTTTCTTCTGAACGCAGGGAAGGATGGGCTGGCTTGGCCTGGGGTTGCTCACTCAGCAACTACTGCGTGGAGGTACATCAGGTTCACAAGAGAAAGGGTGACATCTACTGCTTCTTGTACTCCTTCCTGTTGAAGTATAGGCAAGTG
Organism: uncultured Nitrospira sp.; assembly: GCA_964430555.1. Classification (GTDB taxonomy): domain Bacteria; phylum Nitrospirota; class Nitrospiria; order Nitrospirales; family Nitrospiraceae; genus Nitrospira_D. The sequence goes on along the minus strand of CAYSFU010000053.1, from coordinate 8,564 downwards.
GATTTGCCGGATTCCACCTTCCAGGTTTTAATCAGCGGCGGTTTGTCCTCGCTGCGCATCGAATCTACGAGACTGGATAGGGAAGCTTCTCCTTGTTGATATAGGTCACAGGGTTGTAGAAGCTTCGGCCCTCGGCAAATAACGCCACCAGGGGGCATAGAGGGCAGGTTTTGTAAATAAACACCTTTTCAGACGGTTTTCTCCTGTGTGGCCGATCTCAGAACAGGTGAACTTCTGAGTCAATAGCCTAGTGCTCAGAGGGAAAGGTTACGTTGTTCTTTTATGTAACGTCCCAATATAAAATTTTAAGATATTGATTATATTGAAATATTACTTCTTTTTTCAGAGGAAGGTTCATGTTAAGATTCCATCGCTGCTTTCTTTACGCCATGGAGTCTCTCCTGGTGCTGAGGAAGTGGGGAGGTGATAGGGGGCTATCACCTCCCCTTTTTTCTCCACGTGCCGTCTCATCGCTGTCGTGGTCTCAGCCTGCCGGTCGTTTCATCTTCTTTTGCCCTTGTTCTGTATATCGCAAGATGGTGCGCTTGTCACTGTAACCAGTTGCACCACGGTCCTCTGTTGCCATGTTCTTCCCAAAGGAAAGCGGCTAGTACAAGTGAGCTCTCGCCAGTGGCGTGAGTTCTCATTGACGGTCGAGTCTCTCGAAAGCGTTGTCGAGACAGTATGCGGTCGGACAGCCACTCGTGCATGTGGTGGAGGTGAGGAGGATCGAGCACGCGAGGCGGTGAGGAGGCGACGTAGCCGACGCCTCCTCATGGTGCGATTACTTCTTCTTCTTGGCCGCTGCCTTCTTGGCAGGCTTCTTCGCTGCTTTCTTCGTTGCCATGAGCACTCCACCTCCCTTCGGGTTTAAAAATGGTGACTGTAGGTGTGTGTGGTATAGCAGAGTTTGTGCTGCGAGTAAAATTTTCTCGACACAATTTCTCTCAGTCGGCGGATAGGGATGTCAATTTTTGTTCTGGGCACCCCATTTTCTGGGGATTCAGGATATGAATCCTTATCGGAAGTGCTCCTATCCGATGCTCGACGGATCTTCGACAAGCCGCACGTGAGGGCTCGGTGACCGCACATGGAGACTGGCTATTGCTATGATGAGCGGTCGTTGGGGTAGGATGAGATAGTCGATCGCCGCATCATGCAGCAATTGACTCTTGCCGCGTCAAAGCAGAATCCGAGAGAGCCTACCATCCTCTATTGTCGATTTGACTCACGATCGACCAAGAAACTCCGAGGCGACATGTGTTCGAACCCATAGCTGACCCCAAAGATAAGCGCTGAATCCGTCGTATGCTTCCCAGGTGTTGGTGTGGAATTGAAGCGCAGGTCGTATTCTAAGTTCAAGGAAATAGCGCCATAGACCTTCACGCGGATGCCTTGTCGTGCTTCTACGCGGGTTGCACTGCGAAGGATGAGGTCTTGGGTGCCGCGGTGGTTGTGAAACAAGGTGATTCGTCCCTGCAGTATGTCTTGGCGCCAGTCTGCAAACCAGCCTATTGAAGGCGAGAGTGTTGCCGATTCGGTTGTGAACTTCTCGTAGACGAGTCCAGGGCCAATCCCGATCGACAAGGAGCGAGTCAAATAATCATAAAAGTCGTACCCCAAGGCTACGCTCGTCGTGCTGCGGCTCGTCAAGTTCTGAAATCGGTCAGCCTCCCACAATTGTTGTCCTGAGAGGAATACTTGCCGAGTCAGCAAGTAGTCATATCTGGCCGTTCCTGAACCATTCTCAGCAGACAATTGCCCATTGGCCTCGCCACGAGTGAATTGTCCGCTCGTAATAAGGCGATGTCGCTCATTCCGAAGCGTATACCCGACGGACATATTCAACGCATGCGTATTGGAATTACCAGATGCGTTGTTGCCGCCGAGGGAGATATTTCCTCGTTGATAGAGATTGGAGATGCCGATCGCCTTGATGTCCGCGAAGCTAATTGGTCCATCTATCGATAATTCATGCAGGATGAGCCGATCTCCGTCTCTCGCCCCAATGCCGTTGGGGATCGTTGTGCCTTCATGAAAGGTGAGAGACAAGGATTCTGCCGACTGAATACGTTTGATCTCTTTCCACCCAATTTTGATGGTTCCGGCGAAGCTTGTGGCAATTTCGAGCTGATCGTCCTCCATCGTGCGAATCTGTCCGCTGACGCGATCACCGTTCTTGAGGAAGACGAGATCCTCAGCTCCTTCAACGGGAGCTACAACCCCCATTAGCGTCAGAGATGCCATCAGTCCGACTACGAAAGATATTTTTCGTGTCGTCGAGATAATTCCATGCGCGACGTATTCGTATAAAATCAGATTGAAAGGTCGCGAGAATCCTATGCTTGAGAGACAAGACATCTGATAAGGAGTGCTGTCTGTAGTTGCCGAGACTTCTCGATGTGGCAAGGCAACACACCCATCGCCTGTCTCTGTGGAAACGACCGAGCTGGTTAGCTGATGATGCATGCTTGTGTGTCCAGGACGGTTGCGTGGCTTGGGTACGTCGTGTCAGGGAAGTTCTTCTGGTTGGCGTTGGTGAGGTTTCTGACGTTTTATTGAGTGGAGATAGCAGTCCTATTCCCGATGGTTTTTCTTCCATGGAGGCGACAGGGCATCTTAGCGAGGAGTGATTCCCATGGCATCCCCACAATATCCAGAGACGGGCTAAGTCCGGCAGCCTCGGAAGTTTTCAGCAACACGAGTGGAAGAAGAACGCAGTGATGATGTTTCAAAGAATTGGTCGTCTCTGCTATCTGGGAAACCGAGAGCGGTATCCTGATAAGCTATCTCTACCGGTAATGTAGGATTAGCAAGCAGAGCGGCCAGGTCTTGATAAAGAAGCCAAGCCTCTGATTATTGACACTCCTTCCCATTGAAGAACATGCAGGTGGAATCACCTGATTTGACCTTCCATGTTTTAATCAGCGGTGGTCGATCCTCTCCACGCATCTCAACCACAAAGTCCACCAGCCCTGAAATCGGAAGCTTTTCCATGTGAGGCAGCGCGATGTCCGGGACGTCGATGTAGAACACGCCACCCAGTTGAGAGATTAAGATACGGTGGTGTTCGATATCGATATAGATGACAGGGCTATAAAAGCTCTTGTCTTCAGCGTGGCTGGAACCGGTCATGCCAATAACCAGCAGCGTCGTAAACAGTATGGTTTCCAACAACCGCATGGAGAACGCTCCGTCCAAAAGCCGCCGATGGTTCGACCTTAGCATATCTACCGGCAGAGAAGAAACGTGTATGGCAGGGTTAGCGAGTCACGAAATCGATAGGGGCGACTTGCCCGGATTGAATCCAGTAGCAACGCACGTCCGGCGTGGTATTCATGAGGGAGATCAACAGGTAGGCAGGGATGGGGAGGTTGATCTTCGGCCAAATTTCTTCGTAGTCGGTGGCGATTTTGATATCGGTAACCGACGGGCGGGCCGGGTCGTGTGGATGGGAGTGGTACACGATTTGGAGATCGAGCCCGTTGTTGCGCATGTCTTTCTTGGCGGTGGAGAAGTCCTGCATATCCATGACGAAGGCAATCTCTGCTCGTTCTTCAGGAGAGAGCCGCTCCAGATGCGCCGCTTTGGCTGAATCGAATGCCGAGAGGTTTTGTGCGCCCTCCATCGCGACGATGTTCGTGATGCGATATAGCTTGCTGACCACACCGTTATTTCCGGCCAGAAGTCCGCAACATTCGTATGGAGTCAGCTCCTTCGCATGGGCGATCATGTCGTCGAGAATCGTTTTGGGAATAATGAGGTCAGCCACAATAGTCCACTAGATGGTGCAGCTGACGGTGTAGTCCAAACTCAAATCTTTGATCTTAGGGTTCGGGCCGCACAGCGGACAAGCTGGATCTTTAGGACGCCCGACTTTCCTGAACTTCATCTCCAGCGCATCGTAGATCACTAGCTTGTCGGCGATTGTTTCGCCGATACCGAGGATCTCTTTGATCGCTTCGGATGCCTGTAAAATGCCCATCGTGCCGGCCAAGACACCAAGCACACCGGCTTCTTGACAATTTGGAACCAGCCCAGCCGGCGGAGGTTCTGGGTAGAGGCAGCGGTAGCAGGGATAGCCTTGGTGTGGTTTGATTGCTGTGAGTTGCCCTTCGAACCGAAACATGCTGGCGGAGATCAATGTTTTCTTGGCGAAGAAACAGGCGTCGTTTACCAAGAAGCGGGTTGTAAAGTTGTCCGATCCGTCGAGCACGATATCGTATTGTGAGAAGAGCGGGAGGATATTATCGGCATCAACCAGCTGGTGATACGCGTTAATCGTAATTTCCGGATTGATGGCTGAGAGAGTTTTCTTGCCGGATTCGACCTTCGGTTGTCCGAGCGTAGCGGTCGAGTGCATGATCTGCCGTTGAAGGTTCGACAGGTCAACCACATCGCCATCGACGAGACCGATGGTCCCGATACCTGCGGCAGCAAGATACAGACCTGCTGGAGATCCCAGGCCGCCGGCGCCGATCAACAAGACCTTCGCCCGTTTGAGCTTGAGTTGGCCCTTGCCCCCAACATCCTGAAGAATAATGTGCCGGCTGTAGCGTTGAATTTCTGATTCAGTGAGATCCATGAGTACTCTGTAAAAGGGAACTGTTGAATGAAAGACAGTCGTCTACTGCTCGCATTTCACTAGCCGCTATTCCACCACGTTCAATTCGATCGGATCGACGACGCAGCCCTTCTTACGCAGGCCCTCAAGTGCACGCTCGATTTCTGCGGTGTCACCAGAAAACTCGACATCTGCCCAGCCCGTCGTGTCGCGCACATCGGCTCGTCTGACATCGGTGACGACGTTGTACTCGCGGCCAATCTGATAGATGATCGGTTGCCGAATCCCCTCCTCAGGAAAGCGAATATGGAATCGCAAATGCGCCATGATTACCCTCCCGCGATCGCCGGCACGATCGAGACTTCGTCGCCGGTTTTCAAGGTGGTGTCTTTGCCCTTGAGAAAACGGATGTCTTCTTCATTGACGTAGATATTGACGAACCGGCGCAGCTCTCCGCTGTCGTCGCAGAGGCGCGCTTTCATGCCGGGATAGGAGGCTTCCAGTGTATCGACCAAATCGGTGATCGATCCGGCTGCGATGTCGACCTCTCCCTGGTTCTTGGTCAACGGTCTCAGCGGAGTTGGAATACGGACTTTAATCATGAATCACCACCACCATTTTTGCCGAGTTTGAAGTTTTTCTCAAAGGCGACGAGACTGGGTTGAATGCGAGTCGGCCGACCAACGGCATCGATCACCGCCTCCTGCGTCTTTAACCCATTCCCCGTAATATAAGCGACCGTCACCTCGTTTTTCTTGATGACCCCTTGCTTGACCAGCTTCTTCAGCACACCGATCGTGACCCCACCGGCTGTTTCCGCGAAGATCCCCTCGGTCTGAGCCAAGAGTTGGATGCCTTCCACGACTTCCTCATCCGTGACCATGTCCATGGCTCCTTTGCTCTCAGCCGTGGCTTTGAGCGCGTAATAGCCATCCGCCGGGTTGCCGATCGCAAGCGACTTGGCGATCGTCTTCGGCTTCACCGGCTTGAAGAAATCACGATTGGCTTTGAAAGCCGTTGAAATCGGCGAACAGCCTTCTGCCTGAGCTCCGTTGATCTTGGTGCGCACCTCGTTGATCAACCCGACATACTTCATTTCATGCAAGCCCTTCCAAATTTTGGTGAGGAGCGAGCCTGAAGCCATGGGGATCACGACTTGATCGGGCGTTTTCCAGCCGAGTTGCTCGACCGTCTCAAAGGCCAGAGTCTTGGAGCCTTCGGCGTAGTAGGGACGGATATTGATATTCACAAAGGCCCAGCCATGTTCGCCCGCGATCTCACTGCACAGCCGGTTGACGTCATCATAGTTCCCTTCCACCTCAACGACGTGCGGCTTATAGATGAGATTGCCGAGCACCTTGGCTGCCTCAAGGTCGCCGGGGATGAAGACATAGCAATGCAGATTCGCGGAGGCCGCATGGGCCGACACGGAGTTGGCTAAGTTGCCGGTCGAGGCGCAGGCCACGGTTTCGAAGCCGAGTTCACGCGCCCTGGTGAGGGCCACGGCGACGACCCGATCTTTGAACGACAGTGTCGGATGATTGACGGTGTCGTTCTTAATGTACAGCTCGTCGATGCCGAGGTACGCACCGAGGTTCTTTGCCCGAACCAGTGGAGTGAATCCCGCATGGGGGCCCACGAAGTTGGTCCCTTCCACAGGCAACAGATCGAGGTAGCGCCACATGCTGTCCGGACCATCTTCGATCTTTTTTCGCGAGATCGCCTGTTTGATCTCGTCATAGTTGTATTTCACTTCCAGCGGACCGAAGCACATTTCACAGACGTGAATCGCCTTGGTCGGATATTCTTTCCCGCATTCGCGGCATACCAACGCTTTCATTTTGCTCATCGTGGCACCACCTTCTCAAATGCTATGCAGAGGGACGAACGGTACATCCCGCATAGGGGTCTCCATCATCAAACAGTTCGGTAATCGTCGGATGTTCCCCGCAGAGTGCACAGTTGGGATTACGGCGGACTTTGATTTCTCGGAACTGCGTTTTCCTAGCATCGAAGTCCAGCATACGGTCGGTCAACGGCCGCCCGATACCAAGGACCAATTTTAACGCTTCCGTGGCCTGGATCGTTCCGATAATGCCGGCCAAGACGCCGATCACTCCGGCTTCCTGGCAGGAAGCGACGAGGCCTGGCGGTGGAGGCGCTTTGAACACACAGCGATAGCAGGCGGACCTTTTCGGGATGATGGTCGTGATGCGTCCATCGAACCGGAGAATGCCGCCATGAACCAATGGTTTGTTTGCAAAGAAGCATGCATCGTTGATCAGAAACTTTGCCGGAAAATTATCCACGCCGTCGATCACGACATCGTAGTCGTTGAAGATTTTGAGCGCATTGCCGGCGGTAAGCCGCTCTTCATACATGGAGACGGAGACGTCGGGGTTCAACGCCTGGATTTTTTCTTTCCCCGAAAGCACCTTGGGACGTCCGACGTCGGGAGTATGGTGAAGCACTTGGCGTTGCAGGTTGGTCAGATCTACCACATCGCTATCAATGAGGCCGATCGTCCCGACGCCTGCGGCCGCCAAATACAGCGCAGCCGGTGAACCGAGCCCACCGGCACCGACGAGCAGTATGCGGGACTTGGCGATCTTCTTCTGCCCCTTGCCGCCGACCTCGGGCAACAGGATATGTCGACTATAACGATTGATTTGTTCTTCGGTGAAGTCCATGTCTCACGGATTGCTGAAGATAACCACCAGTGTTGTTCCCGGCTCGAAGGATTTCTCAACGGACTTCCGAGGGGATGCCTCCGGATTCTTCTTGCCTGCGGCCTCGCTGGAGACTATTTTGAGCAATCCTCCTATTGCAATGGCTTGATCGTCAGATATTAAAATATTTTTCGATGCTGATATAACGTTCGCCGGTATCGCAGAGGATGGTGACGACGTTTTTCCCGGATCCCAGTTCATCAGCGATCTTCTGTGCCGCGAACACATTGGCACCGGCTGAGATACCCACCAGCAGGCCTTCCTTTTTCGAGAGCTGCTTGGCGGTCTGGTAGGCTTCGTCGTCCGTGACGGTGATCACCCGGTCGAGTATGTTCCGATTGAGGACCTTGGGAATAAACCCGGCTCCGATCCCCTGAATCTTGTGTGGTCCCGGGTCGCCGCCTGATAAAACCGGTGATGTCGCTGGTTCCACGGCAATGATTTTGACCTGCGGATTTTTTTCTTTGAAGAGTTCACCGCATCCAGTAATGGTCCCGCCTGTGCCGACTGCGGCCACGAAGGCATCAATCTTCCCTTCGAGTCCATCCCAGATTTCCAAGGCCGTCGTCATCTTGTGCATCGCCGGGTTGGCTGGATTCGAGAATTGATCGGGCATAAAGTACGACGGATTTTGCGCCAAAATGCTTTCCGCTTCCTTGATGGACCCCTTCATCCCTTCCCAGGCTGGTGTGAGAACAAGCTGCGCGCCATACGACGATAATAAGCTGGCCCGCTCCATACTCATGCTTTCTGGCATGACGAGGATCAGCTTGTATCCACGTACCGCTGCGACAAGGGCCAGTCCGATCCCCGTGTTGCCGCTGGTCGGCTCCACGATGGTTCCGCCTGGTTTGAGCTTCCCTTGCCGCTCCGCCTCATTGATCATGTTGAGGCAGATTCGGTCCTTGACACTGCCTCCGGGGTTGAAAAATTCGACTTTCCCGTAGATCGTGGCCGAACCCTCTTTCGACAGGCGATTCAGTCGCACGAGCGGAGTCTTTCCGATCAGTTCCGTGATATCGTGATGCAAGGTCGTGATCACCGACCGCCTCCCATGTAGAAGAGGAACTCGACGTGGTCCCCTTCATTGAGGTGGGTCGTGGCCAGATGGGCACGATCCAGCACTTTGTCGTTCACTTCGACGGCCACCATCTGAGGTTCGATCTTCTTGGTCTTGAGTAAATCGAGGACAGTTCCGCCCTGAACTTCTTCAGGCTTTCCATTGATTTTGACCTGCACGGATTCTCCCAAGTTGGCTTAGAGATTAAAGA
>CAYSFU010000052.1:0-29112 GCA_964430555.1 uncultured Nitrospira sp. | reverse complement strand
GTCATCCGGCTGTCTTTGGTGTGGCGGCTGATGCTGATATCGAGATTGTGCTGCAAGGCGCGCACCGCCGCCTCCGTCAACGAGAGCGATTCCTGCCGCTCTGTGAGGGGTAGGTGTGTCGTGTCACCATGTTCACTCCAACTCGGGGGAGGGGAGAACACTCCCAACATGCCGACGAGCATGGCGATCATGAACAGCGCGTGAATTGATCGTCTATTATCCATCATGCTTCTCCGAGAACCAGAGAGGTACTGATCGCAGTTACTGGAAGTGGCGGGCAGGTTGAGACTGTTCTGTTTATACTCATGGGAGTCATGGATGCGCGATGATCACTAACGTGGGCACTCGTGACAGGACACAGCGAAGACATTGCGTCAATGTCTCTGGATCCAACGACGCGAAGCTCTCGTCCAAGACCACCAAGTCAGTCTTCTGGAGTAACGTGCGCGCAAGAAATAGACGACTTCGTTCACCGTGGGAGAGTTGCCAGCCGGTCTCCCCGATCATCTGCATCAATCCGGACGGCATGCGTTTCAAGAGATCGCCTAACCCAAGTTCTTCACACAACTGCTTCGCATCGGTCAGATCCGTGGCAGTCGGCGGCCACTGGCGGCCCATCAGCAGATTGAAAGCCACCGTGCCGGTGAAAATATGATTCTCATGGAATTGCGACGCGGCCGTGCTCAATCGTCGCCATTCCTGTCCCCATGTGGCCCGATCCAATCCATTGAGCAGCAGCAAGCCGGAATCCGGCTGACGCAATCCCACCAGCAACGCGGCCAACGTTGATTTTCCACCGCCGGACGCGCCTTCCAGCAGCACTCGATCGCCATGGTAAATCGTTAGCGTGCATCCATTCAGCACCGGATTGCCGGGCCGCCCGTAGTGATAGCCCACATCTCGCGCATGAATGCAGACACGCTTAGCTCCATCATCTCCCTGACGGTTCGATGATCGATAGGTGCTGGAGGCTGGCTGGTGTCCTGTTTCAGATCGAGAAGCGGCATTGAAGAGCGGCCCCATGATATCCCAGGCCACCGCCGCACGCGCCAGCGATGCAAGGCTCGATCCGATCTCACCGAATGCCCGCTGAGCCAGCAACACACCGCCCAAACTCACGGCCAGTCCCATCACATCCACACGCTCCCAGATCAGGGCTGGGACCATCCCCAGCACGCCGACAATCAACCATCCTCGCGAGATCCCCCACGACAATGGGATGAGCGCCTTGTCGAAATCCGCCGACACATGGAGAAATCGTTCCACGCTCTGATCATCGCGGACATGACGTGCCTCAGGGGCTTCTTGAGCCAACCGGGTGCGATGGCCCACGATCTGTTCGATCAGCTCATGTGTCAGCTGAATCCGTGTATGGGTCCATCGGCGCAGACGGCGGAAGTACAACCAACAGGCGGCCAACGTGCCAGCCATCCACAGAACGAGCGCTGACATATGCCACAGCCCGCCGGCGCCCCATGCGAGTACCCAGGCCGCGATGCTCAATTCGACCGCAGCGACTAGACCGGAGAAGCCGCCATTGAGCGCCAGTGATTCCAACGCCTGCGACTCCATTACTTGCCCCAATAACTGCCCGACGCCTTTTCGATGGACCTCGTCCATATTCATCTGCAACGCACCCGACAGAAGCCGTTGCTTCAGCAAGACTCCGAAGTCGATGGCAAACATACCTTGAAGCCAAGTCCCACCCAACTGGATGGGCACGAGCAATAGCAACAGCAACACCCAGGCGACGAGCCAGCCATAATCGAATCGTCCGTCCAACGCGCCCTGGCCGATCACCATCCATCCAAGAATCTCAATGAGATACAACGCACTGAAGATCGCCAACATGGCCGACGCGCGGCGAGGCAGATGCGCCCACAACAATTGCGACCAAAACGATCGCGTGGGAGGCATACGCAGCGTCCAACAGCCCTCCACACGTGTTCCACCCACTTGTTCCTGCACAAGGAAGCGAGTGACATCCGTTCGGTTCTTCGCGGGAATGGTCGCCTGTCGTACCAGCGTCTCGACATCCGCCATCACCGGCCTCTCCACGTCCGCGCAGAGCGTGTCCCGGATCACACCCAGTGGATATCGTTGTACCCTGAGATCGGGCCCAATGAGCCACACATGGCGAGCCGTCGCCTTGAGGAGCAGCAAGACCGACGACTCGCATGCCTGCTGATACCGCAGCAGCGCCGGGCCGGCATTGCGGAGCATGTCGGCATAGTCCGCCACAGTCGACTCGACAGATTCCATTTCGATGCCGACGCGCGCGCAGAGCCATCCCAACCACGACTCGAATACATCGTGTCCGGACTGTTCGGCCACCGGCGCGGACGTTTTCGTCTGGTCTAGGCGCAGGCTCGCCCGCCTTGCCAAGATCTCAATCGCCTCCGGCAACCGAGCGACAGGCCAGGCCATGGCAGTCACCTCACGCATGGTCGCCCACCTCGCTTCCAATAATGGTTCGGCTGTTCCATGCCGATGTGACCTCATCGGGTGTGAGCATTTCCTGCACCTGTCCCCGATCCAGCCTGAGACGGCGCCACTGTGCATTGCCCCACAGCTCGTGGCGGGCCGTTGCATCCGCATCCAAGAGTGCGCGATACCGTGAAGTCGGCGTCGCCGTGAGCTGTCCAGGCGACCCATCTTCAACGATCCCTCCGTGCTCGATCACCACCACACGATCGAATGCTTGTGTTTCTGCTATGTCATGAGTCACACAGAGCATCGTGGCGTTTCTCCAAGAAGTTCTGGCTTGCATAAGATGTCGATGGCGCTGCGCTCGATCCAATCCTCGAAACGGTTCATCTAGCAATACCAGTCTCGCTGAGTCCTGCCACATGGCACGCGCCAAGCGCACGCGCTGCCCTTCACCACCGGAGAGCTGCGCTCCTCCCTCGCCCAACGGACTTTGGAGTCCGTCCGAGAGATGCGCGACTACCTGTGTGAGATCGGTTCGTTCCAGTAAGGGGCCTAATTCCAATAACTGTCCCGTCTTGTGGCTGTACGACACATTTTCCAACAACGATCGATTCCAGAGCTGGACTGCCGGATCGACCCAAGCCGTCTCGCGACGCAGTGACCTCACCCTCGTCTCTGAAAGTAGTTGTCCATCGACCAAGACCGAGCCGACGGCAGCCCGATGCCAGCCCAATAGCAATCCGAGCACACTCGATTTGCCGGCGCCGGACGGTCCCACAATCGCCAGATGTTCTCCCGGCCGAACGTGCAGCGTGATGTCATGCAAGATCGTATGCCCAGCCGCGATTACCGTGACGCCGCGAAGTTCAATCTTCGTGCCGGAGAGCGGCCGAGCGGCCGAGGTGATTCTGCTCGCGCTCACCGAGCCTTCAGCCGAATCGGTACGATCCTGCTCAGGCTCAGTTGTTGTTTCACTCGGTGCATTGAGTGGTTCGAGCAATCGCATGAGGATGTTGCGGTGCGCAGGGTACTGCAGCGCCATCGTCGCGAGCCCTTTGCTCAGCGCCGGCAACTTGAGCGCCCAATAGACCAACAATAAAAGACTGCCTGTCACTCCGACCAGATGCAGGTGCTGCAAGACCAACACCCCGATCAGTCCAGTGGCAACCAGCGACAGACTTCCCTGCACAAGGAGCGAGACGTTCAGAAGCCGTCGAGAGGCGCGCACCCATTCGGTCAGCAAGCCTTCATGTTCGCGACGAACTGATCGCTCGGCGGAATGGGTCTGAATCGGCGTGCTCCCGCGCAACGCATCCAGCGAGAAACCATATAAGGCCGCCGCGTGACCGCGCAGCCGGAGGTCGCCTTCGCGCATCGGCTGTTGCGCAAGCACGGCTAACCCAAGCGACAGACCGACCAGCGTCGCTGCCAGCGGCAAGCTGTGTGGCGCGATGAGCCCAATTCCCACCAGTGTAAAGAGCACTTCCCAGCAGGACTGGACAAGATGCACGCCCAACGCGGGCAACCCGCGCACCTGTGCCAAACTATGACTACGCTCCGCCATGTCAGAGATCGGGCGACTGTGCAGATAGCGATCCTGCAGCGTGGGAAGTTTCTGGAGCAGAGCGACTCGGAGTCGAGTTTCCAGATGTCGTCCCAGCCGCAAGGATTCACTGAGAATCGGCAGCTCACAGGCCCAGAGCAGCATGAGAAGCGACAGAAGCGCACCAACGGCAAACAGGCGCTGACTCGCGACTGTAAACACGGTGGCTAACTCAAACAGGCCGCGAAAGAGGATCGATTCGATAAGTACGGCGCCGACCCCAAGACCGACCGCGCCCAGCAATGCAAGCGGCGTGAGCACGCCTTCACCGCGCATCAGAATCATCAGCTCCCGCAGGGGACGCACAGGCCGCTCGTTCAACGCAGCGGCCAATTCCGGAGCCAGTCCGATCTTGGCCTCTGTCTTCGACGTTGATGGGCTTGCTTCTGGTAACCGTCCCCGAATGCGGAGAAGCACGGCACCACGTACAAGCAATCGGCTGACATCACCTTGCGTATGTGCTGGAATGACCGACCAATAGGTGGCCGGCACGGCCGGGCAAGCTCCTGGTGGGTGTTCGTTCGCCTGTTCGACGAGACGTTCAAGCAACCGCATTGCCTGGGCCCCACATCGGAGCCCGCCGAAAATCGTGAGACGCTCGACCATCCGCGCTGCCGCGTCGAGTCTTGCCAGAGCTTGCCAGGTTCCCTGCGCCGTCGCCCGTTGAATCCTCTGGTCCGCATCCATCGCGGTGGCGCCGAGCCCACGCACGCGAGCCGCGAGTATATCGACTGCTTCATCGGATGTGGCCCAGGCATACCACTCAGCGGTCTCGACCGGGAGACTATGGAGATGGAGCTGACGCGCGAATTGATCGCAGCTCACCCAGCGGCGCCCGATCGCGGGGTCCATCAGTTGCAGCCATCGTCCGACCCGCCGCCAGACAATGACAAAATGCAGGAGGCCACTCGCCTGCTGAACGACCACCAAAGCCGGTAGGGCCCTTGCTTCAGGAAGCCAGAGGTCGTCAGGTGGCAACATGACTTGTTCGGCATCCAACCCAAGCTGCCGTGCGACAGCCTCAACAACATCGATCGAGGTGCCATCGACGTCGGTTTGGCAAGCTTCACGCAGTCGGCCATAGCTTGCTGGAATATGGAACCCTTCGAGCAAGCAGGTCAGGGCTGCAGGCCCACAGTCCATAACCGAGGTCTGCACCATCTCGGGGATCCACCAGCGGCGTGTCTGTGCGGCATCTGTCGATCGCATCATGAGCGGGATTCAGCCACGACGGCGCGTGGGTGCGCAGGGCTTGTCAAGATTTGTCCGACGGTCCGAAGCGTTAATGTCAGCGGTGTCACATGATCGACTTCAACTTCGACTGTGCCTGGTAAGCCATGTTGAAGCGGAAGCGGAAAGGCCGTTTGTGCCGCGGGTGTCAGTTCAACACGAACGCGTCCCGCGCGAATTTCGCTCGCCACCCGTGTGACGGTTGCGGCAATACTGCCGTACTGCACCCAGGAATAGCCGTCGAGTCGTACACGCGCCGCTTGGCCTGGATGCATGCGCCCAAGCACCCGCGCCGGAGCGAATTCAGCCACGACCTTCAGTTGACCTTGTGGAATGATGCTGCCGACCACGCCTCCCGTCTCGACGAAGGCCCCGAGATTGAGCACTGCTACCTCGCCCAGCACGCCGGAGACCGGCGCACGAATCACGTGCTTGTCGATGTCTTGCGTGAGGCGCGCGATCGTTGCCAGCGACAGTTCTCGCTGGCCTTCGAGCGCGGCAACCTCACGCCGTAAAGCCTCCAATGCCGCAAGCTTGTCGTGCCGTTTACTCGACGCCTCGGGCACCAATCGTTTCATCTCGTGCGAAAGCGCTTCGGCCGCCGCTTGCGTTTTGTCCGCTTCCATCTGAGCGCGAAGGAAGTCGACTTCCGTAATGATCTGAACGCTCAACAATTTCGCCATTCGTTGCGCTTGGTCCTTCGCAAACAACGCAGCTGACTGCGCTTCGTGATAACGCGCTCGGGCATGCTGAAGACTGCTCACCGTGGCGCCCTGCTCCTGTTCCACGGCCCGTGCACCGTCCGTCAGCTGTCTGGCAAGCGCCGCAAGTTGCGGGGGGATCGCCGCGAGTCGGGCCTCTTCCTCTTGCAATCGGAGACGCTCGACTCGCGCATCAAGCTCGATCAGGCTCTCGCCGGCTTCAACCGGTTTGCCGAGGGTCATGGACGTGGCGACCACCTTCCCGGCGAGTGAGGCAGTTACGGCATGCGCCGCCTGTTCCACTTCAACTCGGCCGGTTTGTGAGACTTCGTACAGTGTCACGTTCGCACGCACAAACCACCAGAACCATGCGCCGAATAGGATGACGACTAGCCCCCAGGCACAGCGCGCGAACCATGACGTGTCGTGGGCGAGCGAGCGAATCGTGCGTGGGAATGGTGTGGCCATGGAATGTGTCCCTCGTGAGCCTGTTGTGCAGATCCAGTGTGACGATGGCCTTACTCTTTGGAACGTGGATAGTGACCGGGACGCAGGGGCGTTCGCCGGTGTTGGCTCGGCTCTTTCGCCATCTCATTGGCGTAGCACTGACCTCGTGGCGTAAAGACGGCATCGTGAGGGGCCAACTGTAAAAACGCCGTCAACGCCGTCGGAGATCCTTGAGCGCCGACCGCCGGAAGCACACGAGTGCCGTCCGTATCGCGACCATCCTGTGGAAGTCTGAGCTCCGGATGATCGAACGGCGCTTGCTGATACTTGACGCGGCGGTCGGTGAGCGAGACCAGAAAATCGACGAGCTGCTCTTCTTCTCGCTCACTGAATCCGATGGGCGCGATAGCCGGATCGATATCGTCGAAGTTGAAGCTGCAGAAATTTCCCCCCCGATTATAGAACTGCACCACCTGCCGCAAGGTCGCCATGCCGCCGTTATGAAAATAGGGGCCGGTCAGTTCGACATTGCGCAATCCCGGGGTCTTGAAGGTGCCGTCCACGGCCACTCGTTGAAATCGTCGTTTGATCGGCTCATCGGGGTCACAGAACCCATTGCCGTTTTTGTCTCGACAAACCGGCAACCCGCGATTTTCATCGCGGGCGGGAATGCGATCGTTTCCGACGATCGGAAACGGAATGGGGCTCACGCCCGGCAGTTGATCCGCCAGTCGCGCAAACAGGGCTTGACGGGAAAAGGCCGCCGGTGAGTCCGGTGGTACGCCAAGGTCTCCTCGACCAAGTTCATCGGTCGTCGGTGTCACGCCGATATTGAAAAACCCCTTGTCGTACAATGCGACGCCTCGCTTCATTGCCTTGGCGCCGATGACCTCCTCTCCACCATTGGTGTTTCGTACTGATGCGGTCGTCAATTCCGGACCGGCATGACATTGGATGCAGCGTCCTTCTCCGGCGAAGAGGCTCAGCCCGGCAAGCTCCGACTTGCCGAAGCCGTCCTGCAAAGATCCCGTTTCCATCCAAAGATCGAAGGGCGTTTCGTCCGCCACCAGCGTGGCTTCGTAGAGCCCCACGGCCAGGCCGAAGAAAAATCCGAAGTTGGCTTCCATGTGGCTCAGTTCTCCGGTCGGTGTCGGCAACGGAATCGGTGAGTTCCAAAACTTGGCCACGAATGCGTTCTTGATCATGGCTTCGTAGGTCGTCGCGAGACCTCGCAACCGTCCTTGCGCCAATGGGCCGAGCACAGAATCGTGCGGATGCACCTGTTGCAAGCCCAGCGGCGTCAGGGGCGTACCCGTTTCCGGTGACGATCGCAACAGTTTGATTCCGATCTGAGAAAAGCGCCGGGCGTTCCCGATCGAGGGATCTCCGAAGGCCATCTCTCGCGGATTATTCGGCGGATTCATCGCCTGCGACATCAGACTGGCATTCGCTAACGAAAGATGTTCAGGAACCAACCCCATGCCCGGTTGATTGATAAAGATCACCGCACCGGGATTGCCATCGCCGAACACATCGCGCCCATTGAAATGGGAACTGGCGGTACCGTTCCAGTTGTTGGTGAAATTAAAGACGGCGTTGATCACTGTCGGCGCGTTGAAGTGTCCGACCTGGCGCACGCTCACCTGTCCGCCGAGATTGAACACCGGGTCCGGTTGAGGAGTTCCCACATCCGCACGCGTGCCCGGTAATACCCCATCGAACCGCGTGAAGAAAGTTCCCATCGACCCGACGATATCGTTGCTGTTTCCGTACCCTGGTAGGACATTCCCATCGGCTGTTCGGGTAAGATCTTGGATGTTTTTGACGAGCGGAAAATCGTCTCGCGTCAAGGTCCCGTTGGGTTGTTTCGTTTCAAAATGTCGGTCGAAATTGGCACCGGCAAAAAAGTACCCTTTGATGGGCCCCTGCCGCTCATCCAACGCACCTTCGCGAGGATTGAGAGTGTTTGTAGATCGATTATCGGCTCCCGCATGGAAGTGACAACTGGCGCAAGCCTGCACTCCGTCGCTGCCGACCTGCATGTCCCAGAACAACGCCTTGCCCAGTCGAACAGCCGCCTGACGATCGGCGACATACTCATCAAGGTTCGATGGCATGGGGACGCCTCCATCAGCTTGAACGGCGTGCCGTAAGGAGTCCAATCCCAATGCGCGCGCGTCACCGGGGTGCAGAATGCGACCGACATGATGATGGCGGGAATGCCGATGCTCTCCATGGTGCTGTGCCTCTGCTTCCATATCGCGGCCATCGTCTTCCTGTTCACTAAGCTCGTGATGCGGTTGAGCGAAGAGGAGGTCGCTGGGGAGGACTCCTCCTCCCAACATCACTGCCAGCACTCCCGGCAGCAGCCTCCAACTCGATTGAACGGCCATTCTCTGTGCGCCTCTTGTCGCTTTCATGCGTCCTCCTCGATTCCTCTCTTCTCAGAGTGAGCATTCCTGCTCGCCTTCTGACCCTCCGGTTGGCACACTGATGGTCACAGGGATTGGGCTGACCAGCGCCTCGGATTTCTTGCCGATGACTGCTCTTCACAAGGAGGGGAGGACATTGTCCTCCCCTCGCGCCTACCCCTTAGAACGCCGCATAGAGAGTACGGCAGCTGCCGATCTTCGGCACCAGTGTCGTGGTCAAGCTCCGGCAGGTGCCTCGCACCGCCGTTGCAACCACCCCCGCACGCACATTGGATTTCACCTTCATGGTGTGCTCCTTTGTTGGCTCGTTCCGTGCCCATCGCACGTAGATCCGCCGGTCCTATTACCGGCCCCCGGGACTCGTTTCTGATCGCTCGACAGTCGGGTCGATCGGCCGTCGATCGGTAATGTGAATGTCGTTGTGGGTCACGGTGATGTGAATTCCCAGTATGTCCGCGATATCGTCCGGCAAGTAGGGCTGCCGCTGATCGCCGCCGCGAAGTTTTTGAAAGAGGTGCAGATCTGCCGCAGCCAGAGGTCGGCTGGGTGCCGAGCGTTCCAGCAGGCGATTGATTGCCCGTTGACTTTCTTCGACGGCTCGCACGACTGCCTGTTCCTGGCGACAGTAGTTCATCAGACAGTCCACAATGTCTTTCACGACTGCGCAGCCCGTATCAGTCAGAGGAGTGATGCGTTGAGACAGCAAGGTTTGGAGCTGCGCCGTCGCAGTTGCATGGTCTGGATCGCTCGTCGGAGTCATGCACTCGGCATAGGTTGTCCCGGACGAGAGGCAGCCGAGCGCGTTCGTTGAATGCTCGTACATGTCCTCGTACACACGGCCGAGCACGGTGCTGTACTGTGCCACTGTCATGCGGGTCAGCGTTTCTAAATACTGTGCGCTTTCTTGTAGCCGCTTCGTGAAAGCCTGAAACACGTCCGATCGCTCGCCGGACCAGGCGGTTACGATGGCGATGAGGTGCTCATACGACCGGCGTTGCGCAGGCCAGAGCGAGTACACGATGGCATAGGATTGAAGGCCGTAGAGACCGTAATCAAATGCCTCATCCAACTCGTTCAGCATGGCGTGAAGCGCAGGTTCTAGAACGACAGCCTCACCACTTTTTGGTGAGCGGCCATCTACTAACACCGCCAAAAATTCGTCGATCATGGCTTTAGGGCCCGCGCAGACGCCGTGCATTGAATGGAGCAGATAGTTCCGCTCGGCATAGGCGTAGATGTCGGCTCCGGTGAGCGGCGCATCCGGTGCGCGGTGAGGTTCATAACTTTCGGAGGTGTAGAGCATCTCCGTCGTCGTCATTCTGATCCCATCGGTCACACGCACCATGCCCGAGAGAACGGGATGTAACTGGCCGTTCTCGATGCGATCGTGTCGGCGCATCATCAGATAGCCGGGAATGGCCAACACGACGGTCGCCAGCCGCTGGAGGTCTCCCACGGTCCAGCCCTGTCGAATGTGTGGAAAGCGTTGGATGAACGCCTCGCGAAGGCGGATGAGCACCGCGATGATTTGTGGCCAATGATGGCGCATGCTCTTCAGCGCGGTCGCGTTCATCGGTTTCTCATTTAGATAACGAGTACCGGCATGGGGGCAGGTTCGCCACTCCGTCGGAATCTCCATGCGCAGCTGCGGTGGAAATACATTGGCTTCTCCCATTTGCCTGCCTTCGGTATCCATTGCCATGTGAGCCACATGGGAGACCGGAATCACCGCCTCTAGGTACCCAACCTCAAGCGGATGACCGGTCAGTTCTCGCAGGATGGCTTCGCTGTCGAACCAGGTGCGAGGCTCCGTGCTTTTCGCAGGAGGAAGCGGCGACGGGCATGCGCCATGCGGGCGGGAATCGATGGCCGATTCGGTAGCCTTCGTGGGCGCGAGAAAGCCTTCGCTGATCAGGTGTTCCAGCAAGTCCCGCACACGCGACCATGCATATCCGGTCCCCCAGGTCGTCGCCTCACGGGCCAGAAACCGCTCATGTTTGGCGAGACCTTCGCCGAATGAGAAGAGTTCTGGATCGTCGAACGCGATCTCTTTCTCGCCATGGTAGAGATGCAGCTCTCGTTCGCCCGACTCGGTGGTCGAATACTCGACGAACAGACGTCGATGTTGCAGGAACAGCAGATTGGTGTCCTCACATAATTCAAGACTCTCCGACGACATTCGGCCGACAGGACAGCCATCAACGGCCGACGTTGCATGGGCATCCAGAAGGCTTAGGTGTTCGTGCATCGATTCATTCATCATTCACCTCATGTCTTGCTGTGAATTCAGCTCTGACTCGTCACGATCGAGACGCGTTGCCTGCTCGACGTTCGTTCACTCGTGACGCATGCCTTTTCGCATATCACGTTGCGTGCCAGCATCAGTCGGTCCGATTAATACTGCTATAAGATTTGGAAAGATCGAGTGATTTGGCTCGTGCGCTACGGGCAGGATCTAAATACATGCTTTTTAACTGCGGGTAGATATGTATCCGAACAGATAACATTGTGAATCAAAACTGATTCAAGCATGGATAAGGCTCTTCCGTTCGACTGTGTCTTGAGTGGGTGGAGTTCGAGGTATGCGGCTATGCATCGCCGATGCGTGGAGTTCAGTCTGTGCAGTGGTATGGACGTATCGGTGCCGAGGTGCCAACAATCGGCACATCGGTTTCGATATGCATTTCGGGCATGCCGTAGAATTAGATGCGCGGCATGAGGTGCTCTGGAAAATTGACGAGTCTCAGGCGAGATGTTACAATCCCAACCATTCTTGTGCTTCCACGCACAGCCGCAGATTGTGGCTGTTCATATATACAGGGCTGAATAAGAACATCGCGAGTCTGTCTGACGTAAGGAGAGCGGAATGGCTGTTCCGATTTCTCAGCAATATACAGTGGCGAAGTACGTGCTTTCCCAGAAGTTCAGGGGAGTGAAGCGATATCCGTTGGTTCTCATGCTGGAACCACTCTTTCGCTGTAATCTCGCCTGTGCGGGGTGTGGGAAAATTCAGTATCCCGACCATGTGCTCGACAAGCGGTTGACACCTGAGCAATGCTGGGCTGCGGCGGAAGAGTGTGGAGCCCCCATGGTGAGTATTCCCGGAGGGGAGCCGCTCATTCATCCTGAAATCGGACGGATCATACAGGGATTAGTTGATCGAAAAAAATATATCTATCTCTGTACCAATGCCATTTTGCTCGAACGAAAGTTGGATGAATTCACGCCGTCCAAGTATCTGACGTTCAGCGTCCACATGGATGGGCTCAAAGATGAGCATGATTTGGCGGTCTGCCGTGACGGCGTTTTTGAGGTGGCGGTGAAGGCCATCAAGGCGGCAGTGAAACGTGGCCATCGGGTGACGACGAACACAACGCTGTTTGACGATGCCAATTCCGACCGAGTGAGAGCGTTCTTTGATGACATGATGGGGTTGGGTGTCGAAGGAATGACGATCTCGCCGGGTTACAGCTATCAAAAAGCTCCGGATCAACAGCACTTCTTAAAACGGACACGAACCATGGAATTGTTCTCGAGGGTGTTGACGCGCCCTAAGTCCGGGTGGCGGTTTAATCAGTCGCCGCTATTTTTGGATTTCTTGATGGGAAAGCGAGAGTATCAATGTACGCCCTGGGGCAATCCAACCTATAACGTCTTTGGATGGCAGAAGCCGTGCTATTTGCTGCAAGAGGGGTATGCCAAAACGTTCCGCGAGTTGATGGAATCAACCGCGTGGGAACAGTACGGGACGGGCCGCAATGAAAAATGCGCCGATTGTATGGTGCATTGCGGGTACGAAGCCTCGGCGGTTGAGGATACGTTTAGCACGCTGTCGGGGTTCACGAGGACAGCGAAATTGATCCTCTTGCCCACCTCGCGGTGAGGACAACCATCGGCGGAGCGTTCAGGCTATGACCGACACCAAGAATCATATTGCCGGCGGTAGCAGTTCCCTGGAAGGACGTGTATTTCCCCTGCATTCCGCTGATGAAACGGCGGAAGCTGTGGAGCTTGCCTTTGACTATCGAGGAGACGTCACCGTCGTGCTGCGATCGGATGAATCTATCGCTGGGTATATCTACAACCGTCACGTTTCAGCCGATGATTCCTATCTTGAGCTATTTCCAGCCGACCATCAGAACCCTCGGCGGATTCCCTACCGTGAGATTGCCGCGATTGCGTTTACCGGGGAGGACACGGCAAACGGAAAATCGTGGGAAGCGTGGGTATCCAAAAAAGAATCCGAGCGTCAAGCGGAAGCTGAAAAATTGGAAGCGGATGCACGCACACGGGGCTACCTCTAGTCAGCCTTGAACAGTGATGATGTTCGTGTCGACAGCGTTTCTGATTCAGTGGTCTCTGATTTCCTCCTCTCATACTCCTGACAGTATGGGTATCTCCATCCTCGCTTATGCTCATCTTCCTGTACGTATATTCTAGATCCTAATGAACGATGGCGCTTGCCGTCTCTGTCGTCCCTTGCAGGCGTGTCCTTTCATTGACAAAGACCAGTTGCTGTGCTAGAAACCCGTGCCCCGATGCAGCGCGCTCGGGCTCCGGCGGTCTGTACTTTTTATGGAGCGACGAGTCTGCAGGTGAGTGTGAGGTTTCGCAAGAAAGCGCGGGGACGGTTACTCGTCTTTGTGGGTTGCATCCTCATGAGCGTCGGTCTCCCTTTGATATCTTCAGCGACGCACGAGGCAGATCATCGCTTCATGGTTGAGGGGTATGTCTGCGGGGAGGGTGGGGAAGGCATTTCGAATACGGACGTGCTCGTGAAGGATACCAAGATCTCGTACGGACAGGTCGTAAAGACGGATGGATATGGATACTATAAAGCAACGTTCCATCTTCATAACGACAATCTTGGCGATCCATTGCTGATCGAGGCGAGCGGCGAGCAGAAAAATCTGAAAGTTGAATTTGATCCCGGCGATCTTGAAAGTGATCGAAAGGTCCGAGTTGATTTTGGGACTGGGTGTAGCGAGGGGCAAGCCTCATCGTGGGTTTGGTGGGGAAGTGGCGCAGCGGTCCTCGCGGCTGGTGGAGCAATTGGTGTTCGGCTCATTACCTCTGCCGGGAAAAAGGGCAAAGGTAAGGGAAAGTCGCAGGGTAAGAAGAAGCGATAGTTACTGAGGGCGGCCCAGGGTGGCATGGCTGGCTGTCGGAGACCGCTAAGCGATAGCACGTGCGGTGGTGAGCCTTTAATTATAAGGGGTAAATGGTCGTCTTCATGAGATATCGAGTTTCTCATGTCCCGGTTGTCCTGAGTCTGGTACTGCTGGGTGCGTGTAGTGGGGGCGAGCAGGGGGAGGGGCCGATCGTGCCTCCACCGCCAGCTCCTGCTGAGTATGCAGATAAGCATATGCCGTCGAGTTGGTGGGGGGATGCGCAGAAGCTGGAAGAAGGGCGCAAGCTTTTCGTTGGTGAGGCGAATCCAGACGTCAATTGCGCCAGCTGCCATGGGAAAGACGGGAAGCCGGTCAAAGCAGGGGCGACAGATTTTCGAAATCCGGAGCGAATGAAGCTCTATTCTGATGCGGTGTGGTTTTGGCGGATTTCTGAAGGTGTGCCGAATACCAAGATGAAGGGCTGGAAGAGCAAACTCTCGGACGATGACCGATGGAAACTTGTGTTGTTTGAGCGAAGTTTCGGCTTGCCCGGGAAAGTTTGGAGCGTGGAAAATAATCAGTGGGTTGATGCGGGCACCAAGTAGTTCTGTGACCGATACGCCGCGTCGTCGCAGTTGCGATTTCCGGGGTGTTGGACATGTGGTGTCGTGATGGATCTTCTCAGTGGGGTTCAGGCAGGCTGAGTCGTCTCAGGGTTTTTTTGCAAGGTACTCAGGGATTCACTTATTCGTTCATGGTTGATGAATCTGAGATACTCTCGCCGGTTTTTGACGAGTTGTGCAGCCTGCAGAGGCGCAGCGGCTAGCCAGTTCAGTCCATAAGATATCTGTGCTGGTTGTGAGAGTCTCTGGCGTTGTAGGAATGTGGTGGCTTGCAAATGGCAGAGGCGGTCGTGAGTCGTAGGCTCCTCAGTGTTGCATTCTTCTATATACATAAGGATAGGGGGCATCGAGGCACCGTGAAAACACATTCGAGCAGTCTCCTGGCTCTCGCTCTGCTGGCATTGTTGTGTGGCTTGGGTATTTCAGATGTATTTGCGCAGGAGGCTGGGACTTCTCCTGTGGATTTCCCCTACACCGGAAATCGAACGGCTGTGTGGATAGTCGCGCAGCTGCATATCTTGTTTGCAGCCTTCATTCTTGGGGCTCCCATTTTCGTCGTGATCTCAGAATGGTTGGGCTATCGGAAGCAAGATCCTCGATACGATCGTCTCGCGAGAGAAGTGACCAAAGTCACGGTGATTCTTTTCAGCATGACGGCGGTGACCGGCGGATTATTCATCTTTGTTCTGCTTGCCGCCTACCCGCAATTCACGACGTCCTTTATCAATCAATTCTATGTCGTCTTCGCGATTCTGTATCCGGCGCTGTTTATCGCCGAGACCATTTTGATGTATGCCTATCTCTACACTTGGGATATTTGGAAAGGCGAGAAGAAGGGGCGTCATATTGCGCTGGGAGTTGTGTTGAATTTGGTGTGTCTGCTGATTTTGTTTGTGATCAATGGACCCACGTCGTTCATGAACACCCCGCCGAAGGCCGAAGGGGTTTCGCCGCAAGACTTCCTTGCCGCAGCCACTTTGTGGGATAAAATTGCAAATCAAAGTTGGTTTCCGCTCAGTCTCCATCGAATCGATGGGAATGTGGCATTCGGCGGATTCATTGCCGGTATGATTGCCGCCTACATGTACATCGCGTCGAAAACAAAGGAAGAGCGGGCCTATTACGATTGGATGGGATTCATCGCGATTTGGATCGCGGTCGGAGGATCGTTGTTGCAGCCGTTCACCGGGTTGTTGTTGGCCTATGAAATGTGCGACTACGACTTTTCGTTCTGTCCCTACATGATGGCCGATCAGCTGTCGATGTTTTTTGAGATGCAGGGGATCATGATTGGGCTGCTCTTTCTGGGGATCAACTATTATAGTTGGCTGAGCGTCAAGCGCATTGAAGGGGCTGATAGTGTTCGGATGAGCATCCTGGCGCCTATTGTCCTGATCGTCCTGCTCCCGGTGACCATGTGGGTCATGGACAAGTGGTGGATCCCTGATCCCATGTCGTTGGCTTTCCTGCTGCCTCTGACGCTTTCTCCTTTCCTCCTTGGGCGCTTTGTCCCTGTGACGGTTTCCGCACGCACGATTATCAAGATCGGGTTTATCGTCATGCTGATCAGTGATGCAGTCTGGCTCACTCCTGCCGGATTTGTGGCCACTGGCACGGATATGCCGGACGAGCTGAAATTGCCGGAAGGGTGGGATTATTTGTCGTCGATGCCGGCGAAGCTGTCCGCCATCTTGACGTTGGTGTTTGTCACGATCGTCAATTTTGTTTTGTATAACCGGGCAATTAGGCAGGGAACTATTTTGTGGGGGAAGATTGATTTCGCCGCTCAATTCGTTTTGATCTTCCTGGCCTTTACGTCCACGTGGATCATGGGATTGATGGGAGCGGTGCGCTCGCTCTTGAAGAAGTATTTCCATACCTACAGCCTGGTATCGGATCTCAGTGCGGAGTCCTTTACCCCGACGCTGTCATATTCCGCCGGATGGATTACCGCGATCACGGTATTTTTTATCGCTGTGGTGACGGTTGCGGCGCTGATTGCCATTCGACCGTCTGTTGTGCAGGCCAAGGAGTCTGAAGGGAGTCCGGTTCCTGTTCCGGTCAAATAATCACGTTGTAGAGTGTCTATCGAGGCAGCGAGAAATCATATGTGGAATTTATTAAAAAAACTGGCGGTGGGATTGGTGATCGGTGGTGGACTGGCTGCCATTGCGAATTCGCAAGAAGTGCCGTTTAGCTTCCAGCTCTTATTCTTCATCGTCTCGCTGGTCGGAGCAGGTGTGTTTGCCCTCCTTGATGCCAAGACCATGAATGTGATGAACGGAGGGATGTCCTTCTTCGCCGTAACGGGGTTCTGGGTCTTTCTCATTTCGGTATGTGTCGCGGGTGCATCATTTTTGCCACAGTTCGATCCTGAGGATGAAAAGGCGAAAATCAGCAAGCTTCTCGATAAAGAGCGGAAACAGTCGGCCCAGGGGAAAGCGGAAGAGCTGATCGCCCGGGCCAAGGCGCTCGATCAGCAAGTGAAAGCGCTGGAAGATCGCCTCAAGGGGATCGGAGGAGGCCAAGCGGTGGCAGCAGTTCAGACTCCTCCGGCTGGAGAAAAGCCTGCTGCTGCGGGTGGTGCAGCGTCAGGCGACATCATGAAAGTCGGTGAAGAGCAGTGGCAGTTACAGGAATGCTACAACTGTCACAAGTTGCGAGGAGAGGGAGGCAAGAAACGGGGCCCTGAGCTGGATAACATCGGAACGCTGTTGACTGTCGAAGAGATTCAGCAAAAAATTGCCGACCCGAAGAGTTTTATGGCCGAGGGCTATGACAAAGAATGGCAAAAGGGCATCATGCCCGACAAGTTTAAAGACCTCATGGATCCTAAGGAAATGCTGGCGCTTGCTACCTGGCTGGGTTCCTTCAAGAACACCGCAATCAATACTCCCAAGCCGATCAAGAAGAAGTAATGCTGCAACCTAAATTGAAATCTAAGGTCCGGTGTACGGATCACGACATCGGGGAAGTTACCCGAGTGGTGCTTGATCCTTTGTCGCATGAAATCAGCCACATTGTCGTCTCCATGAACGGTAGCGGGGAGCGGCAGGTCACGATGGCTCAGGTGCAGGATGTGACGGAAGACGCAGTTCAGCTGCGAACACCTTCTGCGGATATCCTGGCGCTGCCTCTTTTCAAGCGTGAAGACTATGTCACGACGCATGAGGTGGAGATCTCGCATCTGGAAGATAATATCCATGTCACGCCGGGTGAGGTGCTGGTCCCTCTTCCGGAGTTGGAGAAGAGCGTCAAGCGTCGTACATTTTTCATGAATTTTACCCATGTTATTGGGTTTTTGATCGGACTTCCCCTGGCCTACCCCATCCTTCGGTTCCTGATGAAGCCCATGTATGCCGATTTTGACAATGCGTGGCTCAAGGTCGGGAATATCAGCAAGATTAAGCAAGAGGATGTTGGGACTCAGTTTAAATATAAGAAGCAGGTCAAAGAGGTCTATATGCCTGAGTACGAAGTCGAAAAGAACGTCTGGATTCTCCGGGCGACTCCCGACTTG
Organism: uncultured Nitrospira sp.; assembly: GCA_964430555.1. GTDB lineage: Bacteria > Nitrospirota > Nitrospiria > Nitrospirales > Nitrospiraceae > Nitrospira_D. The sequence continues at coordinate 11,015 of CAYSFU010000052.1, read as the reverse complement.
CTGGAGAAGGTGTATCAGGGGAAAGATCTCGATTTTCACGATGCCAAGGGGAAGGCAATCTGGACAAACAAAAAGGATGTTCCCTATATTGCATTTTCCGGGAAGTGTCCTCATCTTGGTTGTGGTTTCAAGTGGCGCCAGCATAAGACCCTTGGGCAAGTGTTTCTCTGCCCCTGTCATTTGAGCATCTATGATGCAAGCGGAAAAGTTCTCGATGGGCCGGCTCCGCGGGGATTGGATGCATTGCCATTGAAAGTGTCACCTTCCGGCGAGGTCGAGGTCATCGATATGGAGTTTAAGGCCGGTACGAAGTCTCAAATTCGGATTGTGTGAGCGCATAGCATCATGGATATGAAACCATCATCTCCTGCCGTGATCCCGGATCATCAACCAAGCACCAGCGAAAAGGTCCTTGCCTTTTTTGATGAACGACTTGGGCTCAAGGAAATGCAGGCGAAGATGCTCAACGAGCCGATTCCTGGCGGCTCTCGCTGGGCCTACGTGTTCGGTTCAATCCTATTGTTTATCTTCGCCATGCAAGCAGTTACCGGCACCATGCTCATGTTTTATTATGTGCCGACTGCGGATCATGCCTACGATAGTACGCAGTATATTATCCACGACGTCGATTACGGCTGGTTCTTGCTCAGCTACCATTTCTGGGGCTCCAGCGCGATGGTGGTTTGCGTGTTTGCGCACATGTCCCAGGTCTTTCTCTGGGGGGCGTACAAAAAACCACGCGAGCTTCTCTGGTTGGTTGGGCTTGCTCTCTTTGGGATCGTCATTACCTTTGGGTTTACAGGTTACCTCCTTCCATGGGATCAACGTGCGTTCTGGGCCACGCTCGTGGGTGTCGAAATTTTGGATAAGACCCCGATCGTCGGAGATTTTATCGCGAGGTTTTTAAAGGGTGGTGCGAGTCCCGGGCAGATGACCTTGAGCCGATTCTTTGTCTTGCATGTGATGATTCTTCCGGCGGCCCTGATGGCCTTGGCGGGGTTGCATATCTTCTTGTTTCGTGTAGCCGCTCCGGCAGGCCCCTTTAAAGGGACGAAGGAGGAAATTACGGCGAAAACAGACTATTTCTTTCCTCGTCAAATTTGGAAAGACATCGTCGGGATGGCCTTTGTGTTCGTCGGTCTCTGTGCCTTGGCTCTCTGGGAGCCGGTTGTGTTGCTTGACAAAGCGACTCCGGATCCAGGGGATTATCACCCAGAGCCTGAATGGTATTTCCTTTTCTACTTCCAGCTGTTGAGGCTGAAGCTCTTCGCCGGACAATTCGGCCAATTTATGGGTGCCGTGGCGCTGCCGGTCGCCTTTATGGGCTTGTTGGTTGCGCTCCCATTTTTCGACAAGGATCCTGAGCGAAATATTTTCAAGCGACCGATCGCACTGATTAGCTGGCTTGTGATCATGGTTGTGATTGTGCTCTTTACAGTCGCGGCCGTCATCAATCGAGAGTTCTTGGACTAGGGACAATTCATACGAACTGCGCATATGGCTGAAGAACGCGATTCACTGTCTCCCACGAAGATCGGATTTGGTATCCTCTGGCCAGCTTGTTGGACCGGCATACCGTTGAAAGCCGTGTTTGCCGTGATGGCCATGACCATGGGGCTCGTCCATTTTGAGGGAAGATTTGGACTTGCGTTTCTCATGTTGCTCGCCAGCCCGGTGACCATCTTTGCTGCTCCGGTGCTCATGGCGATGTATGACGCGAATTTTGGTGAGGGAATCGGTCTTCCGCTCATCTTTGGCGCCTCGATTCCGATCGATATCTGGGCGCTTGGTCTCGTCGGACGCACCTTTTTCCTGGAGCGCCTTAAGAAAGAGCCGCCTTACGACGGGCTTGGCTTCGCCATCTGGTGGAGGACGGCGCTCATTGGAACCGGCTTTCTCCCATTGCTCTGGTGGGGAGTCAGCCATGTGACGAACAACGCGATTTCCGCCTCGCACTCAATGACTGAAATGGAAAGTTTGAGGCATCTGTACGGTACAGGGCTTCCAGTGGCGGAACGCATCGGCTTGGAATTGACGATTTGGGGGACCATTTCGCTTACGGTCCTGATGGTCTTGGCGGTGATCGGTGTGTCGATCCTTGGACAGAGCATTCGACGGATAGCGGAGGATGCCCGTCCGACACGTGAGGATTATCAGGGGCTCGTTACTCGCTGGGATCTGATGCGCGTGCCGAGCGATCAAGGGTTGTTATTGGCCTCGCTGGCCGGAGCCGGGGTGGTCTTCTCGCTTGTATTCTGGACGATTCTTCCTGTCACCACCCCTCACCCCCATGAGTGTTGCGCGAAGCCGGAAGTTCACGCAGAGCCGGTTTATAAACCAGTTGAGGCGTTGAATAAGGACACCGAACGGCTTGCCGCAATGACTGCGCAAATTGCGGCAATGGAAAAACAGAAATCTGAGACCAAAGGGCAAAAAGAAAAAGGCAAGGGGAAGCCGGCGGGAGCAGTCCCCTCTGATCATTCGAAACCGTAACTTGCGAGGTGATGTGGTGAGTGCCATACAGGAGATCGCAGTGATTCAACGGGCTCTCCGGGCCATTCGTGGTCAAGAGCGATGGCTTATCGGTCTCTTGTTGACGGCGGGTTGGTTCCTCCTCCCTTCCATGGGCTTGGCGGCGGAGGGCACGACTACCGGACCGACCGAGTATCGGGACATTCCCTACATCGGGAGCCGGAATCTAGTCTGGATCGTTGCCCAGCTCCATCTGTTGCTGGCAGGTTTCGTTCTGGGTGTTCCCATTTTTGCATGGTTGTGCGAAGTCATTGCCTGGAGAGGCGGCGAAAAGCGCTACGACAAACTGGCCAAGGAGTTTACAAAGCTTCTGACCTCAGCTTATGCCACGACCGCGTTATTCGGCGGAATTCTTCTGTTTCTCCTGGTCGCGTTCTATCCGAAGCTCATGAATTACTTGACGGATGTCTTTTTCCCGTCTTTCCTCCTGTATTGCCTGCTCTTTCTTTTTGAAACCGCAACGCTCTATCTGTATTGGTATGGCTGGGATGCGATGCAGCATGGCCGGAAGAAAACCCTGCACGTCTTTCTCGGCTTCCTGCTTAATTTCTTTGCGTTATTTATCATGATCGTGCCCAATGCATGGGCGACGTTCCAGTCGAGCCCGGTTGTGATCGCTGATGGGACGGCGTTCGAACGTGCCTGGGCTGCCACGTGGAATCCGACTTGGTGGCCGATCAATATTCATCGGTTGATCGCCAACGTGGTGCTGGGTGGGTATATCTGTGGAGCATATGCAGGGGTTCGCTACTTGTCGGTGAAGAGTACTGAAGATCGGGAACATTACGATTGGATGGGGTACGTCGGGAACTTTATCGGCGTGTTCGGCTTGCTGGCATTGCCGTTCGCCGGCTATTGGCTCATGCGTGAAATTTACCAGTACAACCAGCAGATGGGCATCACCCTGATGGGAGGATTCCTCTCCTGGCTGTTTATCATCCAGGCTATGTTGATCGGCGTGCTGTTTCTTGGCTCGAACTATTATTTCTGGCTGGGGATTACCTACCGTATTCCAGGGTCGGAGGCGAAGTATCGACGGGCGATGTTGATGATGCTTGTCAGCTTGCTGCTCTGTCTTGCGGTCTGGATGACGCCGCATTCACTCGTCGCCAGCATCGAAGAAGCTCAAAAGATGGGCGGCGCGCACCATCCTCTGCTTGGAGTGCTTGGGGTCATGTCAGCCAAAATGACGGTGTCCAATCTCATGATTCTCATTACCTTTATGAGTTTCGTCATGTATTGGCGGGCGGGAAAACAAGACACGGCGGGGTGGGCGAAACTGGGAAAGGCCGTGATGGGTTCGGTGCTGGTGTTGGCCAGTCTTGCCGTCATCGTCCTCGGCATATGGGGATATTTTGTGCCCGCAATTGTCCGTATCAATTATTTCTCAACGTCCCAGGTCGCGATCGTCGGATTTGTCATCCTGACGATCACACCGTTGACGGCGTTATTGCTTAAGAGCGCTAAGACAACGACGGAAATGGTATGGGGCAGCATGCCTCCTCGGGCCGGCTATGCATTGGTGCTCAATGCCGTCATGGTGATTTTGCTCATGACGTTGATGGGCTATGCGCGGTCTTCTTCACGGGTTCACTGGCACGTGTACGGAGTTCTGCGTGATACGTCACCGTATGCTTACTCGCCTGCGCTTGGTAGCGCTTCGTTGATTATGGCGTTCTGTACGTTTTTCTTCTGCATCCTCGTGGCGTTTATATTCTGGGTTGCGACCATGGGTGACAAGTATAAAGCTGCTGCAGGAACGGGAAAAGGAGAGCTGCCGCATGGTATTCCCGCCATGGCTGGGGGGGCTCCGGAGGACCAGAAACGAGCATAGAGACAAACGGGTTTTGTGTCCTAAATTGTCACGGTTGAGAGAGAGTCACAGCACTCAACCCTGACCGCTCAGTACTATCAATTAGAGGGCATATGAGTGAAGTTGCGCAACTACAGCTGATTGCACTGTCGATTGTGGGGATTGGGATTGTCATCCTGCTCTTCATCAAGGCCGTCTTTATTCGGGTCACGGGATTTGTCTTCATCGTACTGGGGCTGTTTTCGTTGATGTCCCTGGCGGTGCCTCAGCTGGCCTCCCTTCCTCCGGCCGAAGAAAAAATCGATATCAGCAGCATCAAAACTCCGACCGACATCGCCGCGATCGGGCAGACCGTGTTTTTCAGCAAAGGCCAATGTGCGCTCTGTCATTCGATCGGTCCCAGTGAATCCGCACGATGCCCGGATTTGAAGGGTATTGGTGCCAAGCTAAGCAAGGATTTTCTCTATGAGAGCCTGACGGATCCTCAGGCATTCGTGTATCAGGACTATCGGCATGGTGGCGTGCCGAAGGAGTATCCAGCGACGATGCCCGCGATCAATAAGGATCCAATTGGACTCTCGAAGAATGAGATTCTGGCGATCATTGCGTTTCTGCAGCAAATGAGCGGTGAGCCGATCTCCGTCGGCGTGTCAGAACTTGAAATGCCGGGTAAGACACCGGCTGCTCCCGTGAAAGCGGCGAAAGCAGCACTCGTGGCGGACGCACACACGAATTAGGAGGAACGTATGGGGGCGTTAGGGAAGCCGATCATTCTCATGGTAGGCATGTATGCCTTTCTGAAATTTGTATTACCCAACATACCAGGATCAGCCCCGTTGCCCTCCAGCTTGATTTTTCTCTATCTTCTCCTCACAGCCTCTGGGGTCGTGATCTTTGAGACGTTGAGTGGAGAATCGAAGGATGCCTTTTGGGGGCCGATCCAACGGTTCCTGACAGGCGAGAACATCGGCGGCCTTCAGGCACTTCGCTACGGCGTCCTCATCCTCTTCCCGTTGCTGGTGGGATGGCAAACGTACGGGAGTACGGCAGTGAGCGATCTTCCCCCGACGGAAAGTCGAACGATTCACCCTGCACCACCCGGTGAATACACCGGCCTGTCAAACCCCGTTCCCAAGACGCCTGAAAATATTATGCAAGGCAAAGGTTTTTATGCCGCCTATTGTTCACCTTGTCATGGCGGAAACTTCGATGGAAAGGGACCAGCCGCTCGCGGATATATCCCAGCGCCTGCCAATTTTGCCGATCCCACGACGATCGCCATGTTGCAAGAGAGTTATCTGTTTTGGCGAATAAAAAAAGGTGGTGTCGGCCTTCCCATTGAAGGGGCCCCATGGAAGTCCGCGATGCCTCGTTGGGAAGTTGAGTTACCCGATGAATGGATTTGGAAGATCATCATGGGAGAGTATGACGGAGCCCACCAGTCCCCACGAACTTGGGAATGAAAAAGCCGCGTGATGTGGATGGACATCGGTGTGTAGGGAGAATGAGGGCAGCATGAAACCGGGGAATGAGATGATAGGGCAGCTTCTGCGTGGTGGAATAGGCGTGCTCGTAGCCATTATGGTTGGGGGGGCAACCGTCAGCTTTGCCCAAGAGAGTGTCTCAGTTCGAGCGACGCTGATGACCGGGGGAGTCCCCGTGGACGATCCGAACGCGGCGGCTTGGAGTACGGCCCCGCCTGCCACGTTCCCAATGTCACCACAAGTGCATTGGCAGAATCGTATCCAGGAAGTGACGGTCAAAGATGTGATCGTGCGTGCCCTCCATGACGGGAAACAAGTGGCGGTACTCGTCGAATATGCCGATCCTACCCAGGATCCGGACGATGCCGCGGCGCTTGAATTTATGGTCGGTGATAAGAAAGCACACTTTGCCCATGGCCAACCGATGCTGCAGGTTGAAGGTGGGCCGGTCAATATCTGGTTTTGGAAAAACAAGACGGATAAGGCCGTCGACATGAATGCAAAAGGTTTCGGCACCTTAAAGCCGCAAGAGCATCAGGATGTAAAAGCGAAGGGCGCGTATTCCAACGGGAAGTGGAAAGTCGTATTTTCTCGAAATTTGTCCACGGGGCATGCTGAAGAGGATGTGGAGATTACCCCAGGGCAATTCATCAGTATCGCCTTTGCGGTCTGGGATGGGCGAAAAGACGGCGCGGGAGATTTGGTCGAGAAGGGATCGCAGAAGGCCGTCTCGTCCTGGTGGTATTTCCGAGCCGATGCTCCGCCGGATTATTCCGGTTATATGTATGCAGCGATTGCTGCGGCATTGGCCTTGGGGTTTCAGTTTGTCCTAATCAGAAAACTCAAGAAAGGGCAGTCAGCATGAAGGCGGCACGGCTGGGTGTCATTGGATTAGCGGTGGGAATGATCGGAGGCGCGGCGTTGCTCACCGGGGGGTGCGCCAACGAGCAAGAAAAACGAGGGCACGAACTCTATACCCACTACTGCAGCGATTGTCATGGTGAGAGCGGCAAGCAGAACGAAGGCTTCAATTGGGCATCCATGCCGGATCCAAAGCCGAAAGATCTGACGAATAAGTCCGAGATGGAGACGTTCAAAGACGAGGAACTCTTCGAGACCATCTCTCGCGACATGTTGGACACGACCGAAGAAGGTGGCGATCCGATCGGTGACGACGACTTTGCTGTTCCGACCATGCCCACGTTCAAGTACACGCTGTCTGAAGATGAGGTGTGGGCGATCGTCGGGCATGTCCGTAAGTTGCACGGAATGAAGATGGAGTTTAATGTCGCTGCGCGCAAGGCGTCGCTTGAAGAAGGACTGAAGAATGCCCAGGCCAAGTTCGAACAAACGAAGCAGGCCTATGAAGCGGCAGAGAAGAAAGCCAGTGATGAAGCCGAGCAAAAGAGTGAGCAGCTGAAGAAAGATGTGGACGTGGATGAGTCTGCCTATGCGGCTGAACAAGCCGCGATGGTTCAGGCGAAAAAAGAGATGGATGTCGCACAGGTTTCGTTGAATAACTTCTCAACCAGACCCGGCAAAGGGGTGAGTGTTCCCAGGCCTGATCTGACGATCAAGCCGGCCGAAACGGCAAAATTGGTCGAACGTGGGAAGCAACTCTACGAAAACAAATATGGGTGTAACGGGTGCCACAATCTTGCCGGCGAAGGCGGGAAAATTGGCCCTGCTCTTGATCGGGCCGGGTTTCGGCTGAATGCCACGTGGATCTATCGCTGGCTGAAGAATCCGCAGGCAATGGATACGCATACGCGTATGCCGGCTTTGGGTCTCAATGATGCGGATGCGAAAGCGGTGACTATCTATGTCTCCACGCTCCGAGCTCCGAAGGAGGAACCAGTCACGGTGAAGCCGGTTGAGAAGCCTTAGTCGATTCGAGGACCTCGGCCTGATTTTGAACGTGAGCGAACGTGAGGTCTTAGCAACAGGGAGGGCATGCCCTCCAAGAGAACATCTCGCGGCGTTATCAAGATCGTCGGAGTGCCTGCCCTTCGCTTAGCTTGATACGCCTGCCAGCAGTCCAAAGAGGATCGCGACACCGGCCCAAATATGGTTGCGGAACATGGCAAACGCATCAGCCGGAGAGACTGGTTGCTGCAGGCGTTTCACCTGCAGCATGAAAAATCCACCCACACCCAATAGCGTACAGTAGAACGGCCATTGCACCTGGTTGAGCCATCCTGCGATGGCCAAGAGGATTAGCATGATGGCGAGTGCAAGGCCTACCCCGCGGTGGAGGGCTGTGCCAAGATACAATGCAGCCGACTTGACTCCAACCCGCCGATCATCTTCTAAGTCTTGTACGGCATAGATTGTGTCATAGGCTATGGCCCACACGGCGGTTGCACCAAAGAGAAGCCAAGCAGAGAAGTCTATGTGCTCACGGACGGCAGCCCAGCCCATGATGGTTCCCCAGCCAAAGGCAATGCCGAGCATGGCCTGAGGAATATGGATCCATCGTTTAGAGAAGGGATACAACGCAGCCAGCCCAACAGCAACGGGGGACAGCCAGCCGACGAGCGGGGGAAGTACGAGCAGCAGGCTAGCCGCCCCCACCAACAACAGGCCAAGCAGGGCATAGGCTTGACGGCGAGACAACTCTCCGGATGCCAGGGGGCGAGTCTTAGTGCGAGTTACTTGTCGATCGAAGGCCTGATCGGCCAAGTCGTTCATGATGACGCCGGCGCTGCGCATGATGAATGCGCCGCCGATAAATACCACGAGTAGCTTCAGAGGCGGGATCCCTCGGGCTGCAAGGACCAGTGCCCACAAGCTGGGCAAGAGTAACAAGTATGTGCCGGTCTGGTTTGGCAAGCGGATCAATCTTGCAAGGGCAGACCAAGGAATGATCGATGAAATCCCCGATGAGGACGCTACTGGAGCGGACATGCAGCGACCTTAGCCCAGCAGAAATCGGCTGTCAACGGGCCTTGACTGGTTGTGGCGCCACCATGAATTCGGTATAACCACGCTGTGAAGAATCTCCAGCCTCCTCCAAGCTCTCAGTCGATACCGAGTTGCGGTTTTGTCAGGAGCTATGGCGTCGTGGCCTTCCTGCTGATCGTTGTCGGCTGCGCTGCGCTCACCCGCACGCCGACGCCATCAGGCAGCTCACAAGTGATTCCTTTGAGCCCGGTCATTTGGTTGTCGCCCAGCGTCACGGCTGCCGAGGTGGCGTACGATACCCCTTGCGGTGAAAAGAGGACGATGGCTCTTGCCGATCTGTTGGTCCCGTCCATTCCCAAAAAGCTCAATGGAGCTTTCAGCCAGGTGATCACACAGAGTCAAGCTGAAGAGCCTCTCGCCTCGGATGGGGCGATTGAAGTCGGCGTCGGCGTCAGACGGATCAATCTTGCTGTTCCACCGCAAAGCCACGGGAGCTATCCGGCTATGGCGACTGTGGGAATGGAAATGGTTTTCTTGGCTCGCGATGGGACAGTACTCTTCAGTAAGAAACTGGAAGGAGTTGGGCGTGGGACGGTGACGGTCGCGGAACAGTCTTGTGTGGTCGAGGGGTTGCAAGGGATTTTGCAGGAGGCCATCGACTCAGTGGCAGAGGGGTTGGCCACGCAAATGGCGCTCTCAGCCCAGATACAAGAGTATGCGGCGACAAAGGACACCTGGAAATCAATCGCCGGTCAGTCCACACACAAACCAGTGGCTCCGATCGTTGGAGTGACCGCGCTGCCTCCTCCTGCTGCAATGGAACCGACTCAGCCAGTCCAGACGACTGTCTCCGAACCGGTTCAGCCCGCGCAACTGAGTTTTCGGGCGATTATTCGAGATGAAAATCGTGACCAGTTCTTGGATCCTGATGAATCCCTTACGATCGAAGTCGAGGTCAAGAATGACGGAATAGTGGAGGCCAAGGAAGTCGTTGTCGTAGTGGAAGGAAAGGACGAGCTCGCCGGTGTCTTCCCAGGCGAGGTGGTGGTCGGGACGCTTCAACCGGGAGACGTCAAGCGAACCACGCTCACCAAACAGGTCGAAGCGACTGAATCAACCGGTCATGGGGAGCTCTCGCTGAGCTTGAAGTCCGACAGTCCACTAAGTCTTGTGCCGCCTCCCAAGCTGTTCGCCTTCGGGGCAAAGCCTAAGCAGAGCGAAGGGGTGATGGTGCCGGATGTCGATCAGTTGCCGCACAGGCTCGCAGCCTTTAAGGAGCCGAAGGCCGTCATTGTTGCGATCGGCGTCGGACACTTTCAGGACGAGCAGGTGCCGCCGGTTAGTCATGCCGGTCACGATGCGGCGGTGGTGGCGGAATACTTCCACACGATCGGGACTGTGCCGCGTGAACGGATGCGAGTGCTGCTCGACCGCCAAGCTCAGTTGGGGGATTTGGAAGAGACGTTCGACAGGTGGTTGCGTAAAAAGGCAGATGCGGCTACTGACCTCTATATATTCTTTTCCGGTCGTGCCCTGGTTGATGGCGCGAGTGGAGCTGTGTCGCTGATGGCCCATGATGGAGCGCCTACCGGCTCAGCAGGGCTCTATCCGCTCCGGCAATTGCAGCAGGCGATCCAGCGACTTCCGATTCGCCGGGCGGTGCTCCTGTTTGATGTCTCGTTGGATCCCGTTCTTGGTGCTGACCTTGCTGCAACTCCACAACCCGATTGGGCATCGGGGCTCAGTGACGCGAGGAAGGATATCGAGATGTGGATGGTGGGCAACCGGACGCTGCAGGAAGCCCATGCGCACGACCAAGGCAAACACGGGTTGTTTACCTACTACCTCCTGAGGGGTCTCCAAGGGGTGGCTGATCTGAATCGAGATAGTATCGTCACGGCAGGAGAGCTCTGCACCTATGCGAGGAGCCAGGTGATCCAGGTCACTCGTGAACAATTGAGAGGTAAACAAAATCCTCTTTGCTTGCCGCAGGTTGGTCGTGGAGGCATGGCTCGGATCTATCCCATCGCCAGGGGGAACAATCCCAAACCTACAGTGACCCAGAAAGCGCCGGAGACGCCGGCCACCTCCTCAACGCCGCCTCCCACCTTCATGCAGGTTGGGCCATGACGGGCTGTATCGACACGGCAGACTGCAATTGACAGCTACGCTGGTGGTCGTTATCATGCCCGAATAGTATCCTGTCAGATCATCCTCCAGTCTCACCAAGGTGCCGGCGTAGCTCAGTTGGTAGAGCAGCGGTTTCGTAAACCGCAGGTCGC
>CAYSFU010000051.1:0-30135 GCA_964430555.1 uncultured Nitrospira sp. | reverse complement strand
ATATCAACTTATGGGGAGGTGGGCAAGTCTGATTCTATATATTGGGGATAAACAAATGATCCTCATTTGAGCTTGATCGCATAGGCCACGAGCAATGCTGCCGTGACAAGCAACCCGAACGTGAGGATATATTGTCCGTTCTTGCTTTGAAACAATCCGTCGGCCTGGACCGGCTCCAGCCGCTTTGTCTGAGCAAACAACGGCGGATGATCGAATCGTGCCCGAGCAAGGTCGTCGTGCTGAGTGAACTCGGCATTCGAAAAATCTACCGCTCCCAGAAATTGAGCGCCGGCAAACATCGTCTCTCCCTCGAAGACCGTAAAGGTAAAGAAGGTTTCACGGCTGAAGATCGCATCGCGAAAACTGATGCGACTCTTGAAGCGGCTACCGGAAAACCCCGTCCCCAAGCCGAACCTCGACCGTTCAAACTCCACCGACTGCTCACCGGTCGCTTCCAAGAATTCCGCCATCCCATCGAAAAGCGCGCCCGTGCAATCCACTGAACTCTGAAACGTCGATCGATGAAATCTTGTACTCGGACCGAACCTCGTCTCTCGACAAGCCAGCGGCCCAACGAATTGTCCTTGAATAAACTGCGCCTCTTTCTCAAAGGTAGCCCCGGAGAGTTCAACCCCTTCCTGAAAAACCGACCAGGAAAGATCCACCCCCTCTGTAAATCGAGACCCCTGAAAATCAACAGGTCCTTCAAACCAGAGGGTACTACCGAGCGAATGATGGCGTACCGCTCCCTGCACCACGGAATCTCGCATTCTCAATCCCGCACGAACCCGCCGCTCCTCCTGGCTGCGGATAGGCTTGCCCTGACTTGAGGGCTCAGATGTTATAGATGGTCGGGATACTGTCTGTGGGTCGAGGCGATCAAATAGGACATCTCCCTGAATAATCACTCCAGCAAGATCGACCGGATGCCCTCTTCCGAGCGCATCCGTGATCTGCTCACCACGCACGACATGCGCCTGTCGTTCAGACTGCGTGCAGGTAGGCGAGAGGTAGAGGACAAGTCCAGCCTCTCCTGCTTTCACCGATCCCCCCTCGGCAATACAAGCGGCACCAACATCAGATACACCAAGACTGATCGCAAAGGCGGCTGCTAGGACCACCTCTCCATGATTCTTTTTCTTCCTGAGCATGAGAATCCGCACAAGCTCTGAACGAGAGCATCGACGGGGAAACGCGTGTTCCAAGTGAGTGATGAGGAGATGCTGAAGAGACATCCGGAGACCGCTGCTGGAGCTCCTCGCATTCCAGCAGCGGTACAGGGCAGTCCGACTGAGCCCAATGCTGAAAGCCCCGCCCCTGCAAGGGGCTCTGTGCATCGAACGGCGCGAGCAGAAGCCGCACCAGGGCTCTCACCAAAATCCGGCCAACTAACTGTGTCGATAATCGTCGTCCAACAATTCTTCGGACTTATCGATGAGCTCATCCCCGTCATCATCCGTGTCGAGGTCCAGCTCATCTCGAACGTCGTCTTCGTCGAGCTCATCTTCCATCTCTAACTCATCATCCACGACATCCTCATCATCCAAATCAGCCTCATCCGGCTCCATCGGCATGGCCGGTTTCACCGAAACGGCCTTTCGAGGTGTCATCTCCTCTTCTTCCACGGCAGACTTGACCGGTGCGCTCGAAGGGATAGACTTTTGGGGTGTTTTCTTGGCTGGCTTGGCAACCGCTTTTTTTGCTGATTTGCCGGTTGGTTTCTTGGCCACCGGTTTCTTCTTTGGGGCGGGTTTTGACGCCTTGACGACCACACGCTTCTTCGCAGCCTTCTTCGCCACGGCCTTCTTGGCAACCACTTTCTTGGCGGCTGCTTTCTTCTTCGGCAACGGTGCAGCTTTTTTCGTCTTTGACGACGCTTTCGCGACGGCTTTCTTCTTTTTGTTCGCCATTCCGATCCCTCCTCTTCGTTTCAGCGCGGCGCAACGGCCTCCATCTAGCATGAACGAACGGGCTCTTGCAACCATCTCGATCATGATTTCCACAACTCTCCGCAACTCTCATTACTTTGAGTTCTCGAGGAATACAGGCGCTGCCGATGACGCGAACGATGAACGCCGTCGGACACCCCACACGTGCGCGTCAACCCCTCGACGGCAACATGCTATGATGAGGTCCCAGAGGACACACCGTTGGATCCTTGGCCATCGTCTATCGCGATTATCACCCACTGAGGAGCACAGGCCCCGTGAACCGACTGCACATCATGATCATCGCCCTGGGGATTGGAACTGCCGTGGCGGAGCCGTCTCTCGATCTCTCTCCAGCTACACACATTGTCATGGAAAATGGTTCACCCTATTACGTGCCGGCCGCCGCAACGGCGGTGAGTGGCACCCCCATCCGCTGGGAGAATCCAACCGCGACACACCACACAGTGACGCATAACGGCTGTGTGAACGACGAGAGCGCCTGCCTCTTCAACTCAGGAACGGTTCCACCAGGAGGACAGTTCACCATCCACGGCCTACCTCCTGGTCGATATGCTTATCACTGCGGGATCCATCCTATTATGCGAGGACAGCTGATTGTGACCGATGATTCATCGACTCCCACGCACCTGTAAAACAACACCTATCGTCCGCTTGCAGAGGTGCCGATCGCTCCTGTAGCTTACCGACTGTCCCACACATGAGGACTTGTGATCATGAAAGCCGTTGCCGCCATCCGCGATCCACTAATCCTGACCGGAGACAGGCTGACATTATTGGCCTGGCATATTCCAGACCTTGTCGCCTACCAACACCAACCAGACGAATGGTGGCTGGCCCCACTCGATGACGACCTCCCATTGATCCGGCTGAACCATACCGGCTTGGATCTGCTCAAAGCCATGAACGGTCATACAGCCGTGGGAACACTTCTTGAACAATATGGCACGAAGATCTGCGGGCCCGATGGGCAACCTGGATCCTGGCACTTGGAACGGTGGGCGACCCCCAACTACTCCCTCTGCTATTACGGGACCGAACCACCTGGAGGCCACCGGCATAAAGCCAAGTGGGATGTCCTTCTTCAACAGGTCCGGGAAGGCTGGTCAGGGCAAGCCGGCTTCGAAGGTGAGAACCACTTGGAGGAATTCCATCACCACGAGCTGACCGAGAGTTCGGAAGATGACGGCCATTTTGATCTGATCGAAACCACCGTCTCCCATCTCTTCCGTGAACCGAGCGAGGCCTTGGACGGTCTGACGTATGGCCGACTGCTCATGCGACAACTCAGGCGACTCGGATGGTTCACGCCTAAACCCAAAGTCCTGCTGGAGATCGGAGGTGGCCTCGGGTACCTTGCGCAGGAGCTCGGGAAAGATCTGCTCCCATTTGAGAAGCAAGGGATTACCTATCTCTCACTCGACATCACGCAACCATTTCTGAAACGTCAAATTACTCGGGCCAAAGCCGGAGGATGGACTGTCACCGGAACCAGAGCCAATGCAGAACAGCTGCCCTTTGCCGATCGCTCTGTCGATCTCGTGATCGACAACGAAAACATGGCCGACATGACGCCGGTTCAGCTGAACAAACAGGAACTCACATCAGGAGTCGGTACAACCGCGCAACATCAAGAAGCCCTCGATTGGATCAGGCGGCTTCGCCTGCCCATCGAGGCCACCCCGCCGGATTCAGTGATCTTTAACTTAGGGCCGATTCGCTTTGTGGCCGAATTGTGGCGGATCCTTAAACCAGGTGGGCGAGCGTTTCTCACGGAGTTCGGCGTCGAAGAGGGCTGGCCGGCTCCTGTGAAGCTCCCGGGACATACCGAGTACGAAGTGCAATATAATCATCTTCGCCAAGCCGTGCGCTGGCTCGGATTTCAAGAACGGTATCTGTCCCTGCCACAGTTTCTTGGTCTCAAGCCGGACACGAAAGTTCTCTGCACCGGCGCGACCTACACCATCCAGCGATTCTGTCAAGCCATCAACCGTCCCTTCGCTGTACGAGCTTACAGCGAGAAGGAGCTACAACAGGCTTTGGGTGATCTCCTCTCTAAATTGCAAGGCCTCCACTACCACGACCTCGCCGATCCAGCCTGGTTCGGCCTGCAAGACTTCAAAGTGCTATTGTTGGAAAAACCCGGAGGCGCCCCGAAAGCCCAGTTCACCGAGAACAAAGGCTATCGGTGGTATTCACAGAAATGACCCAGTTTCCAGAATTGTTTCTAGTCTCCGTCTGCATCATCCACTCCCATAGTTTCAGAACGACCTGCTCGGCTCCACCCTGTGTAGTCATGTATATCGCTAGGTCGTCCGCTTCCTGGACAAGAACCAGAGCCAGATAATCTGGCTAATTCCTCATCATTTTTTGCACTCCGCTCCGTATAGAATAACCAGCCTCCTACCCCCAAAAGACAAAATGCAACGAACCAGAGAACGCGACTAAACGCCCAAGCGGTTGGTAATAAGAGCAGCCCCACGACAATCGCAATAAGACCAAGAATTTCTCTAAATCTCAAGCGCATAAGCTCTCCACCGCTCTCTCGGAACTGAACACCCTCGTGCTTTCGCAAGATACTGAAGCTGATTGTGACATCAACTACTCAAAATTGCATGGAAGTGTGATGTCAGCAAAGTAGGTCGCGGGCTGCAGTCGTAGGAAAAGAGCCTGAAGTTCTCTTATGGCTCTAGAACTTCAACATTCTGAAATTCGACCAGCCAAGACGATCAGCACTCCCTCCCGTAATCCCAAGTCACTCACCAAACATGCTTCTTGACTGAGTGTCTCCATGATCGTTCGGATGATGATTGCCCCGGCGGCGATGACTTCTTCGCGGTTTTTCTCCAGGCCCGGCAGGCCAATGCGGTCGGCTTTCGTCCGACTGAGTAATGTCTGCTCGAGTTCTCGAATCGTGTCGAGCCTCAGCACATAGTTATGAATTCGTGCTGGTTCATAGGTCGAGAGCTTCTGAGCCATGGCTGCAAGAGCTGTGATCGTGCCGGCGGTGCCGACGAATGTGGCTTGCCGATAATCGCCCATGACGGCTACAGCCTCCTTCGTTTCTCGTGTGACCCACTCGCGCGCTTTCCTGACTTCCTCATCCGTAGGAGGATCATGGAGCAACAGCCGTTCGCAGAGACGGACCACGCCAATATTGAGAGACCGGACGATCGGCTGCTGACTTGGTCGATCGAGAATGAATTCGGTACTCCCACCACCGATGTCCAACGCCAGGATGTCCGTCACGCCAGCCGGTAAACCGGAGCGAATGCCGAGCAAGGTCCGTCGTGCTTCTTCTTCGCCAGAGATGAGTTCGACCTGAAGGCCACATTCTGCTTTGACTCGATCCAAAAACTCCGCTCGATTGCACGCATCACGAACGGCACTAGTCGCCACAACTGCGGTCGCTTCAACATGTTGACGATCAATGATCCCGCGCCACTCGTGGAGACAGTGGATCACCCGATCGATGGCAGCAGCGCTCAGTTGTTTCGTGTGATCAACGCCTTCCCCCAGTCGGAGAATGCGTCGTTCCGATTGAAGCTCTTTGAGAGGATGCCCGGGGGCAAGATCCGCAATCAACAACCGACAGGTGAGAGTTCCGATATCAATACCGGCCAATCGTCGCGTAGACTTCACCAACTCGCTCATTGTTCATTCCGAATGGCTTCCATCTCAGCTTCCAACTTCTGTTGCGACTCCTTCACGACGTCGACCTCCTTGACGAGACGCACAATCTCAGCGTCGTAAACGACGCGCTCGGCCGTTTCACCCCGCTCCTTCATATCGACGGCTCGCTCACCGATATCCTTGTACAAATCCGACAGCTGCTGCTCCAGCTTACGTAGTTCCAACCGCAGACGAAGCAATTCCGTCTCTTCCAGCGCGCGTCCCGCTGCATGAACCGTCCCGAGGCGGAGCGTTGCGATTCCGGTCCGCAGATCGTCTTTGATTCGTTGAAAAATTCCCATCAGTCCCTAGCTGATCGACCCAAGATCGAGCTTCTTCTCCCACTTACGAAGCATGGCCTCGCGTAGCCCCTGATGGGCAGGCTCTTGCAAGCTTGGGTCGGATTGTAGCAGCGAAAACGCTTCCTGCCTGGCCTGCTCCAGCAGATCGCCGTCGCGCACCAGATCGGCGACACGAAACTCAGGCATCCCCCACTGACGCAATCCAAAGAACTCACCCGGCCCCCTGATTCGCAGATCGTCCTCGGCAATGACGAACCCATCATTTGACCGGACAAGCGCCTCCAGCCGATCCCCTGCCGCCGACATCGACTTTTCACTTCCCGGAGTCCCTCTGCGTGATTCCGTTTTCCCTCGCCCGAGGTGCTGCGCCATCAACAGACAATAGGCTTGATGACTGCCTCGTCCGACTCGCCCACGCAATTGATGCAACTGGGCAAGCCCAAATCGTTCGGCATGTTCGATCAGGATGACCGTCGCGTTCGGCACATCCACGCCGACTTCAATGACGGTCGTGGCGATCAACAACTGAATGGTGCCGGACTTAAACTCAGCCATTACGGCTTCTTTTTCAGAAGCCTTCATGCGTCCATGCAACAGACCAACGCGAAATTCAGAAAATTCTCCCTGCTGCAACTGTTCGGCGCCCTGCATCGCAGCCTGAAGGTCGACCTTCTCCGATTCTTCCACCAGCGGATAGACGATGTAGGCTTGTCTGTCGGCACGCAGTTCATCGCGCACAATCTGATAGGCCCTTCGCCGTTTTCCCTCACTAAACAAGAAGGTCCGCACCGGCTTACGCCCAGGAGGCAGGACATCGATGACCGACACATCAAGATCGCCGTAGACAGTCATCGCCAGCGTTCGAGGAATAGGAGTCGCGGTCAGCACGAGCACATCCGGTTTATAGCCTTTTTCAATCATCGTCTTCCGCTGCAACACTCCGAACTTATGCTGTTCATCGATGACCGCCAAGCCTAAGTTCTTGAATGTCACATCTTGCTGTAGAAGAGCATGCGTCCCGATCGCCACGTGGACATCTCCCGCAGCCAATTGTTCTGCCTGTGCGCTCTTGACTGAAGCCTTCTCGCCACCGCGCATGAAGACCGTCTGCAGCCCCAAGGCCTGTAACAGTCCTGAAAGGTTTCGATAATGCTGCTCTGCAAGAATTTCCGTCGGGGCCATTAAGGCTGCTTGATAGCCTGACCCGCAGGCCATCACGATAGCCTGCAACGCGACCGCGGTTTTTCCTGAGCCCACATCTCCTTGGACCAACCGATTCATGGGGCGTGGCGAAATCATGTCTCGAAAAATTTCTCGAATGACTCGCTCCTGCGCCGTCGTGAGACGAAAGGGCAAAAGACTGGTCAGCCGTGCAAGCAGCGGCGTCCTGGGATTGAACCGCACCTCCTTCGCTTCCTCATGGACCGATCGGTATCTTGACGCTAACGCCAGTTGCAGCAGCAAGAATTCTTCAAACGCCATCCTTCTGTGGGCCGCGGTCTTTCCTCGTTCCAACAGATGGCCGTCTGTTCCCGCCTTTGGAAAATGAACATCCTGAAACGCTTCATGAAGTGAGATCAGTCGCTGCCTCGCTCGAAGCGGGACCGGCAAGTGGTCGATGAGGTCTACCCCATGGTCCGTCAGGAGATTCCGCACAAGCACCCGCATCTGGCGAGACGTCCATCCTTTGGTTTCATGGTACACAGGAACGATTCGGCCGACATGCAACGCCGATTCCACATCTTCGCCGACAATCTCATACTGCGCGACATCCATTCGCGGCACCATCCAGTCCCGTCGACCTGCGATCACCCGCCCGCTCATCATCACCCGAGTTCCAACCGTCAGAACATCTTCCAGATAGGCTTGATTGAAGAACGTGACCTGGAGACGACCAGACTGATCTTCGATGCCGACCTCCAGCACGCTCAGTCGCCGATTTCTTATCCGTTTTGCTTCGCACTTCTCGACAATCCCACAAATTGATGCCACCATCCCTGGAACAAGATTGCCGATCGGGGTCATGACCGATCGATCCTCGTACCGCCAGGGAATAGTCCAGAGTGCGTCTTCTACCGTTTCAATACCCAGCCGTTGCAAAACACTGGTGCGCTTCGGCCCAACTCCCTTGGCAAATCGAACGGGAAGCCGCCAAAGGTCGTGGCGTGCTCCATCCGTCGATGCAGGATCATAAACGGATCGCACCGGCAAGGCCTTTGGACCGGCGGGCTGCCGCGCAATCTTTCGGAGGGTTTGGATATGCAATTCCGCCGCATGCAGGCGCCGATGTTGTTCATCCAGAGAGAGAGAGGATGGAAAATCAACGAAGAGGTCGCGGAGTGAAATCAGGCGAGCTTCAACCGTCCTTGGATATGTCTGTTGACGAAGGACGGACAGCACTTGAATGGAGATAAAATCACTCAGATTGGTGACGGCCTTCAGATGGGCGCAATCATCGCGAGTCGCAAATTCAATCGGTCGTGCGATGCGGTCTAGCCACTCCTGAAACGGCACCGACGAACTCGATTCAGCCTCCCCCCGCATATGGCGGAAGATCGTAGCACAGCATGATTCCGTGCACAATGCAGCTGGCGCACCTGGGCTGATTCCCATCCGCTGCTTTTCTTAGATTGTTTGGTCGTGTTTTCCTAGGGTGCTACACTCTTATCATCAGACACCTATGTACCGTCGCAATATTCGCCATATCCTGATCCCGCTTGCCGTCGGTCTGGCTCTCCTGATCGGGTACAATCTTTTTCTCAAACCGATCACCCCCTCACTGACGACAAGGCCAACAGCCACTGTTGAATCCGTCCCTCCCCCACCAGCACCGCCACAGAGTAAACCGTCCGAGAGTGATTCACGGCTCGTTCGCGCACTCGACCAAACCGTCATCCCACCTACGCCACATCAGTCGCTTTTGGAAAGCATTCGCGATGAAGTCGAAAAACACAACCTCTCTCTGGCTGAGAACAAGCTGAAGACGCTCCCGGTCTCCGTTCTCTCGGACAGACAATCCAAATCTTTCGTCGCCATCCTATGGAACAATCTCGGATTGCAGCAGGAACGCCTTCAGGGTACGCGCGCGTCCATCGGAGCGTTTAAGAAGGCCGTGGAACTCGACGATACGAACCCTGTCATTCTGATGAACCTTGCCCAAGCCTACTGGGAGCAGCGGGATCGCGCACTGGATACGGCGTTCTTGACAAAGTTGATGAAGGTAGCCCCGGATGACCCCTTCCCTCACCTCGTGATGGCTGATTTGTTGCAGGAACAGGATGATCTCAATGGAGCAACAACACACTTGGCCCAAGCCGCGCAGCGAGCACAGCGAGACCCGGCACTCCAGTCTTATCTCGCCACCGTCACGGCAAAGGTTCACCGGACACAATCAGCCGAATCTCGCATGACCGCACGAAGCAGCACTCATTTTGTCGTGAAATTCGATGGGGAGGAGGACCAGAGCACCTGGACATCGGTGTTGGAAATTCTTGAGGATGCTTATCGAGACATTGGACAGAAGTTCGGATATTTCCCGACAAAACCCATCATGGTCGTCCTCCACGCAAAAGAATCATTCCACGGTTCGACTGGCAGCCCTGCATGGGCTGACGGGCTCTATGATCCCTCACTCGGACGCATCCATATTCCCACACAGAGAGCCACACCAGACCGCAACTGGCTCGTCCCCGTGCTCCGTCACGAGTACGTCCATGCTCTGCTCCATGACCGTTTAGGATCATATTTCGGAACACTCCCAACCTGGTTGAATGAAGGCCTCGCCATGCAACTGGCTGGAGATTCATGGCCTGATCTCAATGAGGCGATGCACGGCGAGATTCAGGTGATTCCGTTGACTTCCCTGGAAGGTCCCTGGGGAGGATTCTCAGCCGAAGCTTCGATCATCGCCTACGTAGAAGCCAATTCGGCAACACACTATTTGATCGAGCGATGGGGCATGGCTCGCGTCGACGATCTTGTAAAAGCCTTCCAAACAAAGGCGTCCGTGATAACCGCATTCCAGGACAAACTGCTGATTCCGTATGAGCAGTTTCACCGTCAATGGCTTGAGCGCTTCGAACAGGCCCGTTCGTAGCTTTCCCTAGCATCCTGAGTTGATCGAGAGAAGAACAAGATGTCCTGTCAAATCGCTGCGGGGACCGACTCATCCTCCGGTTGATGAGGCCAGACGGGAAGTAAATCAGCCTGATCATGCAGTAATTCCTGGGCTCCTTCTTGAGAATCCTTCCGAGATAATTGATCCTCCCAGAGAATGTTCTTCCCGCTGGGATCATACATGCGAATTCTGAAATCGAACCTGTGGGAGCTGTGCGTGGAAGCTCGCTTCAATACCGTAGATCGATCCGCAATCGAATGGATGTGGGGGGGGGCACCAATGATCGTGGTAAATTCATCTTCCCAGACGAGAGCGCCGGTTGCCGCGTCTACCGCACGCAATAAGAATACCGGCTGTTCGGTCGCCTGCCGCTCCGCGCGAACTCGTGTGATGACGGCACGACTAAATTTTCGAGTTGAAATGGCTTGTCCCCCGCCCTTTCCGTCAGGCTGCACGAGGTTGAGTCTCCCCTCCCACTGGAAGATGCCGGTATTCGCGTCATAAACCCGCAAGACGAAGTTGGAGAGATCTGTCGCCCCTTGCCCGATCCCGCCCGCAAAAATGCGAGCCCCCCCATCATTCTTTCCTGTTCCATCGTTCTCCTTGACCATCAACTCATAGACGTCATCGGATAAGATCGCACCTGAGTCAGCTTCATAAACCTTTACCGAAATCGCGGATACAGAACCAATCTGATACCCGAACCCCGCTGCCACAATCGCCCGTTTCTCCGTAGAGATGGCGTCGTCACCCCAGGCCTCATTACTCCCACCGTAGAAGCCACATAATCCCACAAAGGCCACCAGACTCAAGATCCTTGAGCAACCGAATCCTAATACTCGTCGTTTGTTACTTGCGAAATAAACCGAGCGGGGACAACCTGTCGAAAACTCAGCTGTTTGTGACATGCATCCTCCTCAGAATGTGAACGCATTCTGAAGGAGGACACAAGGTCGGTAAATTCCTCACTGATGGGATGGATCCCCCCCAAAGCAGGGGCACAAGAAGAAGTGATCGGAGGCGTCGAGCCTATCACCTGAGGGACTGGGCAACGCCAAACCATCGATACCGATGGCGAGCCAAGAGGCAATAGCCCCATCCTGCTAACTGCCGTACCATGCCGAGTCGTAATCCCTGCAGCGCCATCCTCCCACCTGGTAGATAGGGAAGCACAGGGGAAAATGCATCAAGTCCCTCAAGGATCTTTCCTGTAGGCTGAATGAAGAACGCTGTTTCAGGTCGATCAAGACAATACCGTTGGCCAAGAGCAATTTTTGCCGCTTCGCTCTGATAGGCAACAAACCTGATACCCGTTTTTGTTTGGTCGATCCCTCTCCGCTCAAGCCTCATTTTTACGGACATACAGAGCCGGCATTCCCCGTCATAAATCAGGAAACAGTCCCGTGCAGGCAACGCCCTTTCCTCCTGATCCTTAGGGTCCATGATACCAGCACACCCTTATCTGAATAGCCGAAACCTCAAAGCACCCATTGCCGACCTTTTCCCCGACAGTCTATAGTCACCCCATGCGACAGAATCCTTTGCTCGTTCTGTTACTCAGTACCTTCGTTGTGGAGGGTGGGTTCTTCTTCCTTGAAAACGGCCCATCCTTCACTCAAGGCATGGCATGGAAAATCGGCTTTTTCATTTTTACACCTCTGGGACTGGCGCTCCTCGTTTGGCTTCAACTTCGATGGAGCTCGGCGGTTTGCGTCTTTTATGCAACGATTGGACTTGCTATAGACATCGCCACGATGGTTCAGACGCTGTCAACGAGTTCGGATGCCATCGCTTCCGTGGCGGCCAGCATCGTCAGCGGGCTGTTCTATGCTTGCTTGGTCCTGTTTGGCTGGCAATCATTCTTGACCGTGGACCAAGGACTGAGGCCTCCAAAATTCCGTCCTCCCAATCCCCCGTCCCTTTCCTAATCTGAACGGACTTGACGCCGACAAAACCGGCTTGCTTCAGCCACTGAGCTGTGTCCGAGACCGTATAGGTATTCCCCTGTTCGGTAAACAAGAGCATCGAGACCGCAAACAAACTGGCTTCTGTCGGATACAACCCTTCGCGGCCGCACAGAAAAGCATCTTGGATGATGAATCGGCCATTCGGCTTCAGCGCCGCATGCACTCGGCGAAAGATGGCCTGATTCTCCTTCGGCGAATAAATGTGCAACACATTGGAGTACCAGATGACATCGTACGTGCCGGGAATCGATTCTTTTGAGAAATCGAGCGGAGCATAAGAAAGTCGCCCCCTCGCTTTGTGGGTGGAAGCGATTTCTTTAGCTACCTCGAGCGCGGCCTCTCGATCACAGACCGTCGCACGCAACCTTGGATTCTTCGTAAGAAATGCCATCGCATAGGTACCAGGCCCCCCACCGAGATCCAAGAGAGTTTGTGCGTGACCGAAATGAAGTTGCGCCGCAATGACTGGTGCAATCTCCAATGTCCGGTGATGCATTGCCCAGGTAAATTGGCGCCGATAATCCGATCCATCCGGCACATCATGATCAAGCGGCAATCCGCTTCGGATGGATTCCATCAGCCGGATCCAGTCCTCCCAATGGTTTCTGATCAGAGTGAGATACCCGCCTCGATAGGCACGGTGGTTCGCATTGAGCGCTGTTGCTCCAAGTAGACTGTTTTTATAATCGCTCCCCCGTTTGCGCAGAACTCCCGCAGAGGCAAGATTGCGACAGAGGATGCTGAGACCACGCTCACTGACCTTCAGCTTCTTGGCAAGAGCAGCCGGCGTCCAGGATCGATCGCCGATCACCGTGAAAAGATCCAACTCCAGCGCGGCCAGCAGTACCCTTGGCAAGCGATAGCCGGAAATCGCATCTCGAAATTCGTCGAATGTCGTAATGCGTTGCGTCATGAGACCTTCCCAATGTTCCCTCGACACCAGCGTAGAAGATCTTCAAGTTTGAGGCGATTGAGGAGATCGGTACCTCGAGTAAAGGTGACCGCCACAAACTCGTCCGTTATCTCCGTCTCCTCGGCGAATCCGGACTGAAGAAGGATCCCCCTGTATTGAGAGACAGCCGGTTGAAGAAAATATTTCGCCTGCTTGGCAACTTCGTCTGTCCCCAAGTCCTCCGGAGTTCCGTCTGACATGAGCGCCATGACTTCGTCCAGTGAAACTCCATACTGACAGAGCACCTTGCCCTCGGGCCTGACTTCAAGAAGCCACCCCTCTCCCCCAAGATCCATGAGGAGTGGTCCATTGGGCTCCAGTTCGTAGAATTGGGGGAATGACTGCATTAAGTCAGCTCGAAGCTGCACCCACATGGAGGAGTTCAGCTCTGTCATGCCGGCATCTCCCGAGGTATCTGTGCGTGAGCCGAACCCGCCGTGCGCAGACGGAGCGACGTGAGACGCTGGGTATTCTCTTCCAACTTTGGCAGATGGTACTTCCGATCCATATGGACGACCTGTTCGAGAAGATCAGCTGCCTCTTGGAACTGGCCCAATTCCTCATAGCACTGAGCGAGCACATATCGGGCCCCCCCAGTGCGGAGCTCGTCGCGCAATCGTTCGGCAATCGACTGACTCGTTTGACAACAGGCGATCGCCTCATGATAGCGTTTCTGTATCACGTAGGTACGCCCGATCATACGCCAAGCGTCTGCAACACCCGCCAGATTCCCCAAGCGGCGCATTAGGGTCAGTGACTGTTCATAACAGCGAACGGCTTCCTCCATGTCACCGGTTTCTCTGGCTACCAGGCCAAGGTCGGACAACAAAACCGCTTGCGCCGCTTCATCATGCGTCTTCGTCATAAGATCCATGGCCTCGAGGTAATAGGCTCGGGCTCGATCCCATTCGCCGGCATCAGCACGGAGATTCCCCAAATTGGCTAAGGTCGTCCCGATGCCTTTTTCATCACCGAGGATTTTTTGGAACTCCAAGACCTCCTGATAATGGGCCTGGGCGGAATCTCGCCGTCCACTGACCGCACAGATATTGCCCAGATTGCCAAGAGTCGCGACCAAGGCTCGCCGGTCGCCGCTCAACCGATCACACTCCAGCGCCTTGGCATAACAGATATAGGCCTCCGTATAGCACCCTCTCGAAAAGTGCTCATTCCCTTGTCGATTGAGTTCTTCAGACAGACCATTTCGCAAGGTCATTGTGGCCCCTCCAGCAGCTGTGCCACCTGTTGCTTTGCGTCCGTGAGGATGGAAACTCCATCTCCGACCAGCAGGCTATCGAAGTTGTATTTCAATAGCCGATGGAGCCCTTCCCTCGCCTTGGCCGGATCCGCATATTTTTCAGGAGGGAGTAGCCGAAGCGCACCTGCAGGTTGACCGATCAATGCATCTCCCACAATCAGCACACCTCGGCCCCGTTCTATGAACAGGGCGGATTCGCCGGGAGACTTCTGTGCCTTCAACTGGATCGCCCACATCCCGCCGGGCAGAAGTTCGCCATCCTGATACGTTTTCGTCGAGGTCACTTCCATTTGTGCCGCATCCGCGTCAGGAACATACATCTGGCAATGCCACTCCGCTTGATAGGTCGGCGCCTCTCGAAGGTGGTCGCGATTCGTCAGTACAATATAATCGATTGGTTCATGTCGCCGAACAATGGTTCGCGCCTCCGGAGTCATCGGTGGAGGATCGACCAGGATCGTGTGCTCACCGATCATCAGCAACAGGCCATTGAAGTCCAAGTGCTTTTCATCTGAAAACCACGACCATTGCCAGATATTGGGCAGGATTTGTTTCATAGCGTAGGACGCGACCACCTTTCGCAATGCACGATGCCGACGCTCTCACAACGCGGCAACAATCTCTTTAATCATGTTGGTGATTTTCCCCTCAATGCTGGTCTCATGCGGCAAGTCGATCACATCGTCTTCTGATACTGTAATGAACTTACGATTCATTCCCTTTGTCAGCGAGATCAAAAATAGGCTATTGGACGGTGTCACGGGGATCACCACCTGTACCGATTGATCCACTTTTTGCACCACCTCGATGAATTTTTGCTTTCCCTCTTCCATCTCATCCATCGTTGCGTGATCTCCTTGCGCGTTCAGTGCTCATGAGTTCTTTCGACTTCCAGCAGCTTCTCCACATCCGCACGGATTATCTCGTGCTCCCGCCAAATCCATACCACCAAGCCGGTGAATGGGGCATCGTACCATGGCAGTTTTTCGAGCGGCAACCGCAGGGCAAGGAGGCCCTGCACCTCTGGTAGGGCCCTCTACTGGTTCAACATATCCTTGAGCTGTTCTTTGGCGTCACCTTCGAACCGCACGAACTCAAGTCCGCACCGATCCTCTTCCTTCCACCGGACGATCGCAAGGGCAATGACAATCGGAGGTCGGGCACTGGGAAGTTGCACATGGAGACTCAGTCCTGTGCCAAGCGGAAGCTGGATAGCACTCGTGATCTCGCCACCGGAGATCGTCAGATTCGTCACCGTTCCTTGGCCAGATACTTCGTCGCCGGTGAATGAAACAGGATAATCGACCGGAACACGTAGCCGCTCTCTGGCCTTCGTCTGGTCGTTCTCAGATGTCGCCATGTGTGTATTCAGCGCGCGGTCTCAAACAGGCCTAACTGTAACTCTTCGGCGCGGGTGAATGGGATGGGATAGCGTTCGGTAAAGCAGGCCGTACAGTATTGATCGGGCGATCTCGGTGCCGATTTCAACATGCCGTCCAGACTGAGATACGCCAAGCTGTCGGCAGTAATGTATTTGCGGATTTCTTCAATCGAATGGTCGGAGGCGATCAATTCTTTCTTGGTCGGGGTATCGATACCGTAGAAGCAGGGCGAAATGATCGGCGGCGAACTGATGCGCATGTGGATTTCCTTCGCCCCAGCCTGCCGAATCATTTTTACGATCTTTCGGCTCGTCGTACCACGAACCAATGAATCATCGATCACAACAACGCGCTTCCCGTCCAACACTTCAGGGACCGCGTTGAGCTTGACCTTCACACCGAAGTGACGAATCGACTGCTCCGGCTCGATGAAGGTCCTCCCGACATAGTGATTGCGAATTAGTCCTGCTTCAAAGCGCACGCCCGCTCCTTCGGCATAACCGAGCGCCGCCGGCACGCCAGAATCCGGCACAGGGATGACGACATCCGCCGGCACCCAGGACTCTTGAGCCAACTGCCGTCCCAACGCCTTCCGCGTGGCATAGACGGCATCGGCGCCAAAGATGCGGCTGTCCGGTCTGGCGAAATACACATACTCGAACACGCACATGGCCGGAGCCGCCTTGGGAAACGGATGATGGCTGTCAATCCCCTGGTCACTGATCACGATCAACTCACCCGGTTCCACCTCTCGCACATATTCCGCATCAAGCAAGTCGAATGCACAGGTCTCAGAGGCCACCACCCAGCTGTTGCGGAGCCGACCGATACACAACGGCCTCAACCCGTAGGGATCCCGCGCAGCAATAAGCCCGTTATCGGTCATCAAGACCACCGAGAACGCCCCTCGCACCTGACTCAAGGCATCAACAACCCTCGAGAGAAAAGAGCCTGCACGCGAATGAGCGATAAGATGGATGATCACCTCACTATCCGATGTCGATTGGAAGATCGCCCCGTAGGCCTCCAACTCATGCCGAAGCATTTGGGCATTGATGAGATTTCCGTTATGCGCTAAAGCGAGATTGCCGAGTGCAAAATTCACCGTCAGTGGTTGCACATTCTTCAAATCATTGCCGCCGGATGTGGAGTAGCGGTTATGTCCGATGGCCATATGCCCGGGCAACTTAGCCAAGACCGACTTGTGAAAAATGTCGGCCACCAGCCCCATGCCTTTCTGAACACCAAACTGCTCTCCGTCCCCCGCAACGATCCCGGAGGCTTCCTGCCCACGGTGTTGTAACGCGTACAACCCCAAATAGGTCAGATTGGCCGCTTCTTCGTGGCCATACACGCCGAAGACCGCACACTCGTCGTGGAACTTATCGGGGGCTATGATCGGCAATTCTTTCCGCATGATCCTTCGTGGCTCAGACGATTAGACCTGGTTCAACGATCTCTCCAAGGCACCGACCCATCGATCCAACAAACCGGACACCGGCTGATCGATCAGACCGTCCTCTGTCCCTTCATGCCTGACAGAGATGACCAGCCGATCACCCACAACTGTGCCGATCACATCCGCCGGCACGCCGAACAATCTCGCCCGGTCGACTACAGCTTGACGATCGCTTGGCTTCACGGAAATGACGACGCGAGACTGACTTTCCCCGAACAGGACCGCGTCGTTCCGAATCCGCCCCTTGCTCAATGTTACCACAGCGCCCCGAGTCTGCTCGGATCCCGAGATGCAGCTTTCAGCCAACGCCACGGCGACACCGCCATCTGAACAATCATGGGCCGATTGCAGAAGCCCGTCACAAATAAGTGACAGGACACAATCGTGGAGTGCCTTCTCGGTATCCAGATTCAGATAAGGAGGGGATCCCTGTTCACGAGCCTGCACCACCTTGAGATACTCCGACCCTCCTAAATCCTCCCGAGTGTTGCCGAGCAAAATAATGTCGTCCCCTTCTGACTTGAACCACTGCGTCATCGTCCGCTCCGCATCGTCGATCAGCCCGACCATGCCCAACATGGGCGTGGGATAGATGGAGAGCCCGTTCGTTTCGTTATAGAAGCTGACATTCCCGCTCACAATGGGGATCTCAAACCGTTCACAGGCATCCTTCATGCCTTCGATCGCCATCACGAATTGCCACATGATATCGGGACGCTCCGGATTGCCGAAATTCAGACAATCGGTCAATCCGATCGGGGCAGCACCGGAACAGACAAGATTCCGCGCCGCTTCCGCCACCGCGAGACGAGCGCCTTCGTAGGGATTCAAGAGGCAATAGCGGCTGTTGCAATCGACCGTCATGGCTACCGCTTTGTTCGTGCCTTTGATCCGCACCACGGCTGCATCGGATCCTGGACGGACCATCGTGTTGGTCCGCACCATATGATCGTACTGCTCGTATACCCACCGCTTACTGGCAATCGTGGGCGATTCAAGCAATGCCAAGAGCGCCGCATTCGCATCCTTGACATCGGGAATCAGATCATAATTCAAATTGGTCAGCAGATCCTGATACGCCGGAGGTTGGTAGGGCCGCTCGTAACGAGGACCATCATCAGCCAATGCCTTCGCTGGAATTTCGGCAACCACTGTTCCTTGGTCCATGACACGCAAAATTCCGTCGGCGGTCACTTTCCCGACCACGGCAACATCCAGATCCCACTTGCGACACACCGCGACACATTCGTCTTCCTTGCCGGCTTTCGCCACCATCAGCATGCGCTCTTGCGACTCGGACAACATGATCTCATAGGGGGTCATCCCCGGCTCACGCCGAGGCACGACCGTGAGATCCAGCTCAATCCCATTCCCGGCGCGAGAAGCCATCTCACAGGAAGAGCTGGTCAATCCTGCAGCGCCCATGTCTTGAATCCCAACGAGCAACTCGCGTTCCATCAACTCGAGGCAGGCTTCCAGCAATAATTTCTCGGTAAAGGGATCCCCGACCTGCACAGTGGGACGCTTCTGCTCCGATGTGTCGTCGAACGAGTCACTCGCCATGGTCGCGCCATGAATCCCGTCACGGCCCGTTTTTGATCCGAAATAGATCACGGGATTCCCGACACCGGCCGCCGTGCCACGGAAGATCTTGTCGTGCTTGGCGATCCCCAGACAAAACACATTGACCAGCGGATTGAGCGCATAGATGTCGTTAAAGACGATCTCCCCCCCCACAGTCGGAACTCCCATGCAATTGCCGTAGCCGGCAATACCGGAGACCACTCCCTTCATGAGATGGCGGCTCTTCGGTGAATGCAGTTCTCCAAACCGGAGGGAATCCAGCAACGCAATCGGCCTTGCCCCCATCGTGAAGATATCGCGCAAAATACCACCGACCCCGGTCGCCGCACCTTGATAGGGCTCAATGAACGAGGGGTGGTTATGCGATTCCATCTTGAAGACTGCACAGAGCCCATCACCGATATCGACGGCACCGGCATTTTCGCCAGGGCCCTGCACGACACGAGGCCCTGTCGTCGGCAATTTCTTCAAGTGCACGCGCGAGCTCTTGTACGAGCAGTGTTCCGACCACATCACAGAAAACATCCCGAGTTCCGTGATGTTCGGCTCACGACCAAGAATAGCGATGATCTTGCTGTATTCGTCGCTCGTCAGATTATGCTGAGCGACGAGATCCGGGGTGATAGGGGGCATGCCAGCCTGCTTCATACCTGAGGTGTCACAATCACTGTGGCTTTCAAGCGGATCGCTTGGACTCCTCAAGGCTTAACTCAATGATCGCATTCCACAGATTGGGGTACCCACACGGGTGGACCGGTGAAGCACCTGTTGCGTACCCCACCGGTCCGTCAGTCTCTACCATCGTACGCGTAGCAGGACCTTACTGCACGTCCACTTTCACAGCTGCTTCAGCCGCCAAAGTTTCATGATCTTTATCTGCCGCGACGAGCTTGATCTCATGGGAGCCTGGCGCCATTCCCTTGACGGTTCCTTTCCATCCCTTCTGATACTCGCCGTCCACAAAGCAATGTGCATGCGTCGCCTGACTACCCTTCGCGAGATCATAGACGACTTCGACGTCACTCCCAACCTTGGCACCAGGCGCAGGACTCTTGATCGTAATCTTGCTGCCGTCATCCGTGGCGGCAAACACCGTGAGACCAGATCCCACGGTCAACATTCCGACTGCCGCGAATATTGCTGCTACACGCTTCATCTCGACCCTCCTCATTTTATAAGAAAAAATGTACCACTGATCCACAAACACCTGACGCAATACTTTACCGCGAGATTTTCTCATCTTCAATCCTCCGGCGCAGGCGCTCGATCCACGCATCGACGAAGCACGCTCACCGTGAGCCTGCCGGCTGCGCCTTCCCCAACGAGGCAAGCATCGACTGGAAGATGAGCCGCCCATCTTCATGACCCAACACCGCTTCCGCACAACGCTCAGGATGCGGCATCATACCGAGAACGTTCCCGGCAGCATTGCGAATACCGGCGATATTGTCGAGCGACCCATTCGGGCAAGCATCCGGCGTCACGCGCCCATCGGCCGTACTGTATCGAAGGATGATCTGCGCATTGGCTTGAAGACCAGCCAAGGTGACTGGATCGGTATAATAGTTCCCATCCGCATGAGCGATCGGGAGCTTGAGCACTTGGCCCGATCTGCAGGCATTGGTAAACGGCGTGGCGGCGTTCTCCACCGTCACATAGGTTTCGCGGCAAATGAAATGCAGCGACTCATTTCGCAACATCGCGCCGGGCAGCAATCCCGCCTCCAGAAGAATCTGAAATCCATTGCAAATCCCAAGCACCAACCCACCCCCAGCGGCAAAGTGCGTGACCGCCTGCATCACCGGGGAAAACCGCGCGATCGCTCCCGTGCGGAGATAGTCACCATACGAAAACCCACCCGGCAGGATGACCGCATCTAAACCGGCCAAGGATGCTTCCCGATGCCACACCATGGTAACCGTTTGCCCCAGCACCTCCTGAAAGACATGCCGGCAATCGTGATCGCAATTACTACCTGGGAACACGACGACACCGATGTTCATACGTCAGCCCTGCGTGCTGAGGCCTGAGACGGCGCGAGCGTTTCGGATTGCCTCGAGAGGCTCATCGCTCTCCTAGCTCGTATCGATATTCTTCAATAATCGTATTCGCCAAGAGCTTCTCGCACATCAATTTCACCTCACCCTCAGCCTTGGCCCTATCGGTCTGATTGAGATCCATCTCCATATATTTTCCGACACGAACATTGGCCGCATGCGCAAACCCCAGGGAGGCCAGCGCCTGTTCGATCGCCTTCCCCTGTGGATCGAGAATTCCCCGTTTCAGCGTGACATGAATTTTGACTTTCACGACTTGCTCTCCTGCCTGCCTTCAGCCTCGTTCATCCGATCCACATACTTCTTGATCCAAAGAATTACGGCAATGGTAAGCCCGCCACAGACCACCAACCCCACGAATGCCCACCGCCACGGCGACTCGTTCAGGCGATACGCCATCACACCGACAATGGCCGCCCAGACGACGACCGACGCAATCAGGCCATAATTCAAGTACGCCCGCAGCATCTCTGCTCTTTCCTTCCCACACTTTCCTCACTCGCTCAAAGGGAATGGCGTGGTTGCCCTCAACTGCGCGCATGCAACGAGCGCCACCCGCTTTGATGACAATTTAATCATCCCGCGTGCGCGTTGCGCGAGCAATGAGGGTGACCACGCCATTTCCCCTCACCCACACACCCGCCGCAACACCTCCTGATACGCCTCCTCGATCTTCCCCATATCCTTCCGAAACCGATCCTTATCCATCGATTCCCCGGTCGCCATATCCCACACACGGCACGTGTCCGGAGAAATCTCGTCCGCCAGGATCAATTTATTATGGTACACCCCGAACTCGAGCTTGAAATCGACAAGCTGCATCTTCCGTTCGGCAAAAAATGGTTTCAGGATCTTGTTCACACCATGTCCCAACTCACGCAACTCGCGCAAGACACCGGGCGTCGCGACATTCATCAACCGCAAATGGTCGTCGTTGACCAGCGGATCACCGAGCGCGTCGTTCTTGTAATAGAACTCCACAATCGCAGGCTCAATCCGATTCCCCTCTTTCAATCCCAACCGCTTCGCCAAGCTACCGGCCACCGTATTCCGCACGACGACCTCGACCGGCACGATGCGGGCACGTTTCACAAGCATTTCTCGATCGCTCAGCCGCTCCACGAAGTGCGTGCGTATTCCGCCTTGCTCCAAGAGTCGGAACAGCCGCTCCGACACGGTGTTATTGATGACACCCTTCTCAACGATGGTGCCGCGCTTTTGTGCATTGAACGCCGTCGCATCGTCCTTGAAATACTGAACGACCTGGTCGGAATTCTCAGTCAAAAATATTCTTTTTGCCTTGCCTTCGTAAAGCAGTTCTCCTGCCACCATGATCGAACCTCAACCTTCAGCTCACTGAACCAACGACTCAATAACCTCGTCCACGGATTGCAACACCCCTAAGAGAGTGGGATGACCGATGCGACGAACATACTGGAACTCTTTTACCTTCTCAAGCGATGTCATCAGATGATGAAAGTCTTCCAACTTCGACGTTTCAAAGTAGGTAATGAAGTCGAGATCGTCCAGACCGGTCGAGTGATAGAGTTTCCGCTTGACCGTCTTCGCGTACGGAAGTGCGGCTGCGGTATGTTCCTGCATCATGGCAGCCTGTTTCTCATGATCCATCCCCCACCATTCAACCGACTTCTTAATCGGGATGACCACCACGTAGGGTTTCTGCCCAGGCTCGCTCGGAGACAGGAGATCCGTCTTGATCTGCTCAGGAAATCCGGGAACATACGCCGGCTTCTTCGTAAGCCCATGCATGATTCCGGATGTCTTGAGATGTCGCCCGAAGTGACTGCTCTTCAAGTCAAGCAGAAACGCTTGCGTGTCACGCAATTCCATCGCATGAATGCGGAACAGCACATCGGCATGATCAGAAAGCCCCCGAAGCAGGTAGACATCGATCGCCACATGCTCTCGATGGTGTTCGACAACCCCTTTGAGCGTCGCGAGACGAGCGATGCGGATCGAGGAGTCGAGTTTCCCCCACTGGTCGTCGAGCGCAAACACGGCAAAGCTGCCATAGACGCCTGAATCGGTCAGGAGCTTCTCTCGATCCACGCCCGCAGAAACAGACGAACACCAACCACCGATGACGCAGAGGCAACACAGCGCCGTCCTGATGAACAAGCCCGTCATGCCTTCGACCCTTTCTTCTTGACGCCGGACAACGAACCGGTCCGTCCGAACACCCGTCGATAAATTTGGTCGAGGTGGCGCAGATAGTAGTGCGGGTTGAAACAAGCGGCAATCTCACGCCCGGTCAGGTGTTGCGAGATAAAGGGATCCTTTTCTGCCAATTCTTGCAATCCGCCTCCGCCCCGCCAGGAGGCCATCGCATTGCGTTGCACTGCTTCGTATGACTCTTTTCGTTGCGCGCCCTTCTCGATGAGCGCCAACAACACCCGCTGTGAATAGACCAGCCCGCCGGTCAGTTCAAGGTTTCGCCGCATACGATCCGGATAGACGACCAGATGCTCGATGAGATCTGTGACCTTCGCCAGCATGTAATCGATCAGAATCGTGCTGTCCGGCATGATCACCCGCTCGACCGACGAATGGCTGATGTCACGTTCATGCCAGAGCGCCACGTTCTCCATGGCTGCCACGCTGTTCGCCCGTACGAGCCGGGCCAGACCACACAAATTCTCCGAGACGATCGGGTTCCGCTTATGAGGCATCGCCGAAGAGCCCTTTTGGCCTTCGGAAAAATACTCTTCGGCTTCGAGCACTTCCGTACGCTGCAGATGACGAATCTCCGTTGCAAACTTCTCGATACTGGCCGCCAGCAGTGCGAGCGCCGTTGCATAGGACGCATGGCGATCTCGCTGGACCACCTGGTTCGAGACAGGCTCGGCCTGCAAGCCGAGCTTGCCGCAGACATACGCTTCAATCTCGGGCCCTTGATGCGCAAAGGTCCCCATGGCACCGGACAACTTGCCGACTGCAATCTCATTTCTGGCCGATCGCAATCGTACCTGATGACGACCGACTTCCTCATACCAGAGGGCGAGTTTCAGGCCAAACGAGATCGGCTCCCCGTGAATGCCATGAGACCGTCCCACCATCACCAGATCTTTGTAGCGGAAAGCCTGCCGCTGCAAGACGGCCAGCAGCCGCTCGACTCCGGTCAAGATCAAGTCCATCGCCTCGGTCATTTGCACGGCCAGGGACGTATCGACGATATCCGACGAGGTCAGTCCCATATGAAGAAACCGATGATCCGGTCCCACGCTGTCCATCAGCGATTCCAGAAACGCGATCACATCATGCTTCGTGACCTTCTCGATCTGAGCAATCCGGTCGATATCGATTCTGGCTTTCTTCCTGATTCGAGCCGCCGTTCCACGAGGAGCCTGTTTGGCTTGTTCAAACGCCGCGCAGGCCTGGAGCTCGACTTCCAGCCAAATCTCATATTTGTGCTTCAAGTCCCAAATGGCCTTCATTTGAGGACGTGTGTACCGCTCAATCACCGTCTGTTCTCCTCCACATCGGCCGATTCGGGTCCGCCCGCTTCGCGGCCAACCGTGACTCGGTTGCCAACACCTTGTCCAACACCGCATTCACAAACTTCGAAGCATCGTCATCTCCGAAGCTCTTCGCCAACTCGATGGCTTCATCCATCGTCACCTTCGCAGGAACCTCATCGACCCACAGCAACTCGTACAGCCCTGCTCGCAAAATATTGCGATCGACGATCGGCATGCGATTCACCGCCCAGTTCGTCGCATACTTCGCGATGGTGGCGTCGAGCTCCTTCTGGTGTTCCAGCACTCCGCGAACCAGCCGCTCCGCAAAGGCTCGTGACTCCTCGGAAACGGAGTACTCGCGCCAAAACTCATCCAGGCGAAGCTCGCCCTTTCCATGAATGTCGTACTGAAAGAGAATCTGTAGGGCCCGTTCGCGAGCCTGATGACGGCCACCCATAGGTTACGTTGCAGGCCGCTGAGCGGCCGATCGTCGCCGACTCAATGAGCCAGGAGCAGCGTTCTGCCCCAGAGCCTTGACGCGCTGCATCACCTTCACCATCTCGATCGCAGATTGGGCCGCCGCACCGCCGCGGTCGAATTTCCGCTGGTCCGCACGTTCATCGGCTTGCGTCACCGTCTCAGTGGTCAATACGCCGAAAATGATCGGCACCTCCGTCTCCAAGGCAGCCTGGCCGATCCCGCGGCTCACTTCCGAGCAGATATAGTCAAAATGGGGCGTATCGCCACGAATCACGGCTCCTAAACAAATCACGGCATCAAAACAGTTCGCCCGCGCCATCGTCCGTGCGACCAGAGGAATTTCGAACGCCCCTGGCACATGCACAACCTGAATGTCGCTCGCACGCACCCCAGAGTGCGCAAGGGCGTCGGTACAAGCACGCAACAACTTCCCGGTGACCCGCTGATTAAATCGTGCCACCACGATACCGAACCGAAGTCCGGCTACCGTCAGTTTTGTTTTCTTCGCCATACGTTCCGAAACTCCACCATCCATCCATCGGTCGACTCAGACAGTACAGGCACTGCTACCCCCTCTACACCTTCTTGAGAAGGTGCCCAAGCTTTGCCTTCTTGGTTCGAAGATACCGAACATTCGCTTCGCGCGGCTGAATTTCGATCGGTACCCGCTCGACAACCTTGAGACCATATCCTTCGATACCGATGACCTTCTTTGGATTGTTCGTCATGACTCTAATCGCACGCAACCCGAGATCCGCAAGAATCTGCGCACCAACGCCATACGTTCGCAGATCAGGCTTAAACCCCAACTTCAGATTCGCCTCAACCGTATCACTTCCTTGATCCTGCAACCCATAGGCCTTAATTTTGTTCAATAACCCGATCCCGCGACCTTCCTGATTGCTCAAATAAAGCAGCACTCCACGTCCTTCTTTTTGAATCATCTCCATCGCTTTATGGAGCTGATCTCGGCAATCACATCGCAGAGATCCCAGCACTTCCGCCGTTAAACATCCCGAATGCACGCGTACCAACGTCGGTTCTCCATTGTCCACACGCCCTTTCACCAGCGCAATATGCGTAAGGTTGTCTATCCGGTTTTCAAATGCCACCGCTTCGAACTCACCGAACATGGTCGGCAAGTGGGCACTCCCCGCCCTTTTCACAAACGTTTCGCGCTGCATGCGGTATTCGATCAGAGATTTGATCGTGACCATCTTCAGTTTATGTTGCTTCGCGAACTTGGTGAGTTCCGGCACGCGAGCCATGGTCCCATCCGAGTTCATAATTTCGCAGATGACACCCGCAGGACGTAGCCCCGCTAACCGTGCGAGATCGACCGACCCCTCTGTTTGTCCGGCGCGTTTGAGCACGCCCCCTGTTTGCGCCTTGAGCGGGAACACGTGTCCTGGCCGAGCAAGATCACTCGACTTAGACTTTGGGTCGATCGCCACATGAATGGTCGTCGCTCGATCGGCTGCAGAAATACCGGTCGTAATATCTTTACGCGCATCGATCGAGACCGTAAACGCCGTCCCGAACGTCGCGGTATTCTCGGCTGCTTGCTGTGGGAGTTGCAATTCTTCCACTCGCTCAGGTGTCAGCGCCAAACAGATCAGGCCACGCGCGTGTTTGGCCATGAAGTTGATGGTCTGCGGAGTGACTTTTTCCGCAGCGATAACGAGATCTCCCTCGTTTTCGCGGTCTTCATCGTCAACGAGGATGATAAATTTCCCCTTTTTGATGTCGCGGATCGCGTCTTCAATGTGATTGAACGGGCTAGGCATAAGGCATCCAATTTAGCATTTCAGACCGAACCTTGAACATGGTTTTTTTGCTGGTCGTTCAACAGCACGGGGATGCTCATGAGGGAAGATTCACCGGGGACGATCCATTCGGACGTAACCCCACCATCACGGTCCCCCATGCACAGACCGCAAACCCGGCAAACAGCCAAAGGCCCGTCTCGTAGTTTCCTGAAAGCCCCTTCATCGTGCCGATGAGCATCGGCACGACAAATCCACCAACGGCACCTGCCGCACCGACCACACCCGACGCCAATCCGATGTCTTGGGGAAACCATTCGGCAACGAGCTGAAAGACCACGCCGTTGCCGAATCCCATCGCCGCCGTCGCAACCATCATCATCGCCACACCCATGGCATGTGACGGGCTGACGACTGCCACCACCGTCCCCGCAATAGTCGGCAACACATAATAGAGTGCCCGCAGTCCACCGTGCTGATCCGCCATATACCCACCGATCGGACGAATCACACTGCCGATCAACCCACAGAGGGCGGCCACGATCCCAGCCTGAATCGCCTCGATCTGATACACCTCATTCAATACCAATGGCATCACGCTACAGAGTCCCACAAAACCGCCGAACGTAATCGCATAGAGGAAGCAGAGCCAATAGGCCGATCGCCGCTGAACCAATTCCGCGACATTGTGCCACCACGCCCCCGCATGAGCCTCAGGAGTCGGCGCCGGTGGCGGCGGGACCAGCCACTCAAACCCCAGCAGTGTCGCGGCAACGACAACAGCCATGACCCCACAGATCTGATGCCAGTCCATGACAGCAGCCCAACGTGGCGCCAAGAAGAAGATCAGCACCGTCCCAATATTGCCTGAGGCCGCGATGCCCAGAATGAGTCCCTGTGCCTGAAGCGGATAGGCACGGCTGGCGATGGGAAGCGTGACGGCGAAACTCGCCCCAGCCACACCGAGCCCAAGAGAAAAGACCAGTGCCGCTCCGTAGTCGGTCACCCCGACCCATCCCCACAACAACACCAACAACTCCACGACAAGAATCACGACCGCCGTATGCCGCGCGCCCAGCCGATCCGCGCTCCATC
This sequence comes from uncultured Nitrospira sp., assembly GCA_964430555.1. Lineage (GTDB taxonomy): Bacteria > Nitrospirota > Nitrospiria > Nitrospirales > Nitrospiraceae > Nitrospira_D. Next base: position 2,616 of record CAYSFU010000051.1, on the reverse strand, counting down.
CCGCCACCATCCGTAATACGGCCCCGCCAAGGAGAGGCACGGACACCAACCAAGCAATCTCGATATCAGTCAACTGTAGCGCCGCGACAAGAGGAATGCTCATGGCCGCGACAAGCAACCAGACCATGAAACTGACTGTAAGATGAATCCAAGCTCCGACCAACGACGGCCAATGGCCGTTTTTCACAATTCCCAAGATCTCAGACACCATGAACCTCCCTCTATACAACGGCGCACTATAGGAGAGCGTTGTTCAGAGGTGCAAGTGACACACGTCCGATCATGACATCCCGTGCGCACGGAGAGCCGACCTATGTGTACATTTTCACAATGGTCGAGGAGAAGGTGCGGAAATCGTCCAACCGCGTGGTGATAATGGAATGGACCACGTCAAGATTGAGGTGGGTATATTCATGAATCGCTACATTGCGAAAACCGACCATTCGTTGCATGCGCAGCGCCAGATCGGCAGGAAGAAGGCCACCGGTCTGCAGAAGGGCAAAGGCATCGCGGCTGTCCTGAGGCACCCCAAGCTTGCGTGTACTGACCACATACATGGCGAGATCGATAGCCGTTTCACAGACTCGCTGCAAATTGAGGATGATGGCATCCTGCTTGGTCTGATTCTCAACAAGGTTCTGCCTCTTTCCGGCATATTCGTCGTGAATACGCTGAAGGCAACGCTCAATACTGGCGGCCTTGTTGATGATCACATCGTCAGCCATACACCAGCCCGCGCGTGGTAATCCCCTTCAAGATCTCCCGTCGTTCTTCATTGAGCCTGGCATAATCAGAGTAGGCATACATTTCGAATGCTCGACGCGCGCCTTCGTCTTCAGCGGCAAGGCAAGTACCGGTGGAGAGAACCTGCATCCGCATGACTGTTGACGCGGAGCGAAGATCGACCAGATCAACATCGCGATGGAACTGAATCGCCAATTCCTGAGCCAAGTCGAAACGACGCAGTTCCGACAACACCTCTCGCGAGAGAACCGCCACATCGATATCGCTATCAGCGCGAAGCGCATCTCGTTCCAGCGAGCCAAATCGATACAAGGCGATAAGGCTAGGAACAGCCTTTCGGATAGAGGCGATGAATGATGCGTCGGTCATGGCTGTGCGCGGGACGATAATGAGCCCAGGCTACTGGTTCAGTCCGATCCTGTCAATCGAAAGGCTGGGAACAACGCCCCGAGGAGTGTCGATGCAGAAACTTTCCGGATCCCGCTCTGTTTTCAGCGTTGTTGCCGCCTAGGAATCTGGTGTAGGCTGCCATGCCATGTCCATCAATGACGAGACCGACACTATCCCGGACGAGCCTGAGGACTTGGAGCCCTCTCCGACTGAGCTACATGAGATGCAGGCCGGCGCCGAGTTGAGCCCGCTGCCGGACCAAGAGGCAGGCCCGCGCCCCGATACGACGGCAGTGGTGCCGGTGACGGCACTGCAACAATACCTGGCTGAAGTCCGACGCTACCCCTATCTGTCCAAGGAAGAAGAGCTGCAGCTCTTTCAGGAATATCAGCTCCATGGCAGCCGGGAAGCCGCCGTCAGACTCATCATGGCGAACCTACGCGTCTCCGTGTCGATCGCGGCCGAGTATCTCCATACCGGCGCCGACCACATGGACTTGATTCAAGAAGGCAATGTCGGCTTGATGCAGGCCATCAAGAAATTCGATCCATCCAAGAACGTTCGCTTCTATGCCTATGCCGCCTGGTGGTCACGCGCCTATATTCTGCGCTACCTCTTGCACACGTTTCGGCTGGTGAAAGTCGGCACGACGCAGGATCAGCGAAAATTGTTCTATAACCTCAAGAAAGAAAAAGCGAAACTCGAACGAGAAGGCTTCTCACCCGACACGAAATTACTCGCCGATCGCTTGAACGTGCGTGAGCGTGACGTGGTGGAAATGGATCAGCGTCTCGGCAACTGGGAACTGTCGCTCGACCAACCGATCGGTGAGGACCAAGAGCATACCCTGCTCGATGTCCTGCCGTCCCACCACGAACCAGCGGACGAACAACTCGCCGATCATCAGTTGAAGACCCTCTTTCGGGCCAAACTCGCGGAGTTCATTCACACCCTGGAAGAGCGAGACGAAGACATTTTGAGAAATCGCATTTTGTCGGACCATCCCCTGACCTTGGATGATCTCGGCGAGAAATATGGCATCACCAAGGAACGGACCCGCCAATTAGAAGCACGCATCATCAAGCGCCTCCGTGACTTCATGAAGAAGGACATCAAGGATTTCGACCATCTTCGGGCCTGATGCCCTAGGCCATTTCGCCCTAGCCTCCCTGCCTAAATAGACATAGAGTATTGATATCCTAGTGAGTTATGATACGTGCAGGACAAGCACGGGGAAGTGTGTCCGGACGAAAAAAACCTCGACTCCCCTCTTGACTTGGGTCAACAAAGGGCTATCTCCACACCAGTTGCATGACTGCTGGGATCGTAAGTCGAGTTCGGCTCAATTCCCAAACCGTCAACACCTAACGAGTTCACTTTCATCAGGAGGAGGTTCTGCTATGGGTACCGCTGAGAAGGAAAAGAAAAATGTCGCCAAGGGTTTTCAACCCCTGGGCGAGCGACTGTTTGTCACCTATACCG
>CAYSFU010000050.1:0-30408 GCA_964430555.1 uncultured Nitrospira sp. | reverse complement strand
GCGCCATCTATCTCGCCGCTTCACTCACGTGGCTTAATTGATGACACGCCCTAATGATAAAAAACTCATATAATTTATCTATTGCGAAGGAGATCGTCTCATGTGGATCCAATTAGATACAGAATCATTTTGTAGACATGCATCGCCTAACTGACCTTTCTTGACGCTGTCTGGAAGGACTGAATCAGCATTCCACGGTGGTTTGATATCTTCCAGACAGGTTGGACAACGGGGCGCGGAATATGCTTTCTGATGACGGAGTCAAGGTGGGCGAGCGAGTTCCATAGTGGCTTGGTCAGGGGCTGTCTTTCACCTTCTGACCGATCTCCATTACAATGGTGCGGCGCAAAACCGAACAAGGGGTATAGTGTGCAACTACGAGTCCTCGTGGTCGACGATGATCAGGATATTTTAAGCGCGCTTCAGAAGCGCTTGACCTGGATGGGGCATGAGGTGCTCACGGCCGAGGATGGCGAGCAGGCGCTTAAATTGGCGATCGACGATCAGCCTGATCTGATACTCCTGGATATTGAGCTGCCAGGCATGAGTGGATTGGATGTGTTGAAGCAGCTGGCCGAGAGGCGAACAACCGTTCCGCCGCAATTCACACCGGAGGTGGTCGTGATTACCGCGTTCGGGACGATTGATCGCGCCGTTGAGGCCATCCGGCTGGGGGCCTGTGATTTTCTGACGAAGCCGTTTGAGCCGGATCATCTTTCTGCGGTGATTGAGAAGGCCAGGGGCCAAATGGTTCTCACCAGGAGAATCGGGCTTCTACAAGCAGAAGTCGAAGGCCGGTACGAACATGTAATTGGGCAAAGTCCGCGCATGGTTGAACTTCTTGAAACGGCCAAGCGAGCGGCCGGTGCATCGGCCACCGTGCTGCTGTTGGGTGAAACCGGAACAGGGAAAGAAGTGATGGCTCGTGCATTGCACCGGTGGAGCCCGCGTGCCTCGAAGCCCTTTGTCGTCGTCAATTGTGCGGCATTACCCGAGAGTCTGTTGGAAAACGAGTTATTTGGTCATGAAAAAGGGGCCTACACCGGAGCGGTGAAGCGCGAGCCAGGGAAAATTGAATCGGCAGAAAGCGGCACCGTATTCCTTGACGAGATTGGCGATATGCCGGCGGGACTGCAAACTCGACTGCTCCGCCTCCTCCAAGATCAGGAGTTCTACCGAGTTGGCGGGACGCAGCCGATCCGTACAGATGTGCGGTTTATTGCAGCTACCAACAAGGATCTGAAGGAGGCCATTCAGGACGGCCTGTTTCGAGAGGATCTTTTCTATCGGCTGAACGTGATCGCGCTCACCGTCCCTCCCTTACGGAAACGAGTGGATGATCTCCCGGCATTGGTCAAACATTTTATTCGACTCCATGGGGCGAAGATGGCCCATCGTTCGTTCAGCGTGAGCTCGGATGCGCTGGACGTGATTCGGGGCTATCATTGGCCCGGCAATGTACGGGAGTTGGAAAATGTGCTGGTCCGGGCCATCACGCTTTGCCCCGGTGATTGTATTGAACCGGAGCATCTGGGGATCATGATGCCTCGTCGATTGCCGGTGGAGGTGACATTCGCGGAAGACGAGACGCTGGAGTATCATGCGGTCATGGAGCAGTATAGCCGCAAAGTCCTTGAAGAAGCGTTGCGGCGTGCAGGATGGAACCAGACGAAGGCTGCTGAGCTGCTGCGGCTCCAGCGCACCTATCTCACGAGGCTGCTTCGGCAACGTGGGATTTCAGTCAAGCCGCCTTCCTCCTGTCAACCTACTTGAGGCGTCATCGATGGGCTTGGCCCATAACGGGCTAGATTCTCTGACGAAGAGGTCGTCGTGGTATGCTGGGCTCCAGGTAGGCGAGGCGTACTGGTGGTATTGCCTGCAACGTGAAGTAAAAAGAGCTGCCTCGGCCGAGTTCTGTTTCCACCTCGAGTCGACTCTGGTGCAGTTCAACCAGTAGCTTGGTAATGGCCAGTCCGAGTCCTGTTCCCTTGGTCTTCTTATGGACCGTGGGTGCGCGATAGAATGGCTGGAAGACCTTGGCCACATCATCGGCAGCGATGCCGGGCCCGACGTCGCGTACGACGACCTGAATCTCATCATTCGTCAGCTTTGTGACGATCAGATCAACAATCGTGTCCATCGGTGAAAATTTAACTGCGTTATGCAAGAGGTTGAGCAGAATCTGCCTGAGTTTGACCGGGTCGGCTAGAACCCTAGGCAGATCAGCGGGGAGTGCGATGATGATCTTGACGGAGCACTCGGACGTGAATGGACAAAGATCCTCGACGGTTTTCGCGATCACGCTTCCCAGTTCAACCGGTTCCAGTCGTGGGGTGGCTTGCCCCATTTCGATTTGAGAGAGATCCAGCAACTGCTCGAGCAAGAGCTGAAGTCGCGAAAGGTTGGCTTCCACACACAAGAGCGATTCTCGCTGATCAGCGGTGACGGCTCCATCAATGCCATCCCGTAAATTTGCAAGGTTGACCTTCATAGAGGTCAACGGGGTCTTGAGTTCGTGCGAAGCGGTGGAGACAAAAATCGATTTGCGCCGGTCCAGTTCTTGGAGCTTCGCATTCGCCGCAGCGAGCTCCTGGGTACGGACGTTAACTCGGTCTTCCAGACTCTGGGCGAGCTCCCGTAACTCATGTTCGCGATTTTGCAATGTCGATGCCATAGAGTTGAAGACCTTTGTCAGTGTCCCAATTTCATCACACGTGTGTATTGCGATCGTGGGTGTCCTCTCTCCGCCGGCAAGTTTGGTCGCGGCGGTGGTCAGTGCTTGGAGGGGGACGGTCATTCGGCGTGCCAGTAGAACCACCACGCAGATTCCTCCGATCAATGTGTTCACGGTAATGAGCACGGCTTGCCACAACAACCGGCGCAGGCTCTGTTGGAGATCAGATGTGGAAAGGCCGATCTCCACACGTGCGGGAGTCACCGACATTAGTCTGAGAGGTTTGTCTGGTTGCTCCAGTCGTTCTTCAAGGGTGAGTTGCAGCGCGGGATCCCATTGGTTGGCGCGGGACGGCTGAGGTACTGGCACCAGTAGGTCGTAAAAGATCGGGAGTTCCATCCCCCCGAGAAGACTCAGCAATTCAGACGGCGTAAACTCGATGTGTGGACGAAGCAGTGGACCCGTGGTGGTCAGCCACACTCCGTTGACAATCAGCTCATTTTTCTCCGTATCGGGCTGAAGGAGCAATGGTGTCACGGAGAACTGCTGTCGGCCTGTCGAGGGAGCAGAAAATTGTTTCTGCCATTCGTCCTTCCCTTTGCCGGTTTGAAGGTCTCCGCTTGGGGAGATAATGGCGACATAGGCCACAGGACTGACCGCAAGAATCTCATGCACGAGTTGATCCAGGCGATTGGTGTCGCCAGCGAGGATGCTAAAGCGCCCCATACCGGCCAAGTGTTGTGCAAGCAACGTTCCGCTCTGCACGAGATTCTCAGTTGCCGAACGTACCTGCTGTCGGAAAAAAAGCCAGCCCAGAAGGAGACAGGCCACGATGAGAATGGCTGCCGTACTGAGGACGAGCTTTGTTCGGACACTGAGTAAAAACCGTGAGTCGAGGAATCGCGTTTGCATCATTTTCGTATTCTACGCTGAATGACGATCGATGCTCTCAGGGCTGTTGCGTCGGCTAAGGAATGAGATTCGAAGGATCTGATTTTTGAGCGATCTGTCCTGGTCCGCTAAATAGATAGCTGGCGACACGTACTATGTCCGGTGCGAGAGCCAGCCCCAGATATTCTGCGGTATTCAAGTTTAACGCCAATTGAGGATGCTCTGGTTCAAGCAGAAGACCGGCCGGTTTTATGGAATCGGTGAGCTGTGTGCGGACCATTCGGGCTGCCTGTTGTCCCACGGCCCAAGGATCCACGACAAGGGCCCCGAGTGCCCCTTGCTGAACCAAGGTCGATGAGAACGTAAAGAGCGGGATTTTCGCATCGATGGTGGATTCCAAGAGAAAGGGAATGGATGATTCCGAAATCACTGTTTGATCTTGCAACAGCCACAAGGCGTCGATTTTTGGAAGCAATGTTCGAAGGGCGGAAGGCAAATCTTCCTGGTTCCGGATAGCCAGCGGCATGAGCTCGAATCCAAGCTGTTTGGAAAACTGATGTGCGTTCTGAACGAAGTGCCCGCTTTGTGACTCATCATAGAGCACACCGATACGCCGTCGTGCCGGCAGGATGGCGCGAAGTGCGGTGAGTTGGGTTGCCGGAGAGGTTCGGACGGCAATCCCGGTCATATTGGAAGTGGGAAGTTCATGGCTTTCAGGATTTAAGACCATGCAAAAGATGACCGGCGTGTCGAAAATCTCCAATTTTGCAGCCATGGCCGCCTTGAGGCCAACAGCAAAGACAACGGTGGGCGGCGAGGCACGCAAGGCTCTCCCAATGTCTCGCCCCTGTATGAGGTGCCCTCCGATATTGTATTCACGGACCTTCATGGTCGATGGAAGTCCGGCACGAAAGCCGAGCACCGCCTGCTCGTAGTAGGAGAGATCGGATGACTTGAGAATGGCGATCTCTTCGGCACTGACAGTGTGGATGGGGAGAACGATCCAGGCAAGAACAAACAGCCGACAGAGCCATAGGCTCAAAGCCGGTTGCCGATGCGAAGGTATCAATCTCATCATAGCTCTCTCTTCAGTGTCAGCATGTTCTCAAGTCTCAGCGCAGGCTGCAAGAGCCAAGCGCCCCTAGGTTAATGGTGCCAACGAGACATACATGAAGCAAGTTTCAGACCATAGACTTCAGATAGAGATGATGCACTCGTCATGCTGTTCATAAGACGATCGGATACCAACTGTCTCAGTTCGCTGAGACAGTTTCCCTTTGCGTATGTCTCTCGTTGAGACTTGTTGGCATGTTCTTCTTCATAGTTTCACTGTGAGCCACCCCATCACGCGAGTGCCAAGGAAGTCGCCTAAGGGATGTTCTCGGTGTGTGTCATTGAGGGCATTGAAGACAGAAATTGCGACTTCGGCTTCCCGTATGTATTCAACCGAGGAGTTTTCCCAAATCAGGTATCCGAATCGTAGATTGAGGAGATGATAGCCCGGGATCGCTTCCTGTGGGAGAACCGTTCCGGTTGGAAAGAAGGGTGCTAGATTCGTTAGCAGGTCGGTGAGAGGATAGGCTGCGCTACTTGTATGGTGGTAGAGGAGCTCTCCTGTGAACTGGTTCCATTTCCCACGGAGGCCGGCATTTACTTTGTGATGAGAAAGACCGCGTCGACTGATTCCCCTGAAGGTTTGTCCAAGATCTTGATAGGCATAGTTGGCAAAACCTGAGAGCCAAGACGTCATGAGGACTTCCACGCCGGCTTCTCCTCCGTATAGATCCGCTACACCTCCATTCATGGGAGAGACTGTGGTCAACGGGTTCCCTGTTGGGTTCTGGACGGCGATCAGGTCGGAAATATGGTTGAAATATGCGGTGACGCGTGTTCGTAGTCGGTGTTGCCACCACCAGCCTTGATAGCCCAACTCATAGGACACAATCTGTTCAGGTCTCACGTTACTGGTTCCTAGAATGCTGGTTGCGGTCGGAGGTAATCCTGGTAGCATCAGCATGGTGTTGGTGTGTTGGGCGACATCGATGATTGTGGGCTGGCGATAAGCGACAGAAGCAGAGAGTCGTACTGTATGGTTGGGATTCACATGGTAAATGATTGCGCCCCGCGGTGAAAGCGTGGGTTCATCATAAGAGTCGATGTCATATCGAAGTCCGGCGCTTAGCTCCAGAGAAGGTCGCACTTTCCAGTCTCCTTGGGCATAGAGGCCCAGGCGATTTTCGGCAGTCCGAGATTTCAGATAATTCCAAGACGCAGTGATATGGCGAAAATTTGTCCCGATGTTGAGCTTGAACGGCTCAAGTAGATTGAAGTGATATCGTGTTTCCATGTCATAGCTGTTGAACGACGCATCTCCTGCTGCTTGACCGAATCTGTCGGTTATGGCGAGTAACGGTGTTAACGGAGAAAATACAGTGTTGGATGGATTGTTGAAAAAAAGACCATTCCACCAGCCACGGATGAGCAGGCCGTTCTGTTCGTAGCTGAGCAGGGCATGAGTCAAGGTGTTACGAGTATCTGACGTAGCCGCCTCTGTGACAAACCCGTTATAGGGGTTCGATCGACCGATACTGGCTTCTGCACGTAGACGTCCCTGGTTTGAAAGGTGATGTTCCACCATACCAGCGATGCGCTGGCGGTTGAGCGCCGGGGAGTGCCGATCCGACCACCGCTGGCTTTGTTCATGCTCGCCTGATACACGATAACCCCAATTGCCTCCAGTTCCTGCATGGGTGCCGGTCGTCAGAATGGTTCCCAGTTCGCCACCCGCCATTTGCACGGTGGTTCCGCGTATCTCCTCCGGAGATTTCGTTATGATATTCACCACACCATCAAAAGCATTAAATCCATAGACGGCCGATGCCGGTCCCTTGAGAACTTCGATGCGTTTGATTTCCATGAGTGCAACCGGAAGAAATTTCCATAAAACTTGGCCGGATTGATCGATATAAATAGACCTGCCATCGACTAGGATAAGGAGTTTGTTGGCAAGTAATTGATTGTCACCACGGACACTCACATTAAAGTCGATCGCATTCGTCTGCATCACCTCAAAGCCTGGAACTCGTCGTAGCAGCGTAGGAACGTCGGTGGCTCCAGAGTATTTGATATCTTCGTCAGTAATCACGTAGACATCGGAGGGAGCCTGCGAAATCGGCTGTTCGTATCGGCTGGCGATGCTGACGGTTTCTTCCTGCAGGTAAAGGGCTGTGTCTCGGACCTGCTGTTCTGTCGACGACGAGGTCCGCACGAGAGGAACTGAGGGATTAGCCAAACTGCAGAGCGGGTCGAACAACCAGCAAGCTCCGACGGCAAGGATTGGTCCAACTATCCGAATCATGCATGCAGCGATTTCGATACGGAATACAGGACGAGCTAGCATCTCACGTCGGCGGCAATGAGAACAGAGTTAGGAGGTAAAGAACGTGAATGTACGTCACTCACGAGTTGGGGATCAATACGTGTTAATAGATGGTAGTTAATTATACTAATAATGAGGTATGGAGAGTGCGTGTCATGGTCCGCGTGGTTCGTCGCGGTTCACCGTGAGACTACCTGGACCATGCACCACGTGAAGCGTTGTACCCGAAACCTTCCGTGACCGACTCGAGACGCCCTGAGCATGTCGCCGAGTGTGTCTTATTCTGGATGAGGACGCATCAACTCGTACGCAGCATGCGGGAGAGCTTGCAACGTTGAGTGTTGTCGAAGGAAGAATGACAGGCGAGGCAGGCTGTCGTCGGAGCGTCTTAGCGATTGTAAGAAACCGTAGACGCTCAGATGGCGGTGAGCAGGTCTTCGTCCAGCGGAGTCACGGTTGTGCGCAGTGCGTTGATCAGGAGGCAATACCGCTCGTCCGCCCAGGCATTGAAGGACTCCGCGTCAGAAAACACGAGGTCCCAGGCTTTGGCCGCATCGAACATCATGAGCTGTTTGGGCTTATCATGTCCCGGGAACAGGACAACAAGGACCGCAGAGTTTCCGGTCAAGCTGATATCGGTGAAGAGATGTATCGTGGCGGTCGGAGCAAGCATGATGTCCCGCGAGGCCGCTTCAACGATCGGTTGGTAGAGGCGTTGCAGGAATTGCCTGGTTAGTTCATGAGGAGTAGCCGGTGTCAACAGATGGGGGTTGGGCTTGTCTCCGAAGAGATTTTCCGTGAGGTAGGTAGCCGCTTCCCAGGTTGGCATGGCGCCTGAGGTCACCAGAGCTTCGCAGAGGTAGGCGAGCCAGTTTCGACTACGAGGACGTTTCCGAACGACCGGTAACTTTCGTGCCATCGTCGACCATCCTCCGATACAGGCAATGAGGTTGTCAGGATTGCTATTCGAGGGTCATGTACGGAAAAAAGTATAAAGGGAGAGCCAGGAACGGTCAACGAATTGTGGCGAATCATGCAAACGAAGGTTGCTTCACGGGAAGCGCTTAGGCGTCGGGGCGTGGCGCAGGATCCGTGCGGTCGGCGTATTGATCGTGGATACGCGTGAGTTCGTCTGCGGAGGCGATAAAGGTGTCAAGGAGTTCCGGGTCGAAGTGCGCACTCCGGTGTTTGCGCATAAGGTCGATGGCATGACTGAGCTCAAAAGCCGGCTTATAGACGCGCTGGGTTGTGAGTGCGTCAAAGGCATCGGCGATCGCTGCAATCCGACCCTCAATGGGAATGATCTGGCCTTTCAAGCCTCGCGGATACCCTGTCCCGTCGAAACGTTCATGGTGGGTGTAGGCGATCACTGCCGCGACTTTGAGCAGTTCCGCATCCGACCCGCTCAGGATGCGATACCCGATCTCCGCATGTTGCGCGATCACTCCAAATTCTTCTTCAGTGAACTTGCCGGGTTTCAAGAGCACATGATCCGGTGTGCCGATTTTTCCGATATCGTGCATCGGACTGGCTGTACGGATCAAATCGCATCGTTCTGGCGAGAGACCGGCTTTGCGGGCAAGCAGTTCACAATAGTGGCTCATGCGTTGCACGTGCTTGGCCGTCGCGTTATCGCGGAACTCGGCGGCAATGGCCAGCCGCTGTATCGTTTCTTCCCGCGACAATCGTAGCTCCTTTTCCGTGCGCTCGAGCCACTCCAAGGCCTGCTGTAGCGCGAGCGTTCTGGTCCGGACGATGTCCTCGAGGTTTTCCCGGTGATGACGGTTTTCCAATTCAAGCCGGCGTCGTCGTAGGGCATTGGCGACGTCGATCAAGACTTCGTTGGATTCAAACGGCTTGACGATGTACCCAAAGGCGCCAACATCGAGAGCGGCATTTGCCAGAACAGAGCTATCGAGACCGGTCACCATGATGGCTGCCGTATGCGGGTGTGCTGTGAGCGTATGCCGGACGAGGTCCATACCGGATTCACCAGGCATATTGACATCACACAACATCAAGGCATAAGGCTGAGCCGCCAGCTTCTGCCGAGCTTCTCGCGCATCAGCCGCCCCCTCAACGGTGTACCCATGGGATTGCAGCAGATAGGCCAGCAGACGGCGGATCGGTTCCTCATCGTCGACCACAAGAATGAGACGATTGTCGAGTAGGGTAGGGTGCGTTGTCTGGTCCATGTTAATTTCTTATCGGTGTATTTGTTGCCGACTTGAATTATTCGGTACGAGTGTGGCGCCTGCTTCAGGATCGCACTCAGTCTGTAGAATGCTTCTGCTTCTACGTCAAGAGATTGTGCGAAATTCACCAGATTTATCGGGTGGTTTTGCAAAAGCGGCGTGCATCTGAAAGTCAACAGACCATTGCTAGCTGATCGGCGGTCCTGAGTAAGGAAAGAGGTACGAAGATGGTTTGCGCTTTCGCAGGGGCTTCACTATAATTCGGTTCCTATCGTGAGGAAGGGATAAGACATGAGTGGAACTTCAGGGATGGCCCGTTTTGATGGGCGTCGGCGGGACCAGATTCGCCCCGTCAAAGTGACGCGAAACTTTACGAAACATGCGGAAGGATCAGTTCTGATCGAAATGGGAGACACGAAAGTGATCTGTACTGCCTCAGTGGAAGAGAAGGTTCCCCCATTTCTCAAAGGAAAAGGCAGTGGTTGGGTGACAGCGGAGTATGCCATGTTGCCGCGCGCGACGCATGAGCGATCACCACGAGAAGCCGTGAAGGGAAAACAAGGCGGCAGAACGCTTGAAATTCAGCGGTTGGTCGGGCGTGCGCTGCGGTCCGTTACCGATTTGTCTCAACTTGGCGAACGGTCTATTTGGATCGACTGTGATGTGATTCAAGCCGACGGTGGGACCAGGACGGCCTCGATTACCGGAGCGTTTCTTGCGCTGGCCGATGCCTGCACGGTCCTGAAGAAAAAAGAACTCATTAAGAAGTTGCCGTTGACGGATTACTTGGCAGCCATTAGTGTTGGGAAAGTCGGTGGAGAGGTGATGGTCGATCTCGCCTACAGCGAGGACTCCATGGCGGAAGTGGACATGAACGTCGTCATGACCGGGCGTGGGCGATATGTTGAAGTGCAGGGCACGGCAGAACGCACGCCATTTGCAAAACAGGATATGGATGAATTCTTGGCTCTGAGCTGGCAAGCCATTCAGCGGCTCACGACCATTCAGCAAGAGTTGATTGGTGCCCTTGACTAAGGAATCAGTCAAAGAGCTTGTTCTCGCAACCCGTAATCCTGATAAAGGCCGAGAGCTTGCCACCCTACTGGAGGGAATGGGAATCCACATCCGCACGCTGGCGGAATTTCCGACTGTGCCGGAAGTGGAAGAAGATGGCGAGACGTGTGAAGCCAATGCCATCAAAAAAGCCAGGGAAGTGGCCCGTTCAACGGGTCTTCCGTCAGTGGCGGATGACACAGGTCTGGAGGTCGATGCTCTTGGAGGCCGCCCCGGTGTGTTTGCCGCTCGCTATGCGGGCGAACATGCCACCTATGAGGACAACTGCCGAAAACTTTTGCGGGAGCTTGAGGGAGTGCCGAAGGAGGCTCGGCAGGCACGATTTCTGACGGTTGCTGTGATTGCGTTTCCCAGCGGCGACATTCATGTCACTCAGGGGAGTCTTGAAGGGGCCATCGCAGAACACCCAATCGGAGATCGGGGATTTGGCTATGACCCCGTGTTTCTGGTCTTGGAATATGGGAAATCGCTTGCCCAGTTGACGATTGACGAGAAGAATTGTATTAGTCATCGAGCTAAAGCGTTTGCCCAGGTGCGAGCCTGGTTGGAACGACGGCAATGAGGCGCCTGTTGTCCTGGATATAGCGGATGATCCTGATCCAGGAGAATAGGTGGTCGAATGCTAAATTCCAGAGATGATAAGTCCGTCGGGGCGTAGCGCAGCCCGGTAGCGCGCCTGCTTTGGGAGCAGGATGTCGGAGGTTCAAATCCTCTCGCCCCGACCAACCCACATTTACTGTGGCGAATTGTTCCTGTGGGATGATCGGCTGACCTGCTCCTTTCCCCTCTCTCATCCATACGCCTTCTGGTCCTGATTGTCCCTCCGTTAACCATTACGGAACTCGATCAACGCACGTGAAGTAGAAAACGTATGTCCGTTGTGTGTGATGTCATTTCAGGTTCTTCCCTCGACCCTTCGGCATGGCTTGGGACATTGAGTGCTGTGTCGAGCGCACTGTGGGCGTATCGATGAGTGACGACTCGTCGCGACCAATGTCGCGCGACTCTAGGCTTCACGGGCAGTTGTAGTCAACGACTCATCGCGGGAGTTTCCGTTTTATCGAAGGACGTACAACACCACGGTGTGTTCACTGCCATGCACCAGCATGACTTGTGCCAAGATGTATGTCGGAGAAAAGGTAGGTATTGTAATGAGTTAAAGATGAGGTGACGGCATCGAGTTCTTGAGATTCTGGATCAGGAAAGATCCTGTTATGGATCTGAATCGATACAGGTGTGAATGAAGAGCGGAGACGAATGGACGAATACTGGTCATCAAATAGTACCGACAAACCAGTCGCCTTCGGTCAGTCTCTGGCGACATACAATATTCTCCCCAAGAGGCTGACAGGGTTTCCCAGTGCTGAGCGGTGCGCGTTTACGTGCCGAGAGTGTATCTGTGAAGCGTCGTTCCTTGCTACTCTGTGGAAAGTGAAGAGGGCGGTTTCGCCGGGATCTGTTTCTGCCGGAGTAGTTTGGTCAAGTAGGTTCGTTGGAGTTTCAACTCCGTTGCCGCCTTGGTTTGGTTCCACCCGTTCCTCCTGAGCGCATTCTCAAGGAGTTTCTGACTATAGGCGTCCATACTCTCGTGGTAGGAGAAAAACAACATCTCAGAGGATGGTTCGGAATTGACCGAAGACGATGTGTCCGTCAAGGGCGGTATGGTCAGGAGCGACAGATGCTCCGGGCCGATCGTGTCACCAGGACAGAGGACGAGGGCACGGGTGAGCACATTCTCGAGTTCACGTACGTTGCCAGGCCACGAGTATGTCTGCAGCATCTGCAAAGCCGAGTCGCTGAGTGTGCAGCGACGATTGAGTCCGAGTTTCCCAGGTTGAGTGAGAAAATGGTTGGCAAGCGCAGGCAGGTCATCGACTCGATCGCGCAGCGGGGGCAAGTTGACGGTGATCACCGCAAGGCGGAAGTATAAATCTTCTCGGAACGTGCCTTGGCGAATCGCCTGCTGGAGATTCTTGTTGGTCGCTGCGATGAACCTCACGTCAGCTCGCACTTCCTGCGTACCACCGACTCGGTAGAAGGTCCGATCGTTCAGCACTCGCAGGAGATGGCTTTGCATGGTGAGCGGCATGTCGCCGATTTCGTCAAGAAATACGGTGCCACCTTCGGCAATTTCGATTTTTCCCGGTTCTCGTTTGATCGCTCCGGTAAATGCGCCCTTTTCGTGACCGAACAGCTCATTCTCCAACAGGTTCTCAGGAAAGGCTGCGCAATTCACCGGGACAAATGGTTTGCCGGATCGCGGGCTCCATCGATGGATCGCTCGTGCAACGACTTCTTTTCCTGTGCCCGTTTCACCCAGCAACAAGACTGTTACGGGTGAAGCGGCCGCCTGCTTGGCGACAGCGAGCTGCGCGGCCATATGTTGATTGGTGGTGATTGCCGGCTGGAATTGATTCTCGACTTCCTTGCGGAGAGTGTCGACTTGCCGATGAAGTGTCACGGTCTCGAGTGCTTTGTGAATGACGACGGTCAAATGATCCGAGGTGAACGGTTTGGGGACAAAGTCGAAGGCACCCAACTGCATGGCCTGCACCGCGCGTTCAATCGTTCCATATGCGGTGAGCATCACGATGAGAGGAGTCGTATAGGTTCCTGAGGTCGGAAGGGGTTCCTGGTCAGGAGACTCGCTGTGTACGGATGCTTGGCCGATGTGTTTTAAGACGTCAAGTCCCGATAGGAGTGGAAGCTCCAAATCCAATAATACGAGATCCGGCTGTTCTTCTTGGATCAATCGAAGCGCCTCCTGTCCGTTTGTCGCCGTCACTGGTTCATGTCCCATCCATGTGATGCGATTTTCCAAGCTGAGCAGGATATCGCGGTCGTCATCGACGATGAGGATTTTTGCGCGCATGGGGGCTCCTTGTTAAGTAGACGAGTGTAATCTTGCCCGATGGTCAGAGGCGATCGATTCAGAAAGCGGCTGTGTAGGCTGATTGTGTGATGTAGAAATTGGGAGTGCAACGTAAAATCGAGACCCCGTCTCAAGTTGGCTCTCCACCCAGATCCGTCCATGGTGCATCGTGACATAGGTCTTGGTGATCCAGAGGCCAAGTTGAGCACCTTGGGAAGAGGGCATTGCCGACGGTACCTTGGAGAACTCTTCAAAGATATTTGGGAGGTGTGTCTCATCGATGCCGCAACCGGTATCCACCACACAAACCTGAACGACGCCCGGTGATGCTACACACGATTCAATGCTTACCCGACCACCGGGCGGAGTGAACTTGATGGCATTGCCGATTAAATTAATGAAGATCTGTTCCAACTTATCGCGATCTCCTTGAACAGGCGGCAGGGATTCGATGGGGACAACCTCCAGTAAAACATTCTTTTCCGCCGCTACCATCTGGAGACTATCCACGGCAATCGTGGCGATGTGGTGGAGACAGACCGTCTCTAATCGTAGCTCAGCCGGTTTGGTGTCCAGCCGCGACCAGTCCAGCAATTGAGCGATGATTCTGCTGAGTCGCGCGACATTATGTTGGACCCGCGTGAGATAGGTTCGCTGTAGATCAGTCAACGGTCCGGTGACACCGTCCAGCATGTTCTCTGCAAAACTTCGAATTGCAGTCATGGGGGTCCGTAGCTCATGGGAAACGACGGAAAGAAACTTTGATCGACGCCGATCATGTTCCTGAAGTTGAGTATTGGCCAGGGAGAGCTCTTCGGTACGTTGTTCAATGCGCTCTTCCAGGTGCTGCGTCAGCTCGGCCAGATCAGCGTAGGCCGTGGCATTATCAATGGCCGCCGCAACATGGCCGGCAATCGTCAATAAGATGTGGAGATCCTTTTCACTACACGGTTGGGTATCCCGACCCCCTACGAGGAAACCGAGAATCTTCGCTTGGCTCTGTAGCGGGACGATGACAACCGATTGTGTGCCGGAACGTCGTAGTAGCTCAAGGAGCGGCGGATAGATACGTGGCGCCATGGTTTCGATGTCGTGAATCAGGAATGGCTTGCGGTGAAAGAGGAGATCGGCGGTGATACTTCCCTCATGGGCCGGTATGTCCATGTGACGCGCAGCTTCGGCAATTACGGAGGATACCCCATAGACCTGGGCAATGGAGCAGCAATCTGTTTCTGCATGGTAGAGGAGAACGGCCATCTTGGAAAATCCGAGATTTTCGGCAAGGAGCTGGAGCACCGTCTCAATCAGTCGATCCATGTCCATGACACTGGTGCTTGCAATCGAAGTGCTGGCCTGATGGACCGTTGTCAGTTGACGAACTTGCTGCCGTATGGTGTCAAGATTTCTTGTAATCGCCTGATTGCGGTCACGCAAGGACTGCGTCATGACATTAAAGGCATGGGTGAGCTGTCCGACTTCGTCATTGCGTGAGGAGACGGGTAAGCCTGTGGTGTCCTCACCTTCTGCCAATTTGCGAGTGGCTACGGCAAGACTGCGCAGCGGAGTCGTAATGCGAGCAGTCAGCAGGTAGATGATGAGGATGCCGGTTGTAATGATGACAATGGTCAAGATGAGGACATTGCGCACAATGAGGGCCAATGCCGCCTTCGCTTGGCCATCTGTGATCCCGATACGGACCATGCCCACCACCCGGGGTTGTATGGCGGATGATGGAGCCTTCCGGTTGTCCTCAAGCTCGATAGATGCCGAGGACAAGGGAGTGAGGTCCCGCAAGATCGGCATGCTGAAATCAAAGAGTGTTTCTTCCCGGATCAGGAAGGGGAGAAGCCAGTCAGAGGAGGTCTGTTGAGGAATCAATTTCCCGTCAGACGACCACACGAGGCGTGTGATCAACGGAGTGGTCAGCGGAAGATGAGTCAACGATTCAGACAGGCTGTCGTCCGGGTAGGCCGGGGAGGGTGAAGTGAGGGATGAGGGATGGTCGGTCTCCCACATGCGTTTGCTTTCTCTGCTGAGAAGATGGCCATCCGATCCTGTGATGATGACGTACACGACGTGGTCGATAGCCATCAAGCTTTGCAGAAATTGATCCAGCGTGGTGTGGTCTTCTAAGACGATCCCAGCTACGCGAAAATGATCATTGCGCACGGTTGTGGTGAGGAGGATGGTTCCCATCTCTTCTAAGTTTTCGGTCATCGCCTGATGTCTGGTTTCAAGAAAATACCAGCTCAAGGTCGAGCAGGTGATGATGAGGATCAGGCTGAATAATGTGACGAACTTGATGCGGAGGCCGAACACGCAGCGTGGCCGTGGTAGAGGCGAGTTGGGCTGGTCGTGGTGAGTGGGAGACATGACGGATCACTTAATAGGTTTCGTCGATGAGATGTTCGACTTCTTTCGGGATTGTGATGCCCAAATAGCGAGCCGTCTTGTGATTGACGCTGATGTGTATGCGTTGGACCGACACCGGTTTGAGCGTCATCATCGGTTCGCCGTTCAGAATGCGTTTCGCCAAGCGACCGGTCTCGCGGCCGATTTCACCGTAGTCTACCGATAAGCTGAGCAGCGCGCCCAGACGCGTGAATTCGGTCGAGAAGGCGATCACAGGAATTTGTTTTGAGATCGCGGATTCCAGGATAAAGCGGATCGATTCATCCGTCAGCACGGTTGGGTCGGGAACGAGCCACAACGCTTCGGATTCGGATAAAAGGGTGCGTAGTTGTTGCGGGATCTCTTTCTCATGTGTGACAGGAAAGCCGCGAACCTGAAAGGTTTGGACAGGCGCCCGGGTCTCGGCCTCTTTCAGTTTGGCCGACGTTGTCTCAGGATCGTAGAGCATGCCGATGCGATGCAGCGTCGGGAAGAACGAGCGCATCATCTTGAACTGGCGATCCATTGGAATTTCCAACAGCACACCCGTCATATTGCCGGCGGTGAGGTGATGTTTGAATGGGTCGAGAATCATCATGTAAAGGATCGGAATATGGTCGATTTCGAGTTTGGCCGCCAAAGCGGCCTTCAATCCAACGGCCACGACTAACGAGGACTCCGACGTACGGATTCGCTTCGCCAGCTGTTTGCCTCGCTCCAGATCGCCGAGCAGATCGTACTCGGCAAATATGGCGGATCCTGGTGAAGTAGCCTTGAATCCGTCAATCGCATCGTTATAGGCCTTGAGATCGGATGACTTCAGAATGGTAATCTCGAGACCGGCAGCCTCAAGATCGGACGGAGGTATCCAAAGGAGAGACGCGAATACGAGTGCCATCCACAATCCGAATGGGACAGGGAACGTGAATCCTGTTCGGTTTTGGCCGACCGTACGCGTCATGGGAGCGTGAACACGGTGGATTTCAGCCTGTGCGGTAGATAACGGATCGGGTGACGATGTTGACTCATGAGAGCTGATCACGTCGTATCCACTACCCATCGAATCTCAGTCTCATCAAATCTGTAGAACAGATCGTTCTCAACGTGGAGGAGGGGCTCCTCGTGCAAGGTAGCTGCTCGGTGGTCTCGTCAACGTCGTCTGGGTCGATCCCTACTCGGTGTTGGTGCTGTGCAGGGTATGTCCATTTCGAATGACAATATTAAAGCAATCGTTATGCCGTCGGATCAAACGATGATGACTACACTGAAGCACACAGATTCGTGCGCGTTCTGAATGGACTCCAGGGATTGTGATGATGCGTAAGCCAATGCGCGGTGTATCATAATGGATTCATGCTGAATCCAAAAGGATTCAACCGGTAAAGCTTACTGAATATGGGATCATGGCTTCTCATCGTGATCTCGTTTGAAGGGTGCTGAGGTCCCAGTCGGCCACGCCGTTGAGGCCGACTTGTCTCAGGAGCGCGGCACGGAGTCGTCGAAGCGAAGGGTCGGTTGGGTCCTTCTCGATCAGTGCGCACACACAGCCCATCGCATCGTACCAGAGTCCGATTGTGGCATTTGTTCGAACGCTATCTTGGTCACACGTCATCTTGGGCGAGATGGTCACAATGCACTCATTGAATTCACATCGTTCGATCATCCCCCCTGCGACGAAATCCGAGGCGTGGGATGTGGAATCTGGGCTGGCCGACACGAACCAGCGGTATTGCACATTCGGCTCCAGTATCAAACCCAAGGCCTTGAGCTCGATGGTGTGCACACCGGCTGCCGGTGGCGTGGCAAGAGGGCCTTCGTAGATCGGGCGGACTTTTCGATCATCTGTGATGGTGAATTTCAACGGGTAGGAAGTCGGTTTTGACAGAAACCAATTCAAGGTCGGGGTTTGCTTCACTGTCAGACCGACATGGTCCGGTACCAGCGCCACGATTTCCACGTCGGCCGTATCTCTTCCGCGCAACGCGCCACCCACTCGGGCGCGAGGAAGGACGTTTTTCGGTGGAGCATAGATCGGCAGCTGTAGGTCTTCTCGTTGTCCTGTTATTGGTGTCGATGGATATTCTTCCGCAGTCACTCCTGTGGCTGAGCCGATGAGGCTCATGATGAGAGAAATTCCAACGCATAGAACAATATGGCAGAATGGCATGATGACTCCCTTCCGACTTCAATCGGTCAATGGTCCACGGAAAGTTGTTTGACGCGACCTCCGATCAGAGCCAGTTATTCATCAATAAGAACGGCGACCAGTACGCCGGATGGTCATAGACCCGGTCGTTCAAGAGTTTCTGCTGGGCACGCTGGAGTGCGACGGCTTTGGAAAGAGCGGGATCGCGCAGTTGTCGATAAAACTCCGAGATGAGGGTTGCTGAGGCTTCATCGTTGATAAACCACAGTGTGGCGAGCGCACTGCGAGCACCGGCCTTCAGCGCCACGCCGGCCAACCCGAGCGCTGCACGGTCATCACCGATGCCGGTTTGGCAGGCACTTAAGGTCAACAATTCGAGCGGTTCTTGTCTGAACCGAAAGAGGCCGATTAGTTGATCGAGTGTCTGCATCGTCAGTTTCCCGTCGAAGGTCAACAGATATGAATCATTCACGTCGGTTGAGAACTTGCCGTGGGTCGCAATATGGAGACCCCCATATCTTCCTTCACGCAATTCCCGTTCCAATCTGGATGTTTGAAAGGCGTTGTCCAGCAGTTGGTCACTTTTGTAAAGCTGTTGAATGGATTCGACCTCGTGCGCCACATAGGGGAGGGCGGGGAAACCTTGTACCGCAGTGGTAAGGCCGGCGGTGAGGAAGCGGAGTTTCTCGCGATTGAGCGGACGTGGATCGGTCAATGTCAGGCCAGGCGTCATGGCAAGCGCGAATTTGCTGACCAGAAACGAGGTCCCGTCGTGAAGCGCGGCCAATGGAATCGTCCGCAGAGCGCTGTCCGGAACAATGACCAATGTCGAGATATTCAGATGGGACAGATCTGGTTCGAGAGGCCGGATCAACCAGTCGTACAGCTGTTGGGCATGCGGCAGGTATTCACGGGTGGTGCGCTTTTCCACCAGTCGACGAAAGGCTCGAATTTCTTGCGTCAAGTGGGTTGCGGATACCGGGACCGAGATGCGTTTCAGGCCGGAGGGGAGACTCATGAGCAATTCCAGACGGGAATTGAACATGATGGGATAAACAACGGCCGTATCTGCTGATAAACGATCGAACGTCGTCAATCTCGAACGAACGGTATCGACACACTCATCCTTGAAATAGTCCCGTAGCTCGGCAGTCTTGTACGCTTCGATCGCATCCCGGGCGGCGCGTAGGTCATTATCGATAGCACTGTTATCGTCGGTCAACGAGGCCCGCTGCAACAATAAGTCGGCCAGCTCAAAAAACAAGGGCTTCACGGTGTCCTGCTCACCGACGACTTCACCGGACGAAGCCTGTGTCAGCTCAGCGCGAATCGGCTGGAGTGTCAGCGTCGCTTGCCGGTAGGAGGCGATCGCCTGGTCAAGTTGCCCGACTGCAGCCAGCTGACGTCCGAGCTGCCATTGCCAGCGATAGAGTGATTCCGGCGCATCCACGGATTGCGCGGCAAAGAGCGCGCGCCTGGTGAGTTGTAACGCTTCATCCATGCGGAAGGCTGTTTCATACAGATGCCCGAGGTACCCCAGAGCATAGGAGAGAGTTCGCTTGTCGCCCAGGCGCTCCGCGATCGTGGCGGCTTCTTGTAGGACGCCGGCCGCGCGCAACAAGAGCGCATCATGTTCGTGGGGGAGGTGAGACAGCAGTCGCTGGTAGGTCACTGCGATACCGATCAGTCCGAGAGCTGTCTGTCTGGACGAAGGCGATATCTCTTGTAATCGTTCCAGTGCGACATCGAGGGCGAGGCGGCTATTGGTCGCCTGCTTGAGTCGCAACCAGGCGCGTGCGGCGTTCGTGCGGGCCGTTCCTGCAAGGAGAGGAAGGCCGGCGCGTTCTGCGTGTGTCACGCTTTCTTGAAAGGTATCGAGAGCCTCTTGATTCTGCTGCTGGAGGACCAGGAGGATGCCGAGATCGTTCAAGGTGGGTGCAAGGAGCGACGAAGCATTGTGCTTGTGTGCGAGGGTGGACGCCTGCTGGAGAAATTCCGATGCTTGTGGTAATTGCCGCATCGTCAAGTAGGTTCGTCCCAAGTGTCCCAAGATGGGAGCTTCCACAAGAGGATCCCCGCTCTTCTGTGCCAGCCCCAATGCAAGTTCCAGAGACTGGAGCGCCTGTTTGGATTGTCCTAATCCCAAGGAGGCCTGGGATGAAAGGACCAAGGCCTCAACCTGTCCCGGTGTATTGTCTGAATTTTTATAGAGTGCTGACGCCTGTTTCCAATGGGACAAGGCGGCGCTGAACGCGCCTCGTTCAAAGGCCAGACCGCCTTCTTTCATCGACGAGCCGGCAGGGGAGGACACGTCATGGGATTCCGATTGTGTCGCCGTGAGCAAAGGAATCACCATCACCAATGCGTAGTACATGGTGCGTCGAATAACATGAGAAAGAGATCGTGAGAGAGGCGGCATGGAGCCTTTCATCAAAAGATCTGAACGACTGCCTGAAGATGAATGCCATGATCTTGGAGGTTGCCGACGGGATGCGGCACATGATTGAGCGGCACACCCCAATAGAGTTCAACCCGTGCTCGATCTTTCGGTAAGACCGTCCAACGGAGTCCCAACCCCACACTGGCCAAGGTCTGTGGATCGTCGGTTTTCCCCTTGGCCTGCCAGGTCCGACCGACATCGACGAACTGAGCGACCTGCAAGAGTGGCTCACCGCTGGCATAGCGGAGGAGAGGGAATCGAGACTCGACGGAGAAGAGAAAGCCATTGTCGCGAATCAGCGTATTTTCACGATAGCCGCGGACACTGAATCGCCCGCCGAGGGGAATCTGTTCCAATGGGAAGAGCCGATCGTTTGCGAGTTGCAAGTTGAGTTGTCCCAACAGCTGCATGCCCCACCAGTCGTCGAATCGCCTGATTCCTTGGAGCTGCCCAAGCCAGGAAAAGAAGCGTCCGTCTGGTAACGGCAACCCATTTGATGAGACCCCGGAATTGGTGGTGGCATTCAAGACGTCCAGACCTAGGGAAAAACGCGAGCGAGCCGCGATCACCGATGTCGAGGTGCGATGCACGTATTCCTGCACAAATCGGAGGGCACTGACGGCGGTGACTCCCGTGTCCGATGAGCCGTTGATGAACGGTGAGGGTGAGCCAGGACTGTCAAAGATCGACGTAACTTTGTTATAGAGCCGCTCGCCGGTGATGGCGACGGCGAGTTCGTCGGTGAGAGTTCGATAAATCGGATGTCGCAGTGTGAAACCGATGATTTCCGATGTGGAATTGAGGTCGAGCGCACGAAACTGGCTCTCCACGACCGTAAAGTCGTTTCGACGGTAGGAGGCGGTAACGGTCGTATCGTAACGATTGATCGGAAGTGTGTAAGACACATCGATAATGGGGTTGACTCCTCGTGAACCACCATACGTGATGCTGAGGGGATCGCCACGTCCGGTCACGTTTTGATGGGCGACCGTCAGCAGGCCCCGCTCGGCTCCGACCGCCGGTGTCTGATAATTGCTGAATTCCGCCCACATCTTCCAAGGGCTTTGCTCTTTGACTTTGACGTGGAGAATGCTTTGCCCACGTTGATCGCCAGGACGCAGTTCTGCATTGATCTGTTCGATCCGAGAATCTTGTTGGAGTAATTGCAAGCGTGTCTGAAGCGACTCCATCTGCAACGGAGGACCGGCACCGAGTGCCAGACGATCGCTGAGAGTACCTCGTTTGAACCAAGTGGTTCCCTCGATATCGATTCGTGACAGAGTGCCTTCGATGATCTGGATCTGAATCACACCATCAACGACGTCTTGATCGGGAATGACGGCGCCGGAGGTAATGTAGCCCTTGTTCACATACAAGAGGGTGAGTGCCAGTCGCAGTCGTTCCAAATCTTCAGTGGTGAGGACCTGGTTGTGGTAGGGTTTCGTGACGGCTTCGATCTCCGCATCAGAAAAGGCGGTATGGCCCGTCACCTGTATGGTTTTGACCAAGACGTGGATCTGGCCGAGTTGGGGTTGTGTTTCACCCTCGGGTGGAGTGGTCGGCACCGATGGAAGCACCGAGCTCGGCGGGGGCATCGTGGGCGGGACGAATTTCTTCTTGAGTGGGCCGGACGGTTCCCCGGATCGGAGCGTCGGGTCAATCACTGGAGGAAGAACCTGTGCGCCTAGTGGAGTGGATGCGGTCATAATCATTATGACGAGGCTCCCGCACAGTGAGACTGGGGCGAGATAGCGACGCCGGTTATGGCGTACCGAACCAACTGCGCTGATCCTCATGAGGGACAGCCTGTTGCTCCAGTCGCAAATGTCCGAACCAAGAATCCAGGCGGGGTCAGTCGTCGTAGTGAGAGCTTTGCGGATGTGCTTGTCCGCGAGACTGCTGTTGGTGACGTAGTGACCTCGCGATTTTGTACCATGAGCCGAGAAACATGCGCGGTGTCCTCTCTTGTCCAATGTTCCGTTGAAATTGGGCTGCTGAGCCATCCGCTTGGCTCGCCTGGAAGCGCATCTCGTCCGGCAAGAAGAAATGTGCTCTGTTCACCCCCAGCCAAGGCGACGCAACGGTTTTGCAACAGAACTTGAGGCGGGCTCGTCTTCGACACGAGCTGACCAACGGCGCCGCTCAGATTTGACGTGGGTGATTGAATTGTGATTTGCCCATTGAGTCCGAAAGGGGTTGAGGCATCGACACTGCTTGATTGATCCATGATGAAGACTGGTGTGGTGATTGAGATATCTCCACCCGTGCCTCGATTCGCCTGGGCAAGAACGTTGCTGTTCTGCAGCAGGACAACCTTCGGGTCGATGGTGATGTTGCCTCCGTTCCCTCCGCCAGTGAGGGCTGACGTACTGATTCTACCATTGACGACTCGGACAAGATCGCTTGCCTGTATGGTAATGTTTCCACCATTGAGTTGATTCGCCTGTGTCGTAATCGAACCGCGTTCTACGTCGAATTGTTTGCCGGCATTGATTTCGATGTTACCTGCCGCTCCTGATCCTGTGCTACTGGCGGAGATGGATCCGCCGTTGGTCAGTGTTACCTGATCCGTTGCGGTTAGGATAATTGAGCCGCCTGTGGCAGTGAGGCTGATGCCAGTTGTTTCTGCCGATAGAGTACCGCCGTTCTGCAGCGTGACAGAGCTGGCCTTCACGGAAATATCTCCAGCCGTGCCGGTCCCTTCAGCATTGGTGAAGATGCCGCTTCCAGGTCCATCGATCATCACCGATGTGCCAGGATAGTGATACCCCTCAATGCTGACTTCTCCACCATGGCCTGACGGAATGATTTTTCGATCATCAATAATACTTTCGCTTGAAAGGCGTCCTCCATTCATCAGTTTCAGGCTATCTGTGAAAAGACGTAGGTGTCCTCCATCGCCGGAGCTGAAAGTCCTGGTGTAGAGACCGCTATCTTTCCCAGTGATTAGAAGGGTAGGAGATTTGATAACTATGTCTGATGAGTTCGCCAGTCCCAACGCGCCGGTATTAATGAAGGAACCGCTAGTAAGATCTAGACGACTATCTAATGTAATCGTAATATTTCCAGGGGCTTGTGTGGTAGCTCTATTATCTCCCCCAATTTTAGAGTTCTCGCTTAGGAGCAAATTGCGTGCTTGGATCTGAATACCTCCAAGTGTTCCCGTGCCATTTATAGTATTAAATATGCCGGAATCAGTGAGACTTATATCTCCATTGGGTGCATAAATTACAATCTTGCCTGTATCCCCGCTGCCGCTAGTATCCTGAAATACGTTAGCTTTGCCAACAAGAGTTATATTTCTTTGACTGATGAGCGTAACTTCTCCAGCACGTCCTAAAGCTTCTGTAGAAAAAGAACCCACGTCTGCACTGGAGTCTATGTCAATATCTCCTAAGCTCTTTATAGTGATGGGGCCAGCATGATCTGCTGTTAGTGTTTCTGTTGCAATGAGAGCTTCATTAGTGATGTGTACAGAAGTAGCATCAAGGAGAATATCTCCAGTGTGTGTGAAGATTGTTGAATCATCGATAACTAGACGACCTCCTCGGATGCGAATGCTTCCGTCATGGCCGCTGGTATCAATGTTCGATTTATTCGAAATCGTAACTGTTCCCAGCGTCTCAAGCGAGAGCCCGTTGATATTTGCAGTAGGGACAAGTGTTTTGGCTAAAACTTCACCAGGAGAAGCCACGCTGGCGATATAAACTTGCTTCCCAGGCGTTGGGGGATTGGGAAGGGGGAAGTCTGTATTGTTAGGAAATTTGCTGGACTCAACTGTGATATCTCCCCCGATAAGGGAAATGCCCTGGCCAGTTTGAACAGTCAACGTACTTCCTAGAACAGCGATCGTTCCAGGATTGGAATTTAGAAATCCAAAGGCCACTACGGGTGCACTGGTCAAGTGACTTGTGGCTGTCGTGTCCGCATGGAAGATTCCGGAATTCGCGCCAGTAGTTTCTGCATGTCGTAGGTAGTTAGCAGTTGTAAAGGCAACGGAGCCTCCCACGGTTAACGTGGCATCGGGTCCGAAGACAATCCCGGCTGGGTTCATAAGGAAAAAATTTGCGCCCGGATAACTCATCGTATCGATAGTACCAAAGATGCTTGATGGGTTTCCTCCAGTTACTCGACCCAGAATATTAGAAGTGAGAAGCGAAGGTGTGGTATTCAGAAATTGAGCAGTGTTGCCTGTTCCTACAGTGAATTGGTCGAAGCTATGGAAGAGACTCGGTCCATTGCTTGCTCTGGTCCCTCCAGTAATCTGAACAGTATTGCCATGTAACGTCACTGTGGTCCCAAGGTTGCCAGGTCCAGATGTCGGAGTAATTGCAGTGGTACCTGGGGTTTGGGCCAGAGAAGCTTGGACAGCTGGCCACACAAGTCCTAAGAGGAGCAGCGCCACAAAAGTTCTGATGTTAAGTTTATTTTGACGAACGTTGTAACTCATCTTCAACTCTTGATCCTCGCTAACCCATTTGTCTTATTACCTACATGCACAAGGGCTGGGATTGTTCATGCATCTATTGTTTTGGTCTTTAGCACAGTTCTGTAATCTGGAAGGTCCAGTGGGTGAAGAATTCTTGTCTCCATCTGCTTCACATTTGGTTCCAACTGTTACTTCTATAAATGGTCTACTGCAGGCTGGAAGGACCATAAGAATCAATAATGAAAATGCCAATCCGGAGCCGATATGAAACCATCTACGCTCTCTTTTCATCTTCCGTCTCCTTGGTATGTGTGCGAACATGTTTCTTTTATCGCAACACGGTTTTAGCGTGGGCTACCGCTAACACTTTTGGCCTCATGAATCAGACTCAAGAATACTTCTCTGATAGATAATGATTTTCCTGCCGTGAATGGGCGATCAGAAGCTAGTGGAACTAATTTAAGATCGGCGTTGTCTTCATAGCCGAGAAAGTTTCGATTAAGTGCTGGAATTGAAACAAGCCGGAAGCCTTTCAGGCCAGGGAGTTTTTCATTTAACCGTTTTTGTTCGGTTGTGAGTTGCTTTATAAGCTTAGGGAGTCCCCAGCGGGCGGGGTGCCACTCTTTTTTCTGGTCTGTCTGTCCTATCTTTTCCCTTCGATTGGCGACAGGTCGCACGGTAACGGATGACTTAACTTCATTCTTGACCTCGATTGGAAATAGTAGTTGGTGGGTGTCAGTCAATAGAGCATTAACTTCTTTTTCAGGGGTAAAGGCTCGTAAATCTTTCAAGCTCACTTCGTAAATTGGAAACGCATCCTGACGTAACATGGCACCCTCTGTACCCGTTGTAAATCCAAGTTCTTGAGCGTGTTGTATTATTTCTTTATCGAGATCGATAATTCCCTTTGGTTCCAGTCGATTCACGACAATCTGGAGACCCTTTGCTGCGGCATCCACTGCCGTCACTTGATTCAAAGATTGGTCATTCAGTACCGCTTTCCGAGTGGTTTTCCCGGCGTATGTATCTTCTATCGGGAAAGCTAGATTTGGCAACGTCAGTGCTAGCAAAAGCATCAAAAATGAAAGATTGCACGGTTTCATGGGTGGTCCTTAGTTTTGGGCGCTATTTGCACATAGTGTCGGTTGTGAGAAAATCCGTAGAGGCCATCTTCATATGCTGAATCACCCACAAACTCCTCAAGGGCGAGATCCTGAAAATCATCGGTGAATGGGTCATAGGTTGTGACAACTTTCGTGGCATCCTCCTCGTCTTCGCTATAGCCGGTGACAACAAGGGTGTGTGAGCCCCCTCCAACCCAATCGATAACAGAAATAAATGGGCCGGTGGAGCAAATTTCTCCAGCCACTGCATCCCAATCGTCGAGCGTGCCACCAACTGTCTTGTAATCAAAATGATAGGAGTGAAAGACCCAGTGGGGCCAGCCGCCTTGAATGCATTGGGCTGGAATGTCACCAACGCAGCACTTGGAATTATCTTGTGATAGGGCAAGAGTTTTTGTGACAATGTTACATTGAAGATCTGTTCCCTCATTCTGTTTCTTGTTATGGAAGTCCATTACCAGTCTGGTTGAGGCAGCCCAGCACCAGGCCTCTGTTTCTTGTTTTTCTCTATTCATTAATTGGTAACGATTGAGCGGGCATTTATTGTCTGAGAGACGCTTCTTATGGAGCGCTTTGAGATCGGTCAAAGAAATCCAGGAGCTATCCGGGTATGGTCTGTGGGTAGCGGTATTGGGGGATGTTACAGAGACCTCGACTCGTACACAGGCGAAAGTAAATCCCAGACATAATCCAATGTACAATCCAAGTATTCTAGGTATGTTCGTCTTCATATCTTGAACAACCTCTGCAGAAGTTCTGACTCCGTTTATGTGATGATTCGCTTCTTCATCTCCTGATTGAAAACCGCATCGCATTTCTCCAGTAGTATCGCGCGACTCAATATCATGCCTAGATCTTAATGGCCATATTGGCCCTGTAGTATAGATTCGTTCGGTTTAAGTCAAGGTTTAATATTCTCGCCATGCCGGGCATGGTGTATTTCATAAATTGCAGCTTGAGTGAAAGATAAGCAGCTGCCGCTATCGTTGAGATTCACCATACGTTAATTCCTTGTGTCTGCTCATCAGCCTCTATGACCAAATAGCTTTAGCAATGTGCAGACCACCTACGCAGAGAGAGACTGCGGTACCCTGACATGAAAGAAATACGTATAATCTATGGGCAGTTATAGATTTACGAGTCAAAAGTGAATACAAAGTGAGTACGATGGAAGAGGGAGGAGAAAATGACTAGAGGTGAATCGAAATAGATTCACCTCCATGTATCTAAATGGATTCACCGTCATGGTGATAGCAGTTGGGTTTGAAATCTTGGTGAGGGGGTTGCTAACCAAGACCTGTAGTGCTCCCCTAAAATCAAGCCACCCGAGTTACTTGTTGCGCCCGATATTGGACGGGGCTTCGATAGCCCAACGCTTGATGCGGGCGCTCTTCGTTGTACCACCGCAGCCAGTCTCGAATGACCCGCCGCGCCTCCTCAAACGTCTGAAAGCGATGCTACCAGACACATTCCTCTTTGAGGCTCCGAAAGAACCGTTCGATGATCCCATTCTGTTCCGGCGTGTACGGCGTGATGAACTCCTGCTGCAGCCGATAGTCCCGACAGACTTGCCGAAACCGACGGCTCTGAACGATCAGGCCATTGTCGCTGCGGAGGACTGGTGCGCCCACCGGACGCAAGGTCCCAAAGCGCTGCAGGCACGCCGCTTCGACCGCCCGTTCGGCCTCCTTCGCTCGACTGCGTAACGCGAACTCGTAGCCCATCACTTCCCGATCATGACCATCAATCACCGCCGCCAGATGCGCCCAGCCATCTTGTCCACACTCAATATGCGTCACATCCATCGCCCAGCGTGCGTTGCTGCGATCCGCCCGACTCGTCCAGCCTTGTACGCGAGGGCGTGGGGTGCAGACACGTTGATGCACAAACCACCCCTTCTGTTTCAGTACGCGATAGACCGCCTTCCGATTGACGACGACCCCATCCCGAAATCGCAACAACACCCACAACCGCCGATACCCAAACGTCGGATACTGCTGGATCAGCTGCCACAAGCGCTCCGTCCACGGCGGATCCGCCACAGAGCGTCGCCGGTCGCTCGCAGCCGTCCGATGCAGGCCCGCGCGGCTGACACCGAGGACCTGGCAACTCCGCCGCTCCGAGACACCCGACACCGTGCCTCTCACGCGTCGGATGGCTTCCGGTCCAAAGGGTACGGTTTCAAGGCCTCCCGTAACATATCGTGATCGAGGACCAAATCGCCGATCTTCTGCTTGAGTTTCTTGATCTGCTCGTCCTTCACCGCCTCTTCATCCTTCGGGCGACTTCGAAGCGCGTTCTCGGCCCCGACCAGAAACTTCTCGCGCCAATCTTCGACTTCCGCCACGGTCAGACCATGCTGCCGAGCGGCTTCAGCCACGGACGTCTCGCCTTTCAGGATGCTGACGACAAGCGCCACCCGCCGTTTGGCCGTCCATCGTTCAATCGGTTCGGTTGCATCTGTTGCCATCTTCCCACCTCCTCGGTCCACTCAGGACCATGTCGTAGAGGTGGTCTCCATTTCAAGGGGAGCAGGATAGACCTTCCGTGATTCTTCTCTCCTCGTGAAATCTGGCAAGAGTTACAATACGTGAATCTTATGAGGCACAGCCTGTGAATCCCGTTGCAAAGGATCGCACGAGAAATCCAGGCGGAGTCAATTGGCGTAAGGAAGCATGGCTGGACTAGGTGGTCGAAGGCGACGGATCCTCCCACGCTCAGCGATGCGGTGGGACCAAAGACGATACCGGCGGGATTCATCACGAAAAAATTGGCTTGTCCGAACGCGCTCGTTTGAATGGTGTCGAAAATGGCGGAGAGTTGTCCGCCGGGAGGGTATTGCGTATTTCGTGCAGCTTGCCACGTTGACAGGTGTCGCCTTAATGCGTTAGCTCTTTCTCCTAAGACTCGTTGGCTCCGATCTATTTCGCATCGTTCCTCATAATAATGAAAACAAGCAAGAAGGAGGGTGATGAGACCTGCGGGGACTTGACGTTGTCGGCTGTACCCTTCAGACTAGGACCTTCCCAAGAGACCTGATGAATTGTGAAATGGTCAGTATTTGGCATTTCTACCCTGTCATCAACAGTAAATTGCTCAGTATGCTATTCCCCAGCAAGTTACTGAAAAACTCGGTTATTGCCAATAATGTCACTGAGGTGTTTGGAGCAGCAATCACGCCACGAAAACTTGAAGATACCCCAAATGGTTGTTCAGCAAGGCTGTACTGAGCGAAGAGGCGGAGCGTACGCTGTGCGGTACGTCGAACCTCTGAGTGACACGAGAACGCTGCGACAGGCTTTATTCAGCATCTTCCTAGAACGCGCCCGTAGCTCAGTCGGATAGAGCATCAGCCTTCTAAGCCGTTCTGACCCTCCCTCCTAAGTCCTTGTTCAATGAGTGAAAGTCCGCTCTAGGGAGGTGTTTCGCTGTTTTTTGGGTTCAGTTTTGCTCCGCTCAATTAAGGCGAATTTAGCCCAATTTCGCTCTCAAGAGAACACGCCGGGAACACATAGGGTTTTTAGCTAGAGCTATAAATAAAAGTACTTAATCAAGCTGAAACACTTGGAATGCACGTTCTTCTTCTGGATTGAGATACCTGCTTCCGTGAGAGAATTCCTGGGCTGACGATATGCAAGAGGGTTTGGAGCGAGAGATCAGGAATTGGACTGCCAGATCAAAGAAGCTCCCAGAGCGGCCGTCGCAGCAGTGACGTTGGAAGAGAGACTGACAGGCCAGAAGCAAATCAAGGCGATCGAGGCTGTGCGAGGAAAGGGTCGTCGGGCCTTCTTCGATGCCCAAGACGAAATCGGCCGTCGCCGCGAACAGCTGATTAACGAGATTGAGAGAAAGCTGCAGCAAAAGGTAATCTCAGAGCAGCCCTTCGCCACTCGTTGGAAGGTAGGGTGGGGGGGGGCTCAAGAGCGGTTCGGTCTGCCAATTCGTCGTGGTTTATTATAGTTCTCAGTTAACAAGTACAGCTTGTTCAATCAGAGGGTTTTTAAACTTTCCGGTTGCAACAGGTTTACTAGGGGCTGTTGACATTCAGCTCCAGACCGGGCATTGGTGTAGCGTGGTTCAACGCCCACCGGAGGGAGGATGCCGAGACGGGAGCTGCGAGATGAGCACTGGAAGCGGATTCAAGCGTGGGTGCCGGGTAAGGCAAGTGATCCCGGGCGGACGGCCGTGGATACCCGCAAATTTGTGGATGCGGTGCTCTGGATTGCCCGGACCGGCGCACACTGGCGTGAGCTCCCAGAGCGTTTCGGCGCCTAGCACAGGGTGTTCCAGCGATACAATCGGTGGTCCAAAGCCGGTGTGTGGGAACGGGTGTTCCGTGAGCTATCGGGCAACCCAGACTTCGAATACGTGATGATTGATTCCACCATCGTTCGCGCCCACCAGCACAGTGCGGGCGCAAAAGGGGGCGCAGGAGACGGAAGCGCTTGGCCGTTCGAAAGGCGATCTGACCACCAAAATCCACACCGCGGTCGATGGTCTGGGCAACCCTCTGCGGTTTATCCTGACGCCAGGCCAGGCCTCGGACTACACACAGGCTGCACGCTTGCTGCAAGACTTGCCCGCTCAGTATGTCCGTGCCGACAAGGGCTAGGACAGCCGCACGATCGTTGACGCCATCGAGCAGTCCGGTGCACAGGCCGTCATCCCGCCACGCTCCTGTGTGAAGACCCCACGCGAAACGGATTTCACCCTGTACGCCGAGCGGTACCGGATTGAATAGACCTCTTGCATAACCTCACGGCATCAAATCCTTGTTATATGCGGCCGCGATG
>CAYSFU010000049.1:0-30839 GCA_964430555.1 uncultured Nitrospira sp. | reverse complement strand
CACTGGTGATGAGCCCGGATTCGGAATTCTTCCGGTACTTGAAGCAGCGCTAGCCTAGTCCTTAGGAAAGACCGAGGACCTTCCCGTTCGTCGGATCAAGGTCGATCCGCTCACCCGCCGGTTTCTTCGGCAACCCTGGCATCAATTGAATCCCCGAACAGACAGCGGTAACAAACCCAGCTCCAGCCAAGATGCGCAATTCTCGAATGGGAACCGTAAACCCAGTCGGTCTCCCCTTCAACGTGGGATCGTGCGATAAAGAGAGAGGCGTCTTCGCCATACAGACCGGCAACCCTCCAAAACCAAGGTCTTCCGCAAGATCTATTTGCCGCTCAGCTTCAGGCTCAAACTTCACTCCCGTCGCTCCATACATGTGTGTGGCGATGGTTTCGATCTTTTTTCTGATCGGCCATGATGCCTCATAGAGATGTCGAAACTGTGTTGGTCGTTCGGTCGCTTTGGCAACAACCTCCGCCAACCGCTCGGCGCCTTTCCCTCCGTCGGCCCAATGGGTAGACACTGCCGCGTCAACGGCTCCCATCTGCAGCGATTGGTCCCGAACCCAGTCTAATTCATCCTGAGGGTCGTCCTTGAACGCATTGACCGCCACTACAACCGGTACCCCATGGGCTCGCACATTCACGATATGCTGCTGCAGATTGGCAATTCCCTTTGAAAGCGCCTCATGGTTCGGTCCGGTCAAGCTTGTCGGTAATGCAACTCCTGCTTTAGCGACTCCTCCATCACCATGAAGTTTCAACGCCCGTAAGGTCGCCACCACAACTGCCACAGTGGGTGCCATCCCTGAAGTACGACACTTAATATTAAAAAATTTCTCTGCCCCAAGATCACTCCCAAATCCAGCCTCGGTCACGACAAAATCGGCACAGGCCAGCGCAATCCTGTCGGCAAGGATCGAACAGTTGCCATGGGCGATGTTGCCGAAGGGACCGGTATGGACAAATGCGGGAGTCCCTTCAAGGGTTTGAACGAGATTCGGCATCAGCGCGTCCTTCAACAGGACCGCCATCGAACCCACGCAGCCAAGCTCCTGAGCCGTGATAGGCTTCCCTAATTGAGTCAGTCCTACCACGATCCGGTTCAACCGATCACGGAGGTCTCGATGATCTCTTGCCAGGGCCAGCACTGCCATGACTTCCGACGCTTCAGTAATGACAAATTGCCCTCGCCGTCCACCCGCCTCCTTACTCAACACAATCTCGCGAATGGCTCGATCTCCAATATTCAGAGTTCGAGGCCACATCATCCGCTGGCAATCAATCGACAGTGCGTTTCCATGGAAGAGATGATTATCGAGAAATGCGGAGAGCAAGTTATGGCTGGCGGCTACGGCATGGGCATCTCCGGTCAGATGCAGATTGATATCTTCCATGGGAACAACTTGAGCACGGCCTCCTCCTGTACCTCCCCCCTTAACGCCAAATACAGGACCGATAGCGGGCTGTCTCAAGGTAAGTGCTGTTCGGTATCCCAGTCGCGAAAGGCCCATGGCCAGCCCAATCGACGTCGTCGTTTTTCCCTCACCCAGAGGGGTAGGATTAATCGCTGTGACAAGGACATACTGTCCTTTGGGGGCGGTGTGGAGGCGGGTCAAAATTTCCGGCGAGACTTTTGCCTTATCGCGCCCGTAGCAGATGAGTTCTTCGGTGCGGATCCCAAGTTGGCTTCCAATATCGAGAATGGGACGAGGAGTCACGGATTGCGCGATTTCTAGGTCGGTCAAGAGGCACTCACTCTGACTTGATCTCAATCAGACAGGGCCGGAGTATATCATTGTTCATTGAACGATGAAGGGCAGAAGGCAACCACCATGAGTGGGTTCTAAGCACCGACAAGCAGGTAACCGACACAGGCAGAGCAAGGGCTTCGTGAGCGCTGGATGCGCCGCACTATTCTAAAATGTACTTGGTTGGGTCTAGCGCCTGGCCGTTCAATTTCACCATATAATGCAGATGAGGGCCGGTCGACAGACCTGAACTACCGACCAACGCGATGACATCGCCGCGATCGACTCTCTGACCTTCTTTGGCCAAGGCCTTGGCCAAATGCCCATAGACCGTTTCAACGCCGAACCCATGGTCAAGACGCACCATGTTCCCAAGTTTCGGATCATAGCCTACTGAGGTCACCCGACCTTGTGCCGGTGCACGAACCGGCGTGTTCGGAGCTGCTCCAATATCCAACCCATCGTGCCAAGCAGGCTTCTCAGTGAAGGGCGACATGCGAGGCCCAAACCCTGACGTCACCCACCCTTTCACCGGCCAAATAGAAGGTGTCGATGCCCATCGAGAAGAGCGTTGCTCCGCAGCCTCCGATAACTCCGACAAGATGCGTTCTTGAGCGGTGGTTGCCTTCGAGAGCCACTCCAGTCCATTTTTCACCGCAGCAACCGCTTCAAGATGATTTTGGGATGAGTCAACGTTCGCAGCAGACTCCTCATTGCGTCTCTCTGTTCCATCCTTGGAAGAACTTCCCGAACTTGCCAGCCCCGCGCTTGCATTCCTATCAAGGCTTGGCATAGCCCCACCTTCGAGAATAGGAACATCCTCACCACCTCGGCCATTCACCATATCGCCGGACTTCGGAATCTCTATTCCCAGCATGACCCGAAGTCGTTGATTGACCTCGTTCATGGCCCCGATTCGCTTCTTGAGGCCATCAATGGCCGACGTGAACGCCGCAGTCTGCTCGCGGGCACTCATTGCTTCCGTACGGAACGCAGAGAGTTCCCATACCTCGCCTGTCCTTACGACATAGTGAGACACGACCAGCAGATCGACAACAACAAGAAGGCCAACACATGTCAGCAGCGTCCGGAGAAGCCTTTTTGAAAAACTAAAGCGCAGCGGCTTTGCCGTGGACCCTCGAAAGACGACAACCGTGTAAGTCCCGCCGTCTTGATTCGTTGTCTGAGCCATAATAATCGCCCCCTCTGCCAATTGCCTCCGGTAGGGTTACCGTGGAGACCGTCACGTTACCGACTTCCCTTCCTCCCGGTCAACCCCCCCTAAAAACCAGTATCCCTCAGCAGCCACCTCAACCACATGGCGAGGACACCTCGCTCCGAACCCAGTCAAGATACGGCTGAAATCCATGCGTAACAGAAGTCGCGATAATTTCAGGAACCTTATATGAGTGAACGTTCAGAATCGCCTCTTGGAGCGGTAACACTTTATCGGATGTTGTTTTCATGAAGATAAGCGTTTCTTGATCGTTCACCATTTTCCCTTCCCACCAGTAGGTTGATCGGACTGTGGGGAGAATTGATGCACAAGCCGCTAACCGGGACCCTACTGCCAGATCGACAATTTTTCCCGCTTCTTCTTGGTTTGCCGTGCTTACCATCACAATCATGACGGTATGAGCCGATTCACCACTCATAGACTGGCCAGGATACCTAACCAGTCCCCATATATTCAACCCTTCCCCTCTATCACGAGGAGCCCACCGAACACCTCGCCCACCTTCACTGACGAGCAACTTCTATGCCCTTCTATTGGAATGGAAGACTTTTCATTATTCATACTTTCAATGGCTTATGGAATAGAAATTGTTCGGAACTAGGAAATTTCATCCTATCACTGCAGAAGAAACAACACAGTCAACCAATTTTTGTGAAACTCTGTTCAAAACTGACCCTTGTAGGTCTCGCAAGTGAGCTACACAATTAGTGCTATACCTTTGCCCTAGCCTTTTCCCATCCGTGCTAACGCTTCGAAATAATGGGCAAATGCCTTCATGCCCCCAGAAGCTTGTCCCCAGTCAAAATACTCATTGGGAGCGTGGTAGCCATGTTCCGGCAAGCTTAACCCCATGAAAAGAATTGGAACCTTCCACATATTTTGCATCGTGACAACCGCCCCGATTGATCCCCCCTCTCGCACAAATGCTGGTTCTTTTCCAAACCCCGCTTTCACTGCCCGCTTCACACAATCCACATAGGGACCGGCAAAGCTCCCCTTAAATGGATGGAGCATTCCCTCTCGCTCCACCTTTATAGCGGGATTCATCTTGGTAACGTGCCGTTTCAAGAGAGCAAACACACGCTCGGGCACCTGGTTTGGAACCAGTCGCATGCTGATCTTCAGCTCAGCATGGCCAGGCACCACGGTCTTCACACCCTGTCCATGGTAACCCCCACTGAGACCATGAATTTCGAACGTCGGCGAGGCCCAAATCCGCCGCAGGACATCCGCAGGATCCTGAACTCGTAGCGACCGAAACCCATAGGCTTCTTTAAAACCCTTGACCCGGAACCCTGATTTCAGAAAGCTCTTGATCTCGGCCTTCGTCGGTTCAACCACCTCATCATAGAAGCCGGGAATCTTCACTCTCCCGGTCCTCGCATCCAGACAAGCGGTTGCAACCTCCATCAGCTCGGCCAGCGGGTTCCGAGCCGCCCCTCCCGTGACACCGGAATGTGCATCCTTTTCCCCGGTGCGCAAGACCAAACGTGCCCCGAGCAGGCCACGCAAACCATAGGGGACCGCAGGCCTCCCCTTGGCGATCCAGATCGTATCCGAGACGATGACCGAGTCCGGTCTTGGGATCGCCGTACGATCCTTGAGCCCTGCGCGAAAATGCGGGCTACCGATCTCTTCTTCGAGCTCCCATAAGAAACGAATATTGATCGGCACCCCTTGCTCGATCGCATATCGAGCGCCAAACAGTGCGGCAAGGGCTGGTCCTTTGTCATCAGTCGCCCCCCGGCCATGGTAGATTCCGCGATCATTTCGAAAGGCGAACGGCGCATGTTTCCACTCAGGCTCCTGCGCGGGTTGCACATCCAGATGATTGTAAATCGTGACGGTGGGATACTCAGCCCCCACGGTCCATCCGCCCGACACGATGGGGTATCCACCAGTCTCGACGATGTGTGGATCCGCACCCAACTCACCCAAATACTGTTTCGCGAGCTCGGCCATACGCCGCATATCGCTCGATCGAGAGGAATCCATACTGATCGATGGCACTTCCACCATCTGCCCCAAGAGATCTTCGAACCTCGGCCGCGTCTCCGCGAGAAAGGCTAGGAATCGTTGCTCATGTCCCATACTTATCCTCCTCCTTGTCTCAACGAGGCCGGATTATAACGATGCAGGTGTCCAAGAGAAAGCCGCTGCAGGTTTCCCATGAAGAACGTGCTAGAATGATGCCCAATCCGATCAGTTTCCGCTCATGATTCGTCGCGTAACTTATCGCCTCTACAGCTTCACGCTCGTCGTCTCGATCATGTCCTCGGCCTTGGTCTTGGCCGAAGAGCCCATCAGTCTCCAACAACTTCTCGAGGAACCGAAGATCTACCATCTTCGGCATGTGACCATGCGAGGCATCGTACGAGATGTGCAGCCGCTGGCCCCTTACCCCTTGGCGAACGGCGATCTTTGTTATGGCGCCTACCTCTTCCGGCTTGAAGAGGACGAGGCAACCCTTTCAGTGGCCGTCTTGGGGATCTGTGGCAGGCCGGTCGTCCGCGACCCGGAGGTTGAAGACGGGGCACGAGTCGAAGTCAGTGCCACAATTCAGGCACCGAGTCATGGAGGAACGATTCTGAGCTTTAAAGGTCCAAAAACGGCGACCGAAGACGAAGCCGTCGTACAGGCGGTGGCTGATCGTATTCTCCCCATCGTCGAGTAGCGTCGCTCGCACACAGATGAAGCACTGAGTATTGAAGCTGCACGGAACGGCCTGTCTCCCTGAAACGATGCTTCCGGTCAGACGAAGACGCGAGAACTTGCCGATGCAAACAACCAACATCATCTTGCTGCTGATCATTCTTGTCTCAACAGGGTGCACGACCAGCCAGGGATTCAACCGAACCGCAATGGGTGAACGGCTGCATGTCGCCTCGCCTACAATCCCGGAAAACCAATCGCGAGCGCCTCAGAACACTCGCCCATCTCCACCGTTTCGCCTCGGAGTCTTTTTTGCCACGCACGATGTTCCCGACACACCATCCATCAAGAAAGTCGAGTGGCTGAGCGCGGATCGTGATCACCTGCTCCGCGAGCTGGCCCCACTGCGAGAGGAACAACTCCTGGCCGATACGTTCGTGCTCATGGATGTCACGGTGGGAGGCGACGATATCAAGGGAATCCGACAGGCGGGAGCTCGGTTTGGAGCCGATCTCGTGGTCATCATCGATGGAATTGCAGCCATCGACCGGTACAACAACCGCCTGGCCTGGCTGTACCCAACCCTTATCGGAGCCTATCTCGCTCCCGGAACCGAAAGCGACGCCCTCGTGATGGCCACGGGAAGCCTGTGGGCTGCCCGCTCCGACTGGCACGCCCCCCTCCAAACGGTCGAAGAGCGATCAAAAATAGTGGGGGCAGCAGTCTTCGTCGAGGACGCCACGGCACTCCACGAGGCGAAGCAATCAGCCATCCATGCCCTCAGCACGAGTATCGCCGATCAGCTTCGCCTCTTCGGAGAACATTCAAGCCAGACAAATTTCCAACGCAGCAAATAGATGCTCAAAACTTGATGATGAAATCGGTGATGAATACAAACTGGTCTCCACGAGTACCGTTGTCGTACGGAGTCACCCGACTCCAGCTGTGATCGTATCGGATTTCTGGCCGTACGATAAGTTCGTTGGAAAGCCAATGCGACCACCCCAGCGTGTGGCTGGTATAGACTGTCTTATAGCCGCTCCGTTGCCCTTTCAAGTCGGCAAGTATGTCGTTGCGAATAGTGAGATAGTCTTTCCCGGAGACCTTGATCTGAAAATAGTTCACTCCACCGATCGAATCGGAAAGACCTGGGATTGTTGGGCCGCAACCTCCACCCGAAGCAAACAGTCGTGAAGCCCCCAAAATACAGCTCCCCCCTTTGGCCGCATCGAACTGGTAGGCATAGTACGCCTCGGTCATCATATGAAACGTGTCGTTGAATCGATGCGACCAGACGCCGACCATGTGCTGCAGGTTGTCGTGCCCATTCGTGTACTTGCCTCCTCCCACAGAATTCGCCCCCAACCAAATGGCGTCATTGTTATCGCTCGACAGCCATTTGACCATGACATGCCCATTCGGTTGAGCTGAGTTAGACCAGACCGCCATATCGTTGCCTCCGTGCACACCCAGATCGATCGTCCATTGAGGAGTGAGCCGGATCGTGGCCAGAAGGCCCATGAATGTGAAGGGATCAAAGGTAAACATGACCGAATGAGTGACCAGAAAGTTGTTGGGCGCCAGCTGTGCTTCGATATCGGCCGGTGACATGAACCGCCCGATTTTCAGAACCAGCCCCTCCGCTACCCAGGGAACATAAACCTGCCCATAAAACTCCATCGGGTCATACCCATAGAGCTGATTGCGATCGAGCAACTGATGCCCCAGAACTCCTTTCGCGGCGGTATAGCGATAATCCGTTCCATACAAATTGGTGAAGCGAAAGCCCCAATCAATTCGGCTCGTTTGCGCTGTATCGAGGCCACGTTCGATGGTGAGTACTGCCTGCGACAGTTGTGCGCTATTCGGAACAATCGTATAGGTCAACGGGATGTTCGTATCACGGGATGTGCTGGCATTGAACGAAGGAACAATCCATCCATAGACATTGATTCTCGAGGTTCTGAGCGTCTTGCCGACACCGGTCTCCGATAACGTCTTCATCAGCGGCAGATTATTAGGAGTCGCATCTGGAACCCCTATTGAAGGACCAACATGTTCGGACATTGGAAACGGCGGAGAGCTGAATGGCACAGAGGGAAATCGACGTATCGGTTCTGACCCAACTACATCTGGTGCAGCTGTCCCCTTGATCCCGTCGAGATAGATTTCGAAAAACCGTCCTGCAAAACTCTTCGACTCCTTCTCACAGTCGGCGCAGACCGTCGGCTGATTCTCAAATGCCTGTGATCGATGGTCCGAGTTCCTTTCGGTTTGTGCAAAGACCAACACTGGAAAACATCCGATCAGGATGCCTAGAAGCATACCCAATTGCCCCACCTGTCACCCTACCTCTCTCTATCGAACCATGTCTTATTACACAAGAATCCGTGAGGTGCATCACGCAGAACCTCTCGGAGAATTCAAAAATTTGGCTACCCTACCGTATGAATCGGTGTTTGGGAAGTGCGAAGTACCTCGTTCGTGAGTCGTGGCTCTGTTGAATACTCGCATAAGAGGAGGGTCATCATTCTGAGAGCCGGCGATGGTGTCGCAGCAAGAGAGCACCGCCCCAGATAAAAGAGCCGAACATGAGGAATATCCCAAGATTGTAGGTGAGATGCGCCAGGCGATGGTCCCATTCCAGCAAGTTCAGCATCGTGAGGATATTGTTCCAATCGTGCCCATCGGTCTCTTTGCCCGTCACGCCGCCAATCAGCATAAGATCCAACGCTCGTGCGTCGTTAATGTACGGCGCAATGTCCATCAGACTTTCCGCCGTCCACCACAGCGCCACTGCCGCGCCGAAAGGGTCGTGGGTTTTGATGAGGAACGTCCCAAGGCAGACCATCGGCATGAGAATCTGACCGAGCGTTCCGCCCAGAAACATCATGAAGCGACCGAGAGGAGCAAAGATCACATGCCCGGCTTCATGAAAAGGCAGGTTGATCAAATGAAGAAACGACTCCCCGGTGTAATTCGTTTCAAGCGGTGTGAGAATGAACGCCTGCCCCCACCAGACCATCGCCACAAACAAAGCAGCCCGACCATAGAACGTCATGGAATCGGCCGTTGAGTCCAACTCGATCAGCCATTGCTTGGCCGTCAGAAACCCCTCAGCCTCTGTAAACACATATTTGGATGGTGAGAGACGCGCCTTTGCCGTCAACGATTTGTATTTGGCAAAGATAATCCCGCATCGACTACATTCTTGTTCTCCATCAGCACGCTGCGCCTGACACTTTGGACAGTGCGCCGTCGATGTCTCACTTGCGAGCATCCCTCCACTCTAAAAGCGTGGGCTGAATCGGACAAGGAAATCTGGAGAAGGCTGCAGTTGTTATAACTGCTAGCCAGCCTGTCCGCAGAGAAGCAGCTGATCACTTCAGCTTGAGAGCACAGACGTGCTACTATGTGCGTGTGAGTTCATCTTCATGCCGACAGTTCTGAGGGCTGGGTCTTATCGGTTTTTCTTTTATGCTGGTGACCGAGAAGAACCGCCTCATATACACATCGAGCGGGAAGATAAGGTAGCAAAGTTGTGGCTTGATCCAATTCGCTTACAAGAAAGCGGAGGATTTTCTCGATCGGAAATCGTCCGTATTCATAAACTCGTGACCGCGCATGAGGACAGTCTCCTGGAAGCGTGGAATGAATACTTCAGCAATTGAAATCGCATTGCCATCAGCCGAAACGGTGACTGTAACGGAAGACACGCTTACCGTTGACTTGAGCGATGGGCGAAGCCTCTCTGTGCCACTTGCTTGGTTCCCACGCCTCGTTCATGCCACACCTCTAGAACGCAGAGGCTGGCGATTGATCGGCAGAGGGCATGGGATTCACTGGGAGACGCTTGATGAGGATATCAGCGTTGAAGGTCTCCTCGCGGGCAGACCGTCAGGTGAAAGCCACGCCTCGTTTAAAAAATGGCTCTTCGCTCGCAGGTCCAGTGGTGCACGACGTTCTACTCGACGAACTAGAAATAGCCGTCACTAGCCGGCAAACGAGCCCGCCCTTCCAACTGAATTCGCTCATTTTATAGGCAATTGTAAATCTTTATTGAGTTGCTCGAGCATCCTTGTGCGGTCTTGAAAGTCAACGTTTCTCACGCTATGCCCCACAAACCGATTACCAACAGTAATTTTTCGAGCACGATCTGCCTCATCACAACTCACTCGTCACCCTTCAAAGCCACACCCTGTTCGCACTTCAGTGAGAAAAACCGCCCGTCCTTATTTTCTGGCTATCCAGCATGGAATTAAGGAG
Organism: uncultured Nitrospira sp.; assembly: GCA_964430555.1. Taxonomy (GTDB): domain Bacteria; phylum Nitrospirota; class Nitrospiria; order Nitrospirales; family Nitrospiraceae; genus Nitrospira_D. The sequence continues at coordinate 20,937 of CAYSFU010000049.1, read as the reverse complement.
CCACATTATTGCACTGTCTTACGTGGGGAAAAGATCAGATGGTTGTATTTCTCACGTGCCTGTTCGCTTTGAAAAACAAGGAACTCAGCTACAAAGTCTGGATTTCGCATGTACTTCCATCGTTCAGTTCGTAGAAGCCTTCTTCGGCAATGTTGTAGAACTCTTCGCCATATGGGAGAGATTCCTCTTCGCCCTCAGAGCGTACAACGACGACCGTATTGGCATTGAAACGCGTCACTATCCCAAAGAAGGTATCGAAGCTTTCATTCCCATCGTTATCAATCTTTCTTTTTGAAACAAGGATAACCTTTCGGCCTAAGTCAAGCATGGCATATATCTCGCCTCGCTAAATTCTTTCTACACTGTAGAAGTATTAGCCTGAACGAACAAGCACTCACCGGAATCGTGCGGGAAAACCAGTGCGTAATGAGTTGCCCATCAGTGAACCGAAAACGGCACCGGCACAAAGGTGAGGACGAAGACAGCCAGCGCAATCCATCCCACGATCGTTCGATTACGGCCCAACGGCACAGAGGGATCCATGACCGGCGGATGGCCGAGTCCCCACAGCCCGGCCATGAAGGCCCAGAGCAACCAGCCTGGCCAGCCGAAGAATCCCAAAGCCAAGAGGATCGGGAGAAACGCCAACGCCATGATTCGCTGTCGGTGCCCCCAGAGAGCATAGGCGACATGGCCGCCGTCGAGCTGGCCGATCGGAAGCAGATTGAGCGACGTCACAAAGAGGCCAAACCAAGCCGCGAACCCAATCGGATGGAGCACGACATCGGCTTCCGGCGGCAACGCACCGATCACCAGCCACGAGAGGAACTGCAGCAGGAGAGGCTCACCCAGTTGCAATCCCAACGTAGTAGTTCGATCCACCACAGTCGACAGATTCAGGCCGACGATCAACGCCGCCACGGCGACCACAAATCCTGCCAAAGGACCGGCAACACCGATGTCGAACAAGGCGCGACGACTCAGAATCGGACCTCGCATGCGGATGATGGCGCCGAAGGTGCCGATAAAATACGGTGGTCCGGGAATGAACAACGGCAGGGAGGTCGGCACCCGATGGATCCTGGACAAGACATAGTGTCCTAGCTCGTGCGTGGTGAGGATAAAGAGCAGAGCCGCAGCAAACGGAACCCCTTGCCAGAGCGCCTCAGGCGAGGCCAACAGAAAATTCAACGGGCCACGTGCCGGACCGTTGTACGCTTGGTACGCCCCGGCCCACAGCGTGGTAAAAACGGTCAGAAGAAAGAGGATAAGAGGAAGCGCCCACTTCGAAAAAAACGACGGTTCTGGCTCGTGATCGTCCTCGGTCAGTTCAATCGGCTGAGAGATCGGTGCATCTTTGGTCTCAATCACGACTCCATTGTCGAGAACTCGATCGTCACTCCGTCCCAACCCATTCATGTCATGCCCGCCTATGGAAGCGCACCGAAGGGATTGTGATCCAACTCTTCCTCAACGGTCGTGGCCGGCCCATGTCCGGGCAGGAGGCGATAGTCCGGTGAAAGTGTCAACAGACGATGGGTGACGGAATTGAGATGGGTTGCGTACAATTCTTTGGGATTGGACCGACCAATCGATCCGGCAAAGAGCGTGTCTCCGACGAAGCACACGGGTAGTTGCGCATCCTCCACACGATAACAGATCCCACCGGCCGTATGGCCAGGTGTGGTCGTGCACCGAACCGTACGGCGACCGACCTTGATGGCAAGACCATCGGTTGGGGCCAGCAGCGACTCCTGTCGAGGTCGCCAACTGAGCAACTCCACATCCTCCGGTCCAAGGTACACAGGGACATCGTAATGGCCGAGAATCTGCTCGATTCCATCGGCATGGTCCGCATGGCCATGAGTCAGGCATATGCCAAGGAGCCGCAACCCACGTCGACGAAGCTGGTCCAGCATAGCCGGCGCGTTATAGGCCGTATCCACCAATACCGCCTCACCCTCATCATGCAGGATGTAGCCCTGTACACCGTACCCATTGATGGAGCCCTGTACCATCTCCACCCACGGGGGCATGCCTTGAGCGACCGGCTCCCATTTATCGATCGCGATCTGCTCCAGCGGCTCAGCGCGCAGGCCCAAGGCCTTTGCCAGCGCCCGTATCTCCGTGCGATCCTTGGGCCGGTCCCCTCGTTCGAGCGCGGTGATGTCGCTACTTGGCAACCCGGTCATTCGAGTGACATCACCGACCGACAACCCCTGTCCAATCCGCGCTTTCTTGAGGATGTCGGAAAGTTCATCTTCGAGCGGCATGAAATGAGCCCTCAGGTGGTGCGTTCTTTCGTCCTTATACTATGCGCGGCTCATGAAGCACGCGCTGAGACCCTATCATCGTGGAAGTGGCTCTTGCCCTCAAGACGCCCGGCACGCGACAGCGGTGCGGCCATACCAGCAACGATCTCCACTGTCATGTGCGCGTCGTCCGCCCTCGTATCTCTCTTCAACCTTCCGGACTCAACTTGATTTCTTTCACCTCTCCGAACGTCGCCAGAGCTTTCGGTAACGCCTCGCCGGATCCAACCGCGATCATCTTCAACCGATCCGGATGCAAATGTCGCTTGGCTGCCGCCTGCACCTCTTCCTTGGTCAGCCCCACGACTTTCGCGCGAAGCTGCTGAAGAAAATCTTTCGGCAACCCATCGTACTCCAATTCGACCAACCGGCTGACGATGGCCGATGGGCTCGCAAAGGAAAAGACGAACGAGTTCACGTAAGCTTCCTTGGCCTCGGCCAGCTCGGTATCCGTCACCGGCTCTGCGCGCATTCGTTCGATATTCGCCACAAAGCGCTCGATCACTTCCTTCGTGGAAGTCAATTTGGTTTCCGCCCGCATCAGCCAGACCCCCTGGTCATGCGTGCCTGTACTGAGACGGCTCCCGACGGAATAGGCCAACCCCCGCTTGGTTCGCACATCGTTGAACAGGCGACTGCGAAACGAACTGCCGCCCAAGATATCGTTCGCGATGGCCAAGGCGACATAATCGGGATCCTGCTCTTTAATCGACAGATGTCCGACCCGAAGATGTGCCTGTGACGTGTCCTTGTTCACGAACCGCACCACCGGTTGAGCCATCACGGCTTCCGATACATCGGGAATCTGTAACTCCGGAACCCGTCCCTTTTGCCAATCTCCGAATACATGCCGAAGCGCCGCCAGCATGTCCTCTCGTTTGAAGTCGCCCGTTACCCCGATGAACATGCCGTTGGGATGGATCGTCTCACGGTGAAATTTGATGAGATCCTCCCTCGTAATCCGTGAGATCGAATCCAGTGAACTTTCTCGCGCGCTGGGATGCTCGGCTCCATAGAGCACCTTGGCAAATTCTCGAGCCACGATGGACCCCGGATTGTCCTGTCGTCTCCGAATTCCTTCCAGGGCTTGAAGTTTGGCCAACTCAACGCGAGCCGGTTCAAACGTAGGCCTTCGCACGAGGGCGGCCAGGATCTCCAATCCACGATCGAGATCCTTGCTCAACACATCCAACGACGCTGACCCTGATTGCCGGCCGATCCCGATGCTCACACCGCCTGCGAACTGCTCCAACTCCGTATCGACTTGCTCGGCCGACAGCCCTCCTCCACCGCCTGTCCGCATGACGGCACCCGTCATGGATGCCACTCCGATCTTGTCGATCGGATCAAGCCAGCTCCCGGTTCGCATCGTAATCGTCACCGACACAAGCGGCAATTCGTGATCTTCCAAGAGATAGACGACCATCCCGTTCTCAAGAACCACCCGCTCCGGTTCCGGCGGTGAAAATTCCACAGGCGGAAACGTCATGGCCCTGGGATCACCGAGTGCCACGCCCCCGGCAGAGGCCGTGACGGACGAGGCCAGCAGAAGAGCCAGGCTCACCATGCCAGCGATTGTACATCCCGTCACCCCTCGTTCACTCACCCTCTTCATGGCTGCACCTCGTTGCCGGACATCGCTGCCACACGTTTGCTGAGACTTTTCTTGACCAACACGGCGACGGTCCGATTCGACTGGGTAAAGTATTGCGTGGCGACCCGCTGGACATCGGCAGCCGTCACTTTCGCCACATTGTCGCGTGCGGTCAGAATGTAGCGCCAATCACCGGCAAGAGCTTGGTACAACGCCAGCTGAGACGCCAACCCACTGTTGGATCGCAAACCTCGCACTAAATCGGCATCCAAATTGTTGAGCACTTTTTCCAGCTCCTGTGCCGAGACCGGCTCCTGCTTCAGCCGCTCAATCTCTTCATAAATCGCCGCTTCGACTTCCGCGGTCGTATGGGGTGCCAACGGTGTCGCCGTGATCACGAACAGATTCGGCGCACGCACTCCGGGATGGCTGGCATCGGACCCGACCGATGCAGCCAAGCGTTTCTCCCGCACCAATTTTTGATGCAACCGGGACGTCAGGCCGTCGCTGAGCACGGCATCGATGACGTCACACACATCGTCATCCGGATGGCGTAGTGTCGGCTTGTGATAGCCGATCACGATTGCCGGCTCAGCATCAAATTCTACTTCGACCCGACGTTCACCTCGTTGTTCCGGCTCCACCGTCACCAACGGCGGCCCCGGCGGCGCAGCAGGAATCTTCCCGAACGTCCGCTCGATCAAGGCGATGGTTGCTTGTGGATTGATGTCCCCGACCAACGCGATCGTGGCGCGATTAGGGCCATAATAGGTCTTGAAAAATGCCTCGGTCTCAGCCGGCGTCAATGACAAGATATCGGATCCCCACCCGATCGTCGGAATCCCATACCCATGGGCCCGGAATGCCGCCGAGGTGAAGGTTTCGAACAACAGCCCGTTCGGACTGTCGTCGTTGCGCAGACGGCGCTCCTCCATCACCACGCCGCGTTCCTTGTAAAACTCACGCAAGACGGGATTGGCCATCCGGTCCGATTCGATCGCCGCCCACAAGGGCAATCGATTGGAGGGCAAGCTGATCATGTACCGCGTCAGATCCTTCCCCGTTGATGCGTTGAGACCGACACCACCGTGCCGTTGGTACATCAACGCCATTTCATTGCCGACCACATACTGCGCAGCCTGCGCTTGTAACGCCAGAAACCGCTTCTGCAGCGATGCGACCGCGTTACGTTGGTCCGCCGATGCCGCCTCTCCGGTGGCTGCAATCTCTCGCTCCCGCAGATCGAGCTCCGTCCCGACGACGGCCAGTTCATCAAGGATGGGCTTTTCTTTCTCGTAGTCGGTCGTCCCCACGCTACGTGTCCCTTTGAAAGCCATATGTTCGTAGAGATGGGCGATGCCCGTCTGCCCCACCTGTTCATTGATGCCGCCCACGGCAAACGTGATGTTGATCGAGACGATGGGCGTCTGATGCCGCTCGACCATGAGCACCGTCAATCCATTGGCAAGCCGATGCTCGATCACCCGATCGGCAAAGTTCGGCGTGGCCGCAGCAAGGAGGCCAAGGTTGAGGGTGAAGATCAGGAACAGCGTGATGTTCATACACACCACCAGGAGACCGTTCCGCCATCTCACCCGTAGTCGCGATCTCTGTGTCATACAAAAATCTCCATCAGTTGTTCGGGCTTTTCAATGAACCACTCAGGCTGACAGGCTTCCATCCTCTGACGATTGCCCATGCCATACCCCACGGCACAGACCCGAATGCCCGCGTTATGCCCTCCATTGATATCATTCGTGCTGTCTCCAACAAGGACCGCCCGATCCTTCGGTACGCCTATTTTGTTGATGATGTGCAAGAGCATGCCGGGCTCCGGCTTCAGCCCGAAGCCATTGTCTCCGCCCACCATATACAGGAAGTGGTGCGGCCCCAATCCATTCAGGATCACACGCGTGTATTCGATCGACTTATTCGTCGCAATCACTTTTTGTTTGTGAGCAAAATGCTTGAGCATGGGCTCGATACCCGGATAGAAGGTCGTCCGGTCCAAGCAATGTTCGAGATAATAGCCTCGGAACACCCTCAACGCTTCTTCAAATTTCTCCTGATTTCCTTCGCCGACAGCCAAGCGCAGCAGCCGCTTCACGCCATCCCCGACAAACCCGAAGATTTCTTCAAGAGGGCGTTCCGGCAGTCCCAACGTCTTCAGGGTGAAATTGACGGCATGGGCGATATCCCATTTTGACTCGATCAACGTCCCGTCCAAGTCAAAGATCAGGAGGTCTATAGGCGTCTGTGCCATTAGTGTACCTTTCGCAAAGATTCAATGAGATCCTTGAGTATCGTGCGTCGTGTGTCGTCCGGTTCGTGGGCGGCAGCATCCCGAGCGAAGCTCACCATCCGCTTCAAGCCGACATGGGGAGGGATGACCGGTGAGAGGATACGCCAGTAACCACCCACCACTTTCACATGAAAACGAACCTCTTCCGTCCTATCCTCAGGGATAAATCCGGCTGTTTCGAGATACACCAAGCCCCGAATCTGAAAGGTCACCGGGATGATGACTTCCAGATTGTTCACGATCTCCCATTGCCGGTAATCCTCGGACACGGTCGATTGTTGCACCACCACGATACGCCCCCACGCTGGCTCCTCTTTCCAATCGATGTAGGGCGTGACCGTATCGAATGAGGCGGAATCGAGGCGTGCCCCCTTCTGATCCAATCGAACATAGTGCTTGACGACGTCCGCCGGGGATCGCCGCATGGAACCGCTCGGACTCAGCTGCGCATTCGACGACGCCGCCACCGCAAGGAGCACCAGAGCGAGCAGAGTGGAAACCCACACCCGTGATACTCGCCCCTTGCTGCTCAGACCAATCCTCAGCACAGCCAATACATTCTGCAAGCCAATCAACGACGAGACGGTGGTAATTCGGTTTGGTTCGCGGTACACACCAGTTCGACCATTCTAGCAAACAGGGCTAAAGACATCCAGGCAAGTACGTGAATCCCTATGGAGGGTGTTTGACCTTCGGAAAAAGAGAATGCTACGGTCTCTTCATCAGGGTCGCACATCCGCGCATGAGAGGTCCTGTGTCCACCCGTCAACGGAGACAGCTCCGACTCTTCGGCTTACTCGTCACCCTGTGTTGCACGATCGCACTCCTTCCATTGATCGGCATCACAACTCCGGATCTCGCTCCTAACATCCTGACCACGAGTGCCTCGACTCTTCTTCTCCCACAAACTGACGATCCTTCGTGGTCCGCCACACCACCTGAGAAAGCCTACGATCTCCTTGCACAGCTGGAACAACGAGGAGGGCGACCGCTTCCAGGCTATGTCGGCGGGCGTGACTTCCAAAACCGAGAACACCGTCTTCCTCCCGGTCGCTATCGGGAGTATGATGTCAACCCGAAGATCCGCGGCCGTGGGCGTGATGCCGAACGGATCGTAATTGAGCAGCGAACCGGGAAAGCCTACTATACGGGGGATCACTATCGAACGTTTGTCCCTCTCAATTGACTACTATTTCAATAAGCGAGCGCCGTTATGGCAGTACCCTTACCCCTCCCCTCTCATCTCGGCAAACGATCACCGCCATGGTCCGGCCTGCTCGTCCTCCCTCGCGAGCATTCAGCCACAACGATGCTGAAGGCTCCCCCCGGATTTCTGATGCGCACAATCGAGGGCAAAAAATGTCGAACGTCGTCGAGTCTGTTCGATGAGTTTTCGCGGGTACTTTCCTTCCCGGAATACTTTGGACACAACTGGGACGCCTTGGAGGAATGTCTCGCCGACCTCGAGTGGCTTCCAGCCAAAGGCTATATCCTCCTCATCTCGGATGCCCACGCGGTACTCCCCGATGACGAAGAAGAGTATGAAACGTTGCTCGAAGTCCTCAGTGATGCCGGGGAAGCATGGAGCAAGGGGCAAACGACGGACGGTCGGAGCGCCCCGTTTCATACGGTGTTTGCCGTGACTGAGCAGAATGCATCAAAGCGACATCGTTGGGAGTTGGAAGTGCTTCGCTCCACAGCGCAGGGAAGAGCACAGAAAAACCTATCTCGAAAAGGCCCGGCGGCTTCTAGGCAGAAACCGACTCGGGAATAGAGTTCTGTCGAAATTGTTCAGGCGCTACGGGTGTCAAATTCTCCGAGATGACCTAGGAACGCCCCATTGAGGCCAGCTCTATGAGACTCCCCGCTCCCGCCTGAATGATGGAGCGTAACAGCCAACCGGTACAACAACCAAGATCCCAGATGAACCCATGATAAAGGGACGAGGCGTCTGCCTTCCGCCGACGTGCCTCCCAGCGAGCCCGGACTACGGTCTCATGCGCGAGGCAGATGCTGTGCGTCTCCCGGAGGTCTTCGAATGGCGCCTTTTCCGCAACGAAGCCATCCTGACCTTCCCCTCGGCACCAAGAACACACAACCTTCATGGTAATCGCTTCCTCCTGTTTTGTGGATACAGCAAGAATCACGCCGTCATCGGCATCTGGCAACACAGTGGACAATTTCAAGGGAATTTGACCGCATGATCGAAAGATCGTGCCTTCTGTCGTATTCGAGTCGAGAAGAAATGGATTCTGTCGACATTTTTTGGCCCTTGATAAAGTCGATCCCCACATGATTCAACCGCAGGTTTCTTGACCGGCTCTCACCCTCCATGGTAGGGTGCGCCCCCGTTATGAAGACATCCCGCTCGGCCAAGCTCTTTACCGAAGCTCAAAAGCTGATTCCCGGCGGAGTTAATAGCCCCGTTCGCGCATTCCGCTCAGTTGGGGGACAGCCGCGATTCATCGCGCGTGCCAAAGGATCGCACCTTTACGATGTGGATAAGAACGCCTACATCGATTACGTGCTGTCCTGGGGGCCGATGATCCTGGGGCATGCCCATTCAGCAGTCATTGCCTCAATCAAGAAAGCGGCTGAGCAAGGCACCAGTTACGGCGCACCAACGGAATTGGAGGTCGCGCTGGCAAAAGAAATTCGCCACGCATTCCCATCGATGGAAAAACTCCGATTGGTCAGCTCCGGCACAGAAGCGGTGATGAGCGCCATTCGCGTCGCGCGGGGGTTCACAAAACGCACCGGGATCATCAAGTTCGAAGGGTGCTACCACGGACACAGCGATTACCTCTTAGCAAAGGCCGGATCAGGCCTGGCGACATTGGGAATTCCAGACTCGCCGGGTGTGCCCGAGGATTTTGCAAAGCACACCCTGACTGCACCCTATAATGACATTCGAGCGGTTCAACAGCTCATTCAAGCGCATCGCAAGCAACTCGCCTGCATCATCATCGAACCGATCGCGGGAAACATGGGTGTCGTGCCGCCTGCTCCAGACTTTCTGCCGGCACTTCGTCGATTGACCGCCGAGCACGGGATCCTCTTAATTTTTGACGAAGTCATTTCAGGTTTCCGCGTGAATTACGGCGGAGCACAAGCACTATATGGCATCAAGCCAGACCTGACGGTGCTCGGCAAAATCATCGGGGGAGGGTTGCCCGTCGGCGCCTACGGCGGACGGGAGGACATCATGGATCTCATCGCCCCGGTGGGACCGGTCTATCAGGCAGGAACCCTTTCGGGGAACCCACTGGCCGTCTCGGCTGGCTTAGCGACGCTGAAGCAATTACGGGGGAAGGGCGTCTATAAGCAACTGGAGCAACGATCCATCGCCCTTGCGAAAGGCATTGGCGAAGCCGCAAAACGGGCCGGAGTGTCCGTGACGCAAACACGTGTCGGATCCATGCTGACGACGTTTTTCACTCCAGGCCCGGTGGGAGACTGGAACACGGCAAAACAATCCGACACGAAACAGTACGGCCGGTTCTTTCACTCCATGCTGGAGCAGGGGGTCTACCTTGCGCCATCCCAGTTCGAGGCAGCGTTTATTTCCACTGCCCACAGCATGCAAGACATTGAAAAAACAATCCGCGCCGCTCAGCTGGCATTCAAGAAGCTCTAGAAACCGCGTTGTAGAAGAAGTCGTTGAATCTAATTGGATACAGGGCGTATCTATTTAGATTCAGACGCGATTTTCAAGAAGCTTCTACTTACCGCCAACGATTCCCCTATTCATCATCTTCGTCTTCTGCTTCCAAGGCCTCTTGCCGCTTCTGCTCCTCCATGGCGTTGTGGAGCAGCATCCGGACAAACATTGAATACAACGACCCTTTTTCCAATGTCCCACCGGGCGGAATAGCAATTTTCCCTTCCTTGATCATGCGATCCATCCAAGCCTTCTGATCCGGGGCGATCAACATCGGAATTTCGACCAACCCCACCCGTCCCATCATATCCATGGCATAACCTCCGTGAATCGTGATGCGTCGCTCGCATCTCATAAAATATCGATGAATCTCAACGAGATACCGATGCATTGCAACATGCCGTTTTGACCATTGTCAATTGGCCTGAATCTGGCACAACACCTGCTTTGTCAATAGACCATGAAGCTGCGTCTAATTGTGACATTCTGGATGCTCATCGGCTGGTGGTCTCTCCAGATGCCACTTGACGCCTCCGCAGCACGGCTTGAACAGTCCGACCTTGGATCGACGCTGAACCAGCAATGTGACCTGTGTTGGTATCCCTCGCCGAATGAAACACGCCCTGATCGCCTTCCTACATACAAACAGCCGAGACGCAAGCGCCCACCGGACAGCCGTCCACAACGTTATCCCAAAGGACGGTACAAACTGGGAGCCGTCCACAAGTCTACTCGTCTCTCGACACTTCAAGTCCTGGCAAGGCGCGAAATGAGACTGCTGAGCACCCTTCAGGTACGCGCAGTTGATGGAGACACCATTCGTGCTGGAGGCGAGCGCATCAGACTGCGCGGGATCGATACACCGGAAATGGACGAGCCGATGGGGCCAGCCGCCAAACAGCGGTTGGAAGAACTCTTGCGCGGTGGTTCCATTCGGATCGTACCCTACGGTCGTGACACCTACCATCGCCTCGTCGCGGATATATTCGTGAACGAACAGAATGTCGCCGAGATTCTTCAACGTGAAGGCATGTCCAAAAAAGGATAACGGGTATCATCATGACTCAATCACGGGCTTGCCCGAAAGCGATCCTACCCTTTTACTCAGGAGCAGTCAGATGAACACCCTCATCCAGGGCAAGAAGCTTTCGAACGTGGAGGTAACCCATATCTCTACACATGGACTCTGGCTGTTGACCAACAACAACGAGCTTTTTGTGTCGTTTATCGACTTTCCTCGATTTCGAACTGCCATCTCGTCAGCGCTCAAGCACGTGATACGGCTCCATGCCGACATCCTCTATTGGCCAACTCTTGATATTGAGATCCCTGTCAAACACGTGCGACGTTTTCCGCTCGTATCTGCAAAGCCTCGATCAACCAGACGTTCCAGCCAACAACTCAACACGAGATCTGTCATAGCCTAAGAACCACGAATGAGAAGAATACCGACGGCCACAGACCCAACCTTCATCCGGTAGTTGTGTTCAACTGCAGCAGGCTCCTACACGGCTCGTCGTGCTCTTCGGTCCATAATCATCACCGACACTTCATCACGTGAAACGCTGCATCCTCCTCGCTCAATACACAATCCATGAATTGCTTTCGATTCACTGGATATAAAAAGATACGTATCGTATTTGTCCTACGCAGATCGGTGCCTTGACAACTCCTTGAAATATGGGCACGCCTTCAAAATTTCATGAGGCATAGTTCGTGCGATATCCGTACTCACGCAGCAAGTCGCATGCGTAGCGTCATAGTGATGAGCGGATGCAGCGCACTGTGGGTGCCCGATGTCCGAAACATCCGGCCAACAGCCGTTCTGGACGTTTGCAAGGCCTCATCGCGAAACGCATGCACTGCCGGATGCGATGCGCTGTGAGCGCATACGGAGGAGAGCCCCATGATCACGATCAAAAGCCAGTTCGTCCAGCATGTGTTAACAGCACTAACCCTCGCCTTCGTCCTTGGCGTGCTCTCGATAATCTGGCCTGCGATCATCGCCGTGTTTCTCGGCATCCTCTTGCTGCTTCAGTCACTCAATGCCGAACCGGAGGTCGTCGTACGATTCTGGGCCGAGGTGGAGCATGTATTGATTGCCATCGATGCTCTTCGATCTCCCAATCTATTGGCAGTTCTCTCGTGACAAGTCTGTGAAAAGCGTCTCGTCCTGGGGACACTCGACACACAGGCGAGGACATGTCAACACAGGTCCACAGGATGCTAGCGGAATAGGAGGGGCAGGATGAATGTGAAGGGATTCATTCTCGAAGACGATCAAGGCCGGGAATTCGTGATGGGGTGTGAACAACCCTACGACCAACTTGGACGGACGTTTCTGCTCCGAGGGTGGCAGCGGCGACGACTCGTTCCTCTGCGCTATTCAGAACGAGAAACTCGCCACATCGTGGGAGAAGCATTGATTGCACTCGATGACTTGTTTAGCACGCTTCTCAAGCGATGCCACGACCAGACCTTACCCACGCAGCTCGAAGAACAATACCCGAAGACGCGGAGACTCTCCATAAGGGCAAGCCCACGCTGCAAAGGATAAGCTGCTCTCCACTGCTTCATGCTCCAGACTCAGCCGCTCCGTCGAGCCAAGAAGAGCGAATGGAGTGCCATAGCATCAATACCTGAACCGAGCATCGGATGGTCCGCAGACCAGGGCTGGTAGTGTTGTCCTTGGAGTTAATACCCAACAGCCATTGATCGGACAGCATCAAGGGACTACAATTCCAGTAACTGGTTCGCTCTGTATTACTGAGAGTGGAAGCCGTTGCCTTCAGACGAAACCGGTAGCGTTTTTATAGGGACATCCACTATGAAGCTGCGGACATTCCTCGTCATATGTGGACTGCTGATGGCGTCCCCGAGTCATGCAGACAGCCCAATGGCGTCTCAAGTTTGCAGTCTACTTGCAGCTCCGAAGCTATCGGCCGTCCAGTCCAGAATTGGGACGGGCGAAGGTTGTGCATGGCAATGGCCCAACGGCCAGGCGCTGTCGGTCTATGTGCACCTTGAATTCCAGAGCGAAACCACGGCAGGAATCAAGGAAATGATGGACCTCTATCTGCAGAATCCGGCCTTCAAACGAACCGCCTTCCCGGTTTGTACAGGAGGAGACATGGTCCTTGGTGATTTTCGAAACGGCAAAGGCCCTGGGGGAACCGGCTACACCCAATGTTCCGGCTTTGTCCTGACATTCAGCTTTCAAGGCGCAGAAGCCCAAGGCCATTTACCCGGCATCGCCAAAAAACTCGCCGGCACGACTTTGGCCCGTTAGCCCGATGATTCCGCAGTCCGAATACATAAGGAGCATGAAAGGATCAGACGATGAAGAATGTCGAGATGAACGTCGAAGGCACTGTCTTAACCATCAAAGTTGATCTTTCGAAGGAATTCGGCCCATCCTCTACAGGCAAAACGATCATTGTCGCCTCGACGGAAGGCAACGTCACCATCCCAAACCGGCAAGAAAAGATCGGGCTCAATGTGTATCGAAAAAAATAGAAGTCGACTCCGCCGTGTACCTCTATCGCCTGCACGTTGCGGAAGCTTTTCTGTATTTCGATACGCCCCTGAGTAGGTTGGGAATTGACACGAAGCATACGCAATAGCCACGAGGTACCCCGAAATCCACCAAGCCTGTGGACAGCCGAATGAATGGTTGCATTCACAAACCTCGTAAAAACGGCGATCCTGCGCCATCTGACGCCAATCGCTAGGAATGCGCTGAAAACACCACAAGAGCAACGGAGACCACAATTACTTGTGGTCTCCGTTGCATGACACTGAGGTCAGCAATAGACAGTACCATGACACATACACACAGTGTGGTTGCGATCTTCCGACAAAACCATAGGATATTCACAGGATTATCCACAGGGGAAGTGGCCTATGTGTTGAAAGGTTTTTTTGAAGCATTCTTCTCACCTCTCAACCGTGTCGGATGAGGGAAACGGATGCCCTGTGCCACGGAAAAGTCTTTCTTCACTTGATTCCCTCCTGATGTTTCTCTGAAAATCCAATGGGTTCTCCAAGAGATATACGCCACGGTCCTCCTAAGAGGGCCTCTTCATGACCGAGCTAGCAGGCGTCGTTCCTCACGGTTCATGCAAACCATTGGTCACAGTGAACGTTGGAATTCTGTGAGGTCTTCATGAGTCCAGCCATCAGAACGTTGAGTCTTCTTACTTCGTTATTCGTAGCATCCTGCGCATCACAGGCCGATCAGGTGCCCGGAGGGCCGAGTCCGGCCGGGAGCATCACCGCAAATGGATACACGAAGGAGGGATGCATGCTGAATCTCAAGCTAGCGGCACGTGAGCAAAATGTTCGATTGAAGCCGGACGATGTCACACTGAATTCCAATATACTCCTACTGATCTTCCCATTCCTCAATCAAGAAGCCTATCAGTGTACCGGCGTGGTCGTCGAGCGGCGGAAACGGCTCAATCCGCGAGACAATCTGTACCCGATCGATTGATCATACCTGTTATGGGAGTTGGACACGCGAACACCCTCTCGATCAACCGGCATTATTTCCAGCTCGCCACGCCTACAAGGAACCATGCCCTGCCGCTCTGGGTTGCAAAGCAAATCAGGAAGGCGATAGGATCGACCGGAGTCTTTCTCGTGTGCATTCACAAAGCGCGTACGTCCGACACCGCTTGCCCGATGGTGTCAGGTGCGATGACCTGTGATGCCCTCCGGTCTCATGTGTGCATCACGCGTCTTCCGATAGCACCTGACTTCATCTGCAGTCACCGCACCGTTGGGGGTGAGACATGATCAGCACATTATTCTTTTTCGTTCTTGGATCCACTGTCCTGCTCTGTGGGAATCCTCTGCTTGTTGTTGCTGCTATTCCATCGATGGCAACTCAGCTCTCACCTGAATCTCCGTCGGTTCGCCCGGATAACACTCCGATCCTGCATCGCGTTTCACGCTCAACGCCCACAGCTATCATGTCACCTGATCTAAACGAGCAGACCAGATCTCAAACCGTGAGCCGCTCGCCTCTGGATGAACAGCCCTCTCCCATCCGGACTGTCCTAGTTGGAGCACCCCAGGATCCGGCAATCGATCAGCGCCGCCAGCTCGTCGCTCAGCGAGCGCAGAAAGAACAGGCCTCCGGGCCACGCGGCAATTCAGAAAAAGAGTTGTCGCATGAGCTGAGTACCGCGCGAACGACGCTCCAGCAGGCGAGACAACGCATCGGTGAGCTGGAGCGACAACTCGCCGAAGGTAATCTAGAAAGTGCCAAACGACGGATCGGGGAACTCGTTATCCAGCTCCATGCCAAAGACAGTGAGCTCGCAGCCCTGCGAACGAATATTCACGAGAACTCAAAAAAATTTCAGGAAGACTTCGCAGCGCAAACTGAGGAACTCGTCCAGGCCAAACGTCGGGTCTCCGACGTCGAACAACAGATGGCGACCACGGGAAAAGGACAGGACGTGGCCCAGACCAAACGCCGGGTCTCCGACCTCGAACAACAGCTGACCAAGAAGGATCAGGATCTGACTCAGATCAAACGCCGAGTGACGGAAGCCGAACAACAGATGGCCGGCAAGGAACAGGACCTGGCCCAAGCCAAACGCCGTGTCGCGGAACTTGAACAACAGATCGTGGGGAAGGATTACGATTCTGCGCAGACGAAACGTCGGGCAACCGAATTCGAGCAGCAACTGGTCGGCAAGGAGCAAGACCTAGCCCAGGCAAAGCGACGGACCGTGGAAGCGGAGCAGCAGACTGCGGGGAAAGACCAAGAACTGACACAAACCAAACGGCGTATTGCTGACCTCGAGCAACAACTCGCAGCGAAAGAACAGCAGACCGCAGGAAAGACGCAGGACTCGGCTCAATCCAAACGACGTGTTTCCGACCTCGAACAATTGTTGGCTGGAAAAGAGTACGAATCCGCCCAAGCCAAACGCCGGGCGACGGAACTGGAACAGCAGACGGCCGCGAAAGAACAAGAGTTGGGACAAGCCAAGCGCCACCTCGCTGAGCTTGAACAACAGATGGCGGGGAAGGAGCAGGACCCGACACAGATCAAACGTCGTGTCACCGAACTCGAACAACAGATGATCGGGAAGGAACAAGAGCTGGGACAGATCAGAGAAAACCTCAAACAAGTCACACAAAAATATGCGGATCTCGGCCCAATGCTGGTGGATCGAGATGCCGAGATCGCTCGCACGAAACAGTTACTGGAGGAGCTCGAACGAAGCTTGCCCAAACCGGAGGAAGCCTTCCCCTCCCTTGAAGTGAGTCCTCCCGCGAAGCATACCCTCAGCGAACTTCCTCCCGATACTAATCTCTCAGTGACCGATCTTCCCATTCCCAACACATCTTCCGGAGAGAGCCCGAACGCCGGAACCATTGATCTGATCAAGATCGGCGAAGCCCTGTCCGGAACCCTAGAAGAGGAACTGAAGCGAGGCACAGTGGCCTTGCAACAGGAGCGAACCGCTCTGACGCTCGCGCTCATCAACAATGAATTGTTCCCTCCAGGAGAGGCCACCATCACTCCAGGCGGTAATACATTGATCGGACAGATCGGAACGGTCTTACAGAAATTTCGCTACCGAAATATCGAAGTGATCACCCACACCGACACACGACCGATCCGCAATGACCCACGAAAACTCTTTCGGGACAATCTTGAGCTCTCCCGTGCCCGCGTCGAGCATGCTAGCCAAGCCCTGATCAACAGCGGGATCGATGCCGATCGTGTCAAAGCGATCGTGTATACGACAGCGAAGCCGCTGAACGCCAAGGAAAACCGAAACAGGAACCGACGAATCGAAATTGTCGTGAGTTCGTTCGCGACAGCGATGCCCGCTGCTCATGGGAAAGTGCAGCCCGGCAAGAAACCATCGCAGTCCATTTCACTGAGTTCGCCTCGTCGGCCGTAAATTGGTGAAGCGAGGCAACCGCGCGACGCTGTTCGCTCAGCCATAGACCGAGTTGCATTGAGGTTGGATGCATGTCAAACCATATGGACACAGAGAATATCGATCATCCTCTTCCCGGCTATCGCCTTTCGGCGCAAGGACGACAAGGGGTTGAAGACGAGCGACTCAGCCTCCTCGAACAAATCTTCGACCCTATTTCCCGTCAACGACGTGCCGGTGTCAGACCTGGTTGGCGTTGCCTTGAAATCGGCTCAGGTCGTGGGTCGATGGCTGTCTGGCTGGCCGAGCAAGTCGGTCCCACCGGGCGAGTGGTGGCGACTGACGTCGATACCACCTATCTCGATCGAATAGATCTCCCAAATCTCGAGGTCCACCGACACAATATCCTCAACGACTCCCTGGATAGCCTCGGCCCTGGCTCATTCGATTTTGTCTGTGCACGCCTGGTCTTATTTTGGCTTGCGGGCAAGCAGGAGATGGCCCTTCGCCGCATGGTGGAATGCTTGCGGCCTGGCGGATGGCTGTTCGATGAAGACGGAGACTGGGGCATGGTCGCCCCGGTGGATCCTTCCCATTCACACTACACGCTCTACCATCGAGCGTGGAAGAACGGCGACTGGTGGGCATCGCGCGGGTATGACCCTGCCTTCGGACGCACGTTGCCGATGCTCTTTGAGCGCTGTGGTTTGATCAATATCCGCCATGAAGCAAGCGCCTCGGTTGTCCGTGGAGGCAGCCCGTGGGGACAGTGGTGGCTCCAAAGCTTGGAAGGCATTCGTGCTTCCGAGCGGGCTGATGGAATCCTCACCGAGGAACGAGAGCAGGAGTACCAGGCGCTCACAGCGCCACTGACCGACCCATCGTTTTGGTTTCTCAACGCGCTCATTCACGCCTGCTCCGGCCAACGACCATCGCCCTAAGATTGATCATCCTTCCAGTTGGAAGAATGCCTCCTCCGCTTACCCAATCCGAACCATTTTGGCCATGGACGGCACACCCGCGTTGTTTATCCCAAATAGCATGTAATAGCCAGGAATCGCAACCCCACGATCGCCAGGAATATTGACGGCATAAACATTGGTGCCGGCGGTCGAAAAGCTCAAAGGGATCCGACGCTGATCGTTATTGACGCTATGCGTGGCGGAGGACAACCGAACCAACGCAAACTGACTGATCGACGAATCGGCGCTCACTGCGATCGTAGCCCCATAAGCGGCATTGCCGGGAGCTTGAGTGATCACGGGACGCATGGCCTCGCTGCCATCCGCATTGAGCAGATACGGAGGTGTAAAAATCTCGGCATCGGTATGATTAGCTTCGCATCCGCCGCACAACCCACCGCCACCGACAAACACGCGACCATCGGGCATGAGGAGGGCCACACTATGATAGTTCCTTGGAATGCGCATCGGTGCGAGAGTGGTAAACGCCTTCGTCAACGGGCTCCACAGTTCCGGAGCAAGCGCCGGTTGCAAGTCTTCAAATGCGACTGAATAGGCTTGCCCTCCGAATACAATGACCTCTCCGTTGGGCAACACCACACTGCTGCTGAAACTACGCGCATAGGCCATCGCGGCAGTTTGGTTCACCGCCACGCCATTATTGATATTGATCGTATATGCACGTGTGGTTGCAGTGCTGTAATCATAGTTCGGCGCACCACCGAGCTTGAGGATCTGACCGATGTCATACATCACAGCATTCCCGTTCATACTATGATCATCGCTGCCACGGACTCCGGCTGAGACGATGGTGCCGTTTGTCGTCGGGTTAAACCAATTCATTTGCCTGCTAGGGCCGGCATGAAACACTTGATTTTCTCCGACGCTAAAGAACCAGCCATGGTTATCAGAACGGAAAATTCCCTTGGGATCGTTCGTTAAGATGGCATCTGAGATGATCCCAGAAGTCCAACGCCAACCAGTCGTCGGATTCCAAACTTCGCCATGCTTCCCGCCATACCCCCCACTCCAAGAGCCTCCCAAGGTAAAGACATCGCCGTTGGATAATACCGCGTTCGCCTCATAGCCACGCCCGATATTCATCGGCTGGCCGACGCTCCATGTCGCCGTCAGAGGATCGTAGATGCTCGTCAGGCTGCTGTTCACACCTCCGTTCACGAGAATTCGTCCATCCGGCAAATTAGAGGTGCCTGGGCAGAACATGTCGTGGCCGGTTTGAAAAGCGACTCGTTCCGTCGCTTGATTAGTCCTCGGGTCAAAGATCGCCGTATAGGTTTGTCCCCCGCCTCCGAAATTCAAGCGACTATTCGAAGACCACAGCAAAAGCTTCCCATCCGGCAAATTGGCAACCGCCGCCGGAACCAACGAGAGAGGAAGAACGGCACTCCATTTTCCTCCGGTCGTCGACGACACATTAATTTGCCACAGTTGATTGTCTCCGCCGCTGCAAGAGAATTGAATAAGTGTTTCGCCCGCTGCTTGCGAGCCGTTCTTGACGCTCAGGCATTTCCCGCTATGTTTCGCGACCAGCATGTACTGCCGACCGCTCATACGTGGATACCAGAGTTCATTTTTCGCCCCCACGCAGGGCCATTGAATAATCGGTGCGCCGTCGGTCATGAATGCCCCGTACACATTCAGACATTTCCCGGAATGTTTGACGACGATCTGATAGGCATCCTGATAGGGCATCAACGTCCATTGTTGGTTGTTCCCGCCATGACAAGGCCATTGGATCAGTTGTGCACCATTCGCAGTTGAACTGCCTGGCACATCCAGGCATTGTGTGCTGTGCTTGGCCAGTATCGGCGTGTGCGAGAGCGATGCGATCGTCCAATATTCATTGTCCGCCCCCACACAGGACCATTGGATGATATTTGTCCCATCGTTTTTTAACGCACCGTAGACATTCAGGCACTTCCCGCTGTGCTTCGCTACCAATTGAAAGTAATCGCCTCGCGGACGTGCATACCAGAGTTCATTCTTCGCCCCCACGCAGGACCATTGAATAATCGGCGCGCCATCGGTCATGAATGCCCCGTACACATTCAGACATTTCCCGGAATGCTTGACCACAATCTGATACGCATCCTCAAAAGGCTTCAAGATCCATTGTTCATGATCTCCACCAAGACAATTCGTTTGAATAACTCGAGCCCCCTCAGCAAATGACCTGCCCTGCACCGTCAGGCATTTTCCAGTATGTTTCGCCGTCACGACACTGGAATCCATTCGGATATCCGCCTGAACCATCACAGGCAACAAAAGCACGCACGCGCACAGAACGAGCGACAGCCGAACGAAGTACCAGTTCATGACGATCCTCGCTGAAGGTTAAGGTTACTGGTGTTGGAGCAGACTTGATGCAGTAACATCCGACGACCAGATGTCCTGCATGACTCCGCTAGCCCACGTCATCGCACTCATACCTGAATCGATCGAAGGAAATATTCCCTGAAGAATCCTGATCCGACAACTCGTACCAGCCTCCATCATGACTCGAGTAAAAACCGCCGTATTCCTCTGCTGGGATGTTGTGCACAAGGCATAGGAACCATCCATAGGGACGGCCTCTTTTTCTTCAGGTTGTGAGGAAAACGTATCGGAGAGTCGACGAGGACGGAGAATATGGCAAGACACCGAACCGCGCCTACCCCTCTTTAGAGGGGTAGGCGTAGAAGTAGTGAGAGCCTGTGCTCTTCCGAGCAGAAAACCGTGATTCGACTAAAAATCTCCAGACTTTACGTAAGGATGGCTCCAGAGCGTAAGTTGAAGGAGGCAGGACTTCACCCATGCCGCGTACATCTTCTCAACATCTTCTGCTGAGTGACCCTTCTTGGCAAGAAACGGTTTCAGTGTGAACGTTACCGGGAAGATCAGCGCAAAGAGGTCGCGGAATGGCACGTTTTCGACCGATGCGGCTGCGCCATCCGTCCGATTTTTCTTCGTACGATGATGCCGTAGCCCGATCTCATGTTGATAATCGAGCCATTTCTGGTCATATTCTGCGCGAGCCGTGTCGAGAATCCACTGGCCGAACCGCTTGCGCACCCCGCCCAGATAATCGCCAAGCGGTTTGCCGTCGCTCTTGCCGAGAAACGACTTGAGCAGATGGGGCTGTGATCCGACGAACCCATACCACACATCGAGAATGGCCTCGACCTGATCCTTCACCAC
>CAYSFU010000048.1:0-31521 GCA_964430555.1 uncultured Nitrospira sp. | reverse complement strand
TTGACGCGTTGATCGTCGTCGCCCAACAGGCGACACGCTGGATCGCGGAGCGGTCAGACCGCTGACCACAGTGTGGAAGCCTCCGGCCTTCGCGCCGGGGGCTTCCAGCATCTGAAGAAAGGAAACAAGCCGCTGCGTAAGCGTGGCCTGGAGCGCTTCGCTGACAACAGAGCCACCAATGGATGACCGCTGGCAAGCAGCCAAATGTCATAATAATCCTTCATTCGGCTGTTCGCCGAATCCAGCTGCACCATCGACTGAAATTTCTCCGCGATCGCACTCTCAGGAGAGTAGGCCAGAAGATGAGGGTCGGTAGAGAATGCGTGGATGGATCCCGAGCTGTAGGGCTTGAGAGGTTCGTAGGATGCCTCGATGGCGGCGGAACACAGCTTTAGTGTAGCGATCCAGCTCAACGCGCTTCATAGGTATGGATAAATATGCATACACTTACAGATAAATGCGAACAGTTGTATCCAGACATGGACCACTGCTGGCCAGCTAGGGTGAAGAAGGCTTGCAAGGTAACGATATTTTGTATGTACAGTAGACTGGTTGGATGAAAACGGCATCGAAGTAATTCCGAATGACGAAGGAGGTTTCGTATGATTCGTATGCTATGCACGCTGCCCGTTGCTCTTTTGGCGGGTGCCATGATCGCTGGCTGTGCCGATGATTCTTTTTCGGGTCGGCAACGACCCGCGCCTGGCTATGACAACGTGAATATGGGATCGTCGCAGCCGGGCCAACAGCACCGTTACGACGAACCTCCGCCGGCTTCTCAACGTGATCCGTATAGCCGGAGCCAGCCTGGATACTATTAGCAGGACGTCCTGCCACAGATTCGGGAGGTGTGCTGCGCTCCCAGCGTCGGTGAGGGGCGCAACAATCTATTGAACAGAAGCCGGTGTGCAAATCCGCTGTGTAAGGCCGGTCAGTATCGGTTTGGCGCTTCAGTGGGGGGGCAAGACGTGGCATCGTCCCAGACGATGTGCGGATCGAGATTGCCGAGAAGTTCTGCGAGATGGCCGGTGACGCCACGGACCGATGGAAGTTAGCCCAGCGCCGACACGGCTTTTAGAGTTCAGCCGCCCTCAAGACTTGCATTCAGCTCTGCGCAGGCCCGTTGCTTTTCTTCGGTTGTTGTTATTAATTACCGAAACTATGTAACATGGTGCAATGGTGAAACCCATAGAAGATCGGCTGAGGAATGCGCTGCGCAGCGCAGGCGCGGTACGCACACGCGAGTTGGAGCAAGCAGGGATTACCCGTACACAGATCGTGCGGCTGGTGTCGGCAGGAAAGCTCCAAAAGATCGGGCGCGGGCTGTATGCGTCTACGGACTATCAGGGCACCGAACACAGCGCGCTCGCTGCCGTGGCGAAGCGAGCGCCGAAGGTCGTGTTCTGTCTGCTGACTGCGCTGCGCTTCCACGAGATGACAACGCAATCGCCGTTCGATGTGTGGATCGCGATTGCGAACAACGAGCATCCACCTCGTCTCGACGATCCGCCGCTGCGGACCGTGCGCTTTTCTGATTCCTCGCTGCGGTATGGTGTGGAAGTGAGAAAGGTGGAAGGTGTGGCCCTGCGGATCACGAGCCCGGCGAAGACGGTGGCGGATTGTTTCAAATTCCGGAACAAGGTTGGGCTCGACGTGGCGCTCGATGCCCTTAGGGACGCGCTGCGTGAACGAAAGGCGACGGCCGACGAGCTGTGGCGCTGCGCAAAAGTGAATCGGGTTGCCAATGTGATGCGCCCATACTTGGAGGCGACGGTGTGAAGGCAGACCTTGCTGCCTCCATCCATGCGCGGCTCTCTGCCCGCGCAAAGGTGCGTGGCGAAATTTTTCAGGAGGTGCTCACCCGCTACGGTATCGAGCGATTCCTATACCGGCTTTCCCTCACTCCTGCGCGCGACATCCTGTGGCTCAAGGGCGCCCTGCTTTTTGACTTGTGGTTCGACGTGCCGCATCGACCGACGCGCGATGCAGATTTTCTGGGCTTCGGATCGGCGGATCAGGACGCACTGAAATCCATGGTCCACGATGCGTGCACGATCGACGTGCCGGACGGCATGCGCTATGAGCCGGATTCGATACGGGTTCGTGAGATCCGAGAAGATGCGCGCTACGGAGGATTGCGGGTCACGCTGACGGGCAGATTGAAGAACGCACGGTGTCCAGTGCAGCTCGATGTTGGCTATGGCGACGCGGTGACCCCGGGGCCGGAAGAAGCACTGTATCCGACGCTGCTCGACGATCTCCCCGCCCCGCGATTGAAGGTGTATCCGCGCGAGACCGTGATTGCAGAAAAGCTGGAGGCGATTGCAACTCTCGGCATCGCCAACAGTCGGATGAAAGATTATTTCGATCTACGGGCGCTCGCGCGCGAGGGAGCTATCGACCCACTCATCCTTTCTGAAGCGATACGCGCAACCTTCGAACGGCGCCGTACACCGCTACCGGTCGGTATGTTGTTGGGTTTGGACGATCAGTTTGCTCGGGACAAGGTCAAGCAGGCTCAGTGGAACGCGTTTCTCGCGAAGAATCGCCTGGAAGGGCCGACCCTGGACATCGTGGTTCGCGAAGTGCGCACATTTCTCGAATTGCCGCTCAGCCAGGTATTGAAATTGGGGGAGAGGGGATGACTTCACGTCCCCTCGTGTCATAGTGGCTTCGCTCTCCTCAATGCTCTGGACAGGCGCTGATCACGCGAATCTTCATGACGTCGTATGGGGGCGTCGACGCGATCGTGCACGACTCTTCGGCGTGCGTGATCGGCACGGATCCTGGTGCTCCATGGCTGCGCGTAAAATGCGGTTCAGCCGCGTTTGATAGCCCTTCCCATGCAGTTTGAGCCAGTCGAGCACATCGACGTCGAGACGCACCGTGACTTGTTGCTTCGCCGGTGGCCAGGCGACCATCCTGGCCTTCTTGAAAAATGCGTCATCTAATGGCGGGGTATCGGAGTAGTCGATGTCCCGATCCTTCAGTCGGTCAAGTCTCGCCAAATCACTTCTGAGAGATTCTCTGCTCGCGTCGGTTCGCCTTTCGCATGGAGATGATGCGCGTCACTTTGTGCCCGCACGGGGAGTGAGCCATCGCCACGACCCGCTTATCACGCATGGTCGACTGTAGCGACGTTTATCGTGCTACGCAAGTCAACCATGCGAGCGGTTGCGAAGATTTCGGAAGGCCGGAGCACCGATCGTGCTCGGTTGAGAGCGATCGTGTGCAGCGACACGTGCCCATAGCCTCCAGAGTTCCCCGTGATCACGGAACATTTCGTCTTCCGCCTACTCGGGCCGTTCGGCCTTCTTCCGCGTTCAGCAACCAATAAAGCCGGGAGCATAGTCGCCTGCTGGCTGATAACCGTCACAATCTCAAGATCATCTCGAAGCCGATTCGTTGACTCGCTTCCATCTTGGTGAACGAGCTTGGTCGCTTCGGCCTTTCTGAACAGGACCTTCTCGCCTCGTCCGTTGGATCTGCTCTCCAATGCTGTCCTGGTGATGAGCGGGAACCAGCTTGTGGTTTCAGGTCCGGTGCCTGTGGCATCCGGCCGTCGCCCTGGCTTTCCACCGGCGGGCTGCGTCGATCATGCCCGCGCGCCGCCTCTGAGGCGGCTCCTTTTCACGGGCATTCCTCCGCTTCGCGCCCACCGGCCCGCCCGGTGCCGACGGCCTCTCTGTCTCCTTTGTCGTCGCTGTGTGGCCTCCACTGCTTCGTGAGAGGCCAACACATCAACTCTAACTCAAGGAGACAACACTATGGCACCTCAAGACAAGAAACCCCAGCCGGTCACCACGCTCCGATGCAGCCGCATCAAGGCGAGCATCTGGAAGAACGAGGGCATGAACGGTCCGTTCTACAACGTGACCGTCGCCCGCTCGTACAAGGGGCAGGATGGAGTCTGGAAGAATTCCGACTCCTTCGGAGTCGCAGACCTTGACGCGTTGATCGTCGTCGCCCAACAGGCGACACGCTGGATCGCGGAGCGGTCAGACCGCTGACCGTCACAGGAAGCCTCCGGCCCTCGCGCCGGGGGCTTCCTGCATTTGAAGAAAGGAACAATTCAATGGAAACCTATCTGGAATGCGCGAAGCTTCTTGACGAGCTCCTCGCTGGCGCACGCGCGGTGCGGATCACAGTCCGCGGCTACCTTCCACTTTCGATCGAGGAGATTGGAACCAGTGGAGACGGGCACCGGTTGGTGTCCCTCTGTCAGTATGGTGAACAGAACGGCGATCTGATGCGTGATTGCGATCTAGTGTTCATGGTCACGGATCTGTCCGACGGCGCGGCAGCCGAACCGGTGTCGTTCCGGAACGACTACCTGGGGCTTTCGCAAGAAGTGTATCGGTATGACGAGGCGGGCAGGCGCACCCACGTTGTGTCCTCGCTGAAGCAGGACTTGAAGGAGTTTGCCAGAGCCTGGTTTGCCACGCTCCGAGAGCAGGGCTTCTTTGCCTCGACCGCGGTGCGAGAGATCCTGTCTCCGTAATCTCGTCGATCCTTTCAGGGGGTATGATCTGACCAGGTCATGCCCCCATCAAAATAAATACCCTAAGACAGAACATCGAACCGGTGAGGCTTACTGCTTTGTGCCGAGAAAGAGAAAGCTGGTGGTCCGGGTATGGTTGAGGGCGGCAATGTACAGCCGTTGTGTGGCGATATCGTAGAAGGCGACCCCCGTGAGCGTCTCGGTTCCCTGGCGACAGGAGCCATCATCGAATGTCAGAGAGGTATGAAACACATCGCCTTTCGCATCAGGAGACAAGGTCCCAGCAACGGTGCATCCATCGGTCGAATGACCGGAAAGCGTTCCAACTGATTCCACGGTCACGGTGACCTGGTGATTGTCGGAACGGAGCCCAGCATAGGTCCCGGTCACCAGAGTCAGATTCGGGGCCGACTTAGAGTCCCCATCGTACGTACTTGTGAAGTTCTCTGTGTCACCAGTGAAGTAGGCGATCCTCCCGTCAAAGCTCTTGTTCGGCACATAGCTGCCACGCATTGTCGCTGCGCGAATACCCGCGCCTTCCACATTAAAATCTCTCGTATTCGAGGACCCAAAGGAGCCAGAGTGTGACGTGCCCATTCCGTGAATCATTCCAGCTAGGATATTGGGATTGTTTTTTGCCGAATGGAACAGCCAATAGGAGCCGTCCTCCAGGACGAGTCCAGCGACGGTGCGGTCGGTAGAAGTCGTACCCGTCCAGCGACCTTCCGCCGAAGTGGCCGTGGGCTGCGGAGGAGAGGAAACGTCGCCCTCGCTATACCCGCCGCCACAGGCGGCGGGGGCGAACCCACTATTGAAGCAGTTGGCGAAGCTGCCACAGGCCACGAGCCCACTTATCATGCCGAGTGCCAGAAGGCCTCGAAGAACGTGTGTCCCAGTCATGCGCATGTTTGTGACCTCAACAGCGTACAGGGTGTTCCCTGTCACAGGATAACAGGAAGAGCTCCCCCCTCAAATCGGGACCCCCGAATGGCTGGAAACCGGACCAGCCGACTCCTCATGCCAGCATGTTTCGCTTGCCGGAGGCATGGTGTAAGACGGATTTTAAGAGGTTAGCAGGATATGGCTATAGCCCGTAGTTGTCTTACATTATGGGTTTATCGTATTCTTGTGCCCAGGCTTTCTGACCCTCCAATGACCAGAATCAGCCACCGGTCGGTGAGGGGAGTTGGGTATCTTGATTTGAGGCTGGTACGGGTGAGTTGATGGGGCAGCGAGCGAAACGGACGACCACAGTCACGGTGGATCTGGGGGAGATCAAAGCGCCCTGGCAGGCCTGGTGTCAGGCCCATGGACTCACACCGAGCCATGCTCTGCGGAACGCCATTCGGCAGACCATGGATCGGAGAGCCACCCCGGCCCCTACGCCTCGGAGTCGTGTCACCCCGAAGCGTGAGCGAGCAACCGCTCGCATCGAATTGAACCTGACGACCTCAGAGCTCGCCGCCCTGAAGAAGATGGCCGGTCAAGAAGGCTATGTGCCGACGAAATGGCTGGTGGCGATGGTCCGTACCAAGTTGACCGGGCAGCCGCAGGTGGGGGAGCCGGAATTAGAGACCTTGGCCCGGTCGAATCAGCAACTGCTGGCCTTAGGCAGGAACTTGAACCAGATTGCGAAAGTCTTGAATACCGCGCCTCAAAATCGGGGATCCTTTCGGGTCGAGGTCATCACCGAACTCTCTCGCGTGATTCAGGCCCATACGAAGAAGGTGTCCGATGTCTTACGCGGGACGGTGGAGCGCTGGCAGCTCCAATGAGTCCAACCATCAGCCACATCGACGAGCGTCTGGATGAGTGGGGGAGTCGGCTCTTCAATGTCTCAACGGAGACCCTGCCACGGCCACGGTCCAGCAAGCGTGTTCGTCTTGGTTCACTCAAGTCATCAAGCACTGGTGGGAGACTCAACACGCTACAGGCTCGTGCGAATAATGTGCGGCAGAAACTGCAAGCCATGGTCCGCCGCGCGCCACAAGTCGCGGTGAAACTCGTCAGGGCGCCGAAAGGGATCAAGGGCATCTCGAACAACCTCACCTACATTTCGCGTGATGGCCAACTCGAGATCGAGGATCAGGATGGCCAGGTGATTCTCGGGAAGGAGGCCGTGGCGGATCTGAAAGCCGAATGGCGCGACGGCGGCATGCCGATCGCCGTGGACTCGACCATGCGTGATGCTTTTCATCTCGTCCTTTCCATGCCGATACGCACCGATCCGTTATCGGTGCAGCGCGCGGCCCGAGACTTCGCGACACGGGAGTTCTTAGGGTTTCAATACGCGATGGTCCTCCACACCTTCGAGACCGATCCGGATCCGAACCCGTCTCCGCATCCACATGTGCATCTCACGGTCAAAGCGGCGGGCCTTGACGGGATTCGCTTGAATCCAAGGAAGGCTGATCTGCAACGCTGGCGAGAGGGGTTTGCGGAGGCGTTACGAGAGCATGGGATTGAGGCCACGACCACGAGCCGAATTCACCACACGACGCATGAACGGTGGAGGGTACAACATCTCCGTGATCGCATAACAAAGGCGAAAGTGCTGGATCGTCAGCAACGCCAGACGCATCTGCCGAGGAAGCAGCGTGAGGTGATGCATCACTACGAACACGTCATGAAGACGCTCGCGCGATCCGATCGAGGTGAGGATCGGCAATTGGCAATGGATCTCGTCCGCTATCTGGGGGGACGAAGGCGAACTTCGGAGGTACAGCGGGATAGAGGGAAAGATCGTGAACGGTAAGGCGGTCTGTCATCGACGACACAGGGAGGCAACGGCAAAGACGATCGATCGACCGCGACCGTTGTCTGCTCAATGACACGAATACGACACCTTCGGCTCCCTCAGGCAGCCGCCGCGCCCTGACAGGCGAGGGTACATTGTCTCGGCAGCTTCGACCGACCGTTACCAGTCATGCCTGTGCCGATAGGCTACTACGCACGGAAGCGAAGGTTCGCTTACGGTGTTCCTTTCGTATTGAACAATCATCAACGCGACTTCACGTCGTACCTGTCCACAATCATCCCTCCGGAGATCCCACGCCGAGTCCGGAGGATCGGACCCTCACCACACGGCTGCGCGAAGCTGGAGAACTCCTGGGTATCAGACTGCTTGACCATCTCATTCTCGGTGACGACCGTCTCTATAGTTTCGCAGATGATGGCTGGCCGCTGTGAGACGACAGCGAACGTCCTGTCACACTTCCCGTCGACTATACTTTTGAACACATGACGCATGTCGACACATTCGGAAGATTCCAGGTCCCTACCACAAGTGGTGGTCTGCTTCTGACACAGCGGACGCCTAAAAAATAGGCAACATGCTTGACAGCCCGTGCTTCGCGGTGATGCTTGCTCATCACTCGACTTGCTAACAAAGTTATCCCCAGAAGATGTGGACGAATAGCTGAGCGTGATGGCCTCACTCTCGCGCTACTCGGTCCTGTATGTGCGAATGATAGCGGCCGGGTGTTCGCGGCGGGAACTGGATGGCTATATCCAAGGAGTATTTGTGGCCGGACTCTATTGCCACTTATAGGGGATTGGGCTGGATGTACTCAATGGGCGTTTACCAACCTTTGATGAGGGCGCAGCAGGTGAGCCGGGTTCGATTGCCCAAGTGGGCCGGAGCCAACGCGAAGGCGAGGCGTGTTCCATCACTCATTCTTGATCAGGATAGATGTTGCGGGTCCGTGCGCGGCGCTACCCGCTCCGTCGGAAACCGTCGTTCCCGCCATGCATCAAGTCCTCCTTCAAGCGGACGGACACGTTGAACTCCCTGTCTCTTTAGCTTCAGCGCCGTCCGGGCGCTGGAGATGTCGTTGGGACAGGTGCAGTAAAGCACAATTTCTTGGTTTTTCGGCAGTTCGTCCTGGCGATGCTCGATCTCCTCGAACAGCAAATGGATGGCTCCAGGAATGGCTTCGGGATCTGTCTTGCGCGACAGAGGATTTCTCACATCGACAATAATCACTTGCTGACCGTCATCCATCAGGTTCTTTAACTCGACAGCAGAAATCTTGGCCATGCGGTGCTCTCGCAGGACCTGATGTCTTCGATAAAACTTGTACGCCACAAATGTGGCGAGACCGATCAGCGCGATCGCGAGCACCCAACCACCGACCTGGTCGAAGACGGCCATGACGGATTCCAACTGGTTGCTAAACAGCGCGCCCACGCCCTCGGACAGGATGATCCACAGGAGAGCGCCACCCGTATCATAGAGTAGGAATGCCGGAAGCGTCATACCGGTGATGCCGGCTAAGGGAGGAGCAATGGTGCTCAAGCCGGGGACGAACTTTGCGATCAATAGGGTGCTTGTCCCATGCCGGCGGAACATATCCTCCGAACTTCGCACACACGAGTCAGGCTCAAGCGAGATCTTACAGAGAAGCCCCAAGACCCGGCCACCCTTCACGCGCCCTAAGTAATACCAGCAGAGGTCGGGAAGAACAGCGGCGACGAGGGGAGCCAGCACCGCCACGCCGACGTTCATCTTATCAGCACCGACTAAGGCGCCTGTTGTCACTAAGAGAGGGACCGCGGGAATAGGAAGACCAGCCTGCTCTAAAAATACGATGGCGAAGAGCACCCATGCTCCGTAGTCCACCAAAAACTGTAAGGTGTTCATATCGTATTCCTTTGGTCGGTGCGTACGAGTATTGGGCCTCTACCCGTGCATCGGTGGTGCCGGCTCAGGGAAGTGGGTGAGGCGCAGCACCCCCTCGAATGGTCGAGGCAATGTTCTGGCTGAGGGTCATTAATGCACGACTATGAGCAGCGACCAGGGCATCGTAGCTCTCGTCAGATACCGGCTCTTGCACGGATGCGCTGTCAGTTCGCTGCGTTCCATTCGCCCAGTGTACTGTCCAGACGGCGTCGATCGTTGCCGTTTTCCCCAGGATCGACTCGAAACGTTGAACATCGACCGACACCCTCACCTCGGCGTGATCTGCCCCACGCTGAGGGTAAGAGGGGATCGACCGGCTGCCCAGCAGCGCGGCAAGGTTATCGGCCAGGACACGCGCGAGTTCTATTTTAAGCGGTCCGGCCCAGCGATGCGTCTCGGCGAGGACCACACGATGCGCACTTGTGCGCAAGACGAGCTGCGGGCGATCGACCATTTCCGGCAGTGTAACGGGTCCCAGGCCGACCGACTGCGCGAACGCCTCGGTCTGGGGAGTTTTACTGTCTCCGGTGGTGTGACTGCTGAGCGTGTAGTGGTTGAGGGTAACGGACGATGCGCAGCCGGTCGTCAACACAAGACCTGCGAGTCCGGCAATGGCGAGTCTGGACGGGCAGCTGATCATGGTCTCTCCTCTGTTCTTCCCCGAATGAGGGATTCGGGGTGGCGTTCGAGAAATTCCGCTAGTTCGTGAAGTGATTGGGATGCCCGTCCCAGCTGACGCAACGCATCACGGGCATCCTGCTGAAGGGGCGAATCGGTCGCCAAAAGGCGTTCTGCGGCGAGCAGCGTGCGCCGCAACTCTTGCAATGCTTCCTCAGCCTTCGGCGCAACCTGTTTGTCCAGCTGCTGCGCCAACGCATCCGTGCTCCGCAGCATCGCCTGCAGGGAACCGAGGGTTCGGCGAACATCTACGATGAGTTCCTCCACCGGCAGCTTGTCCAACTTCTGCGCAAAGTGGGACAAGGTATGCTGTAGGCTCGCAAGACTACTCGGAGTCGTGGGCAGTTCCGGTGGAACTTTCCCCCAATTGACCGATGCTTTGGTTGCGTCATGAAAAAAGTCGAGCGCCACGAAAAGCTGTCCGGTGAGGAGGCTGCCCGTGGTGAGTTGTGCCCGTAGCCCACGAGCAACAAGCGCATCGAGCTCCTGCCTTGTGGGAGCCCCCGCGTGGGCCATCTTCATATCATCAGGTTGGACGTGTCGTGCCAATTGATCGGGGTAGAGTGCCAGTTCAACAGGAAAGCGATAGGTCCCGGCCTTTTCGTCGTAGTCCATCTCGATGCCTACCACCTCACCGACCGGGAGCCCGTGCAGCTCAACCGGAGCCCCGAGCGCCAGCCCTCGCAAGGATTCCGTGAAATGTACCGTGAATCGGAGCGTCCCCTGGTCGGGTCGTTTCATCGCCATGTCTCGATCTGGGTACATCACGAAACTGGTGTTGTCAGCGGCCTGCGGCGCGACCGAGACATTCGGCGGGGTCTCAAAGGCTATGCCACCAACCAAGATCGAGAGCAGGGATTGTGTACGCATCCTCAGTCCGGCAGCGTCTACGGTCACGTCCACACCGCTTGCGTTCCAGAATCTCGTGTTGGTGGTCACGTATCGGTCATGGGGCGCGGCGACAAAGATTCGTGTCACCACAGCGGCTCCATCCGTATCCAACTCGGTGGACAACACCTTTCCTACGGGCACTCGATGAAAGTAGACGGGGGTGCCGGTGTCGAGTGACCCCTGGTCTGTCCCTCGAAGGACAAATTGACGGCCTGCGATATCTCCGGTGATGATCGGAGGGACCTCGAGCCCCTCAAAGTCCCGCTTCGACGCCAAAGATTTCCCCACATCCAGGCCGATGTACGATCCGGAGAAGAGCGTGCCGAGTTCCGTCACCTGTCCGCCCGTCACCCGCGTGCGGACGACCCAAAACCGTGTGTCTTCGACGAGATGTGCAGAGAAGTTGCTGACCATGTCAGCGGTCACGACGACGTGAGAGAGGTCCTCACTGATGCTAATCTGCCGCACTTCTCCCACGTCGACATTCTTGTACTTGATTTTCGTCTTGCCGGGTTCCAGCCCCTCTGCGGCTCTGAAGGTGATGGTGATCGTGGGGCCATGTTCGAGCACAGCTTTGATCGCGATCCATCCGCCGATCAGAGCGGAGACAATCGGCACCAACCACACAAGGTGAAGCGACCACCGCCCTTTCGGTGCAGCCACTGCATTTGCAACTTCAAATGGCTCGTCTGTGTGATTATCATGCATGGGTGTGAGACTCCTTGTGAGCCGGATCCCAGATCAGCCGCGGATCAAAAGCCATAGCGGACAACATGCTGAGTATCACCACGGCCCCAAAGTAGAGGGCCCCACTGCGAGGCGTCACCGTGGCGAGCGGGCGAAATTGCACCAGCGCCGCCAGAATCGCGACAACATAGACATCAAGCATGGACCAGCGTCCGACCAGCTCGACGAGTCGATACAGTTTCGCCCGCTCGAGCGGCCGCCAGGCAGATTGGTAATGGGCGGTAATCAGGAGAAGGGTCATTGCCAGGAGTTTCAGCACGGGTACGACGACACTGGCGATGAACACGATGAGGGCCAGCCCCCACGATCCAGCATGCCATAAGTATGCGACTCCGCTCACAATCGTGTTCTCCTCACGGCCGAACACGGAATGAGTTTCCATGATTGGGAGCACGTTGGCAGGGATATAGAGAATATAGGCGGCGATCAGATAGGCGGCGGCACGTTCGATGCTATTCGTCTTACGGAAACGGAGAGAACTACCGCACCGACCACACGATGACGCGCCTTCACGAGCAGGTCGCGAAAGAAGACCGCAGGTATGGCAGGCGTAGAGTCCGAGTGCATGCGCCGTGCGTGGGGAGGGTCTCATTGGGGAGCCACCTGTTCCCAGAGATGCCGAAGATTGAACGACCGACTCGCAGCAATCAGCAAGAGCATCATGCCCCCCAATGACCACAGAGCAATCCCGGTTACGATATCAGCCATGTGCGCCAACTTGACGAGCGCCACGAGCACTCCCATGAAAAATATTTCGGTCATGCCCCACGGGCGCACCAGTGTCAGCAGGCGTAGCAACTTGGGCATCCACGCAGACGCACGTCGTACTCGCAATAAGAGCAGCACCGAGATCATGACCGCCAACTCAAGGGCCGGCAGCAGAATGGTCGTGGCTGCGATGAGAACCGCGAAGACATGCAGGCCATCCTTCCAGAGTTGTTGCACTGTTCTGGATAGACTCGAAGAGGTCACATTCCCTTGTATCTCCAGCTCCAAGATCGGAAATGTGAGGCCGATGAGAAACAGCACCGCCGCGCCGAGTGAGAAGGCAAGTGCCCGATCGAGACTGCCTGGTGTGTATCGATAGAGGGGAGCGTCGCATCCTCCACAGACCGCCCACCCGCCCGCGGGAAGCGCGATCGGCCTTTGAAGGAGGTCGCACTCGTTGCAGGCGATCAGGCCAGTCGTCGACTGACTGTCTGTGGGGCTCAACACTGGCATCCTCATCCCTATCCAATGTGTCCTAACCAGCTAGTAGGGGCGTACAGATCTTGGCCAACATAGAGAGCGATGTAAGGCATGCTCGCCTATCGCAGATATCTAAAAAAACCCTTACGCTACGACCCAATTCAGAGGGGAACAGAGGTTCGTCACTCCGGGAAAACGCGGGGAGGAACCGTCTGTTGCCATCCCTCACCAGAGAGATTATTGAGAAAGGCTTCCAAGTCCGCTCGTTCGTCGTCACTCAGAAACAGAGGTCGCATAATGGGATCTTGATGCGGGTTGTTCACGCCTCCGTGGTTGTAGAAATTCACCACTTCTCTGAGTGTCTTAAACCGACCATCGTGCATATAGGGAGCGGTCCGCGCGATCTCTCGCAATGTCGGCGTCTTGAACGCGCCGATATCTTCCGGTCGCCGGGTAACGGCATAACGGCCGAGATCGATGTGAGGAGTCTCCCACCCCACGCCAAGATTGTGGTATTGCTCATCGGTATAGTTAGGGCCGGCATGACATCGCACGCAGCCGCCCTTACCTCGAAACACGAGGAATCCGCGTTGTGCGGCGGCAGAGAGCGCGGCCGTATCTCCCCGATAGTCAAAGCGGTCTACCGGGCTGTTGCCGGAGAGAATAGTCCATTGAAAATGGGTCAAGGCGGTCGCAATGCTCTCTTCGGTCACATCCGTGCCGAATGTTTCTCGAAACAGGTGTCGATAGCCGGGGATGGCCTTGATCATCGAGAGGAGGTCATGCTGAGAGAGACCGTGTTCAACAGGATTGCGAAAGGGTTCAAGGGTCTGTTCTGTAAGTGTGCGAGCGCGTCCGTCCCAAAAAAAGGACCGCCCGTACAGTCGATTGATAACAGTGGGGGCATTCCGATGCCCGCGTTGGCCATTGATACCGCTTGAAACAGCTTTCCCGTCGGTAAACGCCCGAGAAGGCAGGTGGCACGAACTACAGGCGATCGTGCCATCTCCAGAGAGCCGCTTGTCGAAAAACAGAAGTCGACCGAGCTCAATGGACTGTTTGGTGGGACGACTCTCACATGGGAGAGAGTCATTCGGGTCACCTAATCCAAGGTGGTGAGAGATTTCTACGTCTGCTGCACGAAGAGAATCCGTCGCCATCGCGTCCGCGCTGAGAACGAACAATCCACAACCAATGAAAATCCTCGCGAGGGTAAGCGTGAAGGATAAAGCCTGCCAGGAAGGACTTGGCACGAGCCGTCGGATGTCGATAAGCCTCGATAATGTGCTGCACGCCATTGTTCAACCAGGGCGAGGAGAACTCATTACTCGTAATCTCAGCAGATCCATCATTTCTGAATGGTAATCGCTGGTGTCGGATATTTACCTAAATCTGTCACGGCCATCTGAAAGAGGTGCGATAACACGGCAAACGCTTCTTGGTTCCAATTGGACGCCGCTTCTTGTCCAGCTAAGTACTTTCTTAACGAGTACCACCGGCCTTCAAACTGAACGGCAAACTCGATCCCTTCCGGTTTCGTGGCCGACTCGACGACTTCCAACGTGTGCACCGGATTGCGCACTGGCGTCCGGGTTCTTGGATCCGGCGCAACGGCGAATTCGCGATCCTCCTCGAAGTTGCGGCCTACAAATCCAATGATGTTATTGATGCTTCTCAGGATTAATGTGCCATGAAGCGGATAATCGCCTCCGGGGTAACCAGGTCGAATATCAACCAATACTTGGCTCTCCGGATACTGGATGGCCTCCAGGTGCAGTTGTCGCCGTTCTTCGTTGGACAGGCGCTTGGAGTCGTAGTTGGAAATCAAGAGCCGACCGACTGTCGGGCGCCACACGGTATGAGTGCCGGTCTTGGCATCGGCCTCCCAGCGATATCCCTTCTCTGTCGCTTCGACGACCTCACGTGGATCTGGGGGACGGACGTACAAGGTCTGGGTGTCGTTGAACAGCAGCGGTTCGATATAGAGAGACCGGCTTTTTTCGAGACTAGCCAGGTGCAAGAGCCGACGACGAAATTCAATGAATCCATCTCCCTCAGAAGGGCGGTTAATTAAGAAGTGCCGACCATCACTTTCTTCGATAGAAAATCCTCTGGCCATCAAACGGAACAACATGTTGAGCTCATAGCCTTGGTGCACCAAAGATCTCAATGTATTTTCACCGAGGGGATGAAGGATTCGTTTTGTAAATTCCTCACCCGTGATGGGGATAATAGTGATGGTCGGGTTTTCCGCGACGCTCACACCGTATTCGAGGCCAACCGGGTATTCCGTTGGATCTACGGCATGCCCAATCCCTCCACGGATTCCCGCATCCGTTCGAAAATCGAATGTCGCCGCGACGCTTGACACTGCCGTGAAATGCACGGGTCGATGGTATCGTGCGCGTGCGATGTTGAGCAGCAACAGATCTGCTTCGACGTAACTGACAGTCCGGTCGTACTCCAGCACGGCGCGATGGGTTGCGAGAGGAGAAAGGCACCCACTTACGCCAAGAGAAAAAACAAACAATAGTGACGTGACCTTGAGCGACGATCTCATGTGCGCGCGTTATAAAGCGAACGAATTGGTCGAACAGGGCAGGCGATGACCACACGTCAACGCCTGCCGAGTCCAACGGACGGCTACTTTTTCATGGGATTCGCCGCGCGCAGCACCGGGTAATACTGCGAGAAGACGAAATCTATCGCATTCGTTTCATGACACTTGTTGCACTCATCGATCTTGTTGGGCTTTGACACGTCTTTGAGCGGGTACGAGTGGCCAAAGCTGAAGAAACCCCAGTTGCCCGGGTCCTTCGGGAAGAGCTTGGAATCCCTAACTGAAACTTCAAGCCCGATAAACTCCCCTTGGAAATACCCTGAACCGCTGGCCGCTTCTTTTGTGCCGACACTGACCAATTCCTTCACGATCGCTGTGCCGTCTCGATATTTACCGTTCTTTTCATAGTAGGCAAAACTCTCCGGATCCATATAGACGTTATGAAACTCAGGGAAATTCGCCTTTCCATCGTTCATATCGTTCGGAGTGAGGGGAGTTCCAATGTACACCCAATGCCGGAAGGCAGAAAATGGCGGCCTTTTCATTTTGCCCTCAGGGGTGTATTCAATCGCCCCGACTATTGTAGATGGGGGAGAGCCGGGCGGAGGAGAGCCAGCCGTTGCAGGACTAGGGCTGCCGACGGTCGACCAGGCCATTGCGCCAAGCGCGATGGTTGCTGCTAAGACGATACGTACTGTGCGACTGCCACTTGTTAAATACATACAGACCTCCTTAAGATTAGGGTGCCAATATCACGTGCCCATAGATGACACATTCGTCGGACGAAGAACCGTCATCTAGATGACAAAATGAAATAAAACCGTACAAAAACCTGGTACGAGAGCGAACGCGCTTCACATGAAGATTCCAGCATCACTCGCAACGGATTTTGTAATGGTTGCGGCACATCTCAAAACTGCTCGGCGGAATGTGTTCAACGACAAAGCCCTGATCTATGGCTCATTCGAGCCGGAGAAAGTGTATGTCGTTGAGCAAGGGTATGTGCGTCTAGGAGCGACCCAAACAGATGGTCGCCTGACTACTCGGGCATTGCTGGGAAAAGCTTCGATCTTTGGAGACCTTCCGTTCTGTCCTGCCACGTCCGAGCAAAACGGAGTTGCTGTTGCGAGCGGAGAAACCTACGTGCTCGAACTGAAACGTCACGCTTTAGAGGCAGCTGTGCAACAGGATGAGGCTTTGCGCCAGCTACTGCTGGAAATTTACGGGCTTCAGTTTCGGTTTCTTGATCGTCGACTGCAGTGGCAGTTTGTCATGCCGCTAGAGAGGCGCATTGCAACAGTGCTGTTGGACTTGATGTGTTTTGGAGGGAAGCCGTGCCCACACCACCCCGGGTACGTTCTCGATATCCGGCTGACGCATCAAGAGCTCTCAGAGCTCGTCCTGGCGGCCCGATCAAACGTGACTCCTATTCTGAACACCTTCCGTGCTCAGAACGTCATTTCCTACTCACGGGCCTATATCTGTGTTCGGACGCTCGATGCGCTGGCAAAGATCGTCGGAGA
The DNA here is from genome assembly GCA_964430555.1 of uncultured Nitrospira sp. Lineage (GTDB taxonomy): Bacteria > Nitrospirota > Nitrospiria > Nitrospirales > Nitrospiraceae > Nitrospira_D. Next base: position 14,752 of record CAYSFU010000048.1, on the reverse strand, counting down.
CGTTGCCATACGAAATAGCGCCAGCTTGGGATCGCGTCCAGCACACTACCCACCCATATATACCAGAATACCCTAGCCCATCCCGCAGCACGCCCATCTCACGGTACCATAGGGCCTGTGCCGGGGTACGATCGTGAGACCGCCGAAGGATCGCCGAGACCTCCGCCGGCCACCCGACTCGGCAGTGGCCCAGTGCTCAGGTGTGCCGGGCAGACCATCATTAAGGAAGAAGTTCGAGCAGGTTTGTCCGCTTGTACCCGATCGGACGCCGTGCTAGCTGACTCAAATGGAGGCCTTCTATTTCACCGACGTCGAGTTGGCCGGCGGAGCCACCCTGTCGAGGGCTTCGCGGTGAGTCTCCTTGACATGCGGATGGCCCGCCGCTGCTTCGTGGGTGAGCAAATACTGTTTTTGCTCAATCCCCCCGCCGTAGCCCGTGAGTTGTCCCTGCTCGCCGATGACCCGATGGCAAGGAATAATGATGGATAGGGGATTGCGTCGTGAGGCTCCCCCGGCCGCTCGGGCTCCCTTCGGGCTGCCGACGTGGGTCGCCAATGCGGCATAGGCGATGGTCTCGCCGATGGGGAGGCGGCGCAATGCCTGCCACACCCGTACCTCAAACGGCGTCCCTCGCAGATCCAGCGTGAGTTCAGTCAGCTCGTCGAACCGGCCGTTGAAATAGGACCGTAGCCATCGGGCGGCTGCCCTGATCGATGGATGACTTCTCTGTTCAATTCGATGGCCGTGATACCACCTGGCGAGTCGTGCCTGCAACAGATGTTGCCGATCCGGCGTCACGAACTCCAGCGCACAGAGCCCTTGTGCGGACGCAACGGCTTGCATGGGCCCGATAGGGGTGTCAATGGTCTCCGTGCTCAGATACTCCATGATGGTGACTCCTTGGTCTGTCGGGTCGGTCGTGCGCATGGGGCGACGGGGACGCCCACAGCCCTATCGTCGCGTAGGCTCGCCAGGGTCGCCAGGCTTCGGCCATGGCGAGGATCTTCTGCGGCCGGTGCTCCCCTAATGCGCGCTTTACCCCCAAGTCGGTGTGCGGAAAGGCGTCCGGCCAGGATAGGGCGCGCATGGCGATGTACTGAGCAGTCCATTCACCGATTCCCGGCAGGTCTTTCAGTTGCGCGATGGTCTGGGAGATATGGGCCTTCGGGGTTAGAATAAGTGTGTTGGTGGCGACGGCCTGTGCAAGGGCCATGATAGAGGTGGCCCTCTTTGTCGTAATACCAAGGGTTGTCAAGTCACCACGGGCGCATTCAGCCAGTGTCTTGGCATTCGGGAACGTCTTGGTCACCATTGCGTTGGGCGTGATTACGGTACCTCCAAATCGCCGGGCGATGCGCCCGAGGAGGGTCCTTGCAGCTTTGATGGACACTTGCTGCCCCACAATTGCCCGCACCCCCAACTCAAACCCATCGACGGCACCAGGCACCCGCAACCCGGCAATGGGCAGCAATGCCTGTACCGCCGGAGCAACTTCCTGAGGATTGTAAAACACATCGAACAATCGCCCCACGCGTTCGAGGACCAGTGGAATTGCACGAGATAAAGACGAGGATACTGTGACGCTCAAGGCCGGTTTATGGAGACTCAGAGACACGTGGACCCATCCGACGTACGCCTTCCCCATCGATTCAAGCGCGAGACTGCGGAGGTAGTGTCTCTTGTCGACGTGCTCGACGCCTGCAATGAGTCGGTCTGCGAGAAACGCAAGCAGTGCATCCCAGGCATATGGGGGATGAAATCCGAGATCGCACTGTACCGCGTCGTCACAACGGGAGAGCGGTTTCTGAGTGTCAAAAAGTTTCAGATGGGGATCTGCTTCTTTGGAAATGGACAAAGCGATTCCTATTATCCCAGCTAAAAGCGTGTTCGTGCCATTGTTCCTACAGGGTCACGTCGGAAGGTGAGCGTGGAGATTCCCCACCTCCTCGACAGTGGTTGATGAAGTCAGCGGTGTTGGGAACAATGACATGGCGCACATTCAACATAGACATGTTGCGGTGCCCTACTTACTCAACGGACATCTTTCAACCAATACTGGACTGTTCTCAGCCTTTAATAGGCAGCCGCATTATTTCCGCCCCGCACGCACCATACGTTATGGCTATCGGTGACTTTGATGTCATGTGATATGCCCATGACAAAGCCCACGTTCCACGCGGAGGACCCTCTACCCACGAACGATGAGGCCGACCAGTAGTGGGCTGCCTGAACATTTGCGAAGGGATGGCCGGGGTGCAGCGTGGGGCCTGGTGAGACGGAGAGGTCCACTAGGCTAACCAATTCATGCACCGACGGCATTGAGGTCATCTGCTCATCTGTTGGTCACGCGCAGAACTCCCTCTCGTGAGTATGTACGTATGGAAAACCTACTACCTATCGTCGAAGGCCAATGTGGTGGTCCGAAAAGATATATTGCTGGTCTGATGCATGCTGTTCATGGCACGACGAACATTTTGACCGATCCGCTAGAGCAGCGCGATCGAGGTACGGCTCTCGCTGATGGCCAAAAGGAAAATAGCCCAAATGCCCGGTCTGTGCCGGAAATATCTTGCTGTCCTTCACAAGAACGCATAGTCCAGCAAAATACATTTCATGAACTGTGCCATCTTCATCGGGTTCGCCTAGCACCACGAATTCTTTCGCAATGGTTGTTCCTTCAGGCCACAGGCCAGTTTTCATATAAGCTGCATAAGCCCAAGGCTTCACATACGTATTTATGATTTCATTTGTTGGTATTGGGATGTTATCAATAATATTAGCCTGACCTTTCGGCAGAACGGTTGAGCCCACATGAACCCATCCACGGTAGCCGACCGGCCGATCAAGCGAACCATCCTTATTGAAAACAACCTTCTCTTCGGCTGCGGAGCCTGTTCCTACCATGAATGCCGATAAGATGAGGGTTCCAACTAGTACAACCATTTTGCAGCTCGATTTCATTGCATCTTCCTCTTTGTTTGAGAGCCAGCTCGTGGTCTTAAATAGTGACGAGAGTGCTATTATCAACGCCACTCGATGTCCAGATGGATCGAATAATGATCCCTCTGCATGATTAGGTGCCCATCAAATGTGTACGTTATCATGATCGGTCACACGTGGCGATGCCCTGCGGCCGGGACCGATAGTGCACCCCGTCTTGGCCGAGATGTCGTGAGTGTGCGACGGCGGGGATTCCCTCACCATTGAGCCGCAGGCTGTGCAAGATGTTGCCTTCCTCTTTGGTGTTTTCATCTGATTGATTAATCCGCTGACAGATGACATAGAGAATGGTCTCTTCTGGATTCAGAGTGCATTGAAACGCAGTACTCCCAGGCTGAGAGAACATGCGGTTGTTAGTGAACCATTCTCCGGGGTGGGGCAGTTGCAACCGGCTGATTTCAACCGGCTTGGTTGCGCGCTCGCCGGCAATGTCGTAAGTGCTCACGGTAGCAGCCTTATCATCTTTATCTGACCGGGGCAGATTATTGACCGTATAGAGCCGAGTCCCCTTTTTATTGGCGAGTAACCAGCAAATATCTTGCCCACTATTTTCAACAGATCCTAAAAACGTCATTTCACCATTCTTGCCGAATCGATAGACCCCGAGTTCATTGCGGGTCACGAATCCGACGTACAGCAACGGTTCGGTCGGGTGCGCCCAAATGCCGAGCGGCATCGAGGGAACACCCTCCATTCCCTTGTATTTATAGCCGGCGTTTGTCTCCGGTAGCTGTACCAGGCTTCGCTCGGTTAACCGACTGTCTCGCCCCACGTGAAAGACGTGGAGTTGTCCCTGTACACTCGGCTTGAGACCGGCCAGGAACGAGCGCGTGCCCTCGCCATCGAAGTCCACATCCACTTGAAAGTCATTGCCGAACGCAACCTCAGGATTCGAACGAGGGACATACACCTGCGTAGGTTTGTGCGAATTCTCCACGTCAATCTTGGAAACAAATCGTAACGTGCCGTTCTGTTCAATGGCGAACGAGACGTAGCTCGCCTTCGCGGCACCACGCAATGCCTCTCTTTGATGATAGTCTTCATTCCGGTTTGAGACGAGCAGCGTCGTGCCGCTCAGCGAGAGACTGTTCGGCGCGACACCGTGCGACGAAAACGGCGAACCCTTTACATGTCGTAATGATCCATCGGATTGAACATCGAAGACCGCCACGGTATTGCTGTGCGTGTTGACGGTAAAGAGACGTTTCCCGTCAGGGCTGATGATAAGCGGCGTGTCGTTGTCATGTGGACCGAGTTTGCCATGGGTGTCATTGTTGATGCCCGTGCCCCCTGTATAGAACGGATTTTCAGGCAACGGATCCAGCGTGCCATCGTCTTTTCGGTGATAACCCAGTACCGCATTTTGCCCCTCACGGATGTCGTTCGTTTGGATATACAGAAACTGGCTATGGCGAGTTGTCATCTTCAGACCTCCTTGAATTGAAAAATCATACCAGTGCGTATGCGGTCGTCCCTCAAATTGCCGTTCTTCCTGTGCTCCACCCTATGACCACCAGGGCCATTCTGCTGACGGTCTCCGACTCTCAGCATTTCCGGGCACCAATGGCTACTCTCATCTATCAGCACACACCCTTTGGTATCGGACCACCATCGGGCTCTCCGACGACGTTCACCACGTATAGCCTGCTCTCCCCTAGACGCCAATGGCAGATAAATTGAGTCGGCCATTCTCCATCGGCGGGCACCAATAGAAGCTCCCTGTTACTGGACGTGTGAACGTGAACAGTGCGTCCGCAATCCCGTCGTCCGCTCCTACCATCCGCTTCAACTGCGCTTCAAACGGGTCAAGCGAGGCCCCAAAGGCTACAAAATACAATCCACTCCCATGCTCATCGGCCCATGGCATCGAGCGGCGCAGGACGAACGCGGCCGGTTGAAAACTCTCCTGTGCCGTGCGTTTCACGTGTGCGGAGGTCGGTGCTGTAGCCAACTCTTTATTGTCCCGCCGCCGCCGACCGATCATGGCATCGTGCCGCGGATCCGACATCTCGTCGAACCGTTTCCAATCATGGACCCATCGTTGAACGGCGACGTAACTTGACCCATCGAGCATGGCCCCTTGGCCCCGCACGATGGCAGCCTTTTCCGCAAGCTTGCCTTTGGGGTTTTCGGTACCATCCTCATAACCGGTCAGATCCCGCCCCGTCCCGTACAGAAATCCTTCCGTGGACTCACAGACTGTGAACGCCGGCGTCAGCTGCTCAACCAGACGACGCTCGACATGAAAGAGTTCTCCACGGTCTTCTGCTCGAAGCCAACACCACAAAGCCGCTGGCGTTGAAGGGACTGTCAACCCACTCCCAAACTGCGTGGGGAACACCCTCAATCCAGGAATGTCTTTCCCAAGTGCGCGGAAGAGCGGTACACCCAGTCCGACCACGGTTCGCTCGCCATCAACAAGAGTCTGCAGGGTCTTGATAACGCGGGAGAGGCCGGCGATATCGTGAACGGCGAACTCTACGTACCAGGCTGCTTTGGGGAGAGGAGCAATAATCCCTGGTTGCATGATCACCATGTCTTCTTCGCGTGTGTGGACGTATTTCCTCATCTGCTACGAGAGCCGGTCTCAGTCGCGCACAGGACCTTTGTGGAGAGAGACGGCATTGATGCAAAACCGCAACCCTGACGGCTCCGGTCCATCGGGGAACACATGGCCGAGGTGAGCATCACAGACATTGCAGGTCACCTCGATTCGGTGCATGCCGTGGCTGGTATCCTGATGATAGGCCACGACCCCTGGCGAGACCGGTTGCGTGAAACTAGGCCACCCCGTATGGCTTTGATACTTGGTCGCCGCATCAAAGAGCTCTGTGCCGCAACACAGGCACTCGTACCGACCAGGTTCAAACAGTTGGCAGAGCTCCGAGCTGTGGGCCCGTTCGGTCCCCTTCAGACGGGTGATCCGAAATTGCCTGTCGGTCAGCAGTTCGCGCCATTGCGCCTCGGTCTTCTCGACACGAAAGGGAGGGGACGGATTGCCGTGCGTTGCCCAGTGCGTCACCTCATTCCACGTGAGGATGTCAACCGACGGCAAATGATGTTCTTTGTGTTCTGTCATAAACGCTCCGTTGGTGATCCATTCAACCGCGCCCTTCGGGACCCCTTTTCTACCATTGGATATTCGGGCGTCATGATCCTCAGATCCTTCTCCAAGATACTGGGTGCCTGGACCGAGTTGCCCAGATCGTAATTCTCTGCTCAGCTTTTGGGTTGACTACGCACTGTCATACGCCATTGTCTTTGACCCTGTCTGTCATCTAGATGACCATCGTGATCAACGTGCAGACATCAGGGGTCTTTCACACCATGCCGTCATCTTGCGTCAGTGCGTTCGACGGGACGATCATCAATACCTCGGCGTAGTCATTGTCACTCGGCTAAGCGGCACTGTCCCTGATCATAGTGATCAGGAACTTGTGTCACCTCAAGCGGCAAGCCTTCCGCGGTCGCCCGCCGAATGGGCGCATAGTCCGCTTCGATCCAACGTGAGCGCATCTGTTTCAACCGTCCTGATTCTTCCAAACGAAAGAGCAAGTTGTTCAAGAACCATTGGAGGCGTCGGTGCTCGTCGCTTGTCACGACGGAGAGGTCTTCCTGCGTCACAATCAGCGGAGTACCGTCTGCTTGCATCAACAGCTGCCAATCCTGCCAGACCCGCTTCGTCACATAGTCGAGTATGGAATGGTCAGACAGGATGACATCGATCTTCGGGTCTTTGGTTTCGATCGCTGCAGGGAGAGAATCGCAGACCACCAATCGGCTCTGTTTGAGGTTGGCTTGGGCATAGAGGTGAGCGGATCGTCCCTTCTGAACCGCTAGGGTCAAGCCAGTGAAGGCATCCTGAACGGCTTCGAGCGTGTCCCAATTCCCGGTCGGCTTTCCAAAGTGTGCCCGCACACGTTCTGCGATCTTAGGTTCTTGGACGATCGCGGCGATCCCGTCACCGCGAAAATAGGGAGCTGAAAACCATAACCCCGTTGGTCTTGTGCCCGGAACGGTCCCGCTTACGGACGAGACAAAGAGATCGAGCTGTCCCTCATTCATTTTAATGAACAGGTCTGGAAATCGAGTCACATGCAGGGTTGGAACGACGGAATGGGGTATACCGCAATGAGCAGACAACGCGTCCGCAACCTCGCGGATCAGTTCAATATCGAACCCGGTCACTCTGATGCCTTCGTCGGTGTACATGGCAGGAAAGATGAATGGCCGAAACGGTTCAACAGAAATACCGACACGTAATCGTCCGCCAGCGCATATGGATGACAGCTCATCGCGGTTCAATGGATGGACCATGGTGGCTGCGTCGTACACCAGTCCGCACCCCTGCAAGAAGACCACTGCCAACAGCATCAGGATACGGAGCATGACGCGTGCATCGATGGCTTGTCTCATGTCATCAATCAACGACATAACATTAGAGTCGAAATCCAACCGTGAATAACCATTGCTCAGACAGGTCAGACTGTCCCTTGAAATCGATTTCAAATCGCGTGTATTGAAGACCCATGTCGACCGACAGCCCATGGGTCACTGGGAATCGCACCCCGACCTGCCCACCGTAGAGATACCCCGGAGAATGTTCACCATGTCCAGGGAGGGTTCCACCCAACATCGCTCCAACGTATGGCACTGCACGATTTTCCAGCGGCCCGAAGAGCACATGTCGAATGACTCGATTGATCGGCCAGGTTTTTGGAAAATCCAAGTAGTCGATGAAATTATTCCACCGGGGGTTGAGGTACAACGAATGTTGATCCGTGGTGAACGTCGGAGTGTGGTGGCTGTAGTACTGGTAGATGGCTCTCACTTCAAGTGGTCCGTACTGAAGAGCAGTGAACCCTGCTTGAAGCATAAGGACCCGGCGCGTTGGCGCAAACGTTCGGTGATTGAAGGACACATCGAAGTTAAAGGGCCGGAGGGGGAGCATGTTGAGTACGGCTTCCTGAGCAGCGACCTCGCACGGCAGCGCTGAGGCGAAGAGTAGCAGGATGAGAAGGAGTCCAGAGCCGTAGCCATACGCCTTCAACGCCCACCTGCTCACGCAGTGTCGTCCAATCATATCGGCCGTTGTGGAAACGTTTGCCTCAGGAGAAATATGCCGCGCCATCGAACCCACGCCAACCATGCGTCGGTCAATTTGATTCCTACATGAAGATCGCACGCATGTAACTTAAATGGCTTCACTCGATGTCCTGATGAAAGATACCAGGGGGGGGCCATGGAGCTCTGTCTTCTAGATGACAGACAGCCGTGGTTAATCTGAGGTAAACGCAGTGCATAAATATCTTGTGGTGTTTGAGAATCTGCTCCTCCGGCCATCAATAAAGATGGTTTGAATATATGGAGGGGTGTGGAACAGGCTGCGCCGCTCTTTTCTAGACTGAGAGAGCAATTGTACATGGAGCCGGTCAGAAGACGATGAAGCTTCCTCTCACAATTGCGGCTCCGCTTCTTACCTCATTAGGTGCCTTGCGACCTATTCGCAGGACCAAGCTGAATCATGGAGCGATCGTATACAAGACTCTCGCGGTTGGCCGAACATACGTGGTACAGGAGGGTTGCATTCGGCTCATTCACATTGAGGGCGACGGACGCACCAATTTCTGGGATTTAATAGGTGCTGGAGGAATGTTTGGAGATCTGCCGTTTGCTCTCACTACGTCTCAACACATAGAGCATGCCATGGCGAGTGGCCCAACCTACCTCTGGGAGTTTTCTCGTGCTGCGTTGGAGAGGGAAGCGGAGCGTAGTCAAGCGTTTAATCGGACCCTCCTGAGAACATATGGGGCCTTCTTAGGCTTTGGAGAGCGGCGCCTCCGGTGGCGACTCACCAATCCATTAGCACGTCGGGCGGCCCTTGTTCTCATCGATCTTTTGGTTCTCGGCGCAGGGCCATGCCCTCACGGGCCTGGTTATTTGATACAAATTCGAATGACTCAAGAGGAATTCGCCGAACTCCTCGGTGTCGCTCGTCAAACACTCAACTCCCTCATGAAAGAGTGGAAGAGGAAACAGATAGTCTCCTACACCAGGTCCTGTTTCTGTATTCGTAACCTGGAGGCACTTCAGGCGATTGCGTCCTAATATCCGGTGTCATCATCGATACAAGTCGATGGACGCGAGTTTGTCCTCAGCATAGTCATCGCATGGAGGTTGGGCAGGATCCCGAGACGACTGCTCTCGTTCCGCCCATTTCAGAACAGAGATGAACGGGAAAGAGGATATCGCCCGAAGTGGTTGGCTGATGGATCGTATCTGAGTGATTCCTTCTGATTCCGGACCATCAGGGGCTGACTGCGATCCATCTTATTGTAAGGCACCATGAATAAGAGGCCTCCATCATGAGGATTCCAGACTCGCTCTCCACAAGATTGCTCACTGCTCTCCAGAGCCTCCATCCCATCCGGCGACGCAGGCTGAAGGACAAGATGTTGGTATATGAGTCCTTCATGCCTGGGAAAACGTATGTCATCGAGGCCGGGTATGTCCGCATTGTCTCTGCGGAAGCCAGCGGCCGATACGTCACTCGTTTGTTGTTAGGAGCCGGGGGGATTTGGGGAGACCTCCCCTTTGGGTTGACGACCTTCCAGAATGCAGAATCGGCAGCCGCAAATGGGACGGCCATCGTGCTCGAGTTTGATCGATCGAGTATTGAAAAGGCCTCCAGGATTGATGAGTCTCTCCGGCAGGGGCTTTTGGAAACCTATGGCCATCAGTTGCATTTCCTTGATCGTCGGCTGCAGTGGCAGCTGACCTCGCCGTTACAAAAGCGCGTTGCGATGGCACTCGTTGATCTGATGTGCTTCGAGGGACGGCCGTGCAACCATGGTGTCGGTTATGTCGTGGATGTCCGGATGACACATGAGGAGCTTTCTGAACTTGTCGGGGCCTCTCGCCCCAATGTGAGTGCCATTATGAAAGCTCTGAGTGACCAAGGCGTCCTCTCTTACAGACGGGCCTATGTGTGCGTGCGAGACCTTGACGCTCTCGGTCGCATCGCGGTGCCTGATTTCATACAGGCCAAAGGTCTCCATGATTTGTCGTCTAGATGACAGAAAATCGGATGAACAAAATGTAGGATTGCGTCGTCATTCAACCACTCCGTATGTTGGAGTGATGATAACTGTCTTTGAGGAAAGGGGAAAATCATGAAACACATGCTGTTCGGAGTTGTTGTTCTCGCATGCGGAGCTATTGGGCTGACCGGATTATCCAATGCAGAAGAAGAGAAACCGTTCGCACTGAACGTCGACGTCGCCACGGGGGCTCTCCGTGTGCCAGACAACTACACAGAATGGCCCACGCTTGGTACATGGGCTCACGCCAATACCGATGAGAAATTGGAAAAAAATGGACCCGGTCTTCATGAATACCACACGGTGTACACGCAGCCTTCAACGATTGCCCATTATAAAAAAACAGGGCAGTTCCCTGACGGCGCGATATTGGTCAAGGAACTCTTAAATGCGGAGACGATGGCAATGAGCACAGGACCTGCGGTCGGTCATGCCACTACCGTCAAGGGCTGGTTTGTTCTCGTACGCGACACAAAGGGGCGGTACAAAGATTCGCCGGTCTGGGGAAATGGATGGGCTTGGGGTCTCTTTAATAAAGGCGATATGACCCATTCCGTCACAAAAAACTACAAGGTAGAGTGTATCCCTTGTCATATTCCTGCCAAGAGCCTTGCTCCTGCAACTGCTGCAGATGCGGATAAATGGATCTATACGCTTGGCTATCCGATTCTGCAAAAACAATAGGTCAAGGCGTATGTCCGTGTAGTGACTCTTAAGGGGATGGTTGGCGGATGGTGATGCTCCATCCATGTTCCTGATGACGACGCACATTCAATTCGACAATACCTATGCCAGGGAACACGAAGGCACGTATGTTCCCTGGCAGCCCGCCAAAGTGCCTTTGCCAGAAATTCTTCGATTGAATACAAGCTTGCGGCACACAAACCCGCTGTACATTCCACGGAACCATCGTGTGGAAGAAGCGCTGGCTGCAGCCACCGATCACGCAGACCTAGCACCATTCGATCGCCTGTTGAACGCCGTCACTCGACCGTTTGAGCAAGATCCTGAGTTGGATGCCTATGCCTCTCCTGCTCCTGTTGAAGTGACGGCCTGTTATCAAACGTTCTGCGGTACGTGAAGACGCCGCCTCCTTGTTGTTGCTATACGGAGAACCTAGGTCATCAATGATGTCTGTGGGGTACATCGTCGTCATGTGTTTCTCTATAGACCAAGACCGTCAACGGTTCACCTTTGCGGAAATACGGTCTCTTTATGCAAGAGTCGTCGGCCTCTCATTCGCTTGGATGATAAGGAGCGTCACATGAGTCAGAGGGAAACGGCTATACTCGCCGGCGGTTGTTTTTGGGGCATGCAGGATCTTCTTCGCAAGCTGCCAGGAGTTCTCTCGACCAGGGTGGGCTATAGCGGCGGCGATGTGCCGAATGCCACGTATCGCAACCATGGAACCCATGCAGAAGCTATCGAAGTCGTGTTTGACCCTGGCAAGCTGACGTTCCGTAATCTGTTGGAGGTGTTTTTTCAGATCCACGACCCCACCACACTGAATCGCCAGGGCAACGATGTCGGCCCGTCGTATCGATCAGGAATTTACTACACGTCAGAAGCCCAACGCCGAGCAGCAGAACAGGTAATCGCAGAGGTGAATGCATCAGGTCTCTGGCCCGGTAAGGTGGTCACGGAGGTTCGGCCCGCAGGACCATTTTGGCTGGCGGAACCGGATCATCAGGATTATCTTGAGCGGAATCCCCACGGATATACGTGCCACTTTCCAAGACCTCATTGGAAGATACCACCTCAAGCCGGTTCTTGATGAGAGAGCGCTCATCATTTCGGAGGGGGGATCTTGCAGTAATCACCAAGCCGTTACCGGTCGAATGTGTTTAGACTCAACAGGACGCCGGCTAGGGCCTCTTTAACAGAAGGAGCGTGCGATGAATTCAATGAGAGCACAACAGAACGTGGTAGCAATGATGGCCTTGATTCTTTGGTTTCTACCATTCAACCAACAGACTATGGCAGCTGACCCTGAGGGGGGACAACAGCGTTCCTGCGTCCAACCGAGGAAGACTGCGAACGCTCCAGAAGACGTCTTCACGAAGACGAACCCGCTTCCGGCATCCAGCGACGTTCTCCAAGCAGGAAAAGGACTGTATCTTCACGACGCGAAACCGATGGCCTGCGCTCTGTGCCACGGCAAGCGGGGAGAGGGGAAAGGACCGGTCAGCGGGGGAATGATGCCGCCAGCGCGCGATTTCACATGCAGCGCGATGATGCGTGAGATCTCGGATGGGCAGCTGTTCTGGATTACAAAGCACGGCTCTTCAGGCACAGGGATGATGGCGTTCCCGGATTTGTCGGATGAGGAAGTGTGGCAGCTTGTTCACTATATGAGAAGCCTCGCAAAATAAAAGAGGCCTTCTGACATCTGTACCTCAAGACTTCGCCTGAGAAGCGGCGAACCCTCATCGGGTTTCAGCAACCAGAGCTATTCAACGAACTGCAAGGCCGAGCCCAGGTGGAAGAGGGTTGCTGCTCGCCCACCCACAGCTGCACGTCAGGCATTCTCAAGACCATGTTTGTTCCTCTGAAATCAACACGAAGCTTGATTTCAGGGGAAGCATTTCCATCGTCACGTACCAGAAACTCGTATTTCTTGTCTTATACATGACAGAGATTTGTTTACTCGCCATATAGAGTGCGAACCAAAGCCACGACACCAGATTTATCTACTACGAGTAAGCAGAGGAGTCATCGCACCGAACACAGCTCCCTGTTAAGCCTCTCCGGTGGACAAAATCTGACGGACAATCGAACACTGGCGCAGAAGCTATGTGTGTTCACACAGTTGTCTGAGGCGATTGCCAGATCCAGGAGACAAGAACTCCGGCATTCAAAACGCTTTGAACGGAAATTGGTGATATTCGTGAAACTGCCGTTAATGACATCATGTGGGTGGTCCTTCCTCGTTTTGTTGTTGCTGTCTTCCCAGGCTCAAGCTGAAACTGATGAGAAGGAGGCGAAGGCTGATGCAGGCTCTGAATCAGGGTGGCATGTCGGTGGAGAAATGAATGCGTTCTATACCGACGACGTCGCGCTGTTCTCGGCGTCTCAACGATTGTCGCTGCAAGAGGATCCTACACAACCGGTCATTCAGACCACCGGCCAAGGTTCAAGCGGTGTGTTTGAACCCTTTGCCCACGTCACGCGATCATTTCAGTCGAGCTGGGGGAAAACGGACCTGACGGCGCGAGCCCAAGGGTTTGTCTTTACCGACCAGACCGCTTTTTCTCATGGCACGTATGGCGCACAGCTGACTCAAGCACTCCCAGGAGGAGAGACTATCTTCCGGATGCGGTATCACTACGGGCCGCACCTATTCTTGGGCAATCACGGCCCTGGCGAGTTACGGTCATCGGATCGCGGGGGCGAGTACGTAACGACACACTTTGGAACGGCAGAGCTGGAGCGTAAACTGCTCGAGAATCTCACCATTCGCGGGTTAGCCCGATACGGAGACCGATCGTACAACGAGAGTTTTGCCCATCGGAATACTCGCTTTTGGACTCTTGGGACCCATGTCATGTGGGAAATCAAGCCGGGAATCGGATTGTTGGTCGGATACCACTACGAACGAGGGCTGGCTGATGGGAGACACAACCCACAAATTGGAGAGGACATCTCCTATGTCACACATTATGTCGAAGCAGAGCTGGAGGCACGTGTGACGGACAAGCTCACCTTGATCGGTGGTTTCGACCTTGAGCGAACTAGTTATACGTCAGGTATCCCTGGTGACGACTTTCTCGGCACGCGTGAAAGAATTTATCAGGGAGAAGTCATGGCGCGATATCAGTTGACTGATGCGCTCGCACTTTCGATCGGGTATCTACACGGACGATGGAAACTCAGCTATGAAGACGAGGCAGCCAAAATAAACACCGTTACAGTCGGCAGTCTGTTTCGATTTTAATCACATGGCTTCTGTCTGACCCTCTTCCCCTGCGATAGACTTGCCGTCTCTTGATTTCGTAGGAGTGTATGGAAAGAAATAGGAAAAAGTCGGGAACTGATGATAAACCGAAGGTGAGAAGTTGTATTTCGGCTTGTCCTAACGGCAAAAACGAATCCTTCCTGCGCTGGTCAGCAGGCTGTGTGAGCACCTGAAGAAGCTAGGTACTAACCCTACGTGTTCCCGGCGTGTTCTCTCCACAGCAAAATAGGCCCAAATTCCCCTCAATTGGGCTGAGCCAAACTGAACACGTAAAACAGCGAAACGCTTCTACTGGAGAGGCGTTTCAATGCCATGACAAGGGTTTGAGTGGAGGTCTCGGAGAGGATTAGGAAACCGCTGCTCTATCCAACTGAGCTACGGGGGCAAGGCCAAATTTCAATGGCTGACAGTTCTACAGACTCTCGGTCTTCGGGTCAAGTGTTCCCGGCGTGTTCTCATGGAAGTCTTTGGGGACTTTCATTGCGGCTTGAACCAAGTCGCGTTCCTTGCTCACATTATCTCTCTTCCGCTGGTAGCGAGGTTAACCTGTAGAGCTTCTCTTCCCACTTTCCTTTTTATCGCTTTTTTTGCGCCGCGCACACTACTTGCGAGACATCCACGATGTGCCGCCCGCACTTTCAATGACCTTCCCCCGATTTGATGGACACCAGGTTAGGCGACTGCGGCCCTCGCTTCG
>CAYSFU010000047.1:0-33260 GCA_964430555.1 uncultured Nitrospira sp. | reverse complement strand
GTTCCCGCAACGGTGTTCAGGTCCTGACAGGTCTGTTGGGCAAGCGCATCCAGTTCCGCAATCTGTTGCCGGATAGTGGCCAACTGCTGGGAGCGATCAAACGGCATGGTGAGCACGTCCCTTCTGTATGCGTCGCTGAGCGATTCGTGCGGCCAAGGTGACTGCTTCGATCAGGCTTCCCGGGTCGGCAATCCCTTTTCCCACAATGTCAAAGGCTGTTCCATGATCGACGGAGGTGCGAATGATGGGCAGCCCGACGGTGAGATTCACGCAGGTGCCGAACGCCACCAGTTTCAGCGGGATGAGGCCTTGGTCATGATACAAGGCAACGATTCCGTCATAGTGCCCCTGTGCCGCTTTTCCGAACAGCGTGTCGGCGGGTAACGGATCACTAGCCAGAACGCCTTGGGCTTGGGCTGCGCGAGCTGCCGGAAGAATGACGCGAGCTTCTTCATTGCCAAACAGTCCATGTTCGCCCGCATGTGGATTGAGCGCGGCGACTCCGATCTTCGGTCGTGTGATTCCAAAGAGTGTCGTGAGGGCCATGTGGGCCAATCGGATCGCTTTCTCAATCTTTGCTTGAGTGAGCAAGGACGGAAGATCTTTGATAGCGACATGTGTCGTGACAAACATGATGCGCAATGGGCCGCCCACGATCATCATGCCGGATTCGGTTGCCTGAGTCAGATCGGCCAACAATTCGGTGTGTCCCGGATATCGGCAGCCCGCCATGTTGATGGCTTCTTTATTGATCGGGGCGGTCACAATCCCGTCGAGGCAACCCAATTGGGCGAGCTCAACGGCTTTTTCAATGAAGCGGACCGATGCAGCGCCTGTTTCTGCCGTCGCGAGGCCGAGCCTAAATCGGCCCAATGGAAGGCTCAGTGGGTCCAGTATGGCCACGGTGCCAGGGCGCGGTACCGGCGTTTCATGGCTATCAACGGGGAGCACCGTCAGGTTGAGCCGCAGGGCCTTGATGGCACGAGTCATGACAGGAAGCGATCCGATCACCAGCGGTCGGCAAAGCTTGTGCAGCCGTCTTCCCGACAAAGCTTTTGCGATCACTTCCGGGCCGATCCCGGCGGGGTCTCCCATCGTGACCCCGAGCAACGGGCGCGATGACGATGTCGAAGCTCTTCGAGGCGGACGGGTTTTAGCTGGCATAGAGATAGACGGTATAGCCGATATAGAAGAGAGCGCCTGCTGCCAACAACCAGGGTCGCCAGCGGCCTCCGATCAGAATCTGCAGGAGACACAGTCCGACTGCCTGTACGGCGAGGACCATGGTCATCAAGGCGGTCGGGGCAATGACCCATTCCGTTCCGATCAACCCTAAGGCTACCGGTAATGTCCCTTGGAATACCATAGCCCCCGTGACGTTGGCGACCGCGAGGCGATCCTTCTTGCGATACAGCCAGAGGAAGCTGTTGGACATTTCCGGTAATTCAGTCGCTAGTGGGGCGATGAGGAGCGTCAAAATCAGCGGCGACATCGAGAAGAGTCCCGCCATCGATTCTGCGGCCATCACAAACAAATGAGCGCCCAAAATCAAACCACCCAGCCCCAACAGGGCTTGAAACGCGATCATCGCATGTGAGGGAGTTGTCGCGGTTTTGTCGAAGATGAGGGGGTCCAGCTCACCGCCTTCGCTTTCTCCAGTCGGTGCGAACTTCAGTTTCATGTAGTAGATGTACAAACAGATCAACCCACCGGCGGCGATGAGATGGATGAGCCGCGATCGTTCAAAGGCGCAACCCAATGCCACCAAGTAGCCGATCATAAAGAACGTCAGGTCCGTGAGGACATCACGATAATTGAGATGAAATTGCGCGGTGCGTTTGCCCGCTCGTGCGTACAACACCACCAACAACGCCAGGATCGGCAGCACCATCGTGCTGAGCATAAACGGCGCTCCGAGGATAGCGCCTAATCCGACTTCGACCTCTTCATGGCTTTCGCCGAAGAAAATCGCGATAATTGGAATCGACGTTTCAGGCAGTGTCGTACCGATGGCTGCGAAGATACTTCCGACCGCGCCCTCAGAAATCCCGAGTCGTCTGCCCAGCCATTCGATGGCGTTTGTGAACAGCGCACACCCCCCCAGCGTCACGGCAACTGAGACGAGGAAGAGGAGAATGTAGTACAGGGTACTCATGCACGGCCTCGCAGGTTTTTGCGGGTCGTCTGTCGATAGGTTTGCAAGGCTTCCTCCATGACGGTCTTGAGCGGACGACCAGATCGTTTTGCGATGGCGTGACAGTCGATATATTCCGGTGCCGCCTTGTCCCATCCCGCACCCAGATCGGCTACCTTCATGCGCACAATTCCTCCCGGTATTGTGATCGGGACGATACGACGCGGGAGGACCTGTCTGGTGATTTCCTGTAGTCGCACGCCGAGTGTGGGTGTTTCCTGGAAGAGGATTTCGAGCACCGCGTTCGTCTGTTCTTTTGGGGTTAGACAGGTCAGCACCACACCCGGGCGACTTTTTTTCATGACGATGGGAACCAGGGCGACATCGACGGCGCCGAGATCAAAAAGTCGCTCCATGATGTGTTCGTAGATCTGAGGATTGAGATCGTCGAGATTCGTCTCAATTTGCATGATGCGTTCGGTTTGATAGGCCTCAGGGGTCGAGTCATCCTGGAGAAAGACGCGCAGCACATTCGGCCAATCTTCCGGGTCGCGGTCACCGGCTCCATATCCGACCGCGTGACTACGCATGACCGGCAGAGGGCCAAACTCTGATACCAAGGTCCGCACCAATGCCATGCCGGTTGGGGTGGTGAGCTCGTGTCGTGGGCCATCGGAGTAGACGGGAATGCCTTTGGCCAATGCCGTCACAGCCGGCCCCGGAACGGGTAAGCGACCATGGGATGTTTGAATAGAACCGGCCCCCACATTGATCGGAGAGGACGTCGCACGGGTCACATTCAGGAGATAGCAGCCCAGGACTCCTCCTACCACATCGATCAATGAATCGATGACTCCCACTTCATGAAACCGCACGTCTTTTGCCGGGACTTGATGCGCCAACCCTTCTGCGTCAGCCAATCGGTCGAAGACGGTCAGGCTGCGTGTTTTGACTGAGTCCGGAAGCATGCTGGTGGTAATAATACTTCGAATACGAGAGAGCGTCAGTGGTCGCCGAAATCCTTGTCGGATCAGGACGTCGACTTTCACCGCGTGGAGTGCGCCACGATGGACTGCTCGTTTCCGTAATGTGTAACCGGACAGCTTCAGACGATGGAGACCGTTGACGAGGTCCACCCATGGTAGGCCAGCACTGACCAATGCGCCCAGGATCATGTCTCCGCTCACGCCAGAAAAACAATCGAAATGCAGATGTCGGCCCACGGCGCTCCTTGTGTTACCAGGAAAAAGACCGCACATCTTACCGAAGGTGTAGCTGAACGGCAATCATTTGGTTCTTTGTCGATGCTTCGTTGACAGCTCATGGAGGCTATGTTATCCCCCATGAAACGATGTGCACCGTGCGGTGATCGTACGGCAGTGTGGGGGCCTCCCCCATGTTCATATGAAGGCAGGTGTTCTGTTGTTCACGAAATTACATCAGCAACGATGGAAAGGACTGACACTCGGGCTTCTTTGCCTGTGCAGTCTTGTGGTTGGCTTTCCTCAGTCCGAGAGCCTTGCAAAGGGAAAGAAGCCTACTCGCGCTCCCAGACCGGAACCGGAGCTCAAAATCATCGACCTCACGGTTGCTCCGATGCCGTATATGCAGGGCAATGAACCGGTTCAGTTCTCGGTGACGGTGCGACTTCCGAGAGAAGTCGATCGAGCCATGATTCTGGAAGTCACTTCCCTGATCAGTTCTCCATCGAAAGCCTCGCTCCGGTTTCTCACGCACCGAGAGCCTGTTCCGATCACGTCGACCAGGAATGGAGAATCAGAACGCCCCACGGTGCTGGTTGAACTTGTATGGGATGGTCAGGATCACCGAAAGCAGATCGCTGAGGCAGGCACCTACGCCTATGAAGTACGGGCAAAATTGCTCGCGGATGGCGACAAAGGGCCTCGGACAATGATGGTTGCTTGGCCGAAACGGGGTATGCTCGAAGTCAATTGACTGTTCCGAATCGCGCACACCGAGCTAATGCTTCACACCCACCATATTGATTCGATGCGCGAGACAGGCGGCGCCGAAGCCGTTGTCGATGTTCATGACACCCACACCGGCCGCACAGGAATTGAGCATCGTCAATAACGCAGCCACTCCACCAAAACTTGCGCCATATCCTCGGCTCGTCGGGACCGCGATGACCGGACAATGAACGAGTCCCCCCACGACGCTTGGCAAGACGCCATCCATTCCCGCAACTACGATAATGACGTGGGCGTCAAACAAGCGATCTTTTTTCCCAAGCAGGCGATGGATACCGGCAACGCCCACGTCGTACAGTCGCTCAACACGACTTCCCATCACCTCGGCCGTGATGCGAGCCTCTTCCGCTACGGGGACATCGGCGGTGCCGGCGGTCACCACCAGAACATGGCCGTGCATCTTCCGCCGTGTCGGGTGGATCACGACGAGCCGCGCGTCCGGATAGTATTGCGCTCGTCGATCAAAGCGGCGAATTGCCCGGGCGACCGTCGGTTCCGCGCGAGTGGCCAGAAACGGGCCTCCTTTTTTGATCAGGGCGCGAGCGATCGCCACGACCTGTTCCGTGGTTTTCCCATCACAGAGTACGACTTCGGGGAATCCCTGCCGCAGCGACCGATGGTGATCAAGCGACGCAAAGCCAAGATCTTCATACGGGAGAGATCGAAGGCGCTGGAGCCCTTGCTCGACGGTCAGTCGCCCCATATGGACCTGTTGAAGTAACTGTTCAAGTCCTTCCGGATTCATGTTTATCCCTTTTCCAGTTTTGGATCCCGCTCCATCAGGTCACTGACCGCCTTCCGGCAGGACTTGCTCTGATAGAGCACGGCATTGATCTCCTGAATGATGGGCATCTCGACCTGGTGGCGCAGGGCCAGCATGCCCGCGGCGCGAGCCGTTTTGACTCCCTCGGCAACGGCCTGCATCCGACTGACGATGGTTTCAAGCTGCTCGCCTTTGCCGAGTCGTACGCCTACCGAATGATTACGACTGAGTGTTCCGGTGCAGGTCAACACCAAATCGCCAACGCCGGAGAGTCCATAAAAGGTACGGGGATCGGCTCCCATCGCGACACCGAGCCGGATGATTTCCGCCAATCCACGGGTTATGAGGGCGGCACGGGCGTTGAGCCCGAGCTCCAGCCCATCGATGACGCCGGCGGCCAGCGCCATCACATTCTTCAACGCCCCTCCCAACTGGACGCCCAGCAGATCGCTGTCGGCATAGACGCGTAATACAGGCGTCATCAGCGCACTCTGAAATCGCCGGACGAGCGACGCGTCCTGGCCTGCCAGGCAAACGGCTGTGGGCTGACCTGCGCTGAGTTCAGCGGCGAAGCTGGGGCCAGACAGCACCATCAAGGCGCCATGCATGGAAGGCCGTAACTCCTCCTCCATCACCTGGGTCATCAATTTGGCCGTCAATTCTTCAATGCCCTTGGTCGCGCAGATCAATGGAATAGGGTTGGATAAGAAGGGCCTTAGGTTCTGAAGCACTGATCGTGTGGCATGGGACGGTACGGCGAACACCAGTCCCTCACAGGCTCTTGTTGCTTCTTCCAAGGATGAGGTGGCGATTAATTCATGCGGGAGCGAGACTCCGTTGAGAAAAATCGGGTTTTCGTGGGTGGTATTGATTGCGTGAACGACATCGTGCTCATAGGCCCAGAGACGAATCTCCAACCCCTTCTCAGCCAGATGTTTGGCCAGTGCTGTCCCCCAAGCTCCGGCACCGATCACACACATCTTGTTGATAGGAGCAGTCATACGCAATCAGTCCGATGTCCATCAAGGCCATACGCCGATACGGGGGCCGATTATAGGAACGACCTTAAGAACCTGTCAACGAATGGAGCAAGTACGTCTTACGGCTCAACGTTCGATAGACGAGCATTGAAATCAAGCTCTTCCGGCATGGCATGGAAGCTGCAAATATACTTAGTGAAGATATGAAGAGCGTGTTACCGAGACCGAATCGGGTCATCGGATGAGACAGTGCAATGAACGTAGTGATCAGGAGGAAGTGGTGATGAAACCTAGACTTGTGAGGAGAAATGGTTCAGGAATCGGTATGCGAGCCTTGTGGCTTACGGCTCTTCTATTGTCTTTGAGCGTCTCCAGCGCCCATTCAGAAATGTACATTGGTGGACAAGTTGGAACAACTTTCTTTGGCGACAACAACAAGCTCTCGAGAGTCGATATCACTGATCTTGGTGCCCCCCCTGGATCTCTCCTCACTCCTCGTGGGTCGATGTCAGGCCGCGATTTGGCCAGTTCGCCCGTGTGGGGCGGGAAGATCGGCTATTACTTTCCACGCGCAAGTTGGTTCGGCCTGGAGTTGGAAGCGTTCTACAGCACCCCTCATATTGAGCAGGGACCGACCAGAGTCAGCATTCTTCCCGGCACCGTCGTAACCGGAGGGTCTGTTACACCAGGGAATGTGACGAACATATTTCCTGGCGATTACTTTCGAGTGATCACTATCGCGCCGTTCAACCTCATGTTTCGCTACGACAAGATGCGATTTCAGCCGTATGTCGGGGTTGGTCCTGCAATATTCTTGTCTCGGATCAATACAACAGAAGTGTTGTTTGCAGGGACACAGAGTTCAACGAAGGTCGGTCTCAACGTGAAGCTCGGTGGCGAATACTTCTTTACCCAACACATCTCGGGCTATGGCGAAGTTCGGTACAATTACACGAGGTTCAATTTTGACGCAACCGATTCCGGATCGTTTGGGTTCAAGGCGACGTATAATCCGATCATCTTTTCTTTTGGAGTGAGTTACCACTTCTAACCGCTAGCATCCGAAGGGCATTTCCGGGTATGTAGGTGACATGCCGGGAATGCCCAAGCATGCAAACCTGTCCTTTCTGTGACCGGGCACAAGCAGAGATCAATCGGTTCTGTACCCAGTGCGGTCGACGCCTTGCTGGGAGTCCGGATCCTGCGTCCAGCGCCGGGCTTCATACGCCCCCTCCGGATCAGCTCAATATCTCCATTCTTTACGGCATGGTCGGGGTTCTGGTCCTGGCGCTGTTGTTTCCGCCATGGGAAACACCACCGAGTCAGACGCCGGAATTCCTGGGCATGCATTTCATCTTTTCCCCTCCATCCCCCGAAGCCGTGGTGAGCCGCATGCTCCTGACCATTGAGCTTGTCACAATTGCGATTACCGGGATGTACGGAGCGTTCCTTTTTCGGAAGAAATAACCGACGCCTATGATGCGGTGAGGGGGCGATGGACCACGATCTGTGTCACCTGCGCTCGGTCAAGCATGTCTCCGGCGCTGACCACGACGAGCTATAAGGCCAATAGTCAGCACAGATTTTTGGCACCAATATCTTCATCTATGACTTCAACAGTAATCATGACGATCATGATGGGCGTCAGCTGCACCATGATCTACACCTGGAAGGGGCCCAACCAATCGACCGGTATCAGCGCTGCCGGATCTGCCACTTCACTCTATGGGCTCAATGGTAATCTGAGCATGGAGAACGGCCATGCGGTCATGGCAGCGACGTTTGAGCTCCTACACCAGATATGAGGGAGGACAGTGACATGCGAATATTGTGGAAAAAGAAAATTAGCGTGGGGCGGCAAACTCGATATTGATATCTTTGCCTAGATAATTAACTTGAAACCCTTGCGAGTCGTAAGCCATGACGGCTCCCATCACGTTTTCATCGCCGTACTCCTCTTTGCCCAGCAACTTTCTGATGTCATCCGGACTTTCGCTGTTCAGGACATTGCGAAAGATTCCTCTTGTCCGATGGACAAATCGGTTATTGATGAACAGTAAATCAACCTTGCCGTCTTGGATCCGTACTCCGGCCATCGGCCCGGTCGGTTTTCGCTGATCCAGCAGGAAGATGAACGAGGCCTCCTGTTCGACTGTAATTCCAAGAGCCTTCCGATTCACCAGCGTCTCAAGAGACTCGACAGCTTTGCTCTCAGGATCACCAAGTTTGACGCCGAAGAGCGACACGGTGTTGCTGGAAATAGCCTTTGGTTCTGTGATGTTGTGTTCACTTAATTCATAGGGTTCCGCCGGAGCGAAGGTGGAGAGGGAGAGAACACCGATGAATACGATGAGCGCGAAATGATGCGGAGCCCTTTGCATGGTATGGTCACTTTCTCTCGTAGAGCCAGGTAGCCTATCTAGACTATCGTCATAAGTTCGACTGGAAATACATCTGGAATAAATTGTAACGAATCATCGACCCTGCCTGCAAGAAAAGGCTCTCTCTGGATGGTGCGCAGTCTGACAGTGCCTGCGGGTCATGACGCGGGTCGTGTGTCCATCAACAGGCGTCCGAGGTGTCGGAGTCGGAGGAAGTATGGCCGGCACTCCGTGTCGAGCTCGTCGGTCAAATCATCCAAATCATTCAGGCAGTCTTGCAGAATGGCCAGTCGCTGATCATCGAGACCATCGGAACTGTCGAGATAATAGACGACACACCCACCGATCACGGTGTCGATGGTCATCAATGGGCCTTGATGTGGGCTTGAAAACTGAGGCCAGTCATCGGCACGATGGAGCTCCCACGCAGCGACAATGGTGTGGCGATCCATACAGGGCTCCTTGATCCATCGATCGGCCGGAAGTCCGCACCCTAACGCATGGGCAGGCCGAGGAGCAAGCCTCCAGTGCGCAGGCAAAATGGTGCGTTCTGAATCGATGATCGGGCTAGGGGTAGAGCCCACGTTGGAGATGTGCCTGGGCGACCTGGTCGATCCCACTCATGAGCGCTGCCATCCTCATGGAAACGTGTCGTTCATCGGAGAATCGAAGGGTGCGGTGAAAGGCAGAGGTAATGATGCCTTGCAGGCGACTCTGGATATCGGCTGCACTCCAAAAAAACCGCTGAAGGTCCTGCACCCATTCAAAGTATGAGACGATGACGCCGCCGGAATTGGCAAGAATATCCGGGATCACAAAGATTCCCTTGTCGGCTAGGATACGGTCGGCCTCCAGGGTCGTCGGACCGTTTGCGCCTTCGGAAAGGATACGGCATCGCAGGCGATCGGCATTCTTGCCCGTGATTTGTTCAGACAGGGCGGCAGGAACAAGGACTGTGCACTCCAGTTGGAGTAGCTCCTCGTTCGTGAGGGCGTCTCCAAGCTTGGTCTGATGAAGCGGCTGACTGGGGTCACGCCGCATCAGCTGTTCGATATCCAAGCCTTTTGGGTTGTAGATTCCGCCCGTGACATCGCTGACGGCAATGACGCGTGCGCCATGCTGCTGCATGATGCGGGCGGTGTGTGACCCGACATTGCCAAATCCCTGCACGGCCACGGTTGCGGCCTCCACCGATAGGTTCAGATGGCGCAAGGCCTCCAGTGTGACATACACCACTCCACGTCCGGTCGCTTCCTCACGGCCGAGGCTCCCGCCGATCGCGATGGGTTTGCCGGTCACGACTCCAGGGACCGCATAGCCGACCTGCTGGCTATAGGTATCCATCATCCAGGCCATAATCTGCGCATCAGTGCCGACATCAGGAGCCGGAACATCCTTATCCGGGCCGATCAGTGGAAAAATTTCTGCGGCATAGCGTCTCGTCAACCGTTGCAGCTCACTGGATGAGAGGTTTTTGGGGTTTACCTGAACCCCGCCTTTTGCTCCGCCGTAGGGAAGTCCCGCGAGCGCACATTTCCATGTCATCCACATGGCAAGGGCGGCGACTTCGCCGAGCCTCACATCTGGATGGTACCGCACACCTCCCTTTGACGGCCCTCGTGAGGAATCATGTTGAACACGATACCCGGTGAAGACTTCGACACGTCCATCGTCCATTCGCACCGGGAGGCTGACAACGAGAGAGCGTTGGGGGAGTTTCAGTCGCTCACGGAGATTTGTGTCAAGCTTCATGGTTTCCGCTGCGTGATCGAACTGCGCCACCGCTAGGCGAAAGGTTGCGGTATCAAGCTCCTGCATACTCCTCCTTTGCGTGCGGTCCATCCAGGTTTGTCGATCGGTGTATTATTCCGCACGGGTTTTAGAAAGAGACAACACCTCTGTGAACGTCTGCGCCAGTCGCTGTTTCACGGTATCAATAGAGATTGACGTGTGAAGCAGGGCTGCCATCGATGTGACTGGGCAGTCGGTCAGTCCACAGGGATTGATCCGGTGAAATGGAGTCAAGTCGAGATCGACATTGATGGCCAGACCATGCAACGTGACCCCACGTTCGATCCGTATTCCGATGAATGCGACTTTCTGGGGCGTTGGAGTCATTACCCAAACGCCAGGTTTGCCGTCGAGACGACTACCGGTGATCTCCCAGGAACCGAGCAATCGAATCACGATGTCTTCGAACAGTCGGACAAGCTGTTTTGGCCCTGCCGCATAGCGATCAACCTTGAGGATGGGATACGCCACAACTTGCCCGGGGCCGTGAAACGTCACTGAGCCGCCACGATTGACTCGGTGTAGCTCCGCGCCGGTTTGGGATAACGCAGCTTCATTCCCGCCCCAATCGCAGGGTTGGGTTCGCCGTCCCAGTGTATAGACAGGAAGATGTTCAAGGATGAGAACGGTGTCCGGTTGCAGACCGAGAAGGCGCTCCTGATGCAAGCGACATTGTAAGTCCCAACCCCTGAGATAGGGGACTGGTTCCGAGAGGAGACGGACAAGGCCCTTCGACATTCGGCCCCCACTCACCTGAGGGAGCGTCTCGGGAGTGGTGTGGATCATAATATGTCAGACCCTGAAGACTGGTTTCATGTTAAACCGCAGCCAGATCCCTCAGAGAGGCGTGACAGAGAGTGTCAGCAGCGGAAGGGGCATCACACTCTGCATGGTGCAGTGATTCTGACACAACCCACCATGCAGAGGGAAGCCAGGGATATTATGGATCGCCCCGTTCTCGAAGCCTGACGCACTCCGGGGTCTATCTGAGCGCCGCGAAGAGTTCCTTAATCGCAGGAGTCTTCAGCTTCTTCAACGCTTTCGCTTCGATCTGACGGATGCGTTCTCGCGTGACGGACAGACTTTGCCCAACCTGCTCGAGGGTACAGGCTTCGTCGTACCCTATGCCGAAACGTAGCCTGATGACCGTCTGTTCACGCGGGGTAAGTATGTTCAAGATACGATCGAGTTGTTCGGTCAGCTCACTCCGGTTCACATTGGCGTCTGGTGGAACGGCTTGGTGATCCGGAATGACATCGCCAAACTGGGTATCTCCATCACCGATCGGCGTCTCCAAGGCCACCGGCTCCTGGAATGCCTGTACCGTCTCTTGGAGTCGTTCGGGACGCATGCGTAGCACCTGCGCGACCTCTTCCAAGCGGGCCGGCCGCCCCAATTGCTGGCACAGTCTCCGCATCACCCGAAGAATACGATGCGAGGCCTCGGTTTGATGAACCGGAACGCGGATCGTTCGAGATTGGTCCGCAAGCGACCGGGTAATGCCCTGACGGACCCACCACGTCGCGTACGTGCTGAACTTGAACCCTTTTCGGTATTGGTACCGTTCCGCCGCTTTCATCAATCCAATGTTGCCTTCTTGCACGAGATCCAACAGGCTCAACCCTCGGCCGGTATAATGTTTGGCGACGTCGACGACCAACCGAAGATTGCACCGCACAAGTTCATCCTTGCCTTGTTCCAAGATCACTCGGGCTGTGCGTATTTCGTCAAGTGCTGCCTCCAGTGGTTTCGCTATGGAAGCCGGAGGATGAGAGCTGGCGACGGACGGATGGAGAACAGCATCCACGGCTCTCTCCGCATTGTCCAACGCGGTGGCAGATAGGCCACTTAATCGTCGAACCGATTGGAGCATTCGCGCGCTGTCTTCACAACCCGAAATCCGTCGAGCTTTGAGCAACGTTCGAATGGCTTGCCGCAAAGCAGCTCGAATGCGCCTGGTTCCTTGGTCTACTCGCTTGGCGATGGAGACTTCTTCTTCGCGCGAAAGCAATCCCCGTTCGCCGAATGAACGGAAGTATAACGACTCCAGGAGGAATGGACTAGCCGCCTGATTTGCTCGCATGGCCGGCTTGGTTTTCCCTTCCGGGCCGGATTCTTTAACCCCAACGCGGCCGATTCGGCCCAACATTCCGCTTGCCCTGGCGTCATCGGCGTCTACATCGGTGGCAAGCTCTTGCTGCACATCTATTTCTTCTTCGACTCGTAATGCTTCTTTCATGATGTCACCCTTCCTTTATGAGGTGGAGGATCATCCTCTATTGATTGGAGCCCAATTCCGCCGAAAGGATTCACCCACATCAGTTCGTCTTGACCGGTTCAAAGAAGCAAAAGAGATGCTGGCTGAAAGATGAGAAATGGGTCCGGGGATCATCTCGATAAATCGAAAAGATTAACGTGGGTTAATGAGAAAGATCAGAGTCAACTGTCGCATGAATGCGGCATCTATGTGGAATTCGCATCAGTTCGCTGCCGGAATGCCACACAATTTCGATGAGAGGCTCCGCATGAAAAATGATCGAGAGCATCGATGGGAATCGGAATGATGGTTGCAAAATTTTCTTTTCAGAGGTGATTTTCATCAGTGTTCACCTTCACCGAGATGTTGCCGCGCGTGCCCTCTGTCGAGTCTGAACATTGTGTGAGGTCTCAAGGCGAAGAAGGTCTTACGGACCCCTCAACTGCTCTGCCAAGGGCGAGTCATTGGTTGCAAACTGAGGAAGGAACCTCCTAGAATGCGCGCCATGTCTCAACTTGCCAACGGTGACCGCATCCATCTCGTTGATCAAAAAAATCGGCAGTATGCCCTCACGCTGAAGGCGGGAGAAACGTATCAATTCAGCGGGCAACGAATCGCCCATGATGCACTTATCGGCCGTCCTGACGGGTCTATCGTGACACTTTCCGGCGGAAAGAAGATGGTGGCGCTCCGACCGACCTTCGGCGACTATGTGCTCAAGATGCCGAGAGGGGCTCAAGTCCTTTATCCCAAAGATCTTGCCATTATTCCGATGTGGGCGGATGTCTATCCTGGGGCTCGAGTGTTTGAGGCGGGGACCGGTTCAGGCGCCATGACCATGGCTCTCTTGCGTGCAGTGGGGCCAAGCGGCTTGGTCGTGACCTATGAAATTCGGGAAGATTTTTCGCAGACGGCGCAGACCAATATCGCTCGTCTTATGAATCCTGCCAACTTGCGTTGTTTCAGGAAAAGTGCCTATGAGGGGATCGACTTGCTGGACGACGAGGTACCGTTTGATCGGGTGGTGCTTGATCTGCCGGAACCGTGGCAGGTGATCCCGCATGCCGTCAACGCCCTTCGGTCCGGCGGCATCTATCTGAGTTTTGTCCCAACGATCCCTCAAGTGATGCAAACCGTCGAAGCGCTCGAACGGGCGACCGTGTTCGGGATGATTGAAACCTTTGAGACATTGCTGCGGACCTGGTCGATACAAGGCCGGAGTGTGAGGCCGGATCATCGCATGGTTGCCCATTCTGGGTTTATCACGGTGGCGCGCAAGGTGGAGCCCGGGTTGTTGGGGTCAACGATGAGCAAATCCAGATCTACTCTCGAAGAGTCGGAGAAGGTATCTGACGAAATGGAAGAGGAGCAAGGGTCATGAACAGGGTAGAAGGCAAGGTGGTTATCGTGACCGGAGGAAATGCCGGGATCGGTGAAGCCATTGCAAAACGGTTTGCCGACGAGGGAGCATCGATCGTCATTACCGGGCGTCGGGAGCAAGAGGTGGATCGTGTCGCCAGCGTGATCCGATTGAACAAGGGCAAGGTGCTTGGGGTGGCCGGATCCGTGACGGATGAAACACATGCGCAAGATGTGGTCCGTCGAACGCTCGACAGTTTTGGGCGGATTGACGTGCTGGTCAACAACGCGGGAATCGGGGAATTCGGGAAACGTCTCCATGAAACCGACGATGCGACGTGGGCCAGAGTGTTGGATGTCAACATCACCGGAGTGTTTCGCATGACGCGAGCGGTTCTCCCTCATATGCAGAAGCAAGGACGAGGCGCAATCGTGAATATTTCGTCCGTGGCCAGTCTCGTCGGGCTCTCCGGATTGGCCGCCTATACCGCATCCAAAGGTGCACTTGACGCGTTGACGCGTGCGTTGGCCATTGAGTATGCAAAAGAGGGTATCCGTTGCAATGTGGTGAATCCCGGTCTGATTCATACGCCGATGGCAGCCTCTCTGATGGCTGATCCGGATAGACTGCAGCCCATTCTCGCGCAATATGCGATTCGACGGGTTGGGACGCCTGATGAAGTGGCGAGTATGGTGCTGTATCTTGCATCGGACGAGGCAGCGTGGGTGACCGGAGGAACATTCCCTATCGATGGGGGGATGATCGTCAATAAAAGCTGACGACACGGGATAGACGCTCACGTGAATCACGCAATGGAAATCGATACGAAGACACAATTCTGCGGGGTCATCGGCAAGCCGGTTGGCCATTCGCTGTCTCCGGCCATTCACAATATGGCGTTCAGAACATTAGGGCTCAACTTCGTCTATCTCGCATGGCAAGTGGAGGCCATCGATGATGCCGTCAAAGGGCTTCGGGCCCTAGGCAACTTCCGCGGGGCGAGTGTCACAATCCCGCACAAGGTGGCTGCGATGCAGTTCCTTGACCATGTGGAATCGACAGCCATGCGGATAGGCGCGATCAATACCATTGTGGCAGATAAAGGGGAGCTGACCGGGCACAACACCGATGCGACTGGTGCATTGCGGGCATTACGTGAAGGTGGAATCGAGCTGAAAGGGCGACGTATCGCGGTGCTTGGCTCCGGAGGGGCCGCGCGAGCGATTGCCGTTGCGCTGGGTGTTGAGTCCGGCGCGGAGAAATTGACATTGTTGGGTATTGAGGACTTAGAACGGACTCGCTTGGCTCACGATATTCGTTCGGTGGGATCAGTGACGGTAGAGGAGTTTTATCTGAATGAGGCCGCCCTTCGTCGGGTTCTTCCTGACTCGCACGTCCTGATTCATTGCACTCCGGTCGGCATGTCTCCGCAATCCAGTATGACCTGTGTCCCAGCGTCGTGTTTGCACGAGGGGCTCGCTGTGATGGACATTGTGTACAACCCACGGGAGACACAGTTACTGAAAGACGCCAAACGAGCAGGATGCAAGACGATCCCAGGCTTAGAAATGTTTCTTAATCAGGCCGTCACGCAATTTGAACTCTGGACCAATCAAGTTGCTCCGGTTGCGGTTATGCGGACGGTCTTGGAGTCGCATTTCCGATGAATCTGGTGTTGATCGGCTATCGTGGCACGGGAAAGAGCACAGTGGGGAAGATTGTGGCGGCCCGTCTCGGTCGGAAACTGCTCTCCACTGATACTGAGATTGTGAAGTCAATAGGATACACTATTCCCCAGATCGTTGAACAACATGGCTGGGAGTACTTTCGTGATCTTGAAACCAATATGTGCCAAGATCTGGCTGATAAGGATGGATTGGTAATCGATACGGGCGGGGGTGTCATTCTCCGGTCACAAAATGTCGAGATGTTAAAACGCGCGGGAAAGCTATTCTGGCTGACGGCCTCAGTGGAGACCATCGCCAAGCGAATTGGGTCGGACACGCAACGGCCCTCGCTTACCGGAACCAAATCGTTTATCGATGAGATTCATGATGTATTGCAGGAACGTCTGCCGAAGTACCAAGCTGCAGCCGATGAGATTATTGAGACGGAGGGAACGTCTGTTGCGCAGGTTGCCGATGAGATTCTAGCGCGATGGTAGTGGCTCCGGCTGCTTCTCTCAATCTTGACAAGTCTTGCCCGAACATGATTCATGTTGAGTCTGGTTGCGCCCGTAGCTCAGTTGGATAGAGCGCCGGGCTTCGAACCCGTAGGTCGCAGGTTCAATTCCTGCCGGGCGCACCATCGATTCAACGCCGTTATTGGAATTCCCTACCCCGCCATACCGTCCTGGTTGCGCGGGGGTTGCGGATCCAACCCCATCCCAACGCCCTTTCACTGGTTTATCTAGCCGATCCACGGCTTGCCATGATCTCTTGGGATCAAGTATCCGTATGGCTCGACCGTGATCGAGCTGAGGCTGTGCCTCATCTGTTTGTTCGTCCTAGACCGGATTCTCATCTTGCTCAAAGGCGCAACGTCCTGAAGCATACGCATTGCCTCTACATTGCGTGGAATTTGAACTGCCTTCTTCCCTCTTTTACCCCCCCTTTCGATGTAACTCCTTCAGATCTGTTCGGAATTCTTCCCCCTGATACAGTTCTCTTAGCCAGGATGTGACCACCAAACAGGAGGGAGTGATGATGAACTGTACACGTTGCCAAGGGTTGATGTTGAGTGAGCACATGATCGATATGGAAGCGGGTCATGGCGAAATGTGGAGTGTGAGTACCCGTTGTGTCAATTGTGGCCATCGTGATGATGCTGTTATCCGACATCACCGTCAATTGCATACCAAACCGGTGATGGAGACGAGTCCGGTTCACGAAGCGTATGACTTGGACTGGGAGTCAGAGGCAGTCGAATCGTTGGCTGCCTAAAGAAACTGGCACACGATGTGTGAGATCTTCGGACGAAAGGAATACGGGTGGTGAAAGTGCCTACTATTCTGGTGATTGAGGATGATGTGTCGGTGCGAGTGCTCCTGGCGCAGATCCTTGAGGATGCCGGGTATCAAACTTACGAAGCCGCCAATGGTCGAGAGGGACTCGAACAATTCCGTGCGCAGCCCATGGATCTGGTCATTACAGACTTGGAGATGCCTGAAATGAATGGGTTGGATCTGATCTTGGAATTGACCCGTGCGTTTCTAGATGTGAAGGTCATTGCGATGAGTGGACATTCTCTAGATGAACTGCAGACGGCCAGACTTCTCGGGGCGAGGCAGACCTTCACAAAGCCACTGGATCTTTCCACATTACTCCGCGCCGTGCAGTATGAATTGTTGCATTAACCGACAGGTAAGGCAGAGTTTGGTCTCCTAGCCGTGACCACAGGCTTTCCGGCTTACGGTATGTGCATTGGGTTGGATGTGGAGTCGAATCTTGCACGTGCACGAGCCTACCAGACTGTCTATAGCCCATGCCTGTTGCACCGAGGTAGTTGAGTTGAGGAAATCTTGCCTTGCTTTTCTCTCATTTGCCTGTGTAACGTCTGTAATTGGGTGCCCTTTTCAGCAGATTGACGTTGTCAGTTGTGTAGCCGATTGAGTCAGTCGGAGGGAGGCATTCCTGTTGACGCACCGTACGGTTCCATTGCATTGCAGTAGTTACAATGAGTTGTGGGTATGTCGAGGTTGCTCACAACAGGACGCGGTGTGGACCACTCGTTGAGAGTGATCTACACTTAACGGAAGGCAGGGGTATTCTGTGGGCTGGTTTTACCGATATAGCAATCAGGACATGTGAGCTGCTGTAGTATCCGGTTCACACGTGAGGCGAGTATGATTCGGCAATATGTCCGTGTTGCGGGAGCCTCTTTCAGAAAGCCGATCGAATAAGTCCATGAGGCTGTGCTTGTGGATGGTGCAGCTGATACATCGAGCAAGAGGAGGGACATCGTATGATCCCTGTTTTGCACGACATGAGAGCGGCGTTTTTTCTGGTGATTGCTCTGGCCATGCTGTTGTTTATCTGTGCAATCGCCGGTATGGGAGCGGTGCTGCGACCTGTCCGCTGGATTGATAGGAACTAGGGACAGCTATCGCTGAGCAGGACGGTGGCCTGTCAGTGCAACTGATCGCGCCGACTGGTCCGTGTGCACCTCGTTAGCCGGATGGCTTCCTTTCTCAGATCTACTCCACCCCTTCCTCTATCCTCTAGAGAGATCATTCCTTATCCCCCCGGTCATCTGGCTGGATATGAAAAATTGTTAGGCATCCTGTCAGTAATCGGCTAAACTTCTGTTACAGCATCAATTTATCAGCAGGGATGCTACCCTTACTTGCAGGTAGCTGAGGATGCCGTCGGAGATCATTGCCTGCATCAACTGGCTACGAATCGACGAGAGAGTGGGATTGTGAGCTTAAGAGGTCTTAAGAGGAGAAAGGCTATGACTAGAGGAGTGGTGAAGCTTGGAGCGGTAGTGGCCGTGGGACTTCTTTTCTTGTCGAATCAGGGGTGCAGTAAGAAGTGGGTGCAGTCCGAGAGCGAAGGAGGGTCCGGAAGCACTAGCTCAAAAACTCCAACCATCTCTGGAGGAAGCTCAAGCGGGGAACTCAAAGGGCTTTCTCGCAATCCCAGTGAAGAGCGCCTTTCGCCCAGTGGACAAGGTGGATCCAGTGGGCAAGGTGGGCATCCAACGAGTCTGAACCCATCAAGCGTCACGGTTCGGCAGCAAGCGGAGTTGACGAAAGAAGAACGAGCGGCTGTCGAAGCTGGATTGCAGGACGTGTTCTTCGGGTATGACCAGTGGACATTGTCTGAAACAGGCATCGAGGCGCTCAACCATGATGCGGACTATCTAAAAAATCATCCTGGCGCTGTACTGAAGATCGAGGGCCATTGTGATGAGCGAGGGACCGGCGACTACAATATGGTCCTCGGTGACAAACGTGCTAAAGCGGCTCGCAGCTATTTACAAGAGGCAGGGGTCAGTCCTCATCAGCTCGCGATCGTGTCATATGGGAAAGAGCGTCCGTTTTGCAGCGAGCGACAGGAGTCTTGCTATCAGCAAAATCGACGAGGACACATGTTACTGTCGACGCAATAAGCAACGGTTTCCAGGAGTGTCTGCCAGGAGGGCTTTGCGGCCTGTGTGTTGCGAGATTCACTGAGCGATCGTCAGTGGTGACAATGCTTCGAGCATTCTTTCAATCGGACAAGACGAAACCTACGACCGAACAATCGGAGTCGGAAGAACGTCGAGTTCAACCGCGGTTTACGGCTCAGTTTCGCAGTACATTGTCCGGGAACAAGCAGGAAGGGCAGGGGCGAACGGTAGATATTTCTGCCGGTGGGTGTAAGATTGAAAGCGATATGAAGGTGGAGCAAGGTGCACAATTCGAGTGTCGTCTCCACATTCCAGGTCTCGATTGGCCATTACGGATCAACGAAGCGACCGTGCGGTGGGTTGGGGCGAATAGTTTCGGACTGGCGTTTTCGCGTATTGTTCCAGAAGAGTTGGTCAAGCTGACATCGGTTCTCGCCGATTTCGAACAGGACGAGTAACCTCGTCTCCTCCGTCTGTTTTTGCATGCCATCCACATCCATTTCGATGCGCGGTTTGTGTCTGCACCGTTTCGAACGGTTGACACGGCCCCCACAACTGTCAGAAAGTACGATGTCATACGGTGCCTTGATTGTGAAGTATCGAACAGGTTCTTGGAGAAAGGAGTTGCGGGTGGAACAGCGGTATGCAATCACTGTGAAGTTTGTGGTCGATGCTGATTCGGCAGAAGACGCCGAGGAAATGGTTGAGACGGCTTGTGAGAAGGCGTCGGCGTCATTCCCGGAAATGAGTTATGAGGGGATTGAAGACATCGAAGAGGAAGAAGAAGACTAGCCGGTTTCCGTACGCCGAAAAACCCGCGCGTTACTCGGCCAAATCACACCATGGGCGATGAACCACGAGCGATCTTACCGAGGCAGGATGTCGCCATCCTTGCCGGAGGCTGTTTTTGGTGTCTTGAAGCCGTTTATGACCAGGTGCATGGGGTGGAAGCGGTGGAGTCCGGGTACATCGGTGGAGTCGTGGATAATCCGACATACGAAGCAGTGTGTGGGGGACAGACTGGTCATGCCGAAGCTGTGTGCATCACGTTTGATCCCGCTCTGATCTCCTACCAGGAAATTCTCGAAATATTTTTTGTGATCCATGATCCAACCATGCTCAATCGACAAGGGAACGATATCGGAACGCAATATCGTTCGGCGATTTTTTATAGTAGTTCAGCCCAACAACAGATGGCCGAGCAGGTGATTCAAACAATAACAGACAGAAAGTTGTACGGGACGCCCATCGTGACACAAGTTGTTGCGGCGACACGATGGTATGAAGCGGAATCCTACCATCAGGAGTATTTCGTCCGGAACCCGTTCCAGGGGTACTGCCAGTTCGTCGTGGGGCCAAAGGTGGCGAAGTTTCGAAAGCAGTTTGCCGCCCGCCTCAAGATCTAATTCGAATGAGTCTATACTTCCTACCTCTCGAACCATCGCAGTAGCGTATCTCGCACCGCTCCCAATGCCGGTGGTTTTTGAAAGATTTGGTGAAGACCGAGTCGTACTTCAGCATGCACCGGACAAAACGGCCATTCTGTGGTCGGACTCCCTTGCACTTCCGCTTTGATAAAACCATCGGGTTCACCCGTTGAATTCTTGAGCACAATCAATGGGCTGTTGGGATCGAGTAAACAGCTCTCCTTATCTTGGAAAGGACGTGGTAGAGGCTGGCTGGTGAGCTGTGCGCGCTGTTGGCCGTCAGAAAAGACCGTGTCGCCTTCCCGAATAGGGCCGGGCGGAGCGAACGAGTACAGGATAAGCGGTGCGAGCAGAATGATCAGCATTGCGATCCCAACCGACCAGAGAGGTGGTTCGGTTGGGTTGGAGTCATGTGTTCCCCGGGAATCGTGTGTCATGTATGGCTGAATCGTAGCGAATTTAACGATGACGTAACAACTCCGTAGCATCATCTTAACTTTCGTCATCTATACCCTTTCTCAGTTCAACACACGACTGATAGAGGAGGTAGGTGCATGAAGAAATGGGGGTTGGCAGGTGCCTTGTGTGCGATGAGTATTGGGTTGATCCTCACGGCCAATGTCGCGCAGGCAAATATTGAAGATCTCTTGTACGAAAAAGGACAGATCACAAAAGAAGAGTGGCTCAAGTTAAAAGCCGAGCATGAGCGAGAAGACGCAATTGTTCAACAACGGTCAGCGATCAAAAACTGGTTCAATAAAATCAGTCTGCGAGGCTACGTACAAGCCCGTTATACTTATCTTCCCGGAGATAAATCGATCCGGAGCGAGTACGATAACACCATTCGGGATAATACAGGTTTTGCCTTCCGCCGTGCCCGCCTCGTCATTTCAGGCGATATCACCGAGTGGTTGTCCTTTTATATTCAACCGGAATTTGCCGGCGCTGTTCCTGGCACGACCGGAGATGGCAGTAATAACTTCGCGCAACTTCGTGATGCCTACGCCGACATCTTCCTGCCCGTACCTTTCCTGTTCTTCGGGGAAAAAGATTTGCGAATTCGCGCAGGGCAATCGAAGATCCCGTTTGGATTTGAGAATCTTCAGTCTAGCCAGCAGCGGCTTGCTTTTGACCGGAGCGACGGAATCAATAGTGCAGCAAATGGTGAACGAGACCTTGGATTATTCTTGTATTATACGCCGAGTGAAACCAGGAAATTGTTCCGAAAACTGATCGACTCAGGCCTGAAGGGATCTGGAGACTACGGGCTCTTGGGCATCGGAGTCTACAACGGCCAGACCATCAATATTGCAGATCGCAATGATAATAAGCATATCGTTTTGCACGCCACCTATCCGATGGAATTGCCCTACGGACAGATTATCCAATTCGGTGTCGATGCCTACCGAGGAACGTTCAATATCGGGGCGACGGCGCCACTGACCACAGGTGGGCCTGCGATTGACCGGGAAAATAACGGAAACATTCTTGACGAGCGAGTTGGTGTGCACTTTGTGCTCTATCCACAACCGATCGGGTTCCAAGCTGAGTGGAACTGGGGCAATGGCCCCCAGTTGAACGCGACCCGTACTCGAGTGGAGGAGGGGGACATCCAGGGTGGCTACGTCCAGGGGATGTATAAGTGGGATGTGAACAAACCATGGTTGACCAGCCTGATTCCCTATGTCCGATACCAGGAATACAGTGGCGGAAAGAAGCATCGAACCAATGCACCGTTCAACGTCGTTCGGGAATGGGAGGTTGGAATGGAATGGCAAATCGCAAAATCCCTCGAGTTTACGATCGCCTATGCCCGAAGCCGACGCACCGATACGCAGACCGCACCCTATACTATCCGTGAAGGCGATATCGTTCGGACTCAATTACAGTATAACTTTTAGTCTAAAGGGGGGCAGTCGAGAACCTGTTCCTCAGGCATAGGAGAATTCAACAAGCCGGTCTTGCATGTAACACGCATGTAACATTCGTGTAATGCAGTTGCAATACGGCAGAGTTAGAGTGTCTGAACGTCAGCGGTAGTGATAATGAAAGGACTGTGTATGAATATCTCGACCAGGTCTGCTCTCTCCGGGTTCATCTTGTTGGGAGCCTTTGCATCGGCTATTCCATCGGCCTATGCCGATGACGCCGTCGTGTTGGATTCAGCTTTAAAGGGCTACGTGAAAGTCACAGGCGTGTCGGGTAATGTCAATAGCATCGGTTCCGATACACTGAATAATCTCATGACGCTCTGGGCTGAGGGATTTCGTAAGCAATATCCAAATGTCAAAATTCAAATTGAAGGCAAGGGATCGAGCACTGCACCTCCCGCCTTGATCGAAGGAACGGCCCAACTGGGGCCAATGTCCCGAGCAATGAAAAGCAGCGAGATCGATTCCTTTGAAAGAAAATTCAGGTATAAACCGACCGCCTTCCCTGTGGCTATTGATGCCTTGGCTGTGTATGTCAACAAGGATAACTCTGTCCAAGGACTCACGATGGCACAGGTTGATGCAATTTTCTCAAAGACTCGTCGATTTGGGGCACAGCAGAACCTTGAACGGTGGGGCCAATTGGGGATCACTGGAGAAGTGGCCGCCTTTCCGATCAGCATGTATGGCCGCAACTCAGCGTCTGGCACATATGGGTTTTTCAAAGAGTTTGCGCTGAAGAATGGTGACTTTAAGGATGAAGTCAAGGAACAACCCGGCTCAGCATCCGTGGTGCAAGGAATCACTGAAGATCCGGCTGGTATCGGTTATAGCGGGATCGGGTATTTAACATCCGGGGTTCGAGTCATCCCGCTGGCTGAAAAAGAGGGAGCACCCTTCGTAGCCCCCACACAGACTAACGCGATGAAGGGGGCCTACCCGCTGTGGCGACATTTGCTGGTATATGTCAACAAGGCGCCGAATAAGCCGCTCGATCCGCTTGTGAAGGAATTCGTCAAGTTCATTTATAGCAAAGAAGGTCAAGCCATCGTCATCAAGGACGGGTTTTTCCCGCTTCCGCAGAGCGTCATTGAAAAGGAATTGTCGAAGGTCGAA
Source organism: uncultured Nitrospira sp. (assembly GCA_964430555.1). Taxonomy (GTDB): domain Bacteria; phylum Nitrospirota; class Nitrospiria; order Nitrospirales; family Nitrospiraceae; genus Nitrospira_D. Next base: position 10,017 of record CAYSFU010000047.1, on the reverse strand, counting down.
TAGGCTTGATGTTGGCTGTTTAGGGTAGGGTGATTGTAAAGAGGGTCACGGTTCTGTACGGTCCTCCTCGTGGTGCAACGCTGAAACGTCGGAAAGGCAGGCCAAGGCCAGCATATGAACGTGCCTCCACTCACTCCTGAACCGGTGTGTCAAAGAGGCACTTCTCCCGGCAGAGGTGCTGGGCCGGCCCTGGATTTTATGGAGAGGTTGTCCAGTCGACGCCAAATTAGGTCATTGATCGATGGGGGCACCCGCTTCATTATCAAGACGGGCGGGATCAGTATTATTCTGTGTATTCTGGGTATGTGCGTATTTCTCATCAAGGAAGTCATTCCGCTCTTTCTCCCGACCCAGGCAACTCTAAACGAGCCCATTACCCTTCCTCAGCTTGAGCGTCCAGTCAACGCAGCGCTCGTAGGCATTGATGAACATCAAGAAGTTGCCTATGTCTTGCGAGACGACACCCTGGAGTTTGTCTTTCTGACGGAAGCGACATCCTCGACATCAAAAATTTCTTCACAGCGGTTGATGCCAGACGACTCTGTGACCGCCTTAGCCCGGGCGTTTGGGAAGGGGCATCACCTCGCGATGGGGACTGAAGATGGGCGTATCGTCCCCGTGACGATTGATTTTACTCAAGACTTTCAAGGAAGCGAACGTTCGATCATTCCGTCTCTCACGCGAGAGACTCCGATCCTCGCCGCGCCAACTCAGCAACCGATCACAAAGCTAGCCTATCAGAAGACGGAGTCCGAAGTTCGGGCGGCTGCGTTACTCCAAGACCAACATCTTTGGCTGACCACCAACCGTATGGTTTCACGCCCTGATGGAGCCACCGCAGTTTCAGCCATGCAGGTTGATCTCACAGCCCAAATCCCCAATCGGGTCACGGCGTTCACATTTGCGAGTCGCACGGAGTTGCTCGCTGTCGGGACGGAAGACGGCAAGGTGTACTATTTCGATCTTCGGGATGCGGACAAACCGATTCTGACTGAGATGTGTCAGGCCTCCGAGCAACGACAAGCGATTACTGCGCTGGGCTATCTGATAGGTGATCGAAGTGTTGTGGTTGGTGATGCGTCCGGGCAGGTGGTCGTGTGGACGCCTGTGCGAGAGCATGTTGGAACGAATCAGACCCATATGACCGCAATCCATCGGTTTACATCTCATCAGGGTGCCGTGACCGATGTCACTATTTCCCAGAGAGATAAGGGATTCATCACAACCGATGCCGACGGAGAAATTCGGTTGCATCACTCGACTTCCGAGCAAACATTGCTGACACTGGCTCCAAAACAGGGAGGCTTTCGCAATACCTATTTTTCACCGAAAGCGGACGGTGTAGTCAGTGTGACCGACACAAATCGCATGATCCATTACCACATTGCGAATCCCTATCCGGAAATTACCCTGACGACCTTGTTCTTCCCAGTGATGTATGAAGGGTACGAGCGACCGGAGCTGGTGTGGCAGTCTTCAAGCGGCTCAGATGATTTTGAGGCCAAACTTAGTTTGACTCCACTCATTTTTGGGACGATCAAGGGGACTGTCTACGCGGTACTCCTTGCGGTCCCATTGGCGGTATTAGCCGCAATCTACACCTCCATGTTCATGCATCCTGATTATCGAGCCAAGCTCAAGCCGGTGATTGAAATCATGGCGGCGCTTCCAACAGTGGTGCTCGGATTTCTGGCCGGACTCTGGTTTGCTCCGGTGCTGGAGAAAAACTTTCCAGCCATGACAGGAATGATCTTGATAACGCCATTCGCGATAGTCGTATCCGCTGGGCTCTTTCTCTTGTTGCCGGCATCTCTGCGACATCGAATCCGGCCTGGTGTTGAAGCCTTTCTTATGATGCCGGTCCTTATTGCGGTAGTCTGGGGATGCTTGGCAGCGAATGCCTGGTGGGAGTCCTGCTTGTTTGATGGGCACTATAAGCCGTGGCTTCAGACTCATTTGGGCCTGAATTATGACCAGCGCAATGCCATTGTTGTCGGGGTTGCCATGGGGTTCGCCATTATTCCCGTCATTTACAGCATCTCGGAAGAGGCGCTGGCCAATGTTCCCAAGAATCTCATCGCCGGCTCCTTGGCGCTCGGCGCGACCCGTTGGCAGACGCTGATCTATCTTGTCCTCATCTCAGCCAGTCCTGGCATCTTCTCTGCGTTGATGATCGGGCTTGGTCGAGCTGTGGGGGAGACGATGATCGTCTTGATGGCGACGGGTAATACACCGATTATGGACTGGAGCTTGTTCAACGGGTTTCGAACGTTGTCCGCCAATATCGCGGTGGAGATTCCTGAAGCGCCACACGGGGGGACCCTGTATCGCACGCTCTTTCTGGCGGGGCTCCTTCTTTTTGTGGCGACCTTTCTACTGAATACGGTAGCGGAACTGATCCGACAACGACTCAGAGAAAAGTACAGTCAGTTTTAGTCAATAGATTGCGGAGAAGGCGGTGTCTAGGCGAGCGGATCATCATCAGTTGCTGGAGGCAGGTTTGGCAACGTTCGGGGAACGAGTGATTCGATGATGCAGTGGGTCAGGCATATCATGGCGAGCGGCGAGCTCTTCATCTGGGGATGCGGGGCTGGGCTGTCCCTCTCGCTACTCATGATCGCCGGGCTGTTGGTGCTCATCCTCATCAACGGGTTCGGGTATTTCTGGCCGGCGGATGTCGTTGAGTTGACGCTGAAGGATGGAAAACATGTGATCGGTCAATTGGCGGGCGAAGAAGTGAGTCTGAAGGGGGTCCCGCGAATACGGATGAAGGTCGGCAATCGTGATTTGTACGGACTTGATTATCGATGGATCGAGACCCCTCAGATTGTCGAACGAGCCACACCGAGTGATCTTGTGCTGGTGGAACGGCGTGAGTGGGGGAACTTCTACGGACGGCTCCGGGCAATTATCAAGGAAGACCAGGCTGTGGCTGAGGAGGCAGAAACAGTTTGGCAGTCCCTTCCAGCTCTGATTCGGCAGGCAGAATCGAGTGAGGCAGACAGTCTCTACGCAGTACTCGTTGACGATGCCGACGGTAGAGAAAAGCCTATCGGACTCAGCCAAGTTGTGCGGGTCTTACGCCCCAACGATCTGTCGATGTGGGAAAAGTTGTGGATCTACGGCGGCAACGTTTGGATGGTGTTGACAACGGAACCGCGAGAGGCCAACACGGAGGGTGGGATTTCCCCGGCCATTTTTGGCACGGTCATGATGGTGATGATCATGAGCTTCGTGGTCACCCCCTTCGGGGTGATCAGCGCTCTGTATCTCAGAGAGTATGCCCGCCAAGGAGTCATCGTGCGGATCGTTCGTATTGCCGTCAACAATCTCGCCGGGGTACCGTCGATCGTGTTCGGTGTGTTCGGGCTAGGATTTTTCGTCTATGGGGTCGGCGGTACGATCGATGCCTTGTTGTTTGCAGACCGGTTGCCGGTCCCGACATTCGGCACAGGAGGCATCCTCTGGGCCTCGTTCACATTGGCATTACTGACCGTTCCCGTCGTCATTGTCGCGACGGAGGAGGGGCTTGCTGCTGTGCCGCGGGAATACCGAGAAGGGTCGATCGGGTTGGGGGCAACCAAATGGGAAACCATCTGGAGAGTTGTGCTGCCCACAGCACTGCCGGGCATTCTGACCGGTCTGATTTTGGCCATGGCTCGTGCGGCTGGAGAAGTCGCACCTTTAATGCTGACCGGCGTGGTAAAGCTGGCACCTGCCATGCCGATCGACTGGACCTGGCCATTTCTGCATCTGGACAGGAAGTTCATGCATTTGGGTTTTCACATTTATGACGTGGGATTCCAATCGCCGAATGTGGAAGCGGCCAAGCCGATGGTCTATGTGACCACATTGGTATTGATTCTCGTCGTGGTGACGCTGAATCTCATTGGAATCGTCTTGCGAAATCAAATGAGGAGGAAATATGCTGGATCAGCAGTATGACGTGAAGTCCACCGTCATGACCATTCCACCGGCGATTTCCCCATTGGAGATGGAGCGCATGGACTATCCTGAATCCACTCTACAGCCTCAGCTCGGCGCTGCGGGAAAACCAAAGCTCAGGGCACAGAGGTTTAACTTTTATTATGGACCGGTTCAAGCTCTGTTCAACATCGACATGGATATTCCCGAACACCAAGTAACGGCGTTCATTGGCCCGTCAGGATGTGGGAAATCTACACTGCTCCGCTGCATGAATCGTCTCAATGATCTCATCGAAGGGGCCCGACACGACGGGAATATCCTGATTGATAACATGGATATTTTTGACCCCATGGTCGATACCACCGACCTTCGAAAACGCGTGGGGATGGTATTTCAAAAGTCCAATCCATTTCCGAAATCAATCCATGAAAATGTCGCGTATGGTCCACGGTTGCAAGGTTTGAAGCATCGGGTGGTATTGGATGAGATTGTCGAGCGCAGCCTCCGAGGGGCAGGCCTCTGGGAAGAGGTGAAAGACCGGCTCCACAAGAGTGCGCTTGGGTTGTCCGGAGGACAACAGCAACGGCTCTGTATCGCTCGGGCGCTCGCCGTCAAGCCTGATGTCCTCCTGATGGATGAGCCGTGTTCGGCGCTTGATCCCATCGCGACCGGGATCATCGAAGAATTACTGTTTTCTCTGAAGAAGGAGTTGACCGTTGTCATCGTGACGCACAATATGCAGCAGGCAGCGCGGGTGTCCGATTGTACCGCGTTTATGTATCTCGGCCGGCTGATCGAGTTCGGATTGACCAAGCAGTTGTTCACGAATCCCTCGAACAAGCAGACCGAGGACTATATCACCGGGCGATTTGGATGAAGCCATGATCCAACGACATTTTGATGAAGAGCTTGCCGAGTTAAAGACGAAACTGGCCCGCATGGCCGGGTTGGCAGAAGATCAAATCGATAAGGCGTTGACCGCCATGATCAGTCGAGACTCAGCATTGGCTTGCCGTGTCATCGAGCGGGATCACAAGGTCAACGCGATGGATGTGGAGATTGATGAAGCCTGCATCCAATTGCTGGCGCTTCACCAGCCGGCGGCACGCGATCTGAGGCTCGTGACAACGGCGATGAAGTTGTCTACGGAGCTCGAACGTATTAGCGATCTGTCGGAGAACATCTGTGAGCGAGCGATTGAGCTGAACGAAGAGGCACAGCTCAAGCCCTACATCGATATTCCACGAATGGGAACCCTGGCTCGGGTGATGGTGAAGGAAAGCATCGATGCCTTCGTAAAGGAAGATGCCAAGCTGGCTAGAAAAGTGATCAGGGATGACGACTTCGTGGATGATCTCATGGAGCAGTTGTTTCGTGAACTGCTCTCTTTCATGATGGAGAATCCGAACACCATTTCTCGTGCCATTCGATTAAGCTTTATCGCCAAATCGCTCGAGCGAGTGGCCGATCATGCCACCAACATTGCTGAGCTAGTGGTTTATCTGGTGGAAGGCAAGATCATTCGCCACACAGCACCCTCGACAACGGTTTGAATGGGTAAGAGACCGATCTATTCCAACAGAGGTTGAGCAGCGGCTGCGAGCCATAAGAAGTCTGGTCGTTGGAGCTGATCTGATTTGAGAACGCCCGAGCGGTACGCACCCGATTCCCGATGCTCCCAGAGGAACGGCGTGAGTTCCTCCGGCGCACCTGCCCTCAGATCTCTGTGCAGGTCACGAATGTTCCGGAGCCAACCGTCCGATCGTCACTCCATGCGTCAAGAGCCTCCTCTGCAGCACAGTGCTCCTGCGCATCCCGGGGCACTGCGGACGGTTCGCGCTGTGCTGCACTCAGTGATGGGCTCATGGCCTACTTAACCGGGTCTAAATTAGCCGAGTAGCTCACGCCATCCTTCGTCTTACCTTCGACTTTCAGCATCTTCCGTCCATAGTCTTCGTAGAGAGTCGTCAGGGTCTCTCCTTTATTTGTCTCTGTTCGGAGCTTCCCATCGCTGAGCGAGAAGGTTCCCTGGTCACGGAAGATGCCGATTACCCGGGTGCTCTCAAATTGGTATGTTCCGTCCTCCCGAATGGCCACGGTCACCCAGTCACCTTTCCGCGAGGAAGGTTGTGTGTGTAAGACGCCGGCCCATTCTCCAGCAACGACTTGAAATGTCGGGATGGCTACAGGAGTCGATGGGGTGAATAGGTGTGCGCATCCGGACAGGCCGACAATCCCACACATAAATAGTCCAACCCAGGTATTACGAATCCGCTTGTTCATCATGCTCTCCTTCCTTGGTGTCATCGCGTCGATCAGTCCTCTTCACCGATTCTAATTATCCTAGAGTTATGTACAGCATTTGCCTGTACGCTGTCCATGTGTCACAGCCGACCTGTTGATGCTCTGAGCCGCGCGGCCTATAAACTCACCGTTGTTTGAAATGCCTCGTACCCTGTGCTAGCATTGATTCCTTATGGGTGCCACCACCTCGGGTAAGCGGGGCGAAGCCCGCCGGGCCCCTTCCCCCTCTTCTCATATTCAACGTGAAGTCTTCGGCGTGATCCTCATCGCGCTGAGCTTGCTCATGCTCCTGAGTCTCTTGTCCTTTGTGCCGGGGGAGGCGATGGTGATCGCCAATGGAAATCCTGTTGCGCATCCACCACGAAACCTCATTGGATCCTTTGGGGCTCTGTTGGCCGGGGGGTTCTTTTATGGGATTGGTGGTGCGGCGTACCTCTGTCCGCTGTTGCTGGGGCGATGGGGGATTCGCTGTTTTTCTCAGACACCGATGAGTCTTCAACTGCGGACTGCCGTCAGTTCCTTGGCCTCCGTCGTTTTTTTTAGCGCATTTTTACATCTTGAAGCGAACGGTATTCCAACCATGACCAGCGGGATCATTGCGCAGGGCATGGCTGGTGGTCTCGTCGGCGAGACGATTGCAGAGGGGCTTCGCGTCGTCGTTGCGGGAACCGGCGCTCATATTGTGATTATCGCGGGGTTCCTGGTCTCACTCCTCCTGACGGCTCCCCTCTCCTTGGGCGAAGTCGTGCGACGAATTCCACAAGGGTGGGCAACAGTCCGTGAAGGAGCGGTTGCCTTGATGCCTGAACGCTCGATGGATGAGGAAAAACCGGTCGGCAATCGACGAGCACGAGGCAGGTCCGGAAGGCCGGCGGCGATCGGCTCTGAGGCCGAATCAGTAGCGATGAGGGAGCAGGGACCGGAGCCGGTCTTTGCACTACCTGCGCCTATCATTCAGCCCTTTCCTGTCAAGAGGTTGTCCCGAGAAATAGAGGTAGAGGAAACCGACTCCGATATGGTGTCGGCAAGGGAGTCGGAAGACTATCGACTGCCTGATCCGGAGATGTTGTTAAGCGATCCATCGGGGCCTATGGATCGGATGACAGAGGAGGAGTTGAAGGCACAATCTGAGGTCTTGTCCCGTGCATTGAGAAGCTTTGGAGTCGATGGCACCGTGACGGAGGTGAGGCCTGGCCCGGTTGTGACGATGTATGAGTTCGAGCCAGCACCCGGCACGAAAGTGGCGCGCATCGTCAACTTAGCCGATGACCTCGCGTTGGCGCTGAAAGCGATCAGCTTGCGGATTGTTGCGCCGTTGCCTGGTAAGTCGGTCGTGGGGATTGAGGTTCCAAACCGCTCGCGAGAAACCGTCTCGCTGCGGGAAGTCATCATGAGCGACGCGTTTCATCGCGCCCGATCGAGATTGACGATGGCGTTAGGAAAAGACATCTTTGGCGCACCTGTTACGGCGGACCTGAAGACAATGCCGCATCTCTTGGTCGCCGGTGCCACGGGAGCCGGAAAGAGCGTCAGTCTGAACACGATGCTTTTGAGCATTCTCTTTTCTGCCAAGCCCAGTGAAGTCAAACTGCTGCTGATCGATCCGAAAATGTTGGAGTTTCAGTCGTACGATGGCATTCCCCATCTCCTGAGACCGGTTATTACGGATCCCAAATCTGCTGCAAGGGGATTGGGATGGGTGGTGGCCGAAATGGAACGGCGGTATAAGCTTTTGGCTGAAGCGGGGGTGCGGAATATCGACGCCTATAATCGGAAGGTTGCTGATCTGCATGAGACGTTTACTGGGCAAGATTCATCTCCTGGAGAGCAGACTGAACGTCCGATGACGTTCCTCTCCGAGGAGGAGCGCCTTTCGGCCGGGGAGACGTCGATTGCCGAAGGTGAGCAGGGGTGCATGCGACCGAAGCCGACGCCACCGGAACCTCTCCCGTATATTGTGGTTATGATCGACGAGCTGGCAGATCTGATGATGGTCGCGCCGAAAGACGTGGAGGATAAGATCGCTCGCCTGGCTCAGATGGCGCGTGCCTCAGGGATTCATCTCGTTCTCGCGACCCAGCGCCCGTCCGTTGATGTGCTGACCGGCCTGATCAAGGCGAACTTTCCGGCTCGGATTGCATTCCAAGTATCCTCCAAGACCGATTCACGCACTATTTTGGACGCGAATGGGGCTGAGGCACTCCTGGGGCGTGGTGACATGCTCTATCTGGCCTCCGGAACCGGTCGGCTTGCCCGCCTGCATGGCTCGTTTGTCTCGGATGATGATGTCCGTTCAGTCGTTGAGTTTGTGAAGAAACAAGCCCTGCCGGTCTATAATCCTGAGCTACAGTCTCTTAAACTCGACGATGCGGTAGAAGAAGAGTCCAAAGACGAAGTGTACGAGCAAGCGAAAGATCTCGTCCTGTCAACGGGGCAGGCATCGGCATCATTGATTCAACGTCGGCTTCGAGTCGGCTATCCTCGGGCGGCGCGCATGATCGAACAGATGGAAGCAGAGGGAATCGTAGGGGCGGCAGGGCGTGATGGACGACGGGAAGTGCTTGGGCGACGAGGCCCCGTCGGTGCGGCAGAAGCATGAGACGTTGGTGGATGACAACAATGGTTTCTGTGATCATCGTCCTTCCCGTCTGGGCAGCCGAGGGATCACGGGATGAGAATGCGGCGCACGAGGTTCGTGAAGTCGTCAAACAGCTGCAGCTGCGATATGAGAAGACAACCGATCTCCAAGCCGACTTTTCTCAAAAGACGAAGATCGAAGGGTTTGAACGGCCGGTGACATCGTCCGGTAAGGTCTACATTAAAAAACCTGGTCGATTGAGATGGGATTATCTTGATCCTACGACCGAGCAGATCTATGTGAATCAGGATGATGTAAAAGTCTATGTGCCTGAACATAAGCAGGTACTGGTTGGAAAACTCACGCATATGGCTGCCTCCAAGGCACCGCTGGAACTCTTGCAGGGCGCGGCAAAATTAGATGCGTCGTTTGAGATTGAGCCGACGAAGGGGAGAGAGCGTGGGGCTACCGGTTTGCCGCTGCTCACCCTGATTCCCAAGGCCAAGGAACATGAATCGACGCAGAATCTCCAGAAGATTGTCGTCGAGGTATTTCCTAAAACGTATTATATTCGGACCGTCTCTCTCTATGAAATCAGCGGGAATGTGGCTATCTTTGAGTTTACAAACTTGAAACCCAATCTTGGGTTAGGTAATGAGGTATTTGATTTCAAAACACCTCCGGATGCCGAAGTGGTGAAGGCTCCGGTATTGAATGGCCCATAGCAGAATACCGTTACGTGTGATCGTAGGGGAGCAGAGGGATGTCGCCTGGTTATGACGAACGCTTGTCATGGGTCAGGGCTCACCATCCGGCTCAGGAATCGAGGTGAAACATGACCGTGGAAACGGACAGCCTGGTCGAAGCCATTGATCACGCGGTCGCGCAGTTGGATTTCGATCGTCTCCATCAGACGTATTGGGAGCAAAACGAGTTTGTCGTCATCAAGCAATTCCTCCCCCGTGCTTTTGTGGAGGAGGTCTTTGTTCCTCAAGCACAGGGTGTCAAAGCGAACCTGAACCGTAATTACATTCCCGGTCATAAGAAAGGCGGGAGTGTCAGTTACTATACCGTGCAGGAAAAAGCTCCGCGCTTTCTTGAATTGTACCGTGCCGATTCGTTCAGAAGATTTTTAGATCGTCTCGTGCACGCCAAGCTGATGTTCTGTCCGGACAACGATCCGCACTCCTGTGCTCTCTACTACTATA
>CAYSFU010000046.1:0-33989 GCA_964430555.1 uncultured Nitrospira sp. | reverse complement strand
CCCGGTGACGCGTTTTCGGTGTGACGCAGTAGAACTGATAGCCCTTCTCCCACAAGGGATTGGTGTGGCGCTTGATTTCTGACCACGAGAGCTTGATGTTCCTGATCATTTTGTCGTCATGGTGTTGGGCCGTGATGGGCACACCATAGTCGTCAGGCCGAATATACGGGTTTGTCGTGAAGATGGCGTTCGGCAGATACGGTGTCGCCTCCGGCCCTTCACGATGGGAAATAAAGTTTTCCCCGTACTCGATCGCTTCCGGTTCCACGCGATAGCTCTCGATGCGCCCTGATCTGGTCCACATCGGCTTCGATTCGTTGGTTTCCTCCCAGAGTGGGTGCCGCGGATAGGTCCGAACCATCACCATCCAACCCTTTTCCGACTTCAACAGCACGTCTGCTGAATAGCCGTAGAAGGTACTGGACGCGTCAAGGAGACGTTGTGCGTAGACGTCCACACGATTCTGATAGACAAAGTGGAAGACGTCGCGCATCCGTTTCTCACCTGTGATCTCGGCGAGTCTTGCCGCCGTCCCCGCAAACGTATCCGCATCGTTCCGCGTGTCATAGAGTGGCCTAATCCCACCCTTCCAGATCTGTACCCAGGGGTTCGACACGGTGGCCGTCATTTCCGGATAGGTGAACTCCATCCAGGAGTTCACCGCAAAGGCAATATCGGCATGGTTGACGTCGGACGTCATCTCGATGTCCTGCGTGATGAGACATTCGATGTTGGGGTCGACGTTCCGCACCATATCGTAATGATGCTTCGCGTTATTCAATATGTTGACGTTCACGACCCACCGCAGCTTGCTGGGGGTCGGCATATGGGTCTTCCCGGTAAACACCTTTCGGCCATACTTCGGGGTATTGACGATCAAGGCCGTATCCCCGTGGTTCCAGTACGCGGGCTCTTCTCCATAATAGTAATTCTTGTACTTAATTTCCTTCCCATGGGCATTGGGGTCGAGATTGATCTGCCAAGGATCTTCCGATAGGTGCACGCCGCTCCCGACACCCGACCAAGGTGTCGCATTCCAAATTCCCACTTTGTAATTGCCGGACCAGGTATGGCAGCCGGCGCCGAACTTGCCGATATTGCCGGTCAAGGTCAGAACCAGAGCGGCTGCCCGTCCATTTGACGTCATATGGAAATAATGGCAGACCCCCTCGCCGTTGTGAATGGCAGCTGGCTTAATCGTGCCTGAGTCGCGCGCCCAGCGGACCAGGAGATCCTTGGGAGAGCGGGTGATCTGATGCGTGGTATCCAGATCGTAGTCTTGGAAGTGGATCTGATACATCTGATAGATGGGTTGCACGTCAACTTCACGTCCGTTTAACAGCTTGACTCGATAGGTGCCGGTCAAAGCCGGAGTAATCCCGCTCTTGTCGAAATGCCAGCCGACCTGCTCACGATGGAGCGGGGCGACCTGCTGCTTGCTCAAGTCCCACACCATGAAGCCGCCTAACCGTTCGATGTACTCCGGCTTCAATGCTTGGATTCGACCTGAGTAGCTGTGTGAAAAATCAGGAAACTTGTAGTCCTTGATGACATCCCGAGGATCCAAGTACTGCAGAGTGTCCGTGCGCACCAACAGAGGCATATCCGTAAACTGCTTGATATAGTCGATGTCCTGCATATTCTCATCGATAATGATCTTGCAGGCTCCGAGGAATAAGGCTCCGTCCGATTGCGGACGAAGGGGAATCCAGTAGTCGGCTCGCTGGGCCGTCGGATTGTATTCCGGAGTGATCACCGCGAGACGCGCCCCGCGCTCGATTGATTCGAGCTTCCAATGCGCTTCCGGCATTTTGTTCTCGACGAAATTCTTGCCCCAACTCGTGTTGAACTTCGTGAAGCGCATATCGCTCAAATCAACATCGCAATTTTGCGTACCGTTCCAAAACGGCTGGGAGGGATCTTGGTCCCCATGCCAGGTATAGTTGTTCCAATATCGACCGCCTTGCGCCTGATCCGGGCCGACCTTGCGCACCCACGTATCCAACAACGGCAGGACACTATTGTTGAAACGGGTATTGGAGTGTTTGCCGATGAATCCGAGGATGGGCATGCCTGCCCGATGCTTGAAACAGCGCACACCGGCGCCTTTCATCATTTCGATCATCTCCGGAGCATAACCTTGCTCACGGAGACGGCGGGCACCGGCCTCCCCACTGTACCGAGTGGCAATGACGATCATCGCTTTCGCCGCATAAGTAAACGCCGTATCCCAGGAGACACGAAGCATATCATCCAAAAAGCGGCTGTCGAACTTGTACTTGCGCTTCGTTTCCGAGGTGAGCTCTGGTGAGCCGTCATCCATCCACTGTTTCCACCCCTTCCGGATCAAGGGCCCCTTCATGCGATACGGCCCATAGACACGCCGATGAAACGTAAAGCCCTTGAGGCACATCCGAGGATTGTGCGCGAAGGTGCCGCGGTTTCCATACAAGTCTTCATAGGTTTGGTGATCGTAGTTCTGTTCGACCCGCATCACCACTCCGTTGCGAACGAAGGCCCGAATGCGGCAGGCGTGCGTGTCGTTGGGGGAGCAGACCCATGTAAAGGATGAATCGTATCGATATTGGTCGTGATAGACCCGCTCCCACGATCGATCCGGATACTCTCCCAGGGGGTTACCGACCTCAATCACCGGTTGGAGTGCCGTCAATGCCAAGACCTTGTCCGCTACGGCTATGGCAGCGATCGTGCCGGCAGAAGTTTTCATGAACTGCCTACGCGTGATGACCATCTGTTCCACCTCCCTTTCTAAATAGATACGAGGAAGACTTCGTGAGTGCTATGGCTATGAATGATTCGTACTCGTGATTTCATCCGTTTTTAGAGATCGACACGTGATGAATGCACATGCGTCATACGTCATAGTGTCAGACGTTGTTGCTCACGCACGAGCTTGAAACAAGCCGATGTCCGGCGTGAGGCGGAGTCGACGTACGCACTTTTCAACACGGTGCAGTCTAGCTGAATGCTCTTGGAGGGGGAGAACGAAAGACTACCGGCTTACCTGACAGAAACTACGAGGTTTTATGTGAGCCACTACCTAAAATGCGCAAAGATCTTACGAAGCCGTGACCAAGCCGTGTGTCACGGCGTACTTGACCAGATCCGGCGTGCTGTGGACATTGAGATGTTCCATGATCTTGGTCTTGTGAAACTCAACCGTACGATGAGATATCTTCAGCTGGTCGGCAATTTCTTTCGCGGACAATCCTTCGGCGACAAGTTGCAGAATCTCGTGCTGTCTCGTCGTTAAGTCGTCAATCGTGGCCGTGCGAGTGTGCGTCGGCCTGAGAAACGACGCGACGACTTCTTTTGTGATGAGCGGCGTCATGTAGAACTTGTCATTCATCACAGATTGCACCGCCTCCATCAATTCCGTGGCGGCCGATCGTTTCAGCAAGTACCCGGAGGCTCCGGCTCTGAACGCGGCATCGACATAGGCCATATCGGCATGCATCGTCACGAAAATCAGTTTTACCGCAGGGACCTGCTTTTTGAGCTTTTTGGCCGCTTCAACGCCATTAAGCTTTGGCATCGAAATGTCCAGGATCACAAGGTCGGGCTTGAGATTGACCGTGGCTTCGAGCAAAGACCGACCATCTTCAACCGATGCGACTAATTCACAATGCATTTCCAACAATTTCTTGAATCCCTCGAGCACAAAAGTATGGTCGTCAGCCAAGATAACTCGTGGTTTTTTCATATGGCGCTCCAGAAAATGGAATGTGCACAATGATGCGTGTGCCTCGTCCTCGCTCTGACTGGATGTCCAATCGTCCTTGCACGGACCGTACTCGCTCGCGCATATTGACAAGCCCTAACCCGGAATGGCTGGCCTGAGCATCCTTAAAGTCAAAACCGACACCGGTATCATAGATCGAGAGCGTAATCTCTTGGCTGTCACAGGTCAATTCAAGTTCCACCCTCGCGGCGCGAGCGTGTTTCATGACATTCGCAAGGCTTTCTTGCGCGACTCGATAGAGACATGAGGCCACATCGCGCGGCAACGGCTCCTCCATCTCCTCCCCTACGATGATCGTTCGAATCCCGGTCTTCTCCGACCATTCATCGGCCATGTGCTTGAGCGCTGCGGTAAGACCGAGATCGTCCAGAATCGAGGGGTGGAATTGGTAGGCCATGCGGCGAACGTCATCGGAGATCCTGGCCAGCCGTTGACTGAGGGATTGGATAGTCTTGTGTGTTGAGGTGGTCATGGTCGAGGGATCAGACAACATGTTTCCGATGTCAATGACGACCAAGGCCAGCCGTTGGTTGATATCGTCGTGAAGCTCGCGCGCAATGCGCCGCCGTTCTTCCTCCTGCGCCGTCATCAGATCTGCCGTCAACGACTGGAGCTGCCGTTCGGTTCTCAATCGGTCTGTAATATCGCGCACGATCACGGTAAACGTCGTTCGTCCAGCGACCTTCAGCTCAGAGAGGCTTGCTTCTGCGGGAAACTCGGTGGCGTCCTTTTTCAAGCCGAATACTTCACGCCGTTGTGCCATCCTATGGGCAAATTCTGGATCATGGGTAAACTGGTTGATGTAGGCTGAAGAATCAATCTGAAATTGTTCCGGCAGCAACAGATCGATCGACTTCCCCAGGACCTCACGTGGATCATAGCCGAACAGCTTCGCCGCGCCTTGATTAAACAGCGTGATCGACCAGTCTTGTTCGGTGACGATGATGGCGTCTTCGGCGAGGTTGAGGATGTCGGCAAGCCGCTCCTGGGAAAGTCGTAGCGCCCGTTCAGTCTGAACGTGTCCGGCGATTTCCAGGACCAAGGTATTGTTGGCGGCGGCGAGTTCCTGCGTTCTCTCTGTGACTTTCTGTTCCAGATCTTCATTCACTCGCTGCAGCGCCGCTTCAGCCTGACGCCGTTTCCAGGAAAACCACACCAGCACCCACAAAATCACAATCGTGATAGACCGGTTTCCAATCTGAATCCACGGAGGCAAATTGCTAAACCATGGAGTTCCAATGCCTCCGACCATAGTGAGGAGAGTCCCTGCGCCAGCAGCCATTGACGGCATCCATGAAAACCGCGACGCAGCAGCAACCAACACGACGACGACATAGAACTCATGATCGGCAAACGCCATAGGTGAATACATGTCGAACACAAACAGCCCTGCCAGAAGCAGGACCATGAAGACGACCAAGATGGATTCTCTTAATTGTGCATCCGCGCGCATGGTGTAGTTCCAAGCAATGAATCGCGATTGTTGCCTAAGGTTATCGAGGATGACAGGCACGCGTCAAATGGACACTTATCACCAAACCGAGCAGCCCGGTGAGACCGCGATACTCTCAAGAGTCGACGAACATAACTCGGTGCAGTTTTCTTACTCCTCAGACTTTGGAAAACTCTGAAAGAGTTGAGGGTTGGTGAAATCTATCGTGCCGAACCACACCATGTACCAACCACCTTGATCCGCTCTTTGGTGGAAGGTTCAGACAGTCCAATTGCCTGAACACAGCCTATTTTTTCCGTAAACCGATACAATAACAGAAGAAAGATGTCCCAACGGTATTCATACGGCCAGAGCTGAAACGAGACGGCATGCGGCGCAATCAACACGAAAGCGCAGCGGTAAGATCAAGCACTTGGGCAAGTGGATACTACACAATTGCCTTGTTGCGTGAGGAGGAACCTATGGCAAACAAGAAATCCAATGAGACCATCCAGACTGAACCTTCACGGCGTGAGGTTCTGGTTCGCGGAAGCCATGTCGTGGCGGGTTTGGGCATGGCCGCCTTGATAGGCAATGTAGAAGCGGTACTCAGTAAATCCTATGGAATGGCTCCTGGCACAACCAACTTGCTCGATTCTTTGACGCCCGCTCGGACTGCGTTACTTGTCATCGACATGCAGCGTGACTTCCTTTCACCGAAAGGGTATGCCGCTCACGCAGGGCTGGACATTACTCCCTTGGTCGCCGTCATCACTCCAATCCAAAAGTTGTTATCCGTAGCACGCCCAGCCGGATTGCTCATCGTGCATACTCGTGAAGGACATGTACCTGACCTATCCGATTGTCCGCCCTACAAGCTGGCACGTAGCCGAAGAGCCGGAGCAGAAATTGGTTCCCACGGTCCGCTCGGTCGTCTATTGGTTCGGGGAGAGCCGGGACATGATTTCATCGAAACTTTGCGTCCGCTTGAGAACGAGATTGTCATCGACAAGCCTGGCTATAGTGCCTTCCCTCATACCGCCTTGCAGCAGATTCTGACGAAAAAAAAGATTGAAACGCTCATCCTGACCGGTGTCACCACAGAAGTATGTGTGAGCTCGACACTGCGCAGTGCTGTTGATCTCGGATACCGTTGCATCACGGTCAGTGATGCCTCTGCATCCGGAGATCCGAGCTTGCACAAGGCATCACTGGCAATGATCGGTGTGGAAGGAGGCATCTTCGGAGAAGTGGCCACCACTTCTGATGTCATCAATCGACTGGTGTGATGGAACGAGCCTACGGGCGTAAGGCTCTTGGATCCGATAAAGCTGAACTGCAGGTGAGTCTTGGAGTTACCGAAAGTGACAGAGGAGGAATAGTCCGTCGGGTAAGACACGGTCTCCGTAATTCGACTGCTTTCACGGAAAATAATGCATTGAAGTGAGAAATGGTTTGCCAATCCGAACGGAACGCCAAGTTCCCCTCGAACAACCTATCCCCGACACCTTGATCGGAAGAATCGTGAAGGTTAGGGTGAAGAGAACTTAGGAGACGCAGACAGAAATACGTTGCGACTAAAAAAGAAAGGAGCATGACATGGCCGGAAACTCAATTGCGAAGAACACGATCTGTTTGTGGTATGACAACAATGCCGAAGATGCCGCACGTTTCTACGCAGCAACCTTTCCCGACAGCGCTGTAGGCGCGATCTACCGAGCTCCGAGCGATAACCCTTCCACCAAGGCAGGCGAGGTCATCATGGTGAGCTTCACCGTTGCCGGTATCCCCTGTATCGGCCTCAATGGCGGTCCTGCGTTTACGCAGACTGAAGCCTTCTCGTTTCAGATTACGACCGACGACCAGGAGGAGACCGACCGCTACTGGAACGCCATTGTCGGCAATGGCGGCCAGGAGAGTGAGTGTGGCTGGTGCAAGGACAAGTGGGGCGTCTCCTGGCAGATCACGCCACGCGTACTGATGGAGGCAATGGCGGTAGGCGGCAACGAGGCAAAACGTGCGTTCGATACGATGATGACGATGCGGAAGATCGACCTCGCCGCCATCGAGACCGCACGGCGAGGTTGATGGGAGATCCCACCTGAATAGCTGTGCGATCATTCTCAACAACTTGTTGCAGGAGAAGAGGCAGCCCTCACCACCCCTTCTCCTTCGAGAAAGGCATTGATTACACGTGACACCTGATGTCAGAGCCAGTCACATTTCACACACATCGGCTACCCACAAGGAGGGACTCCATGCATGTTCTATCTCTTACCGTTACATCGCTCTGCATCCTACTCACCGTCTCACCGGCCCTAGCCAACGACAAGAAGAGGCCGAAGCCGATGGACCCACAGGCCATGATGGAGCTGTGGAAACAGGCCGCGATGCCCGGTGAGCCGCATAAACTCTTTGCGACATTGGCGGGCAGCTGGACGACAACCACCAAAGAATGGATGGAACCAGGGAGGCCGCCGATGGAATCCACCGGCACAGCCGAGTCGCGGATGCTCATGGACGGACGCTTTCTTCACCAGGAGTTCCACGGCCAGATGATGGGGCAACCGTTCACCGGTATGAGTATCGACGCCTATGACAACATTCGAAAGAAATACGTCACGGTCTGGATCGATACGAGGGGGACCGGCGTCTTCATCATGGAGGGGACCGGGAGCACGGATGGGAAGACGATTACCCTGAGAGGGGCACATCCCGAGCCTGGCGGAGGCACGATGACTCATCGTGCCATCTGGAAGATCATCGATGCCAACCATCAACTGGTTGAAATGTACAGCACGCATCACCCCCAAAAAGAGATGAAGATGATGGAGATCATGTACACAAGAAAAGAATAGACGGCTCGCCGTCAATCACCCTCTAGCCAATAAGACACTCGTCGTCGTAAGGGCCTTGGATGTCGCACGAGCCACGTCGAGGAGTTCGTCTCATTCCGGTGCGGGGCGCTCACCGCCCCGCACCGGTGACACGCACTCACACTCTTCTTAGACCTCCCCTTCAGCTCCTGCATTCTTCCCTGACAAGCTGATCAACGTTGCCGTCGCTTGGCCATAATGTTGATAGGCACCCCACGTCGAGCCCTGATTGAGAATCTTCGTTCTCGCCTCCGCCAATGCAGCGCCGAGTTCAGCACCGAACAACGCTTCCGTGTAGAAGCATTCCGCGAAGGTCAACGCCGCGGCATCATCCACCGGCCACCCCGTACCAATGTAGTTCTGAACGCCTCGCTCGAAAAATGCCTGTGCTAACCCCGCAAGGTTCCGATTTGATTCCTGCAAGGTGAACGGCTTGCCGGCACGAATGACGCCGGAGAAGCAGGCATTGGCAAAGATGAGGCGCGGCACCCGCCGTGCCCGGAAAATCTCTCGGGCCGATAAGACACTCTCCTTGCCGAAGATCCAGCCGCTTTTGGAAGGGTTTTTCTCGTCGAACTCTCCGTGTCCTGAATAATGAATCAAGTCAAACTCTTCGCTCAGAATCAAAGCGAGCAATTCGACGGGGTCGCATTCATGCTCCCCGATGCGTTGTTCAATCGTCATCTCCAATCCCTGTTTCTCCTTCATCTCCTGTAAGATACGCACCACGGCACGCCCCTCCTCCCGAGCGCCCGGTAGTTGCAACTCGGCCTCCGGAGCCGGGTCCGCGATGACGAGGGCACGCAGGCGGTTTGGGATAGGCGAAGCGATGAGCCCCGGAGCACCGGACAACGTGGTCCGGAACTGTCTGGTCAATTGTCGACCAGGCCCGTAAAACACGAGCTGTCCGTGTCGTTCAAATGCTCCCATTTCCCAGGGGAAGGCTGCGGTTGACCGGTCGACCATCAACGTCAGCGGCGTCATATCGATCATGCGCTGAAAGTCTTCCGGCATCAGGTAGCTATGCAAGAGTTTCCCGTACTTCTGCTGATCCTCAAGACTGCGAGACGCCTTCAGCAATTCGGCGGCGCCTTCGGCATATGAAGATTGCACGGTCATTTCTCGAACCGGGATCACGGCTTGTTTGGTGATCGCCGAGAAGCGGAATAGGTCGCGGTCCTGCTCGATCGTAATACGGCTGCCATTCATCGTATCGAGATTGTTAGGCGGTGGTTGTCTCGTCTGATGCGTTCTCTTCGGTAACGTCTTCTTCGTCAGCCGTAGCTTGAGTAAACCATCACCGGTGCTCGCATTTTTTTCCAGGACTTTTTCAATGGCTTTGACCCGATCCTTGTCGTACTCCACCACCCGCAGAACATCGAGTCGCCCCTCCTCTCCAAGTCGCCTGAGTGCCGATCCCACTCCCTCCAACAAGCCTTCAATGGCTTGATCCAAGGAGAGATTCCCTTCTCCGGATCCGACGATAACCGTTGCGAATTCCTGCCAACCGAGCG
Source organism: uncultured Nitrospira sp. (assembly GCA_964430555.1). Lineage (GTDB taxonomy): Bacteria > Nitrospirota > Nitrospiria > Nitrospirales > Nitrospiraceae > Nitrospira_D. The sequence continues at coordinate 24,404 of CAYSFU010000046.1, read as the reverse complement.
CCGTGACCGCATACGTCACATTGGCAAACAACAGATTCAGATCCTCCCGGTTGAAGCGTCCGTACTCGCCCATTCCGGCAAGAATGACGGCATTCGCTGCCACCGTTTTTTGCGTATTTGGAATGAGGAATACCTCGCCCAGCCCACCACTGATCATGCCTCGTTTGACGGCTTTGGAAATCCAATAATCCAATGCCTGATCCAACGCTCCAACCGCCCGTACCGGTGGCACCCCTCGATAATGCCCCACGACCACCGCCGGGGCCTTGATATCCCGAATATCACCATGGACGACTTCCACGTGGAGCAAGAGCGGTTTCTGTACCGGCCGCTTCTTGATCTGTCCCGCCTGTGCCTTGCCCTCCGACACATCAGTCGCTGTTCTTGATGCCGGCGGCGTCTGCCGCATGATGGCCTGCCTAAGCAAAGCTTCGGCCAGACGGCGCTCTACGGGACTGCTGCGATCGGCCTTCGCCGCTTGGGCGATCCGGCGAATCTGCTCGGCCTCTTGACGATCTTGAACGGCCCGGACCCGCGCAGACGTCATCGAACGAACGGCCCGAGTGCCCACTGGCTCTGTCCCCAATACTCCGGTCTTCCCGGTTCGTAAAATCTCATCGATCGCTTCGAGCACCTGATCATGTTTCTGGAGATCGCCATGGACTTCGTCGACGTAATACGTCGAGACACCGGGCAACAGCCCTAACGCGTGCGTCACTCGCCCATCACCCTTGAATGTCGTGTCGAATTCGAACAACCCGGGGGTATCCACCTTCACGGCACACAACGTTTCCTGATTACAGCCGGCGATATAGGTCATCCGTTCCGGATCGATAGTCGCCGCTGCGTCGAGCGAGGCATGGAACTCTTTCGCACGCTGGAGATGGCTCGCGACAATGGGATACCGCCCCCAAATTCGGCTGTCATAGAGACCCTGTTCAGCAGCCGGCAACTTGGCGGGAGACGGAAGCAATTGATAACTTCCCACGAATCCGTTCAAGACTTCGAGCACCTCGTCCAAATCGTGTCTCAAGTCTGCGGCAGCCAGCCACTTCACGAGTTTGTCCTTGGCCACCATCGCCTGCGCAATAGCATGAGACCCATAGTTCGGCGTTCCGAGCATGATGAGTCGCCCACCCTGCACCTTCTTCGGCTCCGACATCCCCTTCCACACTTTGGGATAGAGCCGAATAAAATTCCGAGAGACCAAGCCTCCCATCGAGTGGGCCACCAGATGAACCGGTTGGTTCTTGAACTTGGTTTCAACCAGATCTTTCAATCGTTCGGCAGCCTGATCGAGATCTTTCCGCCAGTCGTAGGCAAACGGCTCCACGTTCCAGTACGCCTTCAACCAGAGGAGGGTCTCCGCGTAACTGTCTTTATCGAGTCCGCAGGGCTCTACCCGTAATGCTGAATCAGCTTCCTGCACGCCATCCTTGGCGAGCCGGAGTTTGTGAATACCTCCCCAGATCAGTTTCAGAAAACTGATCCAAACGGTGTCATCATTGCCGTCTCCCGTCACGGTCAATTCTGAGCCCATGATGCCGGGGATGAAAATGATGTTGCCCCGCAGCGGTTCCCGCTTGCTGCGGACCGACCGCACCCGTTCCGCCAGACATTGCAACCGCTCAAGCTGCTTAGGCTCGAAGTGATCTCTCAACGCCTGACCGGAAGCCGCTCGAGTGTTCCCTCCACGGGTAGACCGGGACAGCTGCGCTTCAAACTCGTCCCAATCCATGTCACGTACGATACGATCCGGATCCTGGCGCGTGATACCCTTCTGTTTTCTACTCATCGGCGGCTCCTTCCTGAAGAACATCGGATCGGGTCGATGCTCTGCAAACCGGTGAGACCACAGCAGCTGAGGGGCTCTGACTTATCAGCTCAAAAACTGACGATCAAAAGACGTCTTCTGCCCTTCAAGTTGGGGCACTTGGTCGAAATCCTCCGCGTTGAGTTTTGCAATGGTCCGTTGGTGCAATTCACGATAGGTCAGCTTGCCTTCAGCTTCTTTGATCGATTCCACCAGGTAATACGTCAGGGCCCCATTATAGGTCCCGCCAATGTGGGCATCCGCAGAGGTCTGTGTGTCGCGACAGCCGGTAATTAAGATCTCTTGAATGTCAGCGTGAACAATGTCGCTCTTCTTCTTTCGCCCACGCGGCACCTTCCCAAGCTGGCCACGCACGGTTCCTCGCAACGTTCGACCGGACTCGGTCGCCATGAGATCAAGCGGACAAGGAAGGAACCGTTCTCTTCTGGCCGCATCCGGAGGAGTGATGGCACGTGTGATGGTACCGGAATGGCAACAGTCCATGATCACCGTGAGGTTGACTCCCTTTCGAAGCGTATCAAACGTCTTTCGAAGCCAGTCATCGCGCAGAGTATCCTTCCAATCGAGGTCGGTCGGGCACAGAATCTCATCGCGATGATCCGCTTCGTCTCCAGTATCATCCGGCACATTTGACCCATGTCCGGAATAATGGAGCAGCAACGTGTCGCCTTTCTTTCCGCTCTTGACGAGTTTCTGAATCGCCGCCTGCATAGCCTTCTTCGTCGCCTTCAGATCGGTAAGGATCGTGATGTCCTTGCCCGCAAACCCATAGTAGGTTTTCAGTACTCCGCTCAGATTTTTCACGTCATTGACACACCCATTGAGATCCGACCCCGGGACTTGATAGCGATTGATTCCAATGAGCACCGCGCGTTTCGCCATAATTCCTCCTTTTCGATTTGATCCCTAATATGGACGACTCACGCCATGGCGGCAACTTTTCCTGCAAGTTCAGCCGCTTTCGCCGCTTTGAGAATAACCGTTTTTACTGACTCCAAGCCCTGCATGGCACGCTGTATGCTGTGGGATACCTCCTGGAGACCTTCAACAGCCGCTTGATAGTGGCCGGTTACATCCTCGATATGACCATCGATCAAGCATGCTGCCTGCTCTGAAAGCGCGACGCGTTGCTCGTCCAACTGTTCAAGCTGTCGTGGATCCGATGTTTCGCGCATGAGTCGAATCAATTGATCGATCACCTCCATCAACTCGGGACCGATCGAGATGATCGGTTCGACGCCTCGAGTACGGGCGCGCGATTTTGAGCGGCGCGCGCGCTTGATGTGTTTGGGTTCGGCAGAAACCTTGAGTCTTCTAGTTTTCGGACGTCGGATCGGCATCGTCAATTCCTCCTCAAACGATCGATCGGCTAGTTGCGGAGTAAGCCATAGACAGACTTAAATTCTCGAACCTTGTTGGCAAGCTGCTGCACGTGTTCCACGTTGACATCAGAGGCCTGCAAGACCTGACGCACGTTCTGCTGCGCCTCGGCCACAGCCGACGCTAAGCCGACGAGTTCCGCCGAGACACGGTCGAACCGGGTCGTATTCTCCGCCGCCATGGCTTGAGCCCTCAATAGGAGAGACTTGGACAGGAGATCATGTGAAGGAGCCGACCCGCTGATTTTGAGCGCATGCCCCTCCAACTCCGACGCCGTTAACTTATAGCCGACATTCCAACCTGACTCTTTCGGATCAAGATCACGCTTCACGAGGTTGATGACCGACAAGATCGACTGATGTGCTGTTTCGACAATCTCCCGAACCGCATAGGCTCGTTTATGCTCTACATAGAGCCCTCCTACTGCGGCGACGGCTTTTCCAATCCCCTCCGCCTGTTCGTCAGAAAATGAGACACCCTTCACATTTCTGAGGTTCGACACGAAACTGTTGCTGGCTTCGAGCAACTCCTCCTCGGGCACGGATCCGACCAGCTTGCGGAGCAGCTCGGCGTAATCTCCGAGTGCTTGGAGAGCCATCACTCTGGTTTGGACTCGGTCGCGCGTCAAGAGTCGATCCAACTCCGTGAGTGTGACCCTCGGGTCGCCGAGCTCAAATCGAACGCGATTCATCTCGATCACATCGTGGCGGTTTTTTTGAAATTCGGTCTGCGCGCTCGCGGAAAACGCTTGTGTCGCCATGGAAAAACTGTCGAGCGCCGCCTTTTGCTTGACCGTAAGACCACAACCGAACACTGTCACGGCCAACACCAGACTCATGATCGATTGCCAGCAGACCTTCCATCTCACCTGTTCCATCTTCTCCTCCTCATTCTCTGGCTCACGGGATCTGCGACTTGTCGGTATGCAGACAAAGACTCTGGCCATCTCTCTGTGGTAGAGCAAGCACCTTGCCACGCTGTATACAAAAGAGGAGGCGCACGATATCACACCTAGGCCGTACTACAGGAATGGAAAATACAGCATTCTCATGTCCCCTGAAGTTTCACGAGGACAAGATCTCGTTCAGATGTGGTGTGGATGAATCAGGATGGAGAATCTAAAACGATACACCGCCTGTATCGAAATAGGTACAACTACAGTTGTTTCGGATACAGGGTACGTCTGCCTGTTTACTCCTTAATACCATAATACCATTTAATATTAATACCATAGCGTGCGATCCCATCACGACCGTCGTCCTTGTCGTCATTCCAGAGACAGGTGAAGTGAGCCTTGCTGACGCTGTATGGCGTCGCCGTCGAGAGAAGCCCCCAATTGCACCGTTCAATAGGGATCGTCGCCTGTGGGCAGAGGGCCATGGAAACCTGAGATTCTACCCTCTAATCGGAACACGTCAACCATCCACTACCCCGTTCTTCGTATCAGCAAAATCCCATCCCGAATCGTCACCAATACGGCGGATACGCGTGGATCAGCGGCAACGGTGCGATTCAACTCCTGAATCGCGGCAGTGGACTCATCCGGTGGTGGTTGTTTCAATACCTCGCCGCTCCAGAGCACGTTATCGATCAAGATCACCCCGCTCGGCACGAGCAAGTCGAGGGAACGTCGATAGTAATTCAGATAATTGATCTTGTCGGCATCGATGAAGATGAGATCAAATGGACCAGAGAGCGTCCGCATCGTGTCGAGGGCCGGGCCCAGACGAATGCTGAGTTTCTTCCCGAATGGAGCCTGCGCGAAATAGCGACGGGCCACTGCCGCTGATTGCTCGTTGATCTCACAGGAGATGACCGTTCCATCGTCCGGCAGCGCTTCGGCAAAGCACAGAGCGCTGTAGCCAGTGAACATGCCGATTTCAAGCACCCGCTTGGCACCGACCACCTGGGTCATCATTTTTAGGAATGCCCCTTCCAACGGGCCGACCAACATCTGAGGATGTTCCATGGTCTGCTGAGTCTCCTCACGCAACGCGCGACAGACGGCGGACTCCGGCATAGAATGCCGTTCGGCATACGCTTCGATCTCCGCTGGAATGAACTTTTCCATAAGAATCCCTTTCAGTTATTTGAAAACGCGTCGGCCCTTGCGTACACTGCGCCCGACTACGAAATGGTGCCTGCGAATCTTAGCATAGGGAACAGGAGGCCGATTTGAAAACCTTCGCGACGTTGGAACCTCTCACGACAAGACTACTGGAAATTCAACGAATCAATAGTGCCGCCTCGGTGCTCTCCTGGGATCAGGAAACCTATATGCCGGCCGGCGGGGGAGAAGCACGGGCTGAACAGATCGCGGTGCTTCAAGGCATTGCCCATCAGAAATTGGTGTCATCTGAGGTCCGGTCACTCTTGTCTCAGTGGGTGGATCCTGCGACCGGACAGGCGGTCGAACGGCCCGGTGACACGTGGGATGAACCATCCCGGTCGTTGTTGCGGGAAGTGTGGCGGGATTTCAGTCACGCGCAGAAGCTCCCGTCGGACTTTGTGATGACACTCAGCCGAGAATGTTCACTCGCGCAACAGGTCTGGGTGGAGGCCAAACAGCACAACAAATTTTCGTTATTTCTCCCAAACCTTCGAACAGTGCTCAGGCTCAAACGTGAAGAAGCGGAGTATCTCGGCTACCAGGACTCACCCTATAACGCCTTGTTGGATGTATATGAACCGGGCGCAACTATTGCCACCCTCCAGCCGGTGTTTGCGGTGCTGAAGGCTCGCCTGGTGCCGTTGTTGAAAAAGATCACCCAGAGCCGGGTTCGAATCGACGACAGCGTTCTCCATCATGCCTATGACCACAGTCGTCAGCTGGAGTTCGGGCGGTTGGTGTTAACGGCCATGGGGTATGATTTTGAACGTGGCCGACTGGACCTCTCGGCCCATCCCTTCACGACCTCGTTTCATCCGACCGATGTACGCGTGACGACTCGCGTGCATGAACATGAACTCCAGTCATGCCTATTCAGCTGTATCCACGAAGGCGGGCATGGGTTGTATGACCAAGGTCTGGATCAGCGCTATTTCGGCACGCCGCTAGGCGACTCGGTTTCCTTGGGGATTCATGAGAGCCAATCCCGCCTCTGGGAGAACTGCGTCGGGCGCTCCCGGTCTTTCTGGCGGTTCTTTTACCCGATGTTGCAGCAGACCTTTCCTGATCAACTGCAGGGGATGGGTGTCGAGAACTTCTATGCCGCGATCAATCGCGTGCAACCCTCGTTGATTCGAGTGGAAGCCGACGAACTGACCTACAATCTCCACATCATGTTGCGGTTTGAGATCGAACAAGCGTTGGTGGAGGGCAAGACGCAGCCGGAAGACTTACCCGCTCTCTGGAATACCAAGATGGAAGAGTATCTCGACATCAGACCGCCCTCCGATACCGAAGGCGTCTTGCAAGACGTCCACTGGTCGTTCGGCGCCTTTGGATATTTCCCGACCTATACCTTAGGCAACCTGTATTCCGTTCAATTCTTCGATCAAGCCAAATTAGAAATTCCGCAGTTGGAGGACAACATTGCTGCAGGACAATTGCTTCCCCTTCGCCGATGGCTGGAGCAGAAAATCCACCGCTGGGGCCGAATGTTCACACCAGCTCACCTGGCCGAACGAATCACTGGCTCCCCGCTCCGTCCCGAGCCCTTCCTCGATTATGTGGAACAGAAGTATGGCGAGCTCTACCAGCTCTGAACGTCCCACGCCGGTCTGGCCTCAGACCCCATGGCCGCGCTGAGCTTTGCCGCAATACCAGGTGGGATGGTGAACTCAGCGTGCACCTCGATCCGATGCGGCACGAGCAGCGTCGTATGAAAGACGATCTCTCGAATGGGAATTTTGAGTTCAGGGTCCTGGGGGGTGCTCAGCTGTACCGCCTCGACCGAGTTCGTGATCGTCCCACTATCTTGTGGCCCATAGGCTGCCACGACGGCCTCGATGATCTCTTTCACCTGTTCGTTGGCTTCCGCTCCTTCGATGGCGGTGTGCAGCAACGGCATGGCCTCTTCTTTCACCTGATCTGGAACGGTAAAGTTTTCAATCCGACCTTTCCGACGGAGCGACGTCACATCATTGTCAAGCTCCTTGCTGAAGGCTCCGTACGCAAACCGAAAGAATTCGAAATGGAGCGCCTTCAACCCTTTGGCAAAGGTTTGAAGCTCGCATAAAAAGCAGAGTTGTTGGAGCTTGACGTCGCTCAGCAATCCATGAGGTTCAGCAAGCTGCAGGATGTAGAGCAGCAACACACGGTCAACAAGTATTTGGCTGGGCGTTCTCACTGGATCCTCACGAGGCAACTGCGAACCTCACTATAGACAGTCGAGGAAGCAGCCGTCAAAGGCGGACCAGATATCTGGGTTTGGTCCGAAGGAAGACTCTTGACCCACTGCTTCATTTCGTCTTTAATCCTCCCCCAAGGGAGGAACGGTCTGTCATGATGTCCAAACATGTCAAGGAAATGGGAGTTCTGAAAGAGCATCTCGGAAAGCACCAGCTCAAGTTTACGCGTCAGCGTGAGTTGATCCTCGACGCATTTTTAAAGCAAGAACACATTACGGCTGAGGCAATGTACCATCAGTTGGCGCGCAAAGATCCGCATCTTGGGCTCGCCACCATCTACCGGACGCTTAACCTCTTTTGTGAAGCAGGACTCGCTCAAGCTCGGCACTTTGGCACACAAACTCAGTACGACAACGTGTCCCATAAGGGGCATCACGACCACCTCATCTGCACAGGTTGCGGCAAGATCGTAGAATTTGAAAACTGCGATATCGAACGCCTCCAAGAAGAAGTCGCGAGCAGCAACGGCTTTACGATCACCACCCACCGGCTTGAACTCTACGGACTCTGCTCTCGCTGCCGTCATTGACCCCCCGGAAGTGTATCTGATATTCTTTTTGATACAGTTTATCAATTTCAAACTTCGCCGCCCCCGATTGCCCAAAGGTCTGCCATGTCGAGTTCCCTTCAGAACGCTCCTCGTCGCACTCTGCTCACCGAGGACTGCCTGCTCATCTGGAGAGCAGCGGCGTGTGTTGCCCTGTTCGTCTCCCTGGTTCTCCCGAACGTCGCCCCCGCTGCCGATACATTGACAGTCTATTCCGGCCGAGCTGAACGACTGATCAAGCCGGTTCTGGACGAGTTCACCGCCAAGACCAGCATACCCGTCGCGTTGCTGTCCTCCGGAGCCACCGAACTGGTGAATCGGATGAAAGCGGAGGGCAATCGAAGTCCAGCCGATGTGTTTATTGCGAACGACGCCGGAAGTTTGGAACTCGCCCGTACGGCCGGGCTGTTCCGGCCACTGAGCATGCGCGAGATCGAGCGAGCGATTCCTCCTCAATTTCGAGCGATGGATGGCAGCTGGATCGGCTTGTCCGGGCGATTTTGGATCATTGTCTACAACACCACAATGGTAAAGCCTGACCAGATCACGTCGTTGCTGGACTTGGCCAATCCGACCTGGAAAGGGAAACTCGCCATTCCGAACGCCGGCAGCGAATATCTGCAGGCCGGTGTCTCCGTGATTCGGGCCAGCGTCGGTGATGACCGAACCAAGAAGTTCCTTGAAGGGCTTCGAGACAATGCCGGGATGCAGGTCTACCAGAAGAGTTCCCAGATCGTTGATGCGGTCGCCAAGGGGCAAGTTGCGCTGGGCATCGTCAATCACTACTACGTCTATCGGCATCGTGCCACACAACCGGCTGCTCCGCTCGCCGTATTGGTACCCGATCAACAAGAAGGCGGGATGGGGGCCATTATGAATGTGACCGGCATCGGCATCTTGAAACACAGCGCTCGCGTGGAACAAGCCAAACTGCTCGTCGAATTCCTCGTGGCCCAGGCAGGCCAAAAGATGTTCGCCGAACTCGACAAAGAATACCCACTCCATCCTGAAGTTCAAGCCGATCCGGCTCTCGTCGAGCGGAAGAGTTTCCGGGCGGCCATGGTGCCGTTGGCCAAACTTGCCGAACTCCGAGCACCCACATTGCGACTCATCGAGCAAGTGGGAATGCGATAATACCGAGTGACCTGTGAATGCCGTACGCCCATTATCGCTCTCTTCCCTCCAAGTGGCGGTCGTCACCGGCACGGGAGTGATTCTCCTCCCATTGATCTATGTTATCACTCTCGCCTTCTCGGCCGATTCGGATGTCTGGTATCGACTCTGGACGACTCGTGTACCCGAACTCCTCTGGAACACGATTGCCTTGGCCGGCGCCGTTGCACTTCTCGCCCTTGGGCTGGGCGTCTCGACCGCATGGATCGTAACCAGGTTTGAATTTTCTGGGCGCCGGATTTGGGAAATCGCCTTAGTCCTTCCACTGGCCATGCCGACATACGTGCTGGCCTATATCTTCAACTACCTCTTGGGATTCGGCGGCCCGATCGAGCAGCTCTGGCAACTGCTCGCCGGCCCGCAGGCCAGAATCTTCTCACCTCAAAGTTTTTTAGGTGCCACGTTGGTCATGGCACTGGATACATTCCCGTTCATTTATTTACTCACCCGCAGCGCGCTCATGAATTTCAACGTGTCATTCGAGGAAGTCGCCCGTACCTGCGGCGCTTCTCCCCTGAGAAGAATGCTCTCCGTCACGCTCCCCCTGTTACGGCCCTCGATCGTCGCCGGTGTCGCACTGGTCATCCTCTACGTCGTCTCCGACTTCGGTGCCGTGTCGCTGTTGCGCTATCAAACATTGACGTATGCCGTGTTTCAGCAGATGACCGGGCAATTGGACAACCAAGCCGCGAGCATTTTAAGCCTGTTGCTGGTCGTCCTGGCACTCCTGTTTTTGTCGACCGAACGATGGTTTCGCCACAAGAGTCGCTTTTATCAAACAGCGGGCCGCTATCGGGCTCCGCAGCGGATCCATTGCAACTGGCTTCAAGCCGTAGGCCTCACCGCGTTGCTCTCCGTGATCGTGGGCGCATCCTTCGGTATCCCCATCTGCCTGCTCATCACATGGAGTCTCTCTCCTGAGGCCCTCGCCACGCTCGATACGCGCTTCTTCGGCTTTGTCTGGAACAGCATCCTACTCGCGACCTTCGCGGCCACGGCCGCCGTGCTGGTCGGACTGCCGTTGGCCTATCTTGCGAGCCGCAAACCTTCATGGCTCAATACCGGCTGCCTACAGGCCGCCTATGCCGGCTACGTCCTACCGGGACCCGTGGCCGCACTGGCTGTGTTGGTCCTCTTTTTAAACGTCCTCCCGTTCTTCTACGGAACCGTGCTGGTCTTGATCGTCGCGTATGTCCTCCATTTTCTCCCGGCTGGATTACAATCACTGGAGCCATCGATTCAACAAATTACCCCCAATATCGAAGAAGTGGCGCGTACGCTTGGTCTGAGTGCTCGCGAAACCCTGCGACAGGTCACCTTTCCGCTCATTCGCAACGGAGTCATCCTCGCATGGGTACTCATCTTTTTACAGACCATGAAGGAGCTGCCCGCCACACTATTGCTTCGTCCGGTAGGGTTCGACACGTTGGCCATCCGCGTCTGGCTTGAGGCGAGCGAAGAGTACTATCAACTAGGCGCTCCCTCCGCCCTCTTGATTGTCCTTGTCGGCCTGCCTGCCCTTGCGTTGTTACACTCCCGCGATTGGCGCGCCGTATAGAGATTCCTCATGCACACACCAGCACAGATCAGACCGATGAAGACCGACCAACTCAACACACGCACGTCCCCCTGCTCCCAAGCGGTTTCGATCCTGGAGCTTCGCTCCATTTCCTGTGCCTACGACCCAAGTCGACCTGCGGTTCGCGACATGTCATTTTCCGCCAGGGAAGGAGAAATCCTCTGTCTGCTTGGGCCATCCGGATGTGGGAAAACCACTGTTCTACGGGCCATCGCCGGATTTGAGTCCGTACGGTCCGGCGAAATTCTCTTGTCGGGACGAGTGGTCTCATCTCCCTTAGAGATGGTTCCGACGGAACATCGCCGTGTCGGCATGGTCTTTCAGGAATACGCCCTCTTTCCTCACCTGCGTGTTGCGGACAACATCGCCTTTGGGCTCACCCATTTGCCGCGAACTGCACGAAAACTCCGTGTCGAGGAGATGTTGTGTCTGACCGGCTTGGAAGGATTTGAGCACCGATACCCCCATGAATTATCGGGTGGACAGCAGCAACGCGTGGCTCTCTCACGAGCATTGGTGCAAAACCCGGTCTTACTTCTGTTGGATGAGCCGTTCAGCAATCTCGACCCCGATATGGCCGGTCGCATGCGCCAAGAAGTCCATGCGTTGTTACGACGGATGAAAACCACAACCATCATGGTCACACATGACCATGACGAAGCCTTTGCCATGGCTGATCGCATTGCCGTATTGAATCAGGGAGTGCTCGAACAGATAGATTCCCCCGAACTCATTTACCATCTCCCAGCCACACGGTTCGTGGCTGACTTTGTCGGCCAAGCCGACTTCATCACCGGCGTGATCCAACAGGGATTGGTTCACACCGAGCTGGGAACGTTCCCCAATACGATCAACAGCTCAGAAGGAGACCATGTTGCGGTCATGATCCGCCCGGATGACGTGCATCTCGTGCCCAACAAATCTGCCAAACCCAGAATCATGGCCAGACAGTTTCGCGGATCTGAAAACCTGTACACGATTCACCTTCCTTCCGGTCAGATCGTCCATAGCAGTGAAAGCTCGACCAGCGTCTATCAAGAAGGCACCTCTGTCGAACTCCGTGTTTCAGCAACGCATACCGTCCTGTTTCAGGCTGACACTCCCTCTCGTTCGTAGCGACACGGGGAGAGATTGAATGCAGGTGGACATTGACAGCTCCTCTCGAAATCTGGCATGGATGAATCAGCATTGAGGTCCCCAACCCCACCCGGCTTGAATAACTTTCAACCTTGAATACCCTTCAACAATGTGAGGATTTGCGATGGATGCATTGAAAGACGTCATTGATTATGGGGTTATTGGGCTCTTGCTGCTGCTCAGTGTGTGGTCCGTAGCGGTGGCCATCGAACGATGGTTCTTCTACAAACGTATCAATTTCTCTCAATTTTCCAACGTGCAATCGCTGGAAATCACCCTGACTAAACGCCTCGTCGTGATCGGAACCGTTGCGGCCAACGCCCCGTATATTGGCCTCCTCGGAACCGTTCTTGGCATTATGCTAACCTTCCATACGATGGGGACATCAGGCACGATGGCCGTCAATACCATTATGATCGGGTTGAGCCTGGCATTGAAGGCAACCGCTGTCGGTCTGCTGGTCGCAATCCCCTGCGTCGTCATGAATAACCTGCTGCGTCGACGCGTCACCGAACTCCTGACAGACTACAAGGCACAACATGAACCGGGATATTGATCAGATCAACGTCATTCCGCTCGTAGATGTGATGCTGGTTCTCCTCGTCATCGTGTTGACCACTGCCACCTTCATCAGCACAGGTCAGATTCCTGTCAACCTCGCCAAGGCGAAAGAGGTGAGCGATCGGCAAGACGTGCCCATCGTCATTGCCTTAACAGCGGAAGGAAACTTGTTCGTCAACGATACACCGGTCCCAAAGGACGGCCTTCCCACGGCCCTGAGTACTCGACCCCGCGAATCGGCGGTGGTCGTTCGGGCGGACAAGGTCACATTACTTGAACAGTTCGTCGCACTCGTTGATGAGATTCGTGGCCTGGGGTTTCAGCAGGTGAGCTTGGAAGTGATTCGACTCTAAATGTACGACGTATCACGACCTCCTCATGAATATTCCAGCGCCATGGCCACTGGATGGATTTTCTCGTGCCTTGTACACGGCGGGTTGACTCTGGCCGTTATCTTTTTTGTGCAACGTATTCATCTGGCCCCGCAAGGAGAACCTTTCCAATGGAATGTGGCGATGGTGGCGGCTCTTTTGCCTTCAACACCGACGCCTGCTCCTGCTGCACCGGCAACTTCACGAGCCAAGAGTCTTCCTCCGCCCGTACGTCCCCCTGAACCTAAGAAACCAACATCCATCGCTTCAGCTCGCTCCACACCACCTACTGAACTCGCTCCAACATCTCACCAAGTGGAATCCCTTCTGAAGGAATCACACGCGCCACAAGCGATAGCAGCAATCTCGGCCCATCCAGCACCGCAGCTGATGCCCTTGCCTGAACATGCTTCGGCTCCCCATGCCGACATTAGTCCGTCATCTGCATCACCAGCAGAGATGAATCCCCCTTCTGCTCCTTTGCCCACCATAAATACTCCAGAAGCATCGGCCAGTTCATCGCGGTCGACCAAGGTTGACTACGGATGGCTCGCCGCTCTCATGGCACAATGGATCGAAGGCCTCGACAAACGTTACCCTGTCACACTGCGTGCCGATGGAATTGAGGGGAAAGTCACGCTGGTTGCGCTATTGCACGAGGATGGCTCGCTGAGCGATGTGCATATTGCCAGCAGTTCAGGAAATGCAGTATTGGATCAGGTTGCGCTGGAAGACGTTCGAAATGGCCCGCCGGTAAAACTCGCTCATCCTCTTGAACGCTCCCGGATATCGGTAAGGTTCTCGATCAATTACGATTTAAAGACAACTCGGTAATCATCGAGTCCGATTCTCATGGCAGACGCAAGCGATGTCTCAGTCCGGATGACACCGCCATCTTCCCTTCCCGATCAATCATGATTGCCTCAATCCCGGGTAGGCGCTCGACCAACTCCATCCCTTTCTCTGGTCCCAGCACAAAAATCGCTGTGTCCAACCCGTCCGCCATGATGCCTTCTTTCGCAAGAACGGTGACGCTCTGACAGCCACGTGCCGGCTGCAATGTATGTGGGTCCAAAATGTGGTGATAGCGAATGCCATCTCGTTCGAAGAACCGTTCGTAATCGCCGGCCGTTGAAATCGCTTCATCGTTCAAATCGATGATGGCAACCACCGCGTCATCTTGGCGAGGATGCTTAATACCGACCGGAAACCCTTGTCCGTCCGGCAGAACACCAAACGTTTTGATATCACCCGACAGCGCCACGACCCCGCCCATCGCTCCTACTCGTTTCATCTCCCCAACCGCCAGGTCGGCAGCATAGCCTTTTCCGATCCCACCGACATCGATGTGCATTCCCTTCTGAGGCAGATAAATCGTCTGTGCCTTCTTATCGATTTGGATGCGAGTCCAATCGACGATCAGCTTCAGTCGTTCCAATACCGGCTCGTCAGGAATCTGCTGCCGTTCTGTGACACTCCAGGCTTCAATCGCGGGGCCCAGCGCAATATTGAATCCCCCATGGGTCAATCGTGCCATTTCCAACGATCGCTCCACCACCTCAAAGGTCTCCCGGCTGACCTTAACCGGTTGGCGACCGGCTTCGGTATTCACCTGTGAGAGTTCACTGTCAGGTCTCCAGGTACTCAATAACTGTTCAAGCCGCTTGATCTCGTCGAACGCAGCCTGAACGGCTCGATGCCCCGCATGCGTATCGGAACCTATGGCAGTGACCGTCACAAGAGTCCCCATGTGCATCTGAACACGTTTCGTGGTCACGGGCGAAGAGGCGGGCGGGATCACCGCGCAACCTCCCAGCATGATCAGCGCAAACATAACGCTCGCCAGAAGGTTGGTCGAGGATGGGGAGGGCTTCATCGTACGATCACTCTTACCACCAATGCCGGCGAAAGTATCTCGGATACCGCGGGTACGGCATAACTTCATAGATCCGTGCTTCGATCTGTGTCGGTTGCGGAAGCATTTCAACCATTGTGTGCCCCTTGAACCTTGGATACCGGGCATCGAGAAAATCCTGTACCGTAACTGTCTCGGCTTGACCAGCGAACACAGAGACCACAATCATCCGCCCATAGCGCGGCGAATCAATGCCGAACCTCCAAGTCCCCACATAGGTAACGGCAGTCGCATCGACTAAAAAGGTCATCGCTAGATCCGCCATAGACATGAATGGTCCTTCGACAATTTGTACCCGTGTCAGTCGGTACTGTCCGGGAGGCACATTGAGGGCGAAGTGTCGATCATGCGCATCGATCTCGACTTGGAATCTTTCGTGCGATGCTTGATTTTCCAATTCAAAGAACCACACGGCAGGGGCATACCGCCGTGATCTATCGCCGGTCAAGACCGTGACCACTTTCCCAACAACCAGGCTTCCTGACACGGCAGTCGAGTCAACTCGCGCAGGCAGCTGAGTGACTCCCCCCCAAGCCTGCAACTGTGGCAATAGTACCACTCCTTGGACTATACCGATCCTCATGCTTCCTGAAAAAGCATACGAAATCTTGTGAGTCACTGACAGTCCTGCTCCCTTGAAATATGTCTTGACAGCCAAACATCTCACGAGATATTAGTAATCGTTCTCAATTTCACAAAAAGGGATGCGCCAAACGCTATGGCAATTGCAAAAGCTTCTTCTCTGACCCCTTGTTCGACTCTCGAAACACGCTGTGCGTGCGGGCAATTGATTGCCAAGATCTGTGGGCAAGGTTTGGAACTGAAGTGTAAGCGATGCAAGCGTATCGTCGTGATCCCCTTCTCCTCAATTGAAGGGTGGGAAGCGACCATCTGAGAATCCCCGTTCCAAGAGGAGGAACAGCCGTTAGTCGTGCTTGTTTTTCAGTGACCCGAAGACCAGAGACCAGCGAGTCCCGAGTCCGTTCATAATCTTTATTCATCTAAGGAGGATACCGATGAAGATGCGGTTACTCCTCGGGGCTCTTTCAATCGTTGCGCTGTCGGTCACACCGGTCTTCGCAGAAGAGAGTCTTGAGGAACGAGTAAAAAGACTCGAAGAAGCATTACAAAAGGCACAGGAACGTGAATCGCAAAGGGTGCCTGCGGAAAGTATGCAGCCCAAGCAATACCCCATGCCGACCGGGTCTATGTCCGATATCAAGGTTGAACGCCCAGGGGAGGAAAAAACTTCCCTTGGGTTTAGTTCCACGGGATCAGGAAAATTGATTTACGCGAAGCCGTTCTTGAGCGCTCCCAAAGCCACGCTCGGGGGATATGTAGACGTGATGTACAACATCCTGTCTCGTCAAAACTTAGACAATCCCAGCCGCAATAGTTTCGGCCAGCAGCGATTGGTGCCGTTCATCTATGCGGATATCACCGATCGGGTCAAATTCGCGGCAGAAATTGAGTTTGAACGTGGAGGAACCAATACGCCACAGGGCGACGGTTCAATCCAGATCGAATTTGCCCAACTGGACTACCTGATCGATGAGCGAATCAATCTTCGAGGCGGTATTCTCCTCATGCCGATCGGCAAGTTTAACCTGCTCCATGATTCGCCGTTAAACGATCTGGTTGATCGACCGATGGTATCCAGGCTCATTGTTCCGAGCACCTGGTTCGAAGCCGGTGCCGGTATTTACGGAACCTTCTACCCAACGGCGCTGTCAAAGATCGATTATGAACTCTATGCGGTCAACGGCATGACCCAAACCGCCGGTGCCGTTACAGACTTGGGTGTCCGGAGTGCCAGAGGAAGTGTCTCCCGAGATCGAGACGACAGCAAGGCGATCGTCGGTCGTTTGGCCTTTAGTCCTATGTTAGGCATCGAAATAGCCGGCTCCGGCTACCATGGTCAGTATAAACCCTCCACGGCGACAGTCGGCTCTGGAAATATCGATATCTTCGCGGTGGATTGGACCTTACAACGCGGCCCATTCGAGCTGATCGGTGAAGCAGCGTGGACCAGAATCAGCAACAACAATGCCACTGGTGTAACAGGAAACGGAATCGGCCCAGCTGGCATGTTCGGCTACTATGTCCAGGGGAATTACCACTTTATGCCGGAAATTTTGAAGAGACTGGCGCCCAGCCACTTTTCAGATGCATCTACCTTCACAGCAACGATACGCTGGGAGCAGATCGACACCGACACAGACAATCGCACGGTTGGTGGGGCAAACACCCTTGGCAATCGGCGAGAGCTCGATCGGTTGACGGTTGGTCTGAATTTCAGGCCCGTGGAAGACATGGTCTTGAAAGTCAACTGGCAGTATAACGCGCAAAATGGAGCAGCAGGTCTCGTTCCGGCAGGAGACCTCGGGAGTGCCAGCAGCCCGATGGACGGAGATGGATTTCTGTTCCAAGCAGCGACCTATTTCTGACAAGACAGCAAAGGAGGCTCCCCGCCATCTCGGCGGGGAGCTCATGACATGACAAAGTTTTTCCAGCATATGAACCTACACATTCTTCCACTCTTTCTAGTCGGCAGTATGAGTGGGTGTGCCTTGCTGACCAGCGGTATGCAACAACGGGCTACCACCTGTAGCTACGACCATGCTTGGGACGCCGCAATCGATGCGGTGAAGGATCGCTCGACCGATACGAACGATAAAGACACTGGGTTGATCATCACCCACTGGCTCGAAATTCCGATGCCGGGCCGAAAATATGGCGCATTTCGACGTGAAATCACCGACGGTAAAGATCGATCCCGCCTCACGCTACGGGTGAAACGTGTGGATGACACGACAAAAATATTTTTTCTCGAAGAGCGACAGAGTTGGGTCATGCGAGGAGGATCACGTCTCTTCGGCTGGGCTCCGACTGATCCATCTGTAGAAGTCATGCGAGACGTACAAGATCGCCTTGATGCCAAGCTGCAGGAGCACGGATGTTCAACCATCTAAGAGGAATCTCGTTATGCTTGGCAATCTGGGCGGGACTCGGTTTCATCACTCCCCTGCCGGCTGGAGCTGAAAAGGTATGGGATAACGATCTAAAACGCTATCTCACCGAAACCGAATTGAATCATGCTGAAGTCTTCCTGTCTGAAGATGAGGCCGTGAAGATCGTCCTCCAAAAATCGCAGCGGGTTCGCAAAGAAGTCATCCAACTCAGCCAAGACCAAAAAGACCTGATCGAACAACGCATCGGGTGGAAATTTCCTGAACAAGCTTTCGAAGTCTACATCGGTGAGACAGAGGACAAGATCGACGGCTATGCCATGGTCCACAATACCATCGGCAAGCACAAGCATATGACGTATATGGTCGGTGTCGATGCAAAAGGAGCATGCTCCGACGTCGAGCTGTTGGTATTTCGCGAAGCCAGAGGCAGTGAAGTAGGACGCAAACGATTCAATGTGCAATACGAAGGCAAGACCGTTGTGGATCCGATCCGAATCAATAAGGATATCATTAACATCTCCGGCGCCACGATGTCCGTCCGTTCTATCAGCGCCGGCGTGAAACGAGTGCTCGTCTTGGTGGACGAGTTCTATTTGAAGCCTGCCGGGATCGGAAGCGACACACTGTCCGCCAAGAAGGACAAGGGATTCCTGCAGTCGATATTCGGTAATTAATCACTGCGGACCCAGCGTCCCGATCATGCGAAATTTTAATCAGAAATTCAGGCTTCGAGATTCCGATCGTCATATCCGATTGCTGTATACATTATTTTTATTGTTGATGTTCGTCGGATTTTGCTTCTCGTTTTTTTGGGCGCATAGCATGACAGGATTATCACCACAGGGCATTGCCGAACACTATCGAGGATCCGATGCAACATTCGGCGAACCGATGTCGTTTCGAGAGCTGGCGGAAATCACTCATTTCCATCTCTTTACCATGCCGGTCGTGTTCATGATCTTAATTCATGTGATGTTCCTGACCAATGCCAGTCATACCCTCAAGGCTATCGTCACGTGGGCCGGTTTTGGTGGAGTTATGCTTGATCTGGCATCGCCCTGGCTCATCAGTTATGTCTCCCCTATGTTCGTCGTCTCCATGCTCACCGGTGACATGCTGATGACCGTAAGCTTTGTCATCATGATGGTCGTTCCACTCTATGAAATGTGGGTACTGGAACAGCCATTGCTGGGAGGCAAACGACCGCAAGAATCATAGGTCATTGGTACCAGAGTTCTTGCTAAGCGGCCAGCGGCTATTCGCCCAGAGCCCAGAATCACGTGAGTGGTTCTGGGCTCTTTGTTTTGAAGGAGGCAACATCATGCATGTCCATAGCATGGATCAGGTTGAACCAACAGTCTTGACGATTCAAGGCATGCTTCAGAAGATTGACCGACTCCATCTTCCGCCGACATCTCGACATGATCTGGAGAGCATTCTGGTTCGGCAAGTGACGCGGCAGCTGGATCGATTTCTTCCCTGGCAAGCCGGACATGGTGAAGCCACAGCAGCCGTCGCGATTCATATTGGGCAGGAGATGCAACTGCATGATGAGACCCTGCATCAGCTAAAACTGGCCGCGCTGCTCCACGATGTCGGCCTCCTGATGCTTCCCGCTCAGTTACAGACAGGACGAGAATCACTGGATGCAGACTCCTACACAACCATTCAGAATCATCCTCGGCTGGGATCGATCTTGCTCGAGCCATTTCCATTCCTTCGTAACGCAACCGTCATGATCGCGCATCACCATGAACGATGGGATGGATCGGGCTACCCCTACGGACTCAGGAGAGAATTCATTCCCTTGGGGGCGAGAATCTTGGCTGTTGCCGATGCATTTGCAGCGATTCAAGTGCCACACATTCGCGATCGATTCCGGCGCGATCGAGTTGCGCTCCGCATCCTACAGGTAGCTGCAGGCACTCAATTTGATCCTCTCGTGGTCAATACGTTGCTCGAATGCTGTTCGGAAACAAATCCAACACTTATGAAAGAACAGCTCCAGGAGTAACCCTGCCGGCGTATCACCTACGCCGGCTTCAAAGTGGGAGGCCCCACCCCTCCCACTTTACCAGGCAAGGATCCTCGCCTCCCGAGGATCCTTGCCCCTAATATGACGATGGACTCTCGTAGAACTGATTTGTATGGATAACCTGAACGCTTAGCCTACATTCGACAAAAGGAACTGCACCACCATGAATGTCTCTGTGCTTCCAGTTCGATCTCCCCTTTCCCTTGGCCTTCTCTCCTTGATCGTTCTATTGACGGGACTTGTTTCCTGCTCTGATTCTGGGTCTGACACTCCCCCCCCTCCGATTGCCGATACCGGCACGCCTGGTGCGGAAGAAACAGTCGGCGAGCGGCTGTTCCTCGAGACACGGTTTGCCCAGGCCTTCAAGGTATTCCTGGACAACGGTGGCAACATCAATAATCCCAGAGTCAACTCTGTTGTTATGCAGAGTGTTGAAACCCTTGGGACCGCCATTACCCCTGGGCCATTCAATGGCATGTCGATGAACTGCCGCGCGTGCCATCTTGTCGATGATGTCATAGCTGCTCCAGGTGGAGGCATGCGGACCTATGCCGATTTTGCACGCCGCAGTCCGATTCCGGCGAGAGCCGACGGTAAGACTCACGCTCCACGAAACTCCCCCCCCTTGGTCAATTCAACATTGGCGAGACCAGAAGGGGTCCTGCTCCATTTTGATGCTGAGTTCAACTCCATAGAAGACTTGATCGCGGCGACCTTTACCGGACGGAATTTCGGCTGGCTTCCCGGAGAAAAGTCTCAGGCCATCGCACACGTTGCGCACGTCGTTCGGGGGGACGATGGTTCGTTCGATTTGACCGAGACCGGATTATCCTATCGAGTTTTGTTTACCGGCACGAACCCTAACATTCCCGATGAGTTGCGCCTCCCGCCACAATTCCGTGCGTTTATCGGGTCGGCGACCGACCAGGAAATATTCAATGCCGTCGTGAAAGTCGTCGCCGCCTACGTCGACGGCCTCCGTTTCTCACAAACAGAAGAGAGCGGCGCACCGATCCGCTCTCCGTTCGACGTGTTCCTTGAAATGAACGGATTCCCACAAACGCCGAATTCCAATGAGTCTCCGCTCAACTACAGCCGACGCCTGCTGCAACTTGTCAACACCCGCGAAGCAGCCGGTACACTCCGATTCGTCACTGCCAACCCCAACAGAACAAATGGGCAATTCCAATTTCATACCCAGCCATTCTTATTCGGAGCGCAGGAATTGGCGGGACTAAAAATGTTTCTGACTGAACCGGCAGCACTGCCTGCCTCGGCCGTCGAATTGGCAGCCGGAAAAATCGGCAACTGCATCGCCTGCCACGCAGCTCCCAACTTCACGGATTTCAAGGCTCACAATACCGGAACAACCCAAAAAGAATATGACGACACGCTCGGTCATGGCCCCGGCGCTTTTGGAAATCTGGCGATTCCCACGCTCGCCACACGAACAGCTGATGACCTACCGGCGACCGAACACTATCCGACAGCTAGCGAACGATTCCGAGCCATTCCCTCAGCCGGAACAACGTTGACCGACCTTGGCTTGTGGAACGTCTTCGCCAACCCTGAGATGCCTGAGCCACAAGCGAAGATCGCAACCATTCTCTGCGATGAAGAGCAACCCTGCACAGTCTCTCAACACGACCTCTTGAATCGAGCGATCGCCCGATTCAAGACTCCGAGCCTGCGCGATCTAGGACATTCGGCTCCGTTCATGCATACCGGTCAGTTCAATACGCTTAACGACGTCCTGATATTTTACCGGGAGATGGCAGACCTCGCACGAGCAAGTACGCTTCGCAACGGTGCGACCCAACTTCAAGGTATCGCGCTCACGGCTAACGACATTGTCGCACTTGTGGCATTTCTAGACTCGCTCAACGAGGACTATCAGTAAGCAACCATGTCAAGGTTCCAGAATACATACAGACCATTGAGACAGGTGAAATCTATGGACTCATGTACGCCTTCCTCTTCACTCGTAATGACCTGCCAGCGCTGTCACCAACCGATCTGTCACCTGAATCCAAAACTGTGGTGCATCAAATGCCGGGATCTTAAACGTCAACGCGGGCAAGCAAGAGGGCTTGTGCAATCAATGAGGACACGACGATTGAAAGCGTGGTTGAGAAGATTCTCAGACTCATAATTGTCCGCTGAGCGCGTATCGGCTCGGCAGTCTATGAGTCTGATCCCATCTCGAAGAAGCAGCACGGGCTGTGGACTCTCAGTCCGTTGGCCGCGTCTATATCGATCAGGGGCTTGATTGGTTATCTGTTTTTCAACGCATGTCTCTTATGTTCAACGTCCGGAACATGGTCGGCGAGATACGAGACTCAATGGAAACGGTGTCGCCCTTCTTGATTTCGGTGGTCAGATTGACGCCCTCCTCGGACTTACCCTGTCCCCAGATCACAGGAATGCAGTGGCAGTGGGTTGGAAAGAGGTGGATGCTGCAGAAAGCAGTCCTACAAACAATGATAGCCCTTCACGAATGCGAAGAACCACCACCATCCGACTATCGCTCGATACAGTAAACTCTCGCCTATAAGCTGATAGCCTTTCAGGTTACACTTGACCCATCTCTCGTTCACCTGGCTGCCGCACAGACTACGGAATCGTGGCTCCGCTGATACTCAACATGGGGGCGAGAAGGCCAATGATGTGCTTGTAGGTTGTTTTACCCTAAACGCTACACATTGCTGATAACTCGCAGCACGCTCAATCTAATTTACCACCATTAATTCCGGTGTTCCCGCATAAATGTACCCGTGCAGATGGCTAGAGTCCCGTTACACTCTCATCTCCTCAAGAAATCCAAGTACAATCCCCGTACTCCACTAAAGACCTTCTTTAGATATTCTGTTACCTCGGACATGAGTTTTTTTGACGATACTGTATCATCCACACCCAATGCTACTCACTCTTATAAAGCAATAGGCTATTGACGGAGTTTCATCAACTGTTCTTATAGCCAGAGACGGATCCCTGTTTCACACCAACCCCAATCTAGTTGTGCGAGAGTTCACCACCTGACAGATTACATGACGCGATAATAACAACGACGAAATGCTGAACGAGGAATGATAAAGCCGATGTAAAAAAACACTGGCCCGTCTCATTCTTAAATGAGACGGGCCAGCATTCTACTTCTTCTGCTCTAAGCTCGTTATGCTCCCAATCTCGTGAAGACTGGAAGAACTGGAGCCCAGACCGGATTGATAAACCTTTCACCACCATCGGTGTAAGACATAAACAATCCAGCGAAACGCTGATCAGGATCGTGCAGAATGTCCACTAACCGCTGCACTTCCCACAGAACGTCTTTTGACTCAAGCTTAATATCAACCGTCTGACCTGGTTGGATTGCATCCTCTTTATCCATGGTCAATCCGGCGCTTGCAACCAATTCCGGCGGATAGTTTGGATCCACCTTGGCTGCACCAACTTTGTTGGTGAATCGGATACCTGCCGTGGTGAATTCGCCAATGCTGATTGGCTGAGTGCCATTGTTGGTCACATGGAGGTTCATGCGTAGAGCACGACCTGGTACATCGTACTCAGCATGAGTCACATCGATGGTCAATGGGTTCGGCTTCACAGGCAGTGGCTTCACCTTGGTTTCACCAGCCTGCAGAGGAACACTGATTGGGTGTTTAGACTCTGCAGCCAAATACCCAACGACCACAACAACCAGCACAAAGACGAGCATTGCAGCGCCAACTTTACGGTCAATGGGATCCAACAGAATCTCATCCCCGTAAGCCGCGAGAACACGGGCACGAACCAGATACATCGGGCGAATCATGAACCAACCTACCCAGAAACATGCAACAACCGCCCAAAAAAGATGCCACATGACTCCGGTCATACCACCCATTGTTTCTGAATCGAATGTCTCTCCTGTGAGAGTCTTGATCGGGTTCGTGAAGTCTTCATAACGACCCGTGATATCCATCCACCCACCAGGACCTGCGACTGGACCGGCCTCCTTGATCGCAAGCATGGGGTGAATATGATGGTGGCCTGGGAGTCTGGCCTTGAGCTTGACGACGTATTCATAGTCGCCGCCGATATCGAGCGGGCCAGAATTAAACATCGGAACGCCGTTCATCTTTGAGCTCAGACGCACAAACACCGAGCTCGGAGACCCGACGTTCAAGAACGTGCGGTGTGGCTTCACGACTGCACGAGGCCAGTCTTCCGACAAATGAAACCTGCCCCGCAGCTCTGTAACATCATTCACCTTGGTCGATTTTCCGACCCACTCCGTATCATACCAATTTACTGTTCGCATCCGCAGAAATGGTTCCTGCGAGCGCTCGCCATGGGCAAACGCTGGCGTTACATCAACAACCGGCACGATCGCCAGTGTTGCAACTCCGCAGAATCCCATTATCCACCGTTTCAAGGCTTGTTTGGTGTTCATGCTTTCCCTCCGACTTTGGCCTTGTCGCCCGCATGCGCTAATGTGGCGTAGGCAAACACGTCATGCACCTTCACCGTGCGCTGTCTGTCATCCGTGAAGTAGAAGTAGGACGTAC
>CAYSFU010000045.1:14904-34714 GCA_964430555.1 uncultured Nitrospira sp. | reverse complement strand
GTTCTGCCAAATACCGACGCCTCCTTCTCAAGGTCAGCGGGGAGATGTTGGCTGGCGAGCAGGGATACGGTATTCAACCCTCCATTCTGGAAACTCTCGCAGCAGAGATCGCCTCGGTCGTAGCTCTTGATGTTCAGGTGGCTCTTGTCATCGGTGGCGGCAACATCTTTCGAGGGATCGCTGCGAGTGCATCGGGTATGGAGCGGGCTTCTGCCGATTATATGGGAATGCTGGCGACCATTCTCAACGCATTGGCGCTCCAAAATGCATTGGAGCGAATCGGAATCATCACTCGTGTCCAGTCTGCCATTGAAATGCGTCAACTGGCCGAAGGCTACATTCGCCGAAGGGCCATTCGGCATCTTGAAAAGAACCGGGTGGTAATTTTTGCCGGTGGTACCGGGAACCCCTACTTCTCAACGGATACGGCGGCCGTTCTCCGGGCCATGGAGATCAGTGCCCAAGTCATCATGAAGGGCACCAAAGTCGACGGAATCTACGATGCCGATCCTGTCAGCCATCCCACGGCGAAGAAATACGATCGGATTTCGTTTCTCTCTATTCTGAATCAGAATCTCAAAGTGATGGACTCTACAGCCATCAGTCTTTGTATGGATAATAAACTGCCGCTCACCGTCTTCAACCTCAAGGTGCCCGGTAATTTCAAACGAGTGGCTTTGGGCGAGCCGATTGGGACCCTTGTCACGATCGGTGATCGCTGATCCCAATACGAGGTGTAGTATGTCCAACGCGGTCCAGGTTCGCCAAACTTTTGTGTCCCATATGGATCAATCACTGGAGCATCTGCGAAAGGATCTGTCCGGTCTACGAACCGGGCGAGCCTCCGTTGCATTGCTCGATGGAATCCGGGTCGACTATTACGGAACGATGACGCCCTTAAAGCAGATCGCCAATGTCGCAACTCCCGAAGCTCGATTAATCACCATCCAACCCTGGGAACCTCAACTGATCAAAGAGATTGAAAAAGGGATCGCGAATGCCGGCTTAGGGGTGACGCCGTCCAATGACGGGAAAATCATTCGAGTTCCGCTTCCCCCATTGACCGAGGAACGACGCAAGGAACTGACGAAGATTTGCAAGAAGCACGGTGAAGATACCAAAGTGCAGATCAGGGGGTTCCGAAGAGAAGCAAACGAAGAGTTGAAGAAACTCCAAAAAGATGCGAAGCTCACCGAAGATGAATTACGAAAAGCTGAACAAGAAACGCAGAAACTCATCGAACAATACGGACAAAAAATCGATGAGATCATCAAGAAAAAAGAACAGGAAATCATGGAAGTCTGACATGATTTCTTCCTGATTCTCTCCTCCTTACGTGTCGATTACCTCGAACTTCCATCCAACCGTCGCCACGGTCGATCTGACTGCGCTCAACCACAATCTTCGTCTGATTCGGAAGTGCATTGCTCCTTCCTGTATGGTCATGCCTGTGATCAAAGCCAACGCGTATGGGCATGGCGCCGTCGAAACGGCGCGCGCGCTTATCCAGCAGGACATCTGTCATCTCGCCGTGTTCTCAGTCGAAGAGGCAATTGTCCTTCGTCACGCCGGAATCACGGTGTCAATCGTCGTGCTTGGTCCGTGTTTCCATCAACAGGTTGCGGATCTCATTGCCTACCGGCTTACTCCGGTTGTGAGTGATCGGTCCATGCTCGAAGTGATGGCTCATGCCGCTCGTGCATGGCCAACTCCCTACCCAATTCATCTCAAGATCGAGACCGGCATGAATCGACTGGGCTTGACGCAGCACGATCTTGAGACCCTGATCTCTACACGCACCTTTCCTTCTTCGTTGTACCTTGAAGGACTCATGTCGCATCTGGCTGATAGTGACGGTGATGTGTACGATGCGACTGAGGCACAGATCGCCAGATTCACCAGTGTCTTGAAAATCGCCCGTAACGGAGGATATGAGATTCCGTTGGTTCATCTGTCGAATAGCGCAAGCATCATCCGATTCCCATCAGCTCACTATACGGTGGTTCGTCCCGGCATCATGCTGTACGGATACCACACACTTCCGAACACGGTTCCAGTGCCTGACTTGCAACCGGTCCTTTCACTCACAACCTGCATCGCACAACTCCGGCTTATTCAGCCAGGTGATCGTGTGAGTTATAACGGAACCTTCATTGCCCGGAGATCCACACGCATTGCCGTTCTTCCGATCGGATATGCCGACGGATTAAGCCGTCGGCTCTCGAATCGAGGAGTCGTCCTCATTCGGGGACAACGTGTTCCGATTGTCGGATTGGTGTGTATGGATATGGTGATGGTGGACATCACGACTCTCCCTGATGCGATGGTTGGGGATGAGGTCGTGGTTATCGGGCAGCAGGGAGGAGAGAAGATTACGGCGAAAGATATTGCCGAATGGACAGGCACGATTCCGTACGAAGTCTTATGCGCGATCAGTCCAAGAGTTCCAAGGCACTATCGTCTCCCTTCATAATAAGGAACCGCTCTCGGTAGAACACTGGTTCCCCGTCAGAAGAAACGAATCACCAGGTTGATCCATGAAACGAACGCTAGAAACTTACCCGGATAGATAGCCCCCCTGTGTGGAGTACGGTGTCATAACGCCCATTCACCGGTGCACGAATCCCTGAAACTCCTGTAATAGTCCGTGGCTCGTAGAGGAAGGCTTGGTAGAACAGGTCCAAGCCGATACGTTTCGGCTTGAGGGGGCCTACTCCAAGACTTCCGCATGGTATGAGGCCGAGAAAGGAGCCGTTCTCTCGACAGATCAGTCCAATCCCGCTTGAGATGACATGCAGATCTGCAGATGGAACTCCGGGATTAAAGGTGAGATCTGGAACTTGAGTTTGTTGGTTCGTATACCCACCTCGCACCGATATCTCCCATCCTGGGAGTCGATCGAGTTGGAGCCATCTGTACTCCGTTCCAACCAGAATGGCATAGGTACTTTTCCAATTTTGCGGCTGTGGAATGACGACGCCGTTGGCGAGATGGATGTCGAGATTTCTGACGGATTTCCAACCCACATAATCGACATTCAACTCTACTTTCCACTCTCGTTCATGATTCCGGATCGGCCAGAGCGCAATGCCGCCGGTGATGACCTGTGGTAATACCAAGGTGGTCGTGGCATCTTGGATCTTGGCGCCGTTGGCCAAGAACACACCATCCAAGTGAAGGGTCGCCTGGCTTCTGTAGACCACGGCAAGATTGGCGATCGGCTGTCCTGCGCCGTTTCGAATCGCGGTATATAATCCTCCGACGTTAAATCCAGGGGCGGTGCCATTGCCGTTGAACTCAAGCTTCCCTCCGGCCGGCACCAATCCACCAGGGGAAATGGATTGCAGTTCTGCATGCCCCTCGCCGAAAAAGCTCGCAAAGGTATAGATATCGGCTCCGACGCCGAGTGAGAGATCCTTGGTCACCTGATAGGCAAGCGTAGGTTTGATATCGAATAAGGGGAGCGCCGTAAATGTGGTGAGCGTTCGCAAGGGACTGCTGTCGGGCCATTGCATCACCGACCCAAACGGAGTGGTCACTCCGATCCCAACCGTGACATTCCCAAATGAAGAGAGCCCCATATCCTGGAGATTGGCCGTGAGATACCCATGACCAGGACCGGGCCAGGCAATGATGCCACCATGGTCGCCGGTAGCGGTGACTCCGGTTGGGCTCCGAAAGTCGGTGCTCCCTCCGACAAAGCTCAGGCCACCCATCAGTTGAATTCCTCGTAGTTGGGTCATGCCGGCTGGGTTGTAATGAAGCGCTGAAGGATTGTCTGCTTGCGCGGCAAAGGCATTGCCCATTCCAGATGCAGCAGCCCCCTGCCCATAAACCCTGGGAACTTGGGCTGAGGCCGTCGTTGCAATGCCGACAACGGTCGTGAACGCAAGAAACAATAGCCCCCATTGCATGCGGCGCTGAGCGTCATGCATGGCCAAACCACCGATCCATCGTTTGTTGGAGCTGGTGCGTGTCGAATGGCTTGAGCAAATAATCCTGAGCCCCTAACCCAATGGCCTTCATGGCGAGTTCTTGGGATCCTGATGCCGTAATCATGAGAATCGGAAGACGTTGGTTCGTCATGCGCACCTGTCGTAATACTTCCAGACCATCGATCTGACCGATCCCGATATCGAGGATCATCCCATCGAACTCTCGTGACTCCAGTAATGTCAACGCCTGCCGGCCATCGAGCGCAGTACACGTCACGTAACCTCCGGCTTTCAGTCGATCATGCAGTAATTGCTGAATATCTGGGTCATCATCGACGACGAGGATGTGCCGACCGATCGTTTGCGGATCAGATCGATGCGGTGTGGTCGCAGAATGGATCGGAATGGTAAAGGAAAGTTCGGCACCGCCCTCAGGACGGCTGCGCGCCGACACCTCCCCTCCTTGAAGTTCGACCAATGTTTTGACGATGGATAATCCCAAGCCCAATCCTTTCGGCCCAGTGCGATGACCTTGCTGAATTCTGAAAAACGGATCAAAAATCTTATCGAGGCATTCCTGAGGAATGCCCGGTCCCGTATCTCGAACCAGCACGGTAGCCGTTCGATGATTTGGCATCGTACAGATTACGGTAATGGTTCCACCGGAAGGCGTGAATTTGATCGAGTTTTGTACCAGATTGACGACGGTCTGGATGAGACGATCTCGATCCGCCCAAACGACGACTCTGGTGTCGGCGCTGTAGAACTCCAGCGTCTGCTGTTTGGCATGCGCCAAGGGTCTGAGTTGTTCCAGCACATCGGCGAGACAAGGCTCTAGCTCCACATCGGCGGGATGCACTTCCAACCGACCGGTTTCGATTCGGGTACGGTCCAAGAGATCTTCGATCATACGGACCAGGCGATCGGAGTTGTCCGACATCCGCACAAGGTAGCGCTGTTGCTTCTCATTTAATGGCCCCGTCAGCCCATCCAACAAATTCTGAATGAATCCCTTGATCGAGGTCAGCGGGGTTCGCAGCTCATGGGACACATGTGAGAGGAATTGAGCCCGCAGACGATCGGCCCGCTCGAGCGCTTCGGTCCGTTCTTTGACTTTGATTTCTAATCCTTCGTTCCACTCCTCGATTTGTTGATAGGCGGATGCATTATCGAGGGCGATGGACACTTGACTGGCGACCGTCGTCATCAGTTCCAGATCGTCTTCCGTGACGGTTTGATTGTGTGACCGATCCACGGTCAACATTCCCCAGATACGGTCCTTGGTCTTGATCGGAACCACGACCAACGCTTTTGTCTTGCTCAATTCAGCCAAGCGTTGATTGAGGGGATGGAGGCGGTGCCGAATCAGCTCAATATCCTTCACCAAGAGTGGTTGCCCTTGCAGGACCACCCTTCCTTCAGGGCTCTCCGAATCGCTGATTGGAAACCGGCAAGATTCAGCGAATGCTTCCACTTCCGGTGGCGCACCGATGAGTCGAATATGTTGAACAGTCTGCGATCCCTGATCAAATAGGGACACCATGGCACTATTGTAGTTGAGCTCATGTGTCAGGGCCTCTAAGACCTGATGGAGTAATGTATCGCGCTCGAATGTTGAGCTGAAGGAGAGTCCTGCTCGATGAAGAGCTGTGAGTTGCGCCACTTTTCGGCGCAATTCCACTCGCATCTGCTCTTGTTCCAAATAGGCTTCGCGCAATTCTTCGTGCCGAGATTCGACAAAGGTGATTTGCTCCTGAATCAGGGCTTCACGTCGTTCACTTTCACGGAGCAGCCGACGATTCACAAAGAGGCCGATAATGAGAATCGGACACAGTCCGACTAACAAGACTTCACCAAGGCTGACGGCCGGATTGACGATGCTGACCGTTGCCATCAGGATCAGGCCCACCAAGCCTCCTGATAGAAGCCAGGTAAAACTCTGTCGAGTTTGGCGTGAGAGTTCAACAGTCGGTGCCGCCGAGGAGAGCGCCCTCTGAGTGTCTACGACTTCATCAACTGCCTCCTCGATCGGCAGTGTTGTGCGAGGTTGGTCAATCGGAGAAGTCTTTGCCCAAAACCGAGTTCGGAACCGCGGGTCTTTTTGCCATCGAATCGTCCATTGACACCACTTATCATCGTCGCCGATACAGGAGATCTCGTTTACCTCAGGCTGTGAGAGCCCAGGGATACGATTTGCCATGGCCACCATGATGCCTTGTGCCGATTGACAGACTAAGCAAGCACAGCGTCGACGATACGGTCCAAATTGGCGCAGCGTCCGATCAGTAAACTGCATTCCCACGGTCGCTGATTGGCTGGTGACTTCGACGACACGAAATTCAACCGAGCCCGACGTGAACTTGTTTCCAAAATAGGGAAACAGCGTATAAATTTGTGCGAGAGAAAATGGGCGAGTGAGTGCCAGCATGATAGGAGAGACCTTCTCAATACCTGCCTTAAAAGCGAATCGTGGGTCGCCTGAGATGCGTTCGCAGAACTCGTAGAGATAGCTGGTGAATTCGTATGAATAGCTATTCCATGGGGTTTTTAAAAATTCAGGCGTCACATGATAAACAGGATCTTTGATACGATCGTTCAACAGCTGGCATAATTGCGCTACGGCCTCTTTCCCGGCCGGCGCTCCACGATGAGATGTGATCAATTTCTCCAAAAAGACCGTGACCGCTCTGATGCTGACACCGCTCAGGTCTCGGATGGTGTGCCCCTGCTCATCTAATCCAAACGGACGAAACACCATCGCGCCTTGCTCGAGAACGGTTCGATCTTTTGGGTACAGTTCGATTGTGGGGATGGATTGAACGTCGACTCTGTCGAGTGTACTGCTTGTCATGGAGTCATACCTTCACAGGACAGTACCCTTCGAATCGAGTGTTGTGTTCACCCTACCTGGGCGACACTGGAATCCGTCTCCGTGTTTTCATACACAGAAACCTGGTACCAAGCCTCGATCAAGCAGTTGACACGTAGATGTCAACCTCGCTTCCTTATCATCGCTGTTGACGAACACTCTTCTGACATCGCGTGTCTGCAACTTGCGAAGACGAGCGAGATACAGGTTTGATTACCAGCACGATTCCACTACCGGAGTAGCACGTATGGCTGGGCGAGTATATCGACGCCCCCTACGCTTTGCAACCCGAAGGATACGCCTCTCGCATCTGAGGGGCAATACCGATCAAAAGATGGGGCATGCCTAAGGGAGACAATGGTTGAAGCGCAGGTCAAGACAGGTGATGCTCGACATCGAGCCTGCACGTGGTAGGGAGTATGACCGGCTACTGCTTGACTGACCGCTTGAGTTTCTTTTCGACACTGGCAACTTTGCTCTTGAGACGGCCGGAATGCCCTTTTCGATAATCGACTTTGATCGTACACGAAATGCGGTTGCAATCCTTCTTCATCCGTTCATAGCACTGCTGTACCACCGAGAAGACGCGTTCCCAGTCGCCTTCTAAGACCGTCCCCATGGGGTTGAGTCGATACGCGACTCCGCTTGTATCAATGATGTCCAGAGAACGGGCCACGTATTTCCCGACGCTTTCACCCTTGCCTAACGGCGACATACTGAATTCCAGCAATACCATCGCAACTCCTTATTGTGGTTCCACGCTTGTGGGTGATGGCGCACTTGCCACGGTGTCCGCTCGTCGATCCGACCATACAGAGGGATAACGCACTTTGCCCAAAAAACGAAAGCCGTCCAAGGCTTCCCGGAACAGTGCTCGTCGCTTCTCGGCATCCGGCTCATTTGCCTTGGCCTGTTCCCGCAGTTGTCCCAACCACTCGACGAATTCGATAAACTCCGCATCGAGGATCCGCTCGAGATCCTCTTTCATGAATCCAGAGAGAGCCGGAGCGACGCCGCTCGAGCTAATCGCCACACGGACATGTCCTGCCGTTACGACGGCCGGCATCGTAACGCTGCTCGCTTCAGGATAGTCGACCGACCAGAGCAACACCCGCTTTTCTCTGGCTTTTGTAACGAGCATCTGCGCGAAATCTCTGTCCCCTCGAATGGTATTCAGGATCAGAATGACATGATCGAGATCCGTCTCACGGAAATGACGTCCTCGATGGATAACTTTTCCGGATGCTGCCAACTGGCGAAGCGGTTCGTTCAGTGTCGGACTGAGTACCGTGACGCGTGCGCCGGACTCCAAAAGACGCTCGGATTTTTCCGATGCTTCTTCATCGCCCCCGACCACCAACACCGGCCAACCTTTGACATCCAAGACCAATGGAAAACCAGGATTGGCTGCCATCATTCCTACTCCCATAAGAATCAAAGAGACTAGTATCTGAAAAGAGGCGGGTCGTATGCAAGAGGGAATTCACAGCCCACGATCTCTTCTTTTGAGTGAGGCATGGCCATGATGGTTATAATGCTGAACGCTCACGAGGGCACACGTCATGAGGACGGGAGATGTCTGAAGCCAGTGAGAGAATCTTTCTTGAGCGGACAGGGCTTGCGGATTCTTTCAGGACACGTCGGCGTCACGTCCCCGCTGGATCTGCATCCAACTCCAGGTTCCAATAAAGATAGTCACGCCAACTTTCCGGTGTATTTCTGATGCCGATCGTAATGGTAATGACAGGATTCCAACGAGGCTTCACCGGTTTCTTCTTCAACTTCATCCCAGCCTCTTCGGGTGTGCGCCCACTTTTCCGGTTGTTGCAACGCCAACAAGCCGTCACAATGTTTTCCCATGTTTTTTTCCCGCCTTTGGCAATGGGAATGACATGATCGAACGTCAGTTCTTCCGTCCGAAATTTGTGGTAGCAATACTGGCAACAGTATCCGTCTCGAGTGAAAATATTGATGCGAGAGAACTTGACAGCACGGTGGCTGTCCTTTAATCGTACCAGTTTCAGCAGTCGCATGACCGAGGGAAGTTTGATCGACAACGAAATCCCATGAATTTCACGATCGTACACCTCCAAGACTTCGACTTTCCCTTGCCAGAGGAGCGCGATCGCTTTTTGCCAATGTACGACACGGAGGGGTTCGTACGTCGAATTGAGCAGGAGGGTCATTTCCATGCAGCAACCTCATCCTCACTCGAGCTCCCGGCTTTGGGAAAGACTCGTCCGATGGGCCCAGCTACATCACTGGTGTTTCTATGCCATAAGGTTGCGATGAAATCAAGTAAGGACACTCCTCTTGCCGCCTCTGCCGATGACATCGGAGCATGCTTATGATGGATGAATACATACGCGTAGCATCGATTTCCGAGATTCCTCCTGGCACAGGACGAACCGTAGAAATCAAAGG
This sequence comes from uncultured Nitrospira sp., assembly GCA_964430555.1. Taxonomy (GTDB): domain Bacteria; phylum Nitrospirota; class Nitrospiria; order Nitrospirales; family Nitrospiraceae; genus Nitrospira_D. The sequence goes on along the minus strand of CAYSFU010000045.1, from coordinate 25,486 downwards.
AATTTGGATTGCCGTGTTTAACCTGAATGGAACTTTTTATGCGATTGATAACACCTGCCCTCACGCGGGAGGCCCCCTGGGAGAAGGTACGCTCTGCGGCACCGAGGTGGAGTGCCCCTGGCACGGTTGGAAATTCAGCGTCGTTTCAGGCGAACGCGTCGGTAACCCGGATTTTCAAGTAGCTCGTTGTGATGTGCGAGTTCTGGACGGGCAAATCACAATCAGGCTTCCGGCTGCATTACAGTTTCCCCCATCATGAAATAGAACAGAGAAAACCTGGCAAGAGATTTCTGACAGGCTCCTTAATTCAAGCACCTCAAGCCAACAAGTCGCCTAAGATCATCGGTATCCATGGTTTTCTCATGGCGAGAAGACAGTGCTGACCGAGCAGTCGCATCCTCTCCCTCAATGGAGAAGATGCCTGTTCGCATACCCTTGCGGAATCCAACAACTTTCCTTTAGTCTGTACTCGCACACGTTGCGTTCGGTTCCTGTTCAGCAGACTGTAGGGTATCAGCAATGAACGAACCTGAATTGTCGCTGCAGCGACACTCATACGGCTGATCAATACTGACATCGATATGATTCAGCAAGATCTGAGTGAGGGCAGGCGGTGACTGTGTGTGGTCCAAGCCCATCAAACCCCCGATCATGATACAGCCCATGCGATATTCATCATTTCCTGTAATGCCCTATTGGCTGGTTATTCTACTTCTCGCAGCATGTATCCCAAGCCTCGTACTGGCAGTAGTGCCTGACACCGACAAGGCACAAGCCATCGTCCACATGCTCGATTATGTCAGCGTCGACTACCCGGAGTGCGTCCAGGACGGTCAGGTGATCAAACTAGAAGAGTATGCAGAGCAACGTGACTTTGCCGCTCAGGCCCTTGTGCTGCTCGGTCAGTTGCCGGCTGTGCCTGAGCAGGAGATGTTGGTACAGCAAGCACGCGAGTTATTGGCCCAGATCGAGACAAAGGCGTCGGGGAGCGTGATTACTCGTCTTGCGGATCAATTGCTCGTTCATGTCATTCAAGCGTGGGAGCTCAGTGTCTCACCGCGTCAGGCGCCGGATCTTCGCCGTGGTGAAATGTTGTTTGAACAGCACTGTGTCGTCTGTCATGGAACGCAAGGAGAGGGCGATGGACCGTTGGCCAAAGGTATGGATCCTGCTCCCCGTAATTTCCATGATGAAGCCAGGATGCGTCAGCGTAGTCTCTATGGTTTATACAACACGGTCACGCTTGGCGTGCAAGGTACCTCCATGCGTGCATTCGGCGAACTCTCGGAAGCTGACCGGTGGGCATTGGCCTTTATCACTGCCGGCCTGCGCAGCAATCCGAGTGCGGTGATGAAAGGCGAAGCACTCTGGCTGCAAGGAGAGGGAAAGACGGATTTCCATGCCTTGCGTACCTTCGTGACCACAGCACCCGATCAGCAAGCTCCCATCGATTCATCGCTCGACGCCGTGCGTGCGTATCTCACGAAGCACCCACAGGCACTCCAGACAGGGACACATGAGCCGTTGGCCTTTGCGCGCATGAAGATTGAGGAAACCGCGTCAGCCTATGCCAATGGCGACCACGAAGGTGCTCGGCGCCTCGCGATCGCCGCCTATCTGGAAGGGGTCGAGCTGGTAGAGTCGGCACTGAATAACGTTGATCCATCGCTGCGGGTGGACATAGAGCGCGAAATGATGGCCCTTCGCACGGCCATCTCCGAAGGTCGCACATCCGAGTCCGTGACTATGCAGACCACGAAGATCACGACGTTACTCGACCGCGCTGTGGATAGGCTCTTCGGCAGCACGTTCTCCCCGAACACGGCATTCGTGAGTTCACTGGTGATCCTTCTGCGCGAAGGGCTGGAATCGATTTTAATTATTTCGACCATCGTTGCCTATGTCGTCAAGACCGGCCGACGCGATGCACTCCCTTATATCCATCTCGGTTGGATCGGAGCCATGACACTAGGCATCGTGACGTGGATCCTTGCGCGCTACATGCTCAGCATTTCAGGCGCAAACCGTGAGTTGACGGAAGGCCTCACAGCCTTGCTGGCTGCCGCCATGCTGCTCTATGTGGGATGGTGGTTACACAGCCGCTCGAACGCGCACGCGTGGAACCGCTATGTCCGCGAGCAACTCAATAGCGCGCTGGCCACACGCACACTCTGGACAATGGCAGGACTTTCCTTCCTCGTCGTGTATCGTGAGTTATTTGAGATGATTCTGTTCTATCAAACGTTATGGGTACAGGCCGGGACGATCGGGCACAATGCGATCGTGTGGGGCATTGTCACGGCAGCGGTGCTGTTGGTGCTAATTGGTGGCATGATTCTTCGCTATAGCGTACGTCTGCCGATCGGGCCGTTCTTCCTGGCCGCCTCAAGTCTGCTGGCGGTGATGGCCGTGATCTTTGTCGGAAACGGCATCGCAGCACTCCAAGCAGCAGGCGTGTTGGATGTGACGAATGTTCGTTTCTTCTCACTGCCATTCTTGGGCATTCACCCGACCGTACAAACCCTTGTGCCGCAAGTACTCATCCTTGCTCTGATTGCCGGTGGAATCTGGTCGAATCGCGAAAAGACTGATTAACCCACGCAGCCCCTGCATCACTATTATTCTTCCGGAACGACCATGGGAGGCGCGGAGGAGGTGTTGTTCCTGAAGGATGCCACCTCCCGCCCACCCCTTTCGTGCTAAGACAGAACACGTGTGTGTCTGTATACCATGGTCGACATATTCGTTTTCTCCATCATGTGTCGATCTCGAGGCAGGTTACTGCAAAAATATGTTTGGGCGTGGGTTACGACGGAGAAGGGAACGGTGGCGCCGACTGTGGTTCGGCATCGGAGACTTGTGGGGTAACGCCGTCAGCCGGTAAGGAGGCCGCATTCACCTTCTTACGGTCGAGATGGGCGTGCCAAATATATTCCCGCTCGAACCATTGGCCACGCACACTCTGATCGCGGAGCTGCACACGAATCTCGTAGATATGCCCCTCGACCTGTTTGACACGCCATTCGCCAAGCCGCACGCCCTGCCCACGTGCTTTCATGGTGCGCACGTGCTCGTTCATCGCATCGATGATTGAAGGAAAGCCGATGGCCGGATGGTGCTGTACGAGGGCCAGGGCTTCAGCTTCTCGTGCCGTTCTCGATGGAGTTGTTGTTAATGGCAACGTTGTCCAGGCATAGTACAGTCCACCGAGCAGGACGACGGCGACAATGAGATAGTGAAGAACGCGAGGGCCAAACGATCGCGAGCCAGTTTCGCTGCTAGTCATAAATATGCGGAGTATAGTGGTGTTGAAACACCCTGCAGATACCAGCCATTCAGCTTTGCATCTTAGGAAGATGCGGAACGCTCTGTCAATCCAACAGGCGAGGGAAAGAGAAGGCTGTCTGCTTGTTTGATGAAAAGCCGATGTGTTACAAATACACTTTAATTCCATCAGGGCTCGTTACCGCATGAGTCGAGGATATGAAGTTTTTTTTGTACGGTGACCTTCTCAATCCAGCACAGCTGCAGCGACGGGCTCCAGAACATCGGTTTCTGTACCGTGCCACCCTCTCTGATCATACGGTCAGGTTTTGTCGGTGGTCGTCGCAATGGCGATGCGGCCTTGCCAGCATCGTACCATCACAGGGTGAACAAGCCTGGGGCGGCGTGTTTGAGTTGACGGATGAGGACGTCAAGAACATGGATCTGTTTGAGCAAGATGTGCCCCAGGGAGCCTATCGTCATCTGCAAGTGACGGTCTCTTCTGAGGCAGGAGAAAAAGAGCTTGTCACCACCTATGCGGCCAACCCAATCGGAAAGTTTAAGCCCAAAGATCACTACCTAGACTGGGTGCTCAAAGGGATCAAGCAGTGGGGATTTCCAGAAGCTGTGATCCAGCAATGGGAGTCCTATAGGCCGAGGTGATCATCCACTGCAGGGCTTTACGCGTTTCATGATCAACCGGAGTGGATTTTATATGGGAGCCGATGACTGATTACTGGCAGCGGATGGCTCAGCTTACATTGAGGAGATTATGCCAAAACCAAAATATCATATTCTTGTCTGCACCAATTCTCGCCCCCCTGGGCATCCCAAGCCATCATGCGGGTCAGCTGGGGCGGCCCAGCTGCTCATGGCCTTTAATATGGGGTTGATGCAGCGTTCTGTTCCGCCAGGACAAGTTTTAGTGAGTGCCACCGGCTGCCTTGGCCCTTGCGAACAGGGACCAACAGTGGTGGTCTACCCTGACAACACCTGGTATTCAAAAGTCACGGAAGCCGACGTGGCGACGATTCTTGATGAACATGTGACAAAAGGCACGCCACCAGCTACGCTCAACCCCGATGCGGTATGGAAATAAATCACAGAGGAAATCAAAAGACTGGAGCGCGTGAAGGGCGAGGACGATGTTGGTGGACTATTTCAGTATCCTGCCAGATTGAGATATTGCTCTGTATTGCAGCAGGCAAGTAACGACGGTGACGGATCATCTATGATGGGACCCACGGTTCACGAACATAAGGCTCATGCCCCTCGTTCGATTGGATGCATGATCATTACCTGCAGCGATACGCGCATCGCTGATACGGACAGCAGCGGCCAGTTGATTCAGCGGCTGCTCAAAGAGCAGGGGCATACGATTGTTGGCTATCATCTCGCCAAAGACGATCCGGCACAGATCCAACTGTGGATGGCACGGGCTACAACGAATGAGGCCGTCCAAGCGCTGATTATCAACGGAGGGACAGGTGTTTCACGACGAGACACGACCTTCGAAGCCGTTGATGCCATGCTTGAGAAACGGCTTCCAGGATTCGGCGAAATCTTTCGGCTCTTGACCTACCAGGAAATTGGGTCTCCCGCCATCATGAGCCGAGCCACCGCCGGTATTATCAAAGGCCGGGTCATTTTTTCCATACCCGGTTCTGAACACGCTGTGCGTCTGGCAATGGAAAAGCTCATCCTGCCTGAACTCGGACATTTGGTCAAAGAACTGACCAAGTGATGAGCTGAGGCCTGGGCACCTGGTTTCACAACCCCGCGCACTCAGGGATCACCGCTTTACTCAGTCTTGCGTGATTTTTGGTTCCTCGTACGAGATCTCGGTGGAAATTTCAGACTGCGCATATCGTTTATAAAACGACAACACATCGCGCACGGAAATGATACCGGTAATCTCACCGTTCTTGGTGACGCCAAGATGACGTACGCCTAGATCAGCCATCATAGACTGCGCGTTATCGACAGTTTCTTTTCCCTCGATCGTGCATACCGGAGTCGTCATAATTTTCGAGACGGTCAGTTTGCTCAAGGGCTTTCCGGATGCGACAGCCCGCCGAACAATATCGGTATCCGTGACGATCCCGACGAATTGCTTTCCCTTTTTGATAAATAACGATCCGACACGCGCCTGACGCATCATTTTGGCGGCACTTGCGATCGATGCCTTGGGCCCGATCGATTTAGGACGCTTGGTCATGATCTGTGCGACTGTGGACATGGCTTCCTCCATGATTATTGGATGAGCTTTCGACGAATGAACGCCGGCCACGTTCAGATTACGCTGACTCAGAATAGCACAGACTACGTGGGTAGCTCAAAACAGGCGGCAGGAAGGGCGAGTGAAAGACCGTCTGATATGCGATGGCATCAAGCAATAGAGGTTGAAGCACGATAATCGAAGCTCTCCACATTTCGATCACGCAGGTATCATCGCTCGGCTCAAAAGAGTTTGCTGAACGCTCACGATTGAGCGCACTGTTAAAATCGGAGCGTGCCGTCTACCACCATCACACAATGCCCGCCAACCTTTACTCCTTGAATCACATCGTCATCCGACTCAACCTGCACCAAAATCCGTGACGGGCGATCAATCTCATATCCTTGTTCAATCAGCACATCCGTCGTCGGGCCTACTTCCACGACACCATGATGGACTAGGTAGGCTCCCAAAGCCCCGCCGGCACTCCCCGTTGCGGGGTCCTCAAGAATCCCGATCTTTGGCGCAAACATCCTGGCGTGAACGGTCGCGAATGATTCAACCGTGACGGTCGTAAAGACCATAATCCCATTGGCTCCAAACCGCTCACAGATCCTCGTAATGGCGGAAGCATCAGGAGTAATCGATCGAACTGCTGTCAAGGTCCGAACCGGGACAATTAATACCGGCAATCCGGTCGAGACAACTTGCAAGGGCCATTTTCCGTCGGCAAGGACATGTTTGGACAGCCCGAGCGTTCCACCGACCAGATAGACATCATCAGGGTCGCCCAGTGGATCAAGAAATTCTGGTTTTGGTTGAGTCATGATCACTCGCACGATCCGTCCTTGCTCGGCATGCACCTCGATCGGGAAGAGGCCGATATTACACTCTTGGAGCACGTGTGTAATGCCGTCTTGCACAGCGATACGTTTGAGGTGAGCCAGGACATAAAATGTCCCGAGCACCGGATGGCCGGCAAACGGGATCTCCTGGGTTGGAGTAAAGATGCGCAATCGCGCGGCTGCAGCAGGGTCGGTCGGCGGAAAGACAAATACCGTTTCCGAGAGATTCATCTCCCGTGCAATCTGTTGCAGTTCGTTGTCCGTCAGTCCATCCGCATCTGGGAAAACCGCCACGGGGTTTCCGCCGAACGGTTGAGCCGTAAAGACATCGGCTTGATAGAATTTGAACGTGCGTTGTTCTGTCATTCCCCTCTCCCCTCCTGAACTCACCTCGAGTACATCGCCATACCAAGTCAACCCACGAAGTCTTGCCTACCACCATTGACAGAATTTGCACGCTTTGTCACACTCCGCCGGTGGATTCGATTAGCGAGCAAGACATCTCTCACGCCTTGAACGTGTTGGGGCTCACCCACCCTTTCACGGTCGAAGACCTCGAACGAGCGAAACGCGTACAGCTCTACACCTGGAACCCCACGCGCTATGCCGGCCTAACGAATAATCCCGCTCAATATATGCAACAATTCCGGAAAGCCGAAGCCATGACCAGAACAGTCGAGGCTGCCTACGCGCTGATATGCACGGTGTTTATCCCTGATGACTCCAACCAATAGGCGTCCTGGAATTCGCTGATCCGCTCTCGTCCTACCCGTTATCTCATACATCATACGCACGACCATCCGTCTGGTCGTCACACACCATGGCTCAGCTTATCGCAGCAACGTAGGGCGGTTGCAAGAAAAACACGACATGACTAATGCGGACTAACTAGCCTCGTGACTGGTCACACGTGACATCCCTTCGTCTCCTGATGACTGGGCAACTGGCCAGGTGATCAAGCCAGAGACACCGTCTGCTGACCCTACAGGCTGCGTCTGCTGCGCATAGATCTGTGGCAAGTGATTCGTCCCGTACTTTGAAATATATAGAAAAACATGCTCACGTGAGTTCACACGCACGGCCCAAGGATGAAAGTCGTGGGTATAGAATTCTTCGCACAGTTGCATCGCATCGAGACAGGACAAGGTGCTGGGATCATTCAAGGTGTAGTAGTAGTCGAGTGGAAGATCATACTCTTCCTGTTTGTGGATGGTAATCCCGAATCGTTCAGGGTGGCGCACCATCGGCGTATGGCGATAGGCCACGAAGTAGAAGAGTTCCAACGAATGAATGACCGGCTGATTCTCCAAGACAAATTGACGAGTCTCCTTCGCTTCTTCAAGCGTTTCGCCGGGAAACCCGTAAAAGGCCATCACATGGTTCCAAATTCCTGATTGTGCCGCCATCTGAAGATTTCGCTGGATCACGCTTTTTTTCGCATGTTTGTCCATCAGGTTCAACACACGTTCGTTCGCCGACTCCATCCCGTAATAGAGTGTGCAACATCCAGCCTTGGCCGCGAGATCCCACATGGCTTGCTCCTGTAGAGTCTCTTCAAATCGAATGAGTGTGGTCCATTTAATCCCGACCTGTTGATCGACCAACAGTTGAGAGACTTTCTTGAACAGGGCCGGTGGATAGGACTCGTCACTGAACAAGAAATGACGGCAGTGGTATCTATCTCGTAGCGTCTTGATTTGGTCGACGACCACTTGGGCCGGCATTCCACGGTACTGATCGAAGTAACCTTGGCCATGATCGCAGAACGTGCATCGGCCCCAATAGCATCCGCGTGTCGCGAGATAAGGGATGATCAGCTCGGGGACAAAATAACGATCCAGCGGCATCCCGTCAAAGTCCGGGAGAGGCAGCGCGGTCGTCTTCTCGGTATAGACTTCGGAATTGCGATGCAGGCCTGATGCATCACGATAGATCAAATTGGGAATGGAGGCGAGAGGCCGCTGTCCATTCAACGCTTCAATCAGCCACAGCAGGGCATGCTCTCCTTCATAGAGGATTGCGGAGTCGAACACGTCCGTAAAAAACCTCTCGTGATGCACCAGGTCTTCATGAAGGCGTGTGATGACGTTACCGCCGACGACGATGTGGATGCGTGGGAATGATTCTTTGATCAATCTGGCAAAGGTGAGCCCGGCCAATAACTGCATCTGTGTGCCGATGGAGATGCCGATGACGTCCGGCTGTTCTTTAGCGATCTCCGGGAGAACCAGCTGATTGCAGAGATCTCGATACACGTTTACCTGCTCGTCGTCCAAGCAGGCAAAGACTTCTTTCGAGACACCGGGGCGATAGCCGAGGTTGCTTTCCATCGGATAGAAGACGAGCGAAGCAGGGTAATAGGCGGCAGAGATATAGGCCATGGTCTCGCGGAAGGTATTGAGCGCCGCTTCCAATAACTCGGCTTGATAGAACCGTTCACCACGCACGACCTGCTTGGCATCTTCAGCCCGATCCGCAAGATCAAAGACATCGCGCTCACAGGCCTGCTCAACCACGGCAAGTTGATTGAGCTCCCGTTGACTCAATGCACCGACTTTCTCTTTCCCTTGCAATGTTTTCAGTTGCATCCCCAACCTGGCCTTCACCCAGATCAGGAACTCCATGCTGAAGAAGTGGTCCCACATCCCGATGTTGATATCGCGTTGGATGACCCTATGACCTGCTTCCCGCAACACAGCTGTCAGAGACGGTAAGGCAAGATAGGGTGCCGTCGGCACCCACTCAGGCGGGAATAAGAGCATGATCTTGGACTTCTTCCGATCTTCCTTATTGATCGGAGCCAAGCCATCGATTTGTACAAGGCCATTCGCGTTCATTGTGTGTATTCAACGTTTTCGGCACTTGGGACGTACGTCACATTTTCCCAGCCAATGTCGGTGTCCCACCTGTTGTCTTCATCGACTGATACTGCAGATCTTTCAATTTTACTAAACCAAAGCTTGAAATATAGAGGAAGATGTATTCGCGCGTATAGAGCCGGAGGTCCCATCCGGGATTGTGGTTCCGCTCGAACTGTTCAAACACCCGCTCTGCCTCTTCAATGCTCATCCCATTCTTCACGGTATAGTAATAATCCAGTGCCAGATCCCACTCTGAATTCTTGTAAGCCGTTACACCCCACTTCTCCGGATGTTTGGCCACAGGGTTGTGTCGGCCCAAGTCAAAGGTCCCGAACCCGAGCGAGTGGACATGATCCTTGTTCTGCTCCAAGAACTGAACCGATTGCCAGGCTTCTTCTTTCGTCTCGCCGGGGAACCCGAAAAAGCCCATGCAGTGATTCCAAATCCCCGCCTCGGCTGTAAGCTTGAGGTGTTTTGTCATCACCTCTATCGTCGTGGCCTTGTCCATCAGGTGCAGCACTCGCTCCACGCCCGATTCATAGCCAAAATGGAGATACCGGCACCCAGACTCTTTCGCATCCTGCCAGACCTGCTCTTCCAGGAGGCTCTTCTCAAATCGCATGTGCGTCGTCCAGGCGATACCCATCCGACTCTCGATGAGCCCACGTGTGAGCTTACGAAACAGCGCTGGCGGATAGGACTCATCAGTGAAATGAAAGTGTTTTGCACCATATTTGTCGCGCAGATATTGAATGTCTGCAAGCACGTCCTGTATCTTCTTGGACCGATAGCCGGCCGTATAGCCTTCGCCGTGATCGCAGAACTCGCACCGCCCCCAGTAGCACCCACGCGTCGCAAGATAGGGTAAAATCTTCGTCGGCACGAAATACTTTTCCAGCGGCAACCCGTCGAAGTCCGGAGGCGGTAGCGCCGCAAGATCCTCCGCATAACTGGTCGCTGATAGATGAACACCGGTCTCGTCTTGATAGATCGTGTTCGGCACCTCGGCCAGACTCCGCTTGGCCCCCACTGCGGATACCAGTTGGACGAAGGCCGTTTCCCCTTCATAGACCACCGCGCTATCGAAGTAGTGAAACAGAGGCGATTGAGGCAGTACATCCCGCAAGCGCGTCACCGTATTGCCGCCGATCGTCACATGAATGTGGGGAAAGTGTTGTTTGATGAGCGCACAGAAGGTCATCGTGGAAAACATCTGCTGCTGTAGAACAATCGAGATGCCGATCACGTCAGGCTGTTCGGCTTCGATCGCCGGCTTCACAAGATGTTCGAACACATCGCGGTAGATGTTGACTTGTGTATCATTCACCGCATCCATGATTTCTGACGAGACGAAGACTTTGTACGATAGGTCTGTCTCCATCGGAGGCATGCAA
>CAYSFU010000045.1:0-14894 GCA_964430555.1 uncultured Nitrospira sp. | reverse complement strand
AGCATAAACCATCGAGACTACCGACATAACCTCTCGAAATACTTGAAGTGACCATTCTAACTTATTGATATCATAGAATTGATCACATCTAACAACTCGTTTCGCCTCTTCTGCATTCTTGATCAACTGTTCCATCTTGGGACGAGTCACGTCGCAAAGCGCGAGTTGCAGCTCCATCTCGGCTTCGCTCAACTCCCGTTTTTTTGAGAGTTTCCGCAACCGATCCAGTTGCTGCGGCACCCGACGCAGAATTTTTTTGAGAAAGCTTTCACTGAAGTACCAATCCCACATCTCGCAGTTGATGTCTTTTTGAATGACGGTATGTCCGGCTTGACGGAGAACGGCAGTGAGGGAAGGAAGGGACAGATAGGGTTCCGAGGGAAACCAATCTGGAGGGAAGATCAGCATGACCTTCATCTTCCGTCCGCTACGGGCTTCCAGTTGTTGACGATTGAGGAGAATCAGCTCTGTGGAGGCTCGTTTGCCTTTAGAATATTCGATCTTCACGCCGGCCTGATCTTTCTTTCAAGTGAAAAAGTAACTGCAACGCCAATAGGTTAGGCTTGAAGAGCTACATTGTACGGGGGCTCAAGAAGGAGATGCAAGGGCGGAAGGAGCTCTTTCTGGTCCTGTCACGGATTCTGAACTCCGTCGTCCAAAAGAACGAACTGCTTTGAGTAGTGGCATGACGTCCTCACTTTCTGTTTTCTCTGAACAGAAGCGATATTGAACTCTCGTTCTAGAGCGGCCACGAATAGGTACGTGAGTTTGTGTCGAAGCATGCAAAGACGCGTTTATAAGATGACTACTGATTCGCCGCCGCCCCTGATTGGATGCGGGGAAGAGCGGCTACGTATAACATGAGGTGGTCCGTAACGGCCGTGTGCATTGTATCCTCAAAATTTCTGTTGGAGAGTCGATAGAAAACTGCATGTTTGTTGGAATCTCTGTTCAGGATCTATAGAATGGGCCTCGGTCATACGCTGCTGCCTGATAAGAACTTGCGGAACTCCTGTGAATGGGTTGTCCGATTCATGACAAAACGGTTGCTGCCTGCCTGAGAGTGGTTCGGCAGATGCCTGAAGAGTGAAAGGCAATATTCGGCTTGGTGCGAAGTTCCCCCTTCGATGAACATCACCTACACCGTCTTGACAGTTTTTTTCATAGGCCATCACTATGATGCGATTTACGCGCTGATCATCGGCGAGACAATGGGTTGTGGGTGTGCGCCGGTCGATTCAGGCGGAGGTCGCTGGATTGAATTCTACAGAGAGGAAAGAAATGTCGACAGGCAGAGGAATGCATAAAACGGCCGGAGACACTTGGGGACATGACCTTGCAAGGGCGTGCAGCCTTCAATGGAAGAAGATGGCTGTACGGACGATCATCGCGGTGATGACAGCGTGTCTGTTGGATGTCGCCTGGGGGCAGGACGCCGCTCCTCCGGCTCAAGGCCCGCCGCCGCCTCAGCAATCTGAAATAGAAGAGTTGAAGGTCAAGGTGAAGGAACTAGAACAATCCGTCGATGCACTCAAGAAAAAAACCCCTGAGCCGGTTGAGCCGCTTTCATCCGGAACGACGACGAAAGTTCCAGCCATCGATCGTGAACATACATTGGTCACGGACGACGCGTATGCGGACCCTCGAGTCGACAATGCGCCGTTTGACCCTTCTCTGCGTGGGTTTTTCCGTTTTCCGGGTACGCTTACTATGATGCGAATAGGCGGCTACATCAGGACGGATGCCATCCACGATTTCGATCAGTTGGGAAACATCAATCAGTTCAGGCCGGAATCTATCCCGACTCCAAACCCAGGCAACTCGAATTTCAATATGTCCGCCCGTGCATCGCGTCTCAGCCTAGAAACACGAAGCACGACCAAGTATGGGGATGTCCTGCGCACCTACATCGAGTTCGATTTTGTCGGAGGAGGCAACCGCACTGAATTTCGACTCCGTCACTTTTATGGGCAATGGAGAAATCTCCTGGTAGGGCAAGCATGGTCGACTTTCCACGATTCAGATGCCATCCCCGAAACTTCTGATTTTAACGGTCCGAACTCCTGGATTTTTCAGTTCAGCCCACAGATTCGATATACCTACGCCTTAACGAAGTCCCAAACGCTTGCCGCCGCCGTTGAGCAACCGTCTGGAGGGATCCCTGCGAGCAATCCTGTGACGGGTGAACCGGTTTCGTCGACCAACCCTCTTCCGGATTTTGTCGTCCGGTATCGATATGAAACGGATGACTACCACTTCAACACAGCGGCGCTCTTTCGTTCGATCGGTGGAGTCACAAATTCCGGGCATGGAGATCATGTGTTTGGATATGGCCTCATGGGCTCAGGACTTGTGAGACTCTGGGGGCGAGACAACTTGGTTTTTCAGGCCGTCTACGGTCAAGGAGTCTCCCGGTACTTCACTGACACCAAAAATCTGAATCTTGATGTCGGATATGACGCGTCAGGATCGTTTAATGCGCAACCGGCCTATGGAGGGTATGCCGGATTTCAGCACTTCTGGAATGAGAGTTGGCGGTCCACGGTGACCTACGGATTTCTTCAAGTCAACACATCGGAAGGATCTCCGGCTGATATCTACAAGAAAACACAATACGTCGATTGTAACCTCATGTATAGCCCCGCTCCTGGATTCACAGTCGGCGGAGGAATACTCTGGGGACAGCGGGTCAATAAGAATGATGAATCGGGAGATGGCTTTCGGATCAATTTTCTCTTGAAATATGACCTCGTCAAATTACAACAGGATGTCAAAAAAGTGTTGCCGTTCTAGCAGGTTGGGGGAACACTTGAATGCGATCTCTATGCCCGTTGCAGAACTTGAGACCTCCCACGAGGTCAAGTCTCCTGCACGAACGATTCGATCATGCGGCATCTAGTGTGAGATCTGGGAGAACTTAGTTTTGAAGATCTCTCGACACAGAGATGAACCAAGCTGAAGCGAATACGCATTTCTGGCTCCCTACTTTCTTTTATTCCACTCAACGGGCTGTTGCCGATTGACACCCCTACACGGGATAATGTGTTCTTGAACGAGCATCGTACAGTGGATCAATCGGACTCCACAAATACGTCCCCTCTCCCCTCTTTATTTTTGAGGAGGAGGTGCTGGAGCCAATTGATATAAAACAGGAGCGTCGATCAGTCATGAATCTGAAGGGAAAGGATCAACGGATTGCGCCAAGAGTTTCTGTGCAATTTCGAGCCATGGTGTCAGGCTCCGTGCAGTCCGAGGGGACTGGCACCATCCTTGATCTCTCAAGAAACGGGTGTCGGCTGGAAAGTTCGCTCCTCATGTTGCCTGGGCTCTCGTTAGAACTGCGTATCGCAGTCCCGGACATGGAGTGGGCGTTGATGATTGATGGAGCTGATGTGCAATGGGCGAATGAGGACACCGCCGGACTGGCGTTTGTGCGAATCCGAGAGAATGAACAGCAGCGGCTCGACAGTGTGATGACCATTCGACTCGCGCGGAAGTCTGAGGCCTGCCACGAAGAACACGTCGAGCTCGTGCCGTTTGAGTTCCAAGGATTGGAAACAGTGCTCTCAAAAGATCCTGAACTCGCCGTCAAGAAGGGCCTGGCATGGTTCGATCAAGACCGGGCTGAATTCTCCTTTCGAGGAGGAAGCCTACTCGGCAGAGCATTTCCTACATGCACTCCCGAGTTCGCGGCCGTGCTCGGTGAGTTGGTCAAGGCTGGCGGGGACGCGGAAGCAGATTTCTCTCTGGCACTTCTTCAGAACTACCGTGGTTCGACATCTACCGACGGCGTCTTGAAAGAGATTGTGTCGCGTTTTCCTCGTGACGATCAAAAACTTAATGGAGTCCGCGACACAATCAATAGCACCACCATGACCTCAGCCTCCGGTGAACTCTGGCTGGCAGAGGGCTTGAAGGCGAAGAAGGAGTCGCTGACGCTCTGGCTGACAGATGATCGAACGACGGTCAAAGCGTTCGCCGAGCAGCACATCGCAGAGCTTGACCGGATGATCATGGCAGAACGACACCGGGTGGAGGCCGAACGGGAATTGCGAGAGCGGAGTCGACATGAAGACGAGTCCGGCCACGATCATGGGTACAGAGCGAAACCCTTCTGAAGAGCAGAAAAAGATACAAGTCGGCTTTTACAAGCCAACTCTTGCCCGATGCGCTATCCCGTAATGATCGGATTGATTCTGCTCGTGGTGTTCCTCATCCTCTATGGACGTTATCTCCAACACCGACCCATGTGAGCGACACGGCCTACGATCTGTTGCTCGCCACCTCAGGACATTTTCATATACTCGATACCAGATCCTATCGAGAATTTGACGTAAGCCATATTCAAGGTGCCACCTGGGTAGGCTACGACGACTTTGATGTAGTCCGTCTTGCCGGAATTGAGAGACAGGATCCCCTGGCGGTATACTGCTCCGTGGGATATCGCAGTGAACGGATCGCAGAGACCCTCAGGCGGCAAGGATATACCAATCTCGTCAATGTCTATGGTGGCACCTTTGAATGGGTGAACAGCGGACACCCGATCGTCACCGGCCATGCAACTGAAACAAACAAGATTCATGCCTATTCGGTGTTTTGAGGGATCTGGCTCAAGCGTGGGGAACGGTTCTATCACGAGTAAACAATAGAAATGGTGTGGAATGTTTATGCCTCGAAAGTTGCTCCTTCTCTTGATGGAACAGTTCGTCGAGTTATCAGCCGCGCTTGCCTTGCATACACCCGAACATCTTGTCTCACATCCCTACTCTCCCTGCTTCAAATCCATAGACCCGCCGAATTACACACAGTACAATAAACCGTTTCGCTGTTGTGCTTCTGCGCGTCGGGACCAGGTGTTCCTGTTGTACGTAGTTTGGTGAAAGGATGATGTCCATGTGGCGTAGCGCCTTTATGCTGTTTGTCATACTAGCCTTCGCATCTGTCACAGAACCGGAGTCCGTAGCTGTGGCATTGTCTATTGAAGAGGCGGAATTTGCGTATGAACGTGGCGATTATACGCAAGCCGCCAGAATCTTCAGCCCGCTGGCAGAGCAAGGGATCGCATCGGCCCAGTTCTATCTGGGTCTAATGTATGAAAAAGGACGAGGCGTTCGGCAGGACCACTCCACGGCACTGGCATGGTTTCTCAAGGCAGCAGCACAGGGGTACGCCGGCCCACAGAATAATCTTGGCCTGATCTATGAACGGGGGCGTGGCGTCAGAAAAGACGTCATTCGCGCGCTGATGTGGCACACCATCGCTGCTACCATGTTGAGCGGCAATGAGCAGAAGACGGCGATCAATCGCCGAGACTATCTCATCTCACAAATGAATGAGTCACAGATCGAACAGGCACGAGAAATGACGAGACGATGTCAGCAATCACATTTTAAAAACTGTGAATAGGATCGCTCTATGTAGGTCAGTCACCCTTGTCGACGTCGATGGTCTCCTAGGGGCGCAGGGGTGTTACACCAGAACACACGGTTTGGGCAATAGCAAAAAGTTCGTAGTCAAATGATACTCGACTCGCGCTCATCTCCCTGGGTGCACGCTTCAGACTCGTATCGCATGCAAGGCCATGCGTTTCCAATGGTACGGACGATGCCACTGACTCAAGCATAACCCGTCATCATAAAGCAGGAATGACAGAGTTCTCAGGTTCTTCGTCTCTAGGAAGCGGCGTTCCGACTGCGTATTCTGTTCCAAACAGCCAGATAATCCATTTCCCGATGCCTATCGACGCCCCCACAATAATGACGCCAATCAACACCACTGCACCGAAGGCAAGTAAAGTATCGAGCGTGAAGAACATAGCTATCTCCTCAGAAAACAACTTCGTGGACCCATATTGTACACCCAATCCAAAAGGAGTGCTTCCCTCGACAAGGTGAAATTTCATCAGGTATGGATACCGACCAGATCATACCCACACAGGCTCATTCGAACGACATTGTGCTGAACTGAACGACTGCCCCGCCACTCGTTTTGAATCGTGGCTGTGCATATTGGCTTGCATGACACCAGCGTATTGGCGTTGACCGAACGGTTACGTACCATCTATCATCATGCTTCTTTTACATGAGCTGAGAGGCCTGAGCCAGCGCTCCTTGCGCTCGCACAGAGCACAGCTATAGAGAAATATTGTTTTGCCATCACTGGAGAAGATGCACATGAAGATGCTGATCTTTGGGACCATAGTCATCTACTGCGCGATCATCGTTTCTGTCGGTTATGCAGAGGAAGTTGGCAGTGTCGATACCAAATTCAAAATGTTCGGGCCTGATCATAAAATTGTGATTGAAGCGTTTGACGATCCCAAGGTCGAAGGTATCACCTGCTATCTGAGTCGATCCAAAAAAGGCGGTTTCAAAGGAATGGTCGGTTTGGCGGAAGAAACCTCTGATGCTGCATTATCCTGTCGTCAAGTTGGTCCAATTCACCAGACGGGTGAGTTGAAAGAAGGAGAACGAGTGTTTAGCGAAAGTCGATCGCTCATTTTTAAGAAACTCCAGGTTGTCCGGTTCTTTGACAAGAAACGTCAGACCTACGTATATCTTGCCTATAGTGATCGTGTCATTGAGGGTTCACCACAAAATGCCATCTCTACCGTGCCCATCCAGTCATGGGCACGTCAATAACTCTACGGAGACATCATGTTTTCGGCACAGTAACGGTGCTGATAGAGCGTTGATCCATATTTATTCCATTTGTAGCAGGCTTGCACTACGCCATCACGCCACTGCATGGTAGCGATGCGCCAAAGACTCCAAAATGGTCTCCACCCACCATGCGTTGGTAATTGCCTCACCTCGCACATTTCTCCTCAACGACTCCTATTCTCCATTACATCAGTATGTGACAGGACTGCGACAAGATAAATCGCCCCGCACTGAGAACGGGCTTACGCTCACCTCGTTCATTATCCCTGCTACCTGTGTTTGCTATACTCTTTTCTTGTGGAACCACGACATGGCATCGCCTTGGCTCTCCGACTCACCGCTTTACTTGTCATTGTATTGTCTCTAGAAGATTGCACATCCAAGCCTCCCTCAGCCAACATCCGATTCCCGATCACCCATGGCTTTCATACTCACTTACCTGGTGAGCAACAACGTATTCTTATCCTGGGAGAGCCTACTTTAAGAAAAGTAGCCGAATCATGGCTCCGATCCCACCACTACTCGCACATTCTGTTGTCTCCGGCGCAGGTCCAACCTGTACTGGATCCTGAGACAGCACTCACGTTCGCAAAACAACTGCAGGCGGAGTTTGTGCTTCTCCTTGAGCACGAAGTGCTGCAAGAAGGAGCACTGATCGAGTCGCATTGTGGTGTACGCTTCAACATCAGTGTCACTGTGCGTGGTCTATCGCTGGTTAGCCGAGAACCGGTCTTTCGAGGTACGGCCTATTACCCGCACTGCGTTGATCGTAATCAGAAAACTATAGAAAACCTCACCTGCCAGGCTCTCGCTACTGCTTGGGGATTCCGCCCATCCGGACAGCTGGAGATTCCCTCATCGTTGGCATGTACGACTGGACAAATCTCCATTTCCACAGCTCGCTAGCTGTATGTCCGCAACGGATCACGCACTATCACTCTTAGACGGAGCTATTCCCTAACCACCTCTTCTGGAGCCGTCATTTTTCACAACGATCTGCATCAGTACCTCTCTCCTCACATTACGTGGCACTCAGAATCCCGTTCTTTATGCGTGAAGCAGCCCCATACAAAAGCACTAGTGTAATTACATTGATTTCAACAATGTGCAGAGTGTAAGAGAGGAACCTCTTCTGTAAGAAGGTGACTCATGACTGTTTCCAAGGGACTGAGCAGGCTCGCGATGGACGCACGATTTAGTGCCAACATCGGGCATGCCTGCCAAAGTTTGGCATCTCAGGCCCACTCTATTGTACCTCTCGCCATCCGATCTACGGAACAACCATCATCACTGAGCCTGAACCGAGATCTGGATGTTGGCTTGCTACACATCTATCCACACCGACCTTCCGTAGAGATCAGCTCGGTTGGGTGCACTGATACTTGGCCTAAATCTTCCGACGATTCGTGCAACAAGGAGGGCTCATGATGTGGAGAGTCAATAGCAACCTCGTGGCAACGACGATAGGACTTATCCTGCTATTGACCGGATCAGCGTGGGCTCAGGGCGACGAAGATGAGACCAATGCATCCCTTATAGGCACATTCCGGTTTAGCGCCGTCAAGACCTGTACGGACGCCGTAATCGGTTCCACAACACATTTCTACTTCAATGGGACTATCATTTATGATGGAAGAGGTTCCGCAAAGTTGGCTCAACAAGGAACACTGATCCTTCCAGGCTCAACCGCGCTCTCATTTGAAGAGACTGCCGACATGAACTATCGCATGAAACCAGATGGGAGTGTTGTTCAGGAGGGAACAGTGATCGCAGGTGATCACTCCTATACCATCACTGGCGTGCGAATGATCGGACAAATCGACCTCCAAGGCTCTATCGCGATCCTCAGTAGCCCTATTCCTCCTGAACAAGAAACTGTCACCACCTCTGGAGGAGGAGCTTCTCGGTATTTCTGTAGTACCTCGGGAACAGCCGTCCGGGTTCGCTAAGCTCGACCAGGCTGCATCTGCCCCTCTTTGCTCGTGCGGTTCCTACCTTGAGCTACAACGGAATACATCATCAGAGCTCATGATGAGTCCAGGATGAATGCAGTCCAAGCCTATCTAGGCGATAAGCCTCTCATCTCCGCGCGAAGTACATGCCTTGAGAACTGAAGCGTTTTACCGCTACTTCTGAACTGCAGTTGAGAGAACGGTACTCTCTCCTCCATACTCCAAGCCCACCCAATGTGGGATAGCAGGCTTGTGAGAGTATCGATACGATCGCTCATATCACATGACTCATTTATCTCATACACGAACATACCTGCGTTTTCCTTTCTCCTCTCCGCTCATTCTCGGTGGTGAGACCTATGTGTGTGAAGGAGTCCTTCGAAACCTTTCCTTACAAGGCTGTTCAATCATAGCCGACCGGGAGTTTGCCCTGAACAGCATCGTACGTGTCGGCCTCCTATTGCCTAATCAGACACGCGCATTGACGATTGAGATGAGCCGAGTCATCTGGACGCAAGGTCCTGCGTGCGGGTTGGAGTTTATGGAGTTATCTCTGGTAACGCGACTACTTCTTGGTCGTACGCTGCGAGTGACATTGATTGAGTTTTTGAATACCCGGAAACGTCGTGAGTGTGAGAGACCGACTGTCTCGCCGATCTACGGTTAAACATCAGGTCATCAGGAATCGAACACCACGCATAATGGCTGTCGGATCTGAGTGTTATGTGTGATATTGCAAACCTATCAGAGGAGCTAAGAAGAACTCAGAAGCTGTCGAGCGAAATGTCCATAATACTAGTTGCATATTCTTAGGTAATATAGTTACGAACCCTCTCATGTTTTTGGTGTGCGGACAACTTTTTTTCGTAGCCGCACGTGCGTGTTCTGTGGGTCGTTTCGAATCAATCAGACACGACGCGAGTATGTCAAATATCAGACCTGTCGATGGCAGAAGAGTCTCACGAGATTGCGACTCCGAAAGATTCTATCAGCAGGTGCCGGCATAGTTGATACATTCCAGCACATCGTGGGACTAAACCTCTAGATTCTCAACTCAACTATTTCCACAAGGGAAAGGCCATTGGAATTCTGAGTGTTACCTGGAGATCCGGTGCTTCCCGTGTGGCACCGACTCCAACGACGAAGTTGACAAAACTACGGTCACTCCATCGGTAGGACCCTCCAATAAGCAAGACTCCGATATGCGTGGCTTGCGGTGCGGTGGTGAGCAGCAGGTTCGACGCGGACGTCGGTTTTGAAAAGATTGTGTGATCGTATCCCAACGTCAACGATAGCTTTTCATTTAGAGAGAGACCGAGACCGATATTGGCATTGCCACCACTTCCAGGGTCGACGCGTCCAATACCATTTCCTACATCACGTGGAATATTATAAATGAAGCTTGCACCTCCGAAGACGACGACCGGATCGCTGGGAAAGAGTACCGTAAGGCCCGGTTGGAAAATATAAAAACCAGATCCCGTCGGCAACTCTGTTTGAACACCGGAGACTGGATCTTGCGGCACTTCAAACGGCCCTGTTCCGCTGGTGCTCTTGAACCGTGCGAACCCGATAAAATATGGTTTATCAGGCCCACCTTGATTGATCTGATACCGTCCCGTGGCTTCAACATCTCCGAGACCTGAGCCGTTGAAGGTTGACAGAGTGTCAGCCTGAGACGGTGTGGCAACGGGTCGCTGAGTGATTGAATCTTCTCGATAGAGATAGGGGACCCGCACCTCGACCTCCAGCCGATTTGTGATGCCATATCGCCCGACCAGTGACGCGGTATAAATATCCCGGCTGACGCCTTGGATGTTAATGAGGCCGACGGTGATAGCCGGAACGATGGTGAACCCAGTCAGAGTCACTCGATTACTGCTGAGGTGAGCGAATTGTAAAGATGGTTCGACAATGAGCGTTCCCTTAGGAGTGAGTACTCCAGCTCCAGGCAAATCAAACGTCCGAACCATCCAGGAAGGAAGAATCTCTTTCTTGCTCTCGGGAGCAATCCCCACCGGACTCACGGGTGTTGAATTGTCTGAAGCTTGCTCTTGCGCTTCAGATACAGGCGGCTCTTGGCGCTGAGGTTCGACGGACTGGACGATCTGTTCATTGACAACACGATACAGGAGCGGATCTGGACATGACGGCGCCGCGCTCTCCCGAAGATCTATCATCTTTGGCATCAGAGCCCGGCCCATCCGTTTAGCGAGGAATCCCTGTTGAGCCGCACTCACATCTGAGACTAACGGATTCACGACAAGTCCAAGAGACAGGATGAACCCCACGACCGCTAGACTTGTTCTGACCATCCACTCCACGTCGATAAAATTTCCTTCCAGGGTCACTCTCGTGCTTAATGATGGATCGCGCTGATGTTGGCCTGTGACAACGCGTTCCCGAGGTGAAGTGATCGAGCCCAGGTAAGGGCTTCCACAGTTGCATTAATGACGGTCTCGCTCTGAATGGTTCTATTATCAAGCGAGTTTTGAATGACGGTCATAAAAGGCGGAAGTGACGGTGTATCATGAGCGAAAGAATTGCCTGGTCCGCTTTGGATGAATGTAAAGGTCTCGTTCGGCTGATGGTCAGGTGGCTTCATATCCGAATGATGTGCGACCGACTTCATGTCCGAACGATCTGCAAATGATCTCCCCCCTGAACGATCGAGCAGTCGTTGCAGGTTCGGAATATTCAGCGTCGTTGAGCTGAACAGTTTCTCATTGAGAAACACATTTCGCTCAATTCCGAATGATATAACGGGACCTTTTGAATCGATCTGAAACCCTCCGCGCATACTCTCCAAAACTGCCTCGCTTACCGGTGTCCCACATGTAAAGTCTGTGTCTCTCACAGATGCCATGACTGGAGTCATGATCGATACGCCTAGAAGGGTCAACATGACAACCTGTATAATTTGACGGATCGATTGGAATAAGAGATTCATTAGAAATCCCCCCCTCCTGGGCGAAACAGAACGATATTGTTCAATGTGTCGGCGCTAAGTGGTCGTCCCAACGGTGAGGTCGGACGGACGCTCCAATCACGGGCTGTATTGAACTCCCCGCGTGCCGGTGAGTCATGGATGACAAAGACTACCTGGCTGGGCCAGGATGCTTCGAACTGCTCGCGTGGTACCACCCGTAATCCGACTGCCGGATCGCCGAGCAGGACCTTATTACCCCGCATACCTTTGACCACGACAAAATGGTGATAACCGTTATCGACCATAAGGACAATCGCCGGAATGCCAGCCTTCGAGAGATCGTCCAATGAAACTTCAAACCCGTCAGCAGGATAACCCTGTGCCTCTAGGTATCGCTTCATATCCAGGAATGAAAAACCTTCCTTCTGGATTTTTACTTGGTTGCCGTGATCAAACATTGTCTGAAACGCCATCTCTTCTGTGGTCGGAGTGTCATAGTGATAGGTGAGCAGCGTGGCGACGGCAGCCGAACCACAACTGTAGTCATACTTCTGCAAGATGACAGACCGGACCTTGAGCTCACGTATGCTCCAGACCTGAAGCAGCATTCGCCCACCGACTCCCGGCATCACTTCGACCGTCGCCGCCGTCGCCGCCCCGGCCACAGTTGAAAGCAAAATGATGATGTACCAGGTGGCAAGTTTCGTAGACATCAAGCTCTATTTCATCGTGAGGTTCAGAACGGTCCCACTCTGAATGATCACGTTGTTCCCTGAATTTTGGATGACGATCGGCAGACCGTTCGCCCCGGCAAATGCACCACCAGCGATCGTATTGTTGCCAGTGACGTTATCGGTCGCTTTATTATTGAACAGCTTGGCGTTCAGCATGTTTGCATTGATCGTGACCGGGCCGGTATCCGTTCCTCCTCGCTGAGATTCCAATTGAGCCACTGGAAGCGGTTTGCCCCAGGATTGTATTTCCTGATTTTCCAGCGGGCCAGCGTGAGCCATCCCTGCGCAAAGCCCGAGGACACTCCCCATTATCGACAAGTAGATTCGCATGATGCCCCTCTCTGGTCGTGACTGCGACAGTGAAGCCGGAGGAGCAGGTGCTCCTCCGGCCCCATTCTCTGCTTAGTGACCAACTGTGACGTTCGCCATCGTCGTGACACCGACCTGTTGAAGGGCCGCGATCCCTGTGTTTTGAATAGCCACGGTCACACCCGCCGCACCAGTGAAACCATGGAGTGTGTTCGAGGCATTGAAGGTCCCTGCGCTTCCACCATGCGCATCCCCTCCTCGCCCACCATAGCCACCGTTTCCACTATCCTGGTTCTGTGCAGCCGCATAACCGCTCTCCGCATTGCCGCTGTGTCCACCATTTCCACCCGTTGCTGGCCCCCCATTACCAGCGGTCGCCGTACCAGATTCCCCTCCTGTGGCGGCACCACTGTTTCCTCCGGTCGCTGCACCACTGTGTCCACCAGTCGCCCCTCCGCCACCACCACCATTGGCGGCACCACTGTTTCCTTTTGCCTTACCACTATCGGCATAGCCACCTTTGCCACTGTCGGCATATCCACTTTTGCTAGTGTCGGCATATCCTCCATCTCCGGTCTTGGCCTTGCCGGCATCCCCACTAGAAGCGTCGCCGCCGTTGTAGCTCTTGGCTTTACCACCATCTCCGCCGTTGCCACTGTAGGCCTCTCCAGAATCTGCTTTAACCTTCGCATAGCCATCTCCGCCAGCCCCACCATTTCCGGAAGCCGAGGTAGCACCCACATAGTTGCCGATGCCATGGACGTTGTTATGGGATACATATCCATCCAGCTTGGTGGCATTGACGATATGCGTCTTGTTGAACGCGTTGGTGAGATTCATATCCAAGCTGGTACGGGCCGTCGAATGGTTGTTGGCAGCGGCTCCAAAGTCGCCGGAGTTTTTGGCCTTCCCATCCCAGACGGTCTTTTTGTCGTGGCTGTCTTTCGTCACAGTCTTCGTGTCGTTCTCGGTCTTCGTCACGGTTTTGCTGTTGTCGTTATTGCTGTCCTTCACGGTGTTGTAACTATCCGTGGCTGTCTTGGTTTTTGTATAGGTATCGTTATCGTTCTTGGTCACAGTCTTTGTATCATTATCGTTCTTCGTGATAGTTTTGGTATCGTTGTAACTATCCGTAGCCGTCTTAGTTTTTGTATAGGTGTCGTTATCGTTCTTGGTCACAGTCTTAGTAGACTGATCGTGGCTATCAACAGTCTTTGTTTGCGTAATAGCCTTTGAATGGTCCGATGCCGCGGAACTGCCATTGTCGACAGTTTGAGCACCCGCGATGGGGGCAAGGCCCAAGGCCACTGCCACTGCCGTCGTGATCATCACGTTCTTCATTGCTTCCTCCTCACAATTAACGGGTTAATGAATGACTTACCCAAATTACACCCACGTTCCTACCACGGCGGCTCCTCACCTCCCTTCCACATCTCCACAGCCCTACCTGATAGCTTGAAACCTGCCGTGTATTACACTGCATCTGAGGAATTCAGATGATTTTCCCCTCAGTCCGTATCCCTAGCTTGAATAAAGAAGAAAGCAATCCACATACCAGTCAGTAAAAAAACTTACTTATTCGACGCTTACGTTATTAGGTTTCAGAAAGGGGGGGAGCCTACTAAAGACAATCTTCGGTTTTGTCTCGATGCTGTAACATCACCAGCTCGAATGCCTACCTCAATCCGATGAGGTCGCAAAGAACACTTCTCTTCAATTTCAACCCATGTATGGGAATAATCATCTTGATCTTCATGCGGTTAGCGTAAAGGCTCACCCAGCCAGTATTACTGTAGCAACAGGCCCTGTGGAATTATGCCATGTTGCATAAATGGACGGAGATAAAATCCCCTACTTAAGTAGTGCCTTATGCTGAAACCGTTACAGTATCAATCTGATAGAGTTGATGACCAGAGCAGAATTACTTATTTACAACTGTCTCATGATAGTACATTTTTGCCATGAGATCGGAGCGTTACCATTCCCTTTATAGCCACTGCTGTCGATAAAAAACTGGCATCCTATTCACATGCTTCTCTATTTTGACCTTCCCCCGATTTCACAGACACTTCCCTACGTGGGAGAATGAGGAAATCGGAGGACAGTATGAGCACGAAGACACGACGGTCGTATACGGTGGTGTTCAAAGAAGAAACCGTGCGGTTAGTCCGGGAGTCAGTGCATCCCGTCGCCCAGGTGGCGCGGGATCTGGGGATTGCCGATCATCTCCTCTACCGATGGCGAGCGGAGCAGCAGCAGGCAGAGGAGCGTGGACAGACCCGACAATCCGTACAGGGCGAGCAGGCGG
>CAYSFU010000044.1:0-34731 GCA_964430555.1 uncultured Nitrospira sp. | reverse complement strand
AATCGTACCACTGCGAGACGTCATAGCCTCGATCGCTTGATGCTGCCATGATGCACCCTCCTTAGATTAGATCACTCCACTACGTAGGCCGACAGGCTTCAGGTGACAGCCCAATTGGCGAAGAACTGAATCGATGTCTCAACATGACGACATGACGACGATCGCAGTCTCCTCCAGATGCCACCACTCCCCTCCTTTCGTAAGACCCACCACAGCCTGTCTCATACTTAGCAAGACCTCACGACCCGTGCCATAAGGCACATGCCTAAAGTCGCAATGGAAATTCCCTTGGGAAGAAGGCGACAAGAAACGATGACCCGACGCCCGTTACTCGGACGAAAGCGTGAGACCGTGGGCGAGTGCGTACTTCGTGAGTTCGGCAGTGGTATGGAGGCCAAGCTGTTCCATCAGCTTGGCCTTGTGATATTCGACCGTCTTGGGAGAGAGCCCCAGCGTCGAGGCGATTTCTTTGAGCGTCAGTCCCTCGGCCACAAGCTGTAAGATCTCCCGTTGGCGCATCGGTAAGCGATCCTGGCCGGCAGGATCCGGTGTCGTGTCCGCGATCGCGGCTTGGATCAAATCCTTGGCAATCAACGACGTGATGTAATAATTGTCGTTCTGCACCGCTTCAATGGCCTGTACCAACTCAGATCCCGCCGACCGTTTCAACAGATAGGCTGAGGCACCGGCCTTGAAGGCTTGCGTGACGTAGTCCTGATCCGCATGCACCGTCACAAAAATCAATCGTGGCCGGGGAACCATCTTTCGCAACCGGCGCGCCGCATCGAGACCGTTCAGTTTAGGCATCGAAATATCCAAGACCACGATGTCCGGCTTCAAGCGTGCCGCGGCATCCAGCAACGCACGACCATCCTCGACGGAGCCGACGACCTGGCAATGTTCTTCCAGCAGCTTTTTGAATCCTTCCAGCACCAAGGCGTGATCATCCGCCAAGAGCACGCGAGGCTTGCTCATATCGACTCCTGTGTGAACGGCACCCAGGCACGGATACAGGTCCCTTCACCCGGCGTCGAGTCTATCGTGAACGATCCGGCCACTAAGGCGACCCGCTCCTTCATACTCAACAACCCGAGGCTGCCTCGCCGACCGCCGTCATGATTCACGTCAAATCCCACTCCATCATCCCGGATCAGGAGCTGCAACCCGTCTCGCACGCGCATCAGCTCAACCCGCACGGTCTGTGCCTTCGCATGACGGGCAATGTTTGCCAATCCTTCCTGTGTCACACGGTACAAGCACGTAACAACATCCTGCGCCAGATGCTGCGGGATGTCCTTGCTGATGAACCTGGCATCGAGACCGGTACGGGCCTGAAAGTCGTCAATGAGGCGTCGGAGCGCGATGGACAAGCCCAGGTCATCAAGAATGGACGGATGAAACTGATAGGCGAGACGGCGAACACTTTCGGATAGCTCGACGATACGATCCTGAATGCTACGCACCGTACGGACAGTGCCGGCGGCCGCGTGCGAAAGCTGCCGATCCAACATTTCGATGTCGATCGACAATAGCGCCAGTCGTTGATTGATATCGTCGTGCAGATCGCGCGAAATTCGCCGCCGTTCCTCTTCCTGAAGGCGAAGCAGCTGAGACGCCAACAGACGCAGATCTCGTCGATTGGCTTCCAGAGACTGTTCCGTATCAATTCGTTTCGAGACCTCGCTGACGAGCGCGTTGTTGACGGCCAGTAATTCTTCGCTGCGTGCGTGCAAGCGTGCGGCCCAGCCTTTATCGAGCCGCTGAAGCTCTTCTTCGCGCTCGCGACGTTGCAAGACATACCACACCGGCAATCCGATCAGCGCCATGCCGAATACCCGGGTGATGACGGCCTTCCATACTGATTCATCGGACGTTCGAGGCGAGAGCGTGGTGACATTCTCACGCGCGATCTCCGAGAGAGACTCCAACTCGAAGGGCGTCGACCGTTGATGAGGAACGAGCGCCAGGAAATACTGTGCAACTTCAGTCGGGAAATGAAGCAATAGCATCGCCGCCATACCGGCGGCAAGAACCCCCATTCGAACGCGAGATGCAGACATACGCCAACCCTCTACCCAGAATTATCCACCTTCGGAGGTGGATCAATCAAGACACGGCTACGCCTGTCCGGTGCAGACCGGCGCGCCGACAGGGCCGTCGTCGAAAACGGCCAGGCTGTCACGCCAACTCCTAGTTTATACCCATGTTCGTCAGTCAGGTAGAAATCGCTTAGTTCAAGGTCTGCAGGCTGCCGGTCGAACGGGCCAGATTGACACGGGCAGCATTGAGCTGAAAGAGCGCAGTGACGAGATTCTCTCGGGCACGGGAGACAGCCGAGAGCCCGTTCGTCAGTTCAAAGTGGCTGGCGGAGGTGATGACCGCGTAGCGCTCCCTGGCCAGATCGAGCTCTTTCGTGGCCATCCGGAGACCGACTTGCGCGATCCTCGCCTGTTCTTTGGCCGCTATCAGCGACGCCAGTGCATCCTGAACTTCCATCGTGACGTGGTTGAGTACCGACCTCATCCGAAGGGCCTCTTGTTGCCACTGACTCCGCGCTTGCGCAATGCGACCCTCACGTTGTGCGCCATCAAAGATGGGAATCTGAAGCACCAGCGCCATGCTATAGGTCTCAAGCGTATTATTCCACCGGTTGCCCACCAGCCCGTAGTCACCTTGCGCAACCAGGGACGGCACCCGTTCCCCTGTCATAGCGGAATAGGTCAGTTCGGACGCTCTGACATGTGTGTACTGCGCCTGTACCTCGGGACGTCGACTGAGCGCATCTTCGACCGCCTGTTGCGGCAGTGGGATTTGCGGCACATCCGTGAGCCATTGATCAGTCAGCACCACGGCACTACTCGCCGGTAACGCCAGCAGATTGATGAGGCTCAGTTTGGCATGGTCGAGCTCATACCGTGCGGTAGAACTCTGTTGCTGCTCTGCCGCAAGTTGCGCTTCCAGCCGCGCGATATCGAGCCCCGTGGCCAACCCTCCGCGCTGTCGCTGCCTGATCGTCCCCAGTAACTCTTGCATGGTCTGCTGATTCATCTCATGCGCCTTGATCATGGCCATGGCCTTCAGGCCTTCCATATAGGCCAACGCCACACTCGCCATCGTGTCGGACTTTTTGGCCTCCGCCTCCTGTTCCGTCATCTGTAATGAGTGTCGAGAGGCCCGCCATCGCTGAATCAAGCTGAGGCTGAATAGATTTTGCGACGCACTGATCCGGGCATCGAAAATACTGAAGGGATCGGTGCGCACGGGAGAAAGGCCGATGGTCCCGAGAAACTGCGTCCGCCTGTTCTGCCGAACGTCGGCGGACAGATTGGGCAACATGGCTCCTAATTGTGTCTGGACTTGGCCTTTCGCTTCCTGAATCCGTTCCCTGTACAGCAGCACATCGGGATTGTTGTCGGCGGCAGCCGTCAAGGCCTCCCGTAACGTCAATGACAGCGTCGGCGACGAAATTGACCGGCCAAGAATCCCCTCATCCCCTGCCCACGTCGCACTCGTCGCGGCCACAAGCGTGAGGAAGATCGCACCGACCGCTCCACGCCTCTGTCCCAAAAACGACCTCTCCCGTGCTCGCCTTCCATCACACACGTTTCAGGCCTCTCCCTACCGCTCCCTCAGGCTCTCGTGTACCGATTTGAGCAACGGGCTCAGCAGATACTCGATGATCCGCCGCTGACCGGTCTTGATCTCGACCGTGACCGCCATCCCCGGAGAAAGATGCACCGGCTTGCCGTCGACGTGGATCGTAGATCGATCCATGCTGACCCTGGTGGAATAGACAAGACCGATCTTTTCAATCGGAACAGCATCATCGGAAACCGTCAACACACGTCCCGGAATCGTCCCGTACAAGGTGAACTGAAACGTTTCGACCTTGATCTCGACCGGCTGCCCTTCCTTCACAAATCCGACGTCTCTATTGTCCACCTGCGCCTCGACCTCCACGGAATGATCACGAGGCACGACAATCAGTAACTGCTGAGCCGGCGTCACGACGCCCCCGACCGTGTGCACCGCCAATTGCTGCGCCACACCATCGATCGGGGATAGCAACCGCTGCAAGCCGACCTTTTGCCCCGCTTTCGTCACCTCTTGCGAAAGAGAGGCCGCTTTGGTCTCAAGCGCGGACAGTTCCGCCTGTTTCGTCTGCTGAAATTCCGACACCATGGCCTGATAATGTTTCGAGGCCTCTGCGAGTGCCGACTGATCTTGCCGGAGCCTCTTCTTTTGTCCGGCGAGTTCCTGTGCCTTGTCGATCCGTTGCCCTTCGACCTGGAGAAAATCCATTTTGGTCACGGCCTCATGTTCGAGCAACTGTTTGTACGCCTCAGCCCGCTCGGCTTCCATCGGCACGGTGGCTTCCAGCCGGAGGATATTCTCGTTGGTTTGCTCGACCGCCGACCGGCGCTGATCCACGAGATGCTGGGCTGCGGCCACCTTGGCGTGGTACTCCGCCAGCTGATCGCGCAACAACTGTTGCTGCAACACGACGTACGGATGATCGGCACCATCCGGCGCCACGAAAGAAGACTGGCCTTTGATCAGCGCCCGGAGTCGAGCGGCGTCGACTGTCGCCGCGCGTTGTTCGTGCGACGCTCGATCATGATCGGCGCGATTGAGCGTGGCATCCAACTCGATCAGCACATCGCCCTGCCGAACGGCTTGCCCGTCCTGCACATGAATGACGGCAATCACGCCGGTTTCATACGGTTGAATGATCTTGGAGTAGCCGCTGGGGATGATCTTGCCCTGCGCCGTTGCGACAATGTCGATCCAGCCGAATGAGGCCCACAACACCGCCGCCGTGAAAGCCGCGACGATCGTCCAGATGAGTGCGCGACCGATCGGCGAGGGAGGGGCGTGTTGGATTTCCAAGACCGCCGGCAGGAACTCCGAGGCGCGTCCGTGAGAAATGATCGCGCCGGACGGCTGGCGCGATTCGGCCTGCCATGCCGCCTTCCAGACCGTCCAATGTCGTGACAGCGCGCCGAATGCCATAGTCTCTTCCGATTTCCGTCGGCCGTCTATCCCTTGCCGAGCTGGTGCGCGTGCAGCCGCGCATACAACCCACTGAGGCTGAGCAGTTCGTTATGCGTCCCCTGCTCTACAATCTCTCCCCGTTCGACAACATAGATACGGTGAGCCGGACGCACCGTGCTCAGCCGATGGGCGATCACCACGAGTGTCCGTCCCTTGGCAATCTCCGTCAGGTTCCGCTGGATCACCGCTTCGGATTCATAGTCCAGCGCGCTGGTGGCCTCATCGAAAATCAGAATGTGGGGATTCGCAACCAGGGCCCGCGCGATGGCGATCCGTTGGCGCTGCCCGCCCGATAAGGTACACCCATGTTCGCCGATCACCGTATCGTAGCCGTCCGAAAGTTCCAGGATAAACTCATGGGCACCGGCCAACGTCGCCGCATGAATCACCTGTTCCATCGACAAACCGGGATCGGTCAGCGCGATATTGCTTCGCACCGAACCGTTGAACAGAAAGTTCTCTTGCAACACAACGCCCACCTGTCGTCGCAGCCACGCCGGATCAACCTGGGCCAGATCGACGCCGTCGACTAAGATCCGCCCTCGCTCCGGCACGTACAGCCGCTGCAGTAGCTTCGCAATCGTGCTTTTGCCTGAACCGGACCGGCCGACGATCCCGATCATTCGGCCAGGCTCGACGGCACAGGACAACTTGCGAATGATCTCCGGGCCGTCCGGTCGATATCGAAACGTCACCTCATCAAATTGCACCAGCCCTGCGACCTGAGGCAGTGTCGTCCGGTTCGGATTGTATGACGGTTCCGGCGGCGTATTGAGCACGTCGCCTAAGCGCTCGACGGAAATGCCGACCTGTTGAAACTCTTGCCAGAGATTCACCAGACGCAGAAGGGGTCCCGTCACTTGGGCCGACAGCATGTTGAACGCGATCAACTGTCCGATACTGAGGTCTCCGCCGATCACGTGATAGGCTCCCAGCCACAGCACCGCTACCGTGGTGACCTTCTGAACGGCAGTCGCGGACTGACCAGCAATGGTCATCACGCTCGTGGCACGAAAGCTCGCCTGCACATAGCCGGCCAGCTGTTCTTCCCATTTCCGCAACAGCGGCGGCTCCACCGCCATGGCCTTCACCGTTTGAATCCCGCTGACGGCTTCCACCAAGAACGCTTGATTTTCCGCACCTCGATTGAACTTCTCATGCAACCGCGCCCGAATCGCCGGCGTAATCGCCACGGACAGCAACGCATAAATCGGCAACGACGCCATGACCACGAGCGTAAGAGTCGAACTGTAGAACCACATTACGGTCAGAAAGACGACGGTAAAGAGCACATCGAGCACCACCGTCACCGAATGGCTGGTCAAGAATTGGCGGATGTGTTCCAACTCCCGGACCCTGGCCACCGTATCGCCGATACGCCTCGTTTCAAAATACGACAGAGGCAGCGCCAGGACATGCCGGAAGAGTTGCGCGCCCAAGCTGACATCGATCCGATTGGTCGTATGGGCAAACAGATAGGTGCGGAGTCCACCTAAGAGCGCTTCAAAGACCGCGAGCGTGATCATGCCGATGGCCAACACGTGGAGCGTGGTAAACCCCTTGTGCACCAGCACTTTATCAATCACCACTTGTGTAAAGAGCGGTGTCAGCAAGGCAAAGAGCTGAAGAAAGAACGACGCTATCAAGACTTCGCCGAACAACGCGCGGTACTTGACGATCGCGGGGATGAACCAGGTGAAATCAAACTTCAAATCTTGAAGCCGAACATGAGCTCGCTTCGCAACGAGCAACACGTCGCCGGTCCACATCCCTTCGAACTCGTGACGAGCGAATACAAGAGGACGCCCTTCGACAGGATCTTGAACCAATACCTTCTCCCCTTCGATTTTGGCCAAGACGAGATAGCGCCCATCCGCTCGCTTCACCATCGCCGGCAAAGGAGTTCCTGAAAGTTTGCTCCATGTGGTCTTGACCAGCCCGGCCTTCAGGCCGAGATGTTTGGCGGCACGGAGGAGGGTCGTATCGGAGAACGTTTGCCCGGACTGGGCAAACTGATGCCGCAGCTGGACACCGTCGGCAGGCAAGTCATGAAAGCGAGCAAGAATGAGGAGGCAGATGAGTCCGGTATCGACCTCAACAGGAGAACCCGCAGAACGTTCGTTCTCTGGTGGATTCGAGAGAACCCGCGCGGCGTTGGCTGACATCCATCCATCTTAGGATAGCGCCGCCTGATGGCCAAACGTTTTCAAGGATTGAACAGAAGCCACGTAGGTGATTTCGCTGAACCAGGCCTCCTTCCGGCCCCATCAGCGCACAGACGCCGTACACAACAGAAGAACCACCCATCCCGAGATTCGTACTGAGTCACGGGCCTACAGAGGTGATGGATGTGCTATCTTCAGAGACACACATCGGCAAAAAGTGAGAACTGGCGTCTTAGAATATACTCCCGATCCTTTTAAATTGCCTCGAAGACCTTCTTCAGCCAAGTCCCTAAAGGCTCTAAGTACGCTGTGGAAATTCGAAATGCGAAACTGCGGGGAAAGGAGTACCATAAGACGCCCAAAGCGCATGGCTTGGCCCAGACTTACAACCCTCTGCTATAAGCATCCGAACCTTCACCTGTCCGCAACCGTCGAAGAAGGCGGTCGACAGATAAAAGCACCACGCAAAGGAATCTACGATGAACTTAGAACTCGAAGGAAAATGTGCCTTGGTCACGGCCTCCTCAGGTGGAATTGGACTGGAGATTGCGCGGTCATTAGCGGCCGAAGGAGCCAAAGTCGCCATCAACGGTCGGACAGATGCCGCTCTAAAGCAAGCCTTGGACGATCTGAACATGCCTGGGGCTGATGTGCTATCGCTCGTGGCTGACAACGGAACGGAAGAAGGCTGTGCCAAAACGTGCGCGCTCTTGCCCGAGGTGGACATCCTCGTGAACAATCTCGGCATTTATGAGGCCGTGGGCTTCTTTGAGGAAACCGATGAATCGTGGCACAGGCTCTTTGAGGTCAACATCATGAGTGGGGTTCGACTCGCCCGTCATTATCTCACGGGCATGCTCAAGCGAGGACATGGGCGCATCGTGTTCATCTCCAGCGAATCAGGACTCTCTCCTGCGCCGGAAATGGCGCATTATAGTGCCACAAAGACGATGCAGCTGGGGATCTCTCGCTCATTGGCCGAACTCACGAAAGGAACTGCGGTCACGGTCAACTGTGTCCTGCCTGGTCCAACTCGCACGGCAAGTGTTGAGAAATTCATCCAGACGGTCCACCCCGGCATTCCACTCGCAGAAGCGGAGCAACGATTCATGGCAGAAAACCGTCCAACTTCTCTTATCAGTCGTTTCATTCACCCACGCGAAATCGGAGATATTGTCGCCTTTCTATGTAGCCCACGAGCAGCCGTGATCAATGGTTCGTGCATCCGAGCGGAAGGCGGCTTGGTGAGAACGGCCTTTTAGTTGAAGGCCACACTCAATGCTTCAGTAGCCATTCGGTAGGTGACGAAAACTAATCCCATGGGTATGGCTCAGGCAAGCCCAATAGTTTGGTGGGAGCCTCCGGATATTTCGACGGTGATGTGACAAGCCCAACTTCCTGGCTTACACCACGTCACACCATTACACTACACCGGCACTGACTCAATCAGTCCGGTTCCTTCTTCCGACGACCGACCGTCACTGCGAGTTCGCTCCCCTTACTCACGATCCTCTCCCGCTTCCGTGTATTGCTTAAGAATCGCGGCAGCTTTGGCCCGAACCGACGGGTCGTCATCCTCCATCGCGTCAAAGATCGGATCAATCGGCGCCTTGTTGTCTTTTTTCTCCCAATAGTCCAACGCCCGATAGCGGTCTCGGGCATCCGACGAGCCAAGATCCTTGGCAACGGCGTCGGGAATGTCAAGCCGATCGTCATCGTCCCGTGGAATCGCCAGTGATGGCGGGGCCGCCACAGCCGAGCCGATGGCCGCCTTTGATGCTGGATCAGCTTGACCTGATTTCCCGGCGATCGGCTGCACCGCCCCTTTGCGGTCTTCCTGCTTGACGTTCGTCCCTTGCCGCTCCGCGTTTATCGTTTTATCGGAAACCGGCGACCCGCACCCGACCATTCCCGCCAGCAACAGACACCCCGCCACCAGCACCTGCATGCGCCATCCTTTTTTCGTCGCCGTCCATTTCACCATACGCCATTCTTCCCTTCCCCGAGCCAGCCTCTGAGCAAACAGACACCTTCACGGAAGACCACGAGTGATTCATTGGACACAGCTACCACACAGCCTCGTACGTATTCCTGCAGCCAGGATACACGCCCCGCCTGGGTACAATCCAGACGGGACGTATGTCCCGATCTACTGCACCGGACCCGGATCTTTCTGCTGATCAGTCAACTGGCCCGCCCAGGCTGTACAGTCAGGGGTCGCGCAGTTCTGAACCCATTGCTGCACCCATCCATTGTACACGACCGGAACCGGCAGGATGCCCTGTCCGCCCATGCCCGCATTGCCGATCACCGTATCGTCCTGTACAGTCGTCGGTCCAGCCAACAACACGCGCCCGACTACCGTGGCATTGCTGGGATCGCCGTCCCCATCAGGGTCAGGATCCACGACGATCAGCGCATTGCTGAACTTATTGGCAACATAGGCGTAGTACCCGCCTCCTGTCTTGGCGCCGTAATTCACGCCATGGCAGCCTGGATCACAGGGCAACATCGCCACAACCGTATCTTCATTCGGATTGACACGACCGTCCGCCAGTAGATGCCTCGTATCAACCACCGTAATCGTGGCAGTCAAGGTATTGGCCGTGACCATATTGGTTCCAAGCGGGCTGACAGGCGTCTGAATCGGCAGGGCGCCGACAAACGTCTTGCCTGAGACCGGATCCGGCACCACTCCTCCGCCGACCGGGTCGTAGTTCGCGATCAAGTTAATCTTCTTGATTTCCGTATTGGTGGTCATATCGATGACGGATATGGTGTTATCGAGGAAATTGGCCACGTAATACTTCGTTGAATCGGGCATCATGCCCGTGGCGATGGGGATATGTCCCGTGGGAATGGTGGCCTCAATGGCACCGCCTGGGAAATTATACACCGTCGACGTATTGAGATTTTCGTTGGGCGTCACCATTTTATCCCCGGTCGCGCTCATCCAATGCCCATGAGGATGGGTAGCGGTAAAGACGTCTTCTCCCCCCGACCCCATCGGGATATCACGAAGGAATTCATTCGGCCCTTTCCCCCCTGAGGCCGCCAGATCGTTGAACTCCCGTACGTTATTGCCACCATTCTGTGCCACATGCACGAGATCGTTATTGGCTCTCGTCATCACATGTGAGGGAGCCGGCCCCGCATTCAGCTCACGGATGAATGTGCCGTCCTTTCTCGTAAAGACCGTCAGTCTCTCGTCGAACCATTGCGTTTGATAAATCACGTCTTGATTTTTATCCGTCCACATGTTGTGGGGATGGTTCATATTGGTGTCGGGAAGTGCAATCTTCTTCGTCAATCCCCAGGTCCCTCCGTCGAGAGCCGTCGCCGTCCCTGGTTTTGACTTCCCCGCCGTCAATTCAAACTGGGTGTTGACCCAGATTTCACCCACCGCCGTTGTCGTCGGGTTGAATAATTTATGGTCCGGCGCGGTGAGATCAACCGTCCCGATCCCAAGCACCGCGGAGAGATCCGGCACATTCGTCCGTTTCCCCTTCACATCGTAGACAATCACGGGAACAGCCGGAAAGGCCGGCTGCCACGAGTTCTTGGTGTAATCCTTCCAGTTCGTGGGATCCGTGATAATAAAGAAGGTGCGCAAGAGACGGACCGCCAAATCACTGAAGGTCGGAACCGTAATGCCGTTGATCAGTGTAATCTTTCTGCCGAGATCCAATCCTAATCCCCCGTTTACTTTCGTGACGGGGTCATCCACGATGACTGCCGCAAACATGTAGGGATGGACGTCACAGATGAAAACGTAAAGTCCCGGCTTCCACAATCGCACGGTGGCCACGCCTCTCTTTGCCGGGTCTCGAACATCGATGGCAGTCTTGAACGGCATGTGCTTGGCGCCTTGTGGCCAAAGCAAGCTCACTGCGGTATGGACTGTGCTGGCTTCTCCACTATACGTGGGAAATCCCACTGTCTCTCCGGGAGCAATGACCGCGAGGGATTTCTGCCCCTTCCCTCCGATGGACGTAGGCACACACCCGATGGATTTCGAGTTGTTGGTGTTCAAACAGGTAAAAAAGTTCCCAGGCGTGTCTCCCGCCGCGAATGAGACGGTCGGGTTTGCAGAGTAGCGTGCCTCGGCCACGCCGGCCGTCCCCACCCCCACCAGCAGACTGAGCAAAGCCAATGCGCAATATCGAGTTTTCATAGAGCCTTCCTTTAGAGTTTCATCCGGTTCATCTGCGTTGACACATGGCGCTCCAAAATCAGTGGACGTGAAGCTCCGACATCATCCCGAATGTGGCATGCGGAAGGATGTGACAATGGAACAGCCATCGACCGATGCCTCCCCCATCTTCCGTGGAACCACCGGTCTTCTTGCGATCGTCTAATGAGACCCGAAACGTGAGGGTGTAGTTCGCAGGTACATCCACAATATCCCGAAACTCATGACGCGGGAACCTGTAGGACCGTCCGGGTATTCCTGTGCGTGGAGTCAGCTTGATCGGCTGCACCGAAAATCCGTGCAAATGGAACGGATGATGCGCTCCCGTCATATTCGTTACGGTCAGCTCCATCGTATTGGAGAGAGTCGCATGACGAGTTGATTCCAGGAAAAACGGATTACCGCCGTTGACGCCCGTAAAATCACGCGGCATCGGGACTCCGTCGATCGACGGCTGAAACGCGCCGACGTTGCTGGCGAACGTCAGCTTGATGTCCTTATCCAGCGTCCCAGCCGGAGTCGTCTCATCTACTCCGGCTTCGCCGGTGGGAACGAGAAGATCACCCGTTGTCGCACCGAGAGTCTTCACCTGCGCGTGCGCCCCCAACCGTGCCAGCAGCGGTTTACCGTTCGCAATGTCGTACCTCGTGGCCGCCTGGCCATTCACCTTCAGATGCATCACCGGCACCGTGGGAGTCCACGAGTACGTCGCTTCGACTCGCTGGTAATCCTCCGTCCAGAGCGTGAGCACAGAGTGTTGCGCCACGGACTTTGGAATCTCCGCCACCACATCCGCGCGACCCGCGGGTGGAAGCAGAATTTCGCCGCGCCCATATTTCGTATCAAACCCACTAGACCTAATACCCCCCTCAACCAGCGCATAGTTCAACAGCCCTCCCTCGCCACCGATTCGAACCAGTGGGATCTTATGCCCACTGTTGGTCGTCAACCGGAGGCGAACGTAGCGAACCGGCGAGGGATTCACGATCTGCAACCGCAGTCCCTGACCGGCCTGGACGTCAAGTGTCGACGCCCCAGCGGCAAGCGCGCCAGGGGCCGAAGGAGTTCCTCCCCGTGCACCGACGGTGACGCCATTGGTCAGGACCGTGAACCCTTCACTCATAGCACCGATCAACGTGGGAGATTGAATGTTCGGAACGTCTCCGGCAGCATAGAGGCCTGGCGTATACTCTCCATTTGCATCCAGCGGATAATAATCACAGAGGATGAACGGAGACTGAGTCAAAATATGATTTTGGTAGTTGATCTCCCACGCGTGAATGCCGCTGACGTGCGGTAAATCGCCGGCAAATGTGGCGGGGTTGCTTCCTGGAGAGCCACAGACCGTCATGTCGCTGATCACCAGCGTCTTGGTTTGTGCTGGTTGAGGAATCACGTTCTGCGCGATGAGAGCAGCCTCATACCCCTGTTGATCTTCAACAATGATCGATCCGTAGAGCCCTTTGGCCACTTGGTTGGTCGACGAGTGGTGGTGCGGGTGGTACCAGAAGATCCCCGGCCTTGTGACGGTGAAATCGTAGGTGAACGTACCCCCATCCGGAGCCACTGCGGACTGTGTCACTTCCGTGCCATCGCTGTGATTGTTCAACTCGATGCCATGCCAGTGAATACCCGACACGTTCGCCTCGGGCGTCAACCCTGAAGGATTGAGGTTGTTCACAAAATGCACGATGACTCGGTCTCCCACTTTGAGCCGAAACTCCGGCCCCGGTATGGTCCCGATCGTCGCCGCACATGCCGCATCTAGGGCTGCACAGCTCTTAAATGCCATCACCTTTGTCATCATCCCATTACCATTGCCGATATCAACAGTCGCCTCGTCCGCTACAATGTAGGTCTCGACGATAGCGGGATCAGCATGACTGTCGACGACCTGAGGAACCGCATACGGCCCGGCTCCGGTCGTGGCCTGCACCGACTCGTTGCCGGACACGCACAACATGAGTCCCAAAACTCCGATCAAGCATAGGTGCCAACTGCGCCCCATCGTATTGTTTGCAGAACCGTCCTCGACATCTTTCGACATAGTTATGTCTCCCTAATATTAAAACCGCTATCGAAACGGTCTCGCAGCAGAAGCTGCTTGGCCTTTCTTTCGCCCAACTCCTAGCAAGATTGGTGCACACCGTATTTCTTGAACGGCTGTGCCGCAATCCGCATAATTTCAATCTGTTGAGCTGTGTTGGGCGTAGGAGTTGTTCGGAGAGGTGCGAACTGAATCTTTTTAGATACGTATCTTTTCAGATTCAACATGAATCGAAAAAGATACCGCCATGAGCGCGGTACTATTTAAGCGAATTTACGCTGATTTCTGGCTGCATCCAGCGTGAGCTGAACGCTATTGCGTATCGGTTGAATACGCGCCCACGCAAGTGCCTCGACTTCGCGACGCCACTGGAGGTGTTCGCACAGTTGTGGCATCATTCACCTGTTGCACTTGGAACTTGTAACTACCTCCTATTTTGTTTCTTAAGGTATCCGACCCTTTACTATCCGCCACAATCCTCACCCGCCCCGAAGGACGGGCGCTACAGGGGTCAAGAATTAACCCTTGGATACCTCGCTGGTTTCAATCCTCACCCGCCCCGAAGGACGGGCGCTACTGTCGCCAGGTACTGACCTACCCCTAAGGCGCGTTGTTTCAATCCTCACCCGCCCCGAAGGACGGGCGCTACTGCTCTACCGC
The DNA here is from genome assembly GCA_964430555.1 of uncultured Nitrospira sp. Classification (GTDB taxonomy): domain Bacteria; phylum Nitrospirota; class Nitrospiria; order Nitrospirales; family Nitrospiraceae; genus Nitrospira_D. The sequence continues at coordinate 20,612 of CAYSFU010000044.1, read as the reverse complement.
ACCAGAGCCTGAATTCAGTGAGTTTCGCCCTAGCTTCCGCGAACCAGCAGATCGTTTAGGCAGCCAATCCATCAAGAATCTGGTGTTTATGGCACAACTCATTGTGAAATCAAATACAATCACGCTGCGCGATCCTCCCAGCTATTGCCCATCGCACCAGGTGCGCGCAGACCGCTTACAAAACCAATGGTCCATCAAAATCGACGCTCCCATCCAATCCATACACCTGCACGTACTTCTCCTTCGGCTCAACAAGCCGATACACACGAAGACTGTCCTCCGTCTTCTCAATAATCTCCACCAGGCGCCTGACCACCTCTTCGAATTGCGCCTCGCTCACCGAACATTCAAACACCGACTTTTTCACACGCTGGCCAAAATCCTGGCAAGCTTGTGCGACCTTCCGTAATCGCCGTCGTCCTGCAGGTGTTTCGGTCGAGACATCATAGCTGATCAATACGTTCACTTTACGATCCTATCGATACAGAAACGGTGGATAGCTCTCCAGATCACCGCGCAACACTCGCGCAAGCAACCGCGCCTGTACATGGGGGACAAGCCCAAGCGGCATCTTCTGCTCGAGCACCGGATGGGTGATCTCCTCCTGTTTGCGTTTCTGATAGGCTACAATAACTTCTTTGCGCGCCGCATCGTCCATCTGGACAGAACCGCCTGACCGTTGTGTAAAACTCTTCGCGCACACTTGGCGACGATTGATCAGCGTGAGGACCAGCCGATCAGCTAGAACGCTCCGCATCTCTTCCATAAGATCCAATGCCAGCGCCGCACGCCCAGGTCGCAGTGCATGAAGAAATCCCATCTGCGGGTCGAGGCCGACTCCTTCCGCCGCTGCGACACAATCGTTCATCACCAACGCGTATAGAAACGACATGAGGGCGTTGACCGGATCTGTCGGCGGACGTCGATTACGACCATCCATCGTGAATGTCTCTCGATCTTCTTTGACCATACGGTCGAAAGTGGAAAAATAAGTCCGCGCAGATTCACCTTCAATGCCGCGCAACGTATCCAGATTCTCGCACTGAGGAAGCCTCGTTACGGCATTGCCAAGCGCATCAGCCGTTTTCCGCAAGGCGTCGTGATCCGCCGGATCGTCGGCTTCCCGTGCACCTCGCAGTACAATCTGCCGAGAGTTCTGAATTTTGCCACCGACAATATTGCGCGCGATGGCTAGTGTTCGTGATGTATCACGCATGGCCTCGTGTTGGGCGCAACGAAGCAAGACATTCCCGCTAACCGGTCCCTCCACGCGTGCCTTAAACCGACCATTGCGATCCAACAGCACCACGAATCGACCATCCTCTGCGCAGCGTTGCATGGCCGCCGGACTCAACATGATGTCGCCGAAACAGACGACGCCGCCGAGGTGATGGACCGGAACTTGAAGCTTGGTTTCCCTCTCTACTTCCACCTTGAGCGTCTCGTGGTCCACCCGCACATACGCCCCTTCCGTCGTGATGTAGAGCGTGTTCAGCAGTTGATGCATAAGAATCTCATGGACGAATAATAAAGAGGTCGTGCACCACAGCAGATGCTCGCCGCCCTTCATCCGTTACCGACGGCAGACAGGATTCTTGAAGGGAGCACTTGGTACAACGCCGATCATTCACCGGTGGAGGGAGTCGTTTGCCTGTCAGCATGTAACGAATCGCCTGGATAGCCTGCACCACCTGTGCCCGCAGTTCCGGCGTGCAATCCACCTCACGGCGCTTACGCGAACTGTGATGATAGATCGCCCCGCGCAGCACAGCCTGGCCCGTCATCTCCTCCAAACACAACGCCTGGGCACAGAGCTGCAGGTCATCATGTTCCTGCTCCCGATGCGGCCCATGCTTGTACTCAACGGGATATGGCACCTTCCCATGAAACTCCACGACATCGGCCTTCCCGATTAATCCCAGGGCCTTGGACCACAAAGGCAACGCCCGCTCAATGCGCACCCCGGCTTGCTCTTCTGTCTCCGGCTCATCCACCCGCTTATGCACCGCCCGACCGCGTAACGTATAGAGATTCTCATCGAACGTCTGTTCGACATGAATCAACGCGCACTGCCGGGGACAATAGCTCCAGTGCTCCAGAGCGGAGATCATGATGGGATCGTCTGCCTTGTCATCCAGCATTTTCTAGTGCACACCCAAATCAAAACCCATCAATGACCTCAGGAGTGAGTTCATTGAGCGGAGCCAGCTCAATATTCCCATCAGGCCTCACGGTCAGGGAGCGGTGCACTTTAGCAGAGGAATACTGCCCAGCTTTGCTATTGTGCTTCCACCAGATAACCTTGAGAATCTCCATGCTGCCTGCCGGGCGTGCTGACGATTCGTCATTTTCAAATAATTTGGGCAACACCTGCTTGATTGCCTCGGCATCACCATCACTGAATTTTGTTCTCTCGGCCAGTTGCGGATTCATGCTGCCATAAAAAACATAAATCCCATGATCCACGCGGTGCTTCATACCCATCGTGTCGGAACTTCTTTTACCGTCTTTGGTATCTTCTCCATTCACACTCTTGGTTATCTGTGTGCTGGCAATATCGATAGGCGATATGCTGAACGCTGATTGCACAGTGACCGGGCCGCGAATCCCTATGGAGACACCGGTATCGCCCTCGCCTTCACTTTCCTCAACTTTCTTGGATTTTTTACCGCCTTTCAGCGCGAAGAGTTGACCGAAGGCTCGTACGTCCAGCCATTTCTTGCATGCCAACTCAACCGTTTGGTCTGAGCCAAACTTGTTGCCTAAGCCAGCGTCTGCACGCGCCCTGAGACTTTTGCAGTTATCCTCTTTACGGTCATCCGACTGTACAAAGATCTCATTCCCGTCGTCTTTTTTCTTGCCGCAGGCAACCCATCTTTCCAACAACCGATCTCTGATCTTCCGTTTGTTACAAACGTCTGTCATTTCTCCGTAGTTCTCATAGTCCGTGCGGGGGCGATTCCCGTTAAGCGGGTCACCATTCGGATTGGCTCGCTTGACGCGAAGCACTACTGCAAAGTCGATCTTGTTTTGAAGTATCGTCATCTTTACTCTCCCTGATCGGTTTGAGTTTCGGTGGATTCTTCAGCGTTGGTCGATTCGGATTTTGGCCATAGAGCCTGTCTCTGACAATGGTACCCCAGGAGGAATTCGCCTGAAAGTCTTGCTTCACTCATGAAATCCTCACCCCTGAATGTGCAGATGATTCCGTCGAGGAGTTTTTCCATATTGACCAGAAAACCTGGTGACTTGGAGCGAAGCCGTGTCTTGTACGGTACTAGCGAAAGCTCGACGGTCCTCCATGTCGAATAGGGATGATCGGCGAAACACTGCATGAGCTTGGCCGCGCTAGTGGCTCGTTTTTCCTTGGCTAGATATAGCGCCATATCTTCGATGCGCTCTGCTACGGCCAGGAGGCGCCCGAAGAGGTAATCCCGGGATGTTCGGTCTAACTCCAATGCCATTTCGTAACTCCTTTGCTTGTGATGTCCTCTGAACAGAGCGCAGGCGATGCCCAGGTTCTTCTCCCACTCCCATTTCTCAAGCCCCGGCCGATTGACTGCTCTACGTACCGTGGATTCCACAATGTCTCGCGGTATAGGTCGTCCATCGATGATGCAGGGGAGCAGCCGTTCCACCGTAGCTTTGCGGAGCTTCTCGCCTGACTTACCTTCCACTTGACGACCGTAGGCGGCCTCAGTGATATCTCTTGGTGATGGAACGCCTACAAACTTCAAGTTCTTGCCAAAGTTCTGATGCCAGGAACAGGACTCATGCCATCGCTGAATACGTTCGAGGAATTCCGAGCCGGTTAGTTCCCGGTAATAGGTGATAGCCATCCGTCCGGGTGTGGCCGAGTCTAACGCCATGACCACAATTGCATCCGTCGAGCCAAGACGTGTTTGATAGCCAGCGATATACTTTTTCAGCCTGACGGCAAAGGCCTGACCAGCATCCCCTTGATATGCGGGTGATGCATCTTCTTCAGATTCCAAGCCAAACATCTGGGCGGAGTTGGCAAATGGGTCAGGCAAGGACTTGCCGGATACCGACCAGGCCACTATGACTTGATTCCCGTTGCGGAAGGCCTGCTTACGTTCAAAATCAAGCAACCACTGCAGGGCCTTATGAGCTTGTTGAGTAACCACGAACCCGATACCGCAGGCTTGGTCAGCATCAATGAAGCGCCCGAGAAAGGTGTATCCAGTGGTGTCGTTGGAAGAGATCAGTTTGGCCTTGTCGCCCGCATTCCTGAGCTTCGCAGGGTGCTGCTCCGCCAGTATGGTTTCCTTACCTGTGACCATGCATAGCCCGTGTTTGGTCTGCTGGCTGGCGCTGTAACCAATCCAGGCATCCATGACTTCTTTGTTTTTCCAGATTGCGGACTGCGGGTCGTTGGCGATTTCTACGCGCCAGCGTATGAAGGCATCTTCAGGGCTAGATCCAGCGGGTATGACCTTGAATATCGCCGGTACATCCTTCTTGTCACCATCCCATTTCTTCAGGAGCTTACCCTGGGAATCCAGAGGCAGGAGTTTTTCACGCACCAGGTCGTGAACCACGTGTTTTTTTCGAACGTAGGTCAGAACTGCGGCAAGCTCGTGGTGACCGAATGGCGAAGCTCCCCATGCCTCCAAATCATTCAAGTAACTGCGGTAAGGTTCCTCCTCCTCTTTGGCGAATCCGACGGTTACCTCACCACCAAGTTTCCGAAAGTCACCAGCCACGTATTGGAGCTTGTCACATAGGGGATGATTTTTGGGTTTGATCCCCGCCCGCCCTCCAGACTCCTCAGTGCATGGAACCAGCGTCGTTTGGTCCTCCTTGCTGACCACGTTGGCTCGCCGGAAGTTGCCGAAACCATCAATCACGATCTCGATGTGCGCCTGCTGTGTCGTGTGGCTGATGGGAAGTAAAGGATTACTGGTGAACTGTGGCAACCCGGCACATCGCTCGTAGGTTTCGTGGAGTTTTTGAATCCAGCTCATGTCAGCACTCCAGCCCGACGATTTCCGCTTCTACGCCGATGAAATTCCGCACGGGCGTAAACTGCTTGGGCTGCATCTCTCGAATGAATTTCTTGATATCGCAATTCTCAGGCGAGATAAAGCGGATAACACCATCGGCCATCGTCGGTCGCCAGAAGCGAGCTTGAAGTTTGTTCTCGCCGGTTTCGTCCGGGTAGTCAAAACCGTGGAAAGTCAGGCTGAAGGCCAGTTCTCCAGCACCATCGTAATGCCCAGGCCCGGAGCCGAATTCGCAAGGCTCCACGTAACCCTGGCAATCCCGTGTGCCCAGGAAAATGTCCTGGCGGCCGCCCCGCTCAAGCATGCGCTTGGCAATCAGGTGATGCTTAGGCTCGCTCCGGTCAACCGCCAGCTCCGGACGATATTGATTCCATTCAAAATGCGCCTTGACCTGGTATTCAACATCCGCCAGGAAGGTATAGATGGCCAAGGTGTTTCCGCCACCGAATTTTAAGGGCTTAGTACCCTTAGTCTGAGTACGGATACGGTTGATTACCCGCACCTCATCGATGACCCAGATGAAGGTGGGCTTCCAGTAGATAGACTTCGCGATGCCCTTCAGCGCCTCGTAGGTCGGCAGGTGATAGGAGCACTTTTCACCGCCGATGCGGGTCAAGGGGTCCGTGAACAGAGCGTATCGACCCCACACCTTAAATTCGATGCTGCTATTTCGCGAATCAGGCATTTAGCACCTCCATTGTTCCTTCTGGCGTCTGGCTCAGGCCGAACGACTGGTTGTAATAGCGGGCATCGGACAGATAGAGAATGTCCACGTCCTTCTGGATTGTATGCACGGCCCCGGCTTTCTGAAGCTGATCTAAGACATAGGGGAAGACGTTCACGGTATATTGCTGCGCCCGACGTAGAAGCTCGAACTGTTTTTCTACCTCGAAGGCCGAGCAAAGATCGTTAACCAAATCACGCCCAGCTTCTCCGTAGGGTACGATGATACCTCGCGTCGGCGCGTCGATGACTTTGAAGGCACGGGCAGCGGACATGAAGGATTGCCGAAGGTAGATGTTGGGAACCGCGCTGTGCGTGCGCTTAAATTCATCCATCGCCAGCGAGTTGATAGATAGAAGATTCAACAGTGTGTCATCACGCCCGACAGTTTGGGCGGATACGGGGTAATCCATTTCCTGGTGGCGTGCAAAGAAGAAGTACTCGAAATACCGTTCTATGGCTTTCGGCCCGATCAGGTTACCGCCGAAGTCCTCGATGCCGTCCTCAACATCCCTAAATAATCGCTCGGTGATGTCTTTGCCACACTGAATATCCTTGAGCCTATCTAGGTTTTCCACCGCCGGATTGACCACATGAACCCGTCCTGCCTTGGGATTTCCATCAGCATCTTTTTGCTTTCCATTGCGGTTGCAGCGGCCAGCAGCCTGGGCGATGGAGTCCAGACCCGCCGTGTAGCGAATGACCGCGCCGAAATCCACATCCACGCCAGCCTCAATTAACTGGGTGCTGACACAGAGCACGGGAGACTCCTCGTCCAGCAGCTTTCCAATTTTGTCGAGTATTTCCTTGCGATGCGCAGGGCACATGCTGGTGCTCAGGTGAAAAGTCTCTATCCCCTCAGTTTCCCGGCATAGACGATACAGTGACTGCGCGGACTCCTTGGTGTTGACAATCACGAGACAGCTTCCACTTTGCACAACTTCATCCAGGGCGCGTCGAGCAATTTCCTCGTCGGCCCATCCACCCGGTTTACGCCGATTGAATACCTCCACACGCTTTAGGTCATCGAAGAGCCGCTTTACGTCGGGCATGAGGTCATCGTTCTTTGTGAACTTCAGCGCACCTTTACTTTGGTCTACACGGTTCAGCAATGGTTGTGTGGCCGTGCAGAGCACCACTGTGCTGCCGCAGTGCTCTACTAGGAAATTCATGGCATTGCAGAAGAGGTGCACACAGTTGACGGGCAGGGTCTGGATTTCGTCAAAGATCAGCACTGCATTGGCCAGCTGGTGCATCCGGCGCGCACCGCGCGTGCCTCCACCAAAGAGGGCCTCCAGAAGCTGCACGCTGGTGGTGAAGATGACCTGGGCATCCCAGTTCTCCGTCAGCATCTTTTCTCGCCACCCCTGCTGTTTTGGCGTGAGGCTGGAGTGATGTTCGAGCACCACGCGACCACGGTCGTCCTTCGTTGGCTCTAGAATGTCGCGAACCACTTTGGCGTTCTGGTCAATAATGGACGTGAAGGGAATGACGTAAATCACCCGATCCATTTTGTGATGCTCCACGTGATGTAGCGCAAAACGAAGGCTGGCAAGAGTCTTACCGCCCCCCGTGGGTACGGTCAGAGTATAGATGCCTTTATCACGAATGGCGCCACCGAGGCAGTGAGCGGAAATGCTCTGCCTGATCTCATCAATAGGATTCCTGATGGTGAATCTTCGCAGGTGCTTCTCAAGACGCTCAATCAGCAGAGGCCATTCAGTGTACTGCTTATTACGTCGATGCCTCGCAACTGCTGGCTTCTCGAAATCAGCCGTATCGACACGGTCTGCGTCGATCAGGCAGCTGAACAGAAAACGAACGAGAAGACCTAATTTGAACTGCGTGATCTTATTTTTACTCGGGTCTAATCCCTTGATATCGTCGCGAAGTATCACTTGACGAATGGAGTTTTTGAGCCCCTCAACCAATCCCTGATTAGCCATCAGCTCGCAGAAGCGTTTGTCGATCAGCCTATCCATTTGATTCAAGGCTTCCCGGAGATGCGTTCTGTCATCTCGCTTTCTGATTCTCTTTGTGAACATGTCTTCGACAGGACGGATGGGGTCTGAAGACAGGCAGTCGATCAGACCAGAATGATGTGACGCGATGCACAAACTAAGAATCTGACCAACAATCTGACCGATGCCCCCTTGCTGGGATAGCCTCTCCCAAACAAGCTGCGCGCCAGCAGTAGAATGGTCAACCTTTCCCTTGAGTCCTCGCGCATCAACGAATTCATCCTCATCTTGGTTAATCAGACCGACAGCCGACTTGAGATAGGTCTGAAACGCATTGCTGTACTTTCCCAAATCATGGAGTAGTCCTATCAATTCGCCTTGAGGTTCGAGGTGAATCTTTGAGGCAAGCCCCTTGGCTATCTTAGCAACTCCCAACAGATGCTCTTCAAGGCTCTGTGGATCGTCTCCCGTTTTTTGGACATGGGCAATGTAATGGGGCACTTCCTTGCTCATCGTTCAACCCTCTATATCCAGGCTGCGCTGTCGTTCCTGGAAACAATATAGCTTTTGAATGCTAATGAGTATTTCCTCAGATCATGCTAAAGCCCTCCGAGTTGCCCCCATTCAGCATGGCCAAACGCCGCAGCAAACTTACCCGCAAGATCGCCTACCGCGCGTAAATGTTCTTCAAGCTCATGGATGGCGAACGATCCGTCGTCGTTTTGTCGCACATGAGCAAGATATCGCGCCATTCGTTGACTTTGTCAGCGGTCAGAGGAATGTCCGTTCTATGGGATACCGATTTATTAACCTATCACAACAATCTTAAAATTGAATATCTACTTACTTTATCTGATATTCCATGAGGACTGGAACCGCAATACTCGGAGAGAAAGATGGAGTCAGTGCTTGAATTGACACGCTTGAAAGACGTGCGCTCTTATCGGTATGAGAGGGATGGCATCGAGCGCCATCTTTATATTCGCCGCCGTGAGCAACAGCTGGATTCACCCAAGATCGACATGGACAATACTCTCTAAGTTCCTCCTGTTCATTGCATACCGTCCACTCTCTCCATCCGCTATTGCCAATTGGCCGCCAGAATAGTCTGGACATCCTGCGGGCGCTGATCGATCGCCTGGTCCCAGGTCAGGCCAGTCTGCTGATTGAATGAAGCCATGGCTTGAATCAGTTGATCCACCTGTGTGCTGAGCAACAGCGAGCCATTCCCCGCCTGAATTGTCTCCATCCGATTGGTCGTGCCCACATACCAGTTCTGGAGGGTGACAGAATCCGTCGAGCCATGAATCGACAGGCGCAGGTCGTTGACCTGTCGGCTGATCATGAGATCAAGTGGAGTAATCCCCGCATCATACAGAAGCGTATCCGCTGTCCCGCTGCTGTCTCGCAGCAAATCCTGTCCCTCACCTCGGCCGATCAAGAACGTATCGTTGTCATTCCCACCGATGAGGGTATCGTTACCACCGTTCCCACGAAGCGAATCGTTGCCGTCCCCTCCGGTCAACACGTTGACCGCGCTGTTGCCGGTGAGAATATTGTCACGCATGTTCCCGGTGCCATTGATGGCCCTGGTTCCCGTCAGCGTGAGGTGCTCCACGTTGGCAGCCAGCGTGGAGGTGACGCCGCTCTGCACCGAGTCAATCCCATGATTGGCAAGTTCCACAATCACATCATTGATGTTGTCCACGATATAGGTGTCATTCCCATCAAAGCCGGCCATGACATCGGCCCCTGTCCCTCCGTCCAATACATTGGCGGCGTGGTTACCGATGATGGCATTAGCCGACCTGTTGCCCACGCCGTTGATGGCGTCGGTCCCGGTCAGCACCAGCAGTTCGATATTGTCACTCAAGATAGTCGTGACATCGCTCAACACGGTGTCCCTCCCGTTATTGGCAGTTTCGACGACCGTATCGCCCGCACCGATATTATAGGTATCATTCCCTGCTCCACCGGAAAGAATATTGGCGGCGCTATTCCCGATCAGAGTATTGTCGAGCGCATTGCCGCTGCCATTAATCGCGGCGATGCCCATCAATGTGAGATTCTCCACATTGGCCGCCAGTGTATACGTCACGGAACTTTGCACCGTATCGATGCCTTGCCTCAACCGTTCGGTGACCACATCGCCGGCTACGTCGACGACATACGTGTCGTTACCGGTTCCGCCAACCATGGTATCGTTGCCCGCTCCGCCGTCGAGGGTATCGTTACCGGCTCTCCCGATCAGCCTATTGTTGGCGCTGTTGCCGATGAGCACGTTATCGAGGACATTGCCGGTCCCGGTGATCGCAGCTGTGCCAGTAAGAGTAAGATGCTCAAGGTTGGCACCGAGGGTGTAGGCGATGCTGCTCTGCACCGTATCGATCCCTTCGTTGGTCAATTCGGTGACCACATCGCCCGCCGCGTCGATGATGTAGGTGTCGTTCCCGGCCCCGCCGGTCATCGTATCAGCTCCGACTCCTCCATCAAGGAGATCGTTCCCAAACCCACCAAGCAGGGTGTCGCTGCCCGCCAGCCCTTGAAACACATCGTCCCCGGCGAGCCCATCGATCGTGTCGTTACCGGGCGTCCCGATCAGGGTGTCGTTGCCGGCTGTCGCTCCACCGCTCGGGGCAATGGTTACCGTAAACACATCGTTGCCACTCAACGCACCGGTATCGGTCGCGGAAACACGTACGTCGATGGCCCCCACATCGCCCGCTTGCGGCGTGCCGGTGAATGTTCGAGTTGTCGGATTGAACGTGAGCCAGGCTGGGAGCGGATTGCCATTGGCCAGCCTGGCACTATACGCGAGGGTATCGCCTGGATCGATATCGGCAAACGTATTGGCCGGAACCACAAAGTTGAACAGAGTCCCTTGAGTCGCCGTCTGATCAACGACCAGGTTCGCGACCACAGGGGCTTCGTTCACATTTTGCACGGTCAGCGCAAAGAGACTCGTCGCACTGAGGTCGCCCCGGTCTGTCGCTGTCACTGCCAGATTGAACGTCCCCACCTGGGCATCATCCGGCATCCCACTGAACGTGCGGGTTGTCGGATTGAAGCTCAGCCAGGTGGGCAATGCATCACTATTCGCCAGACTGGCACTGTAGGTCAGCGTATCACCTGTATCAGGATCCGCAAACGTGTTGACCGGCACCGTAATGCTCAATGGCGCATCCTCCCAGACCGTTTGGTCCGCGATCGGATTGGCCGCCGTCGGCGCTTCATTGACGTTCTGCACCGTGAGGGTGAACACATCCGAGACACTGAGATTCCCACTGTCCGTAGCCGTGATCTTGAGATCCAGGCTGCCCACTTGCGCATCATCCGGTGTGCCGGTAAAGGTTCGAGTCTCCGCATCAAACATCAGCCAAGACGGCAAAGCCGCGCCATCAACCGAGCCGGCACTGTACGCCAACACATCGTGTACATCCGGATCCACAAAAGTATCGACGGGAATCTGAATGCTCAAGGCCACATCCTCTAAGACCGCTTGACCAGCCAAGGGGTTGGCGACTGTCGGCGCATGGTTGACCGGCCCACCCAGCAGCAAGGCGAGACTCGCCGTGTTGCCGTCGGCAAATGCCAGCGTCTCGACGACCAGCGACCCGTTGGCAGTAGTTGGATCAAAAGCCCTCAGGATGAGCCGATCGGTACCGTTGTTCCCGACATGAATCGTCAGGGTCCGTGCAGATTCGTCACGGGTGAAGGTCAGATCGGATTCCACGATTCCCATTCCGAATTGAATCCGATTCCCTTCGCCGATAATCGCGACATCTTGAATCGTGTCGGTACCGTCCCCGAGATTGAAGAGATACGTGTCGCTCCCGGCACCACCGATCAAGAGATCGTTCCCAGCCGAGACCGGAATGATTTCATCATCGACCGTAGGACCACGGCCACCCCAGAGCGTATCATCCCCTTCCTCACCTGTAAGTCTGTTGCCTGCCAGATTGCCGATGAGGACATTCGCAAGGGCATTACCCGTTCCGTGCGTCGCGGATGGACCATCAATATTGCCGAGAAGCGTAAGGTTTTCGAGATTATCGCCCAGCGTGTAGTCGACCAGACTTTTGACGATGTCGATACCTTCCTCAGGAGCCTCGAATAGGGTTTCGGCTGCATTGAAAATAATGTAGGTATCGTTTCCTACTCCACCGAGCAACATATCATCGGGGTCATTCGGCAATAGGTGCGTGAATTGACCATGCACGATAAAGTCTTTACCAAAGTCGAACCCGTTGTTCAGGTTCATGAAACCAGCCTCCCGAGTGTTCGGCACGAATGGAATCAGCGTATCATCGCCATCACCGCCGATGAGAATATCGCTGCCATTCCCGCCGACGAGATGATGATCCTGTTCGAGGTAAAACAGTCCGCCCACGAGCACATCGTTTCCTGCCCCCCCATCCAAAATATTATCCGCCGTATTGCCGATGATGATGTTATCCAATTCGTTCCCGGTCCCACGCTCTGGATTGGGAAGAGCAGAACTAGTGACTTCCGATAAAATGAGGTGTTCCACATTCGCATCCAATGTGGCATCGAACATACTCTGGACCGTATCGATGCCTTCACCGGCGGCTTCTATGACCGCAAAGCTACCGGAGACACCGGCACTCCCTAACCGATAGTCGTCGTCCCCAGAAAATCCTTGCAACACACTCGGGAATGCCGCTTCCAACACATCGTTACCGAGGGTGCCGACCGTCAAATCCACAGAACTCCATCGAAGACTCCATTGGGTACCATCCGCAAATTGGATGCGCCCTTGGATATCTGTCGGTGCAATGTCCGGATAATTCATCGAGAGGTTGAGTGTCAGTTGCTCGCCGGTATCTCGAATACGAAGCATCACACGAGGTGCGATCGAGTCGTCGCGCGTCAGCTCAATATCAGCAGGCGTGAGGTCGGCAGCAAGTTGAATGATGTCGAGATCAGCTCCGTTGCCATCAAAGCGGACTTGGTCGGATCCTGACCCACGGCCGAACAAGACGGTATCCTGCCCTGAACCAAGCAGGAGTGAATCGTTGCCGGCGCCGCCATCGAATAGATTGGTTCCCAGGTGATCTGTGATCAGATCATCCCCAGGGCCACCGCGAAGCACGTCATTTCCGGCAATTGGTTTTCCATCGATAACGGATATCGAGAAAACTCCATCTCCATACAAGATGTCATCACCCAGCCCACCAGAGAGAATGTCATCTCCCGCGTCTCCAATGAGGGTATCGTTGCCACCGTCCCCTCTCAGAGTCTCGTTGTTCGGGCTGCCGGTCACACTCACCGCCGTATTGGCAGCGTTCGCACGAAGGAAGCCAGACTCCCAGACCGTGCCGTCGGCAAAGTGCACATCTTTCAATTGTGCCGACACATGACTAAAGAATCCTGCCAGGAGCAGTTCGTCTTCGGTTCCGTTGATCGTGATGACGAGATCGTCCACACGTTGGATCAACTTGACCTGGTCTGGCGCAATATCCGACGCCACCTGTACCGTATCCACGTCACCGACACTGGACGTATCAAAGACTAAATCCTGTCCCATCCCGCGTTGAAGGAGATAGGTATCCCGGCCACCTCCACCCGACAAACGATCAGGACCCGCCCCACCATCCAGGACATTGTCCGCATCATTCCCGATCACATCGTTGGCAAGCGCATTGCCAGTTGCATTGATCGCCGTCATACCGACGAGTCTGAGGTGTTCAACATGTTCGGAAAGCGCGTAGCTCACCGAACTCACAACCTGATCGAGCCCTTCTCCAGGACGTTCCATGACGACATCGCCGATGTGATCAACCACATAGGTATCGTTGCCTTGGCCACCGATCATCGTATCGGCTCCAAGACCGCCATCGAGCCGGTTGTTCCCCTGTGAACCGAGGAGCGTATTGGCTGAGGCGTTCCCAATACCGTCCAATCCAAGTGGATTTCCGTGACGATCCGCCAACTGAAAGCGAGGGAAGCGAAGGTTGTTCAACGGATTGGAGTCCGTCACATTGAAGAGCAGCGGATCGACCAACTCTAATCGCTCGATATGATCCGGCAGTTGCACGCTCCGGCTCGCTCGAACCGTATCGACACCACCGCCCGGCATTTCCACCATCACGTCGGGATCATCACCAGGACCGAGCACATACAGATCATTGCCAAGTCCGCCGGCCAAGGTACTGATCGAGCCTGGAGCGGACAGGATATTTCCAAGCTCGTTGCCAACTCCTCTCACCGATCGGCTACTGCTGATCGTCAAATTCTCAAGGTTCGGCCCAAGTGTCGTGCTCGCAGCCCCGACGACGGTATCGATGCCTTGATCGGCCTGCTCAACGACCATATCGTCCGCACCGATAACATAGGTGTCGTTGCCGGCGCCACCCATCAAGACATTGGCCGCGCCGTTGCCGATCAGAAGGTTATCCAGCCCATTCCCTGTGCCACTGATGATAGCGGTACCGGTCAACGCAAGGTTTTCGACATTGAGACCCAACGTCGTTGCGACCGAACTCTGGACCGTATCGGTCCCTTCATCAGTCATCTCGGTGACAACATCATCGACGTCATCGATGACATAGCGGTCGTCACCTGCCCCGCCTAGGAGGTGATCAGCACCGACACCCCCATCCAATAGATCACGACCAGCCAACCCTGAGAGTTGATCGTTTCCACCCAGGCCAAATACCCGATCGTCGCCGTTCGTGCCGACCAGGTGATCGTTGCCACTCGTTCCGGTAAGGGACGGTCTGACAAGGTTGTCGATAAATGCCTGATCCCACACCGTGCCATCGGCAAATTCCACTCGTTCGATCTGCAACATAGGGGCAAGAAAATAGCCCGTGACAGTGAGCCGATCGATTCCGCCGCTGAGGCTCAAGACGAGGTCGTGCTGATCCCGAGTGGCCGATACATCGGACGGCGCCACACCCACAGCCATGCGGATCCGATCCTGGCTGCCTTGAAACTCGAGAATCGAATCCTGGCCTGCCCCCGGCTCGAACACGTAGGTGTCATCTCCCTCTCCGCCAAAGAGCCGATCGTTGCCGGCGCCGCCATCGAGTTGGTCATGCCCCGAACCAGCGCGTAGCACATCGGCGCCGTCCAGTCCCGCGATACGATCCGATGTATTCGTGCCAAGGAGGTAATCGTGATCGGCTGTTCCCGTGACATCAAACCCACGAGCGAGCAATTGCTCGTAGGTCAGCATGCTGCCGTCGGCAAAACGAACGGTCTCGATGGTGCGCGGGCCGAACACATCCTGGCGATCGAAGATATCGAGTTGAATGGCATCACCGTGTGTGCCGACATGCAGGAGGAGGTCGGCGAGACTGGAGTCGGATTGATCGGGAGTCACGTTCAAGCTAATGTCTGCCGAGCTGATCCCAGGCCCAAAGACGATCGCATTGCCGGCACCGGCAACCGCGGTGTCCTCAATCGTATCGACGCCATCGCCGGGATTAAAGAAGTACGAGTCGTCTCCGTCTCCGCCCTCCAACCGATCATTCCCCACACCGCCTCTGAACCGATCAACGGCGTTCGTACCGCGCAACACATCATCAAACTCAGTCCCGTCAATAGTGAACCCCGAGGCGACAAGGTCAGCGTATGAGACGGTGGTTCCGTCAGCCAATTCGAATCGTTCAATCGTCTGAGAGCCAAAAACATCACCGGCGTTTCCAATGTAGATCCCGTCTGAGCCCGTGCCGACTTTGAGCACAATTTGGCCAGCATCCACGGCTAAAGTAAGCGCATCGGAAGCGATGCCGGTTCCGAAAATGACCGTATCCATGTCCGTACTCGAACCAGCATCAAATAGGGAATCCAGCCCATCGCCGAGAGTAAATCGATAGATGTCGTTGCCGTCTCCTCCTAGTAACTGGTCGTCACCGGCTCCGCCGACCAACACATCATCACCGGCTTCACCTTCCAGCGAGTCATTCCCGGCCTCGCCGTTCAGCACATCGTTGCCGTCTCCAGCCTGCACGACATCATTGCCCGCATCCGCAAAGATCCGGTCTACAACGTTTGTTCCTGTCATGAAATCGGAACCAGGAGTTCCTGCAATGGTGATCCCTCGCTCAAGTAACTGCGCTACCGTCAATGTTGATCCATCCGCAAACGCGAAGGAATCGACGGGAAACATTCCTTGAGTCAGGGCATTGGACAACGCAATCTGATCACCCGGATGTCCGAGCGCAAGCACCAGTGTTTGCCCGGAACCAAGACTGAGAGTAAGCGCGCTGAGAAGTATTCCATCGCCGAACACCACACGATTGCCTTCGTTCGCCGTATCGACGATCGTGTCTGCTCCATCACCAAGATGAAACAGATACTGGTCCGATCCTGTGCCGCCCTGCAATACATCGGCCCCCTCTCCTCCCACAAGCAAGTCGTTTCCATCCCCCGCATACACCACATCGTTCCCGGCTTCGGCAAAGACGATATCATCACTCGAACCGGTGCGAATGATGTTGGCCTCATCCGTTCCTGCGACCAGCCCTCCCGGCAGCAGCAGCTGATTGGCCAACGCCACAAACGAGCCGTCTGAAAATCGAAGCGTCTCGACGACATATTGGAAGGTGTTGGGATCAAACCCGAGCAGACGGATCGAATCGGCCCCGCCACCGACCTGAATCGTGAGCATCTGCTGTACAGGATCGTGCACGAAGGTCAAGGACTCGAACGTGATCCCGCCGAAGAAATTGATGGAGTTCCCCTCCACTCCCACTGCCGCATCCGTGATCGTGTCCTGACCGTCACCGAGACTGAAGTTATAGATGTCATTGCCCGCTCCTCCGACGAGCACATCGTTCCCTTGATCACCTTGCAGCGTATCGCTCCCACCATCACCGTATACCGCATCGTCCCCTTCTCCACCCGTCAGACCATCATTCCCATCGCCACCAAAGAGGCTGTCGCGACCCGCATCGCCATTGAGTACGTCATCGCCCGCATCACCGAACACCGTATCGTTGCCTTCTTGCCCAAGCAAGAAATCGTTCCCTGCTCCCCCGAAGAGATAGTCGTCGCCGATCATCCCCTGGAGTTCATCATCCCCCTCACCACCGTCCAAAAAATCATTCCCGCCGGCCACCCCGACTGCCTCCGGTGTGTTCAACCCA
Source organism: uncultured Nitrospira sp. (assembly GCA_964430555.1). GTDB lineage: Bacteria > Nitrospirota > Nitrospiria > Nitrospirales > Nitrospiraceae > Nitrospira_D. The sequence continues at coordinate 3,785 of CAYSFU010000044.1, read as the reverse complement.
TCACCGAACAGCAGATCGTTTCCTGCTCCACCGAAAAGTGAATCTGCGCCATCTCCACCATATAGGGAATCGGCTTCGCTTCCTCCATCGAGCAGATCATTGCCAAAATCACCTAGCAGGATATCGACGCCGCTGCCGCCGGAGAGCGAATCATTTCCAATACCCGCCCAGAGCGTATCCGCTCCGGCGCCTCCCTCCAGGACATCCTCATCCTCCTCGCCCAAGAGCGTGTCGTTCCCCTCGCCGCCGGAGAGCACATCATCGCCGGCCATGCCATGCAGCTCATCATTGCCCTCCCCGCCGTCGAGGAAATCGTCCGCAGTAAACGTCCATCGATCCTGTAAAAAGTGGTCGCCGTACAGGAGGTCATTGCCTGCCCCTCCATAGAGCAAGTCATCGCCCCAGGAGCCGAAGAGCGTATCGTTCCCTTCGCCGCCGTCCACCAAATCGTCGCCGTAGTACAAATCAGTTCCTAGCGCAAACGGAGGAGCCGAGGGGTTGAACAGAATCAACCGCCAGTCCCCATCCAAGACATCATCGCCCGTGCCGCCGTAGACTCGATCATTCCCGCTCCATCCCCTCAGAATGTCGTTGCCTCCGTTCCCAAAAAGCTGGTCATTTCCCCGCTCGCCGAACCCGAGATCGTTGATGTCCGAATAGTGGAGAATATTATTGATGAAGCCATCGGACTCTGCGCCGATAACGACGGGATAGTCATTCTTCCAATTGGGATCCACCACCTCACGCAGTTCGATCCCGAACTGCCCGCTCTGGAAGTGTTCATTGACGGTCAACACCCCATTGACGATGAGATTCGGGCCGGACAACAGATAGGTGGTGAGGCCATCGAGACTTTTATAGGTATTCAGCGGATCGTTCGAGTGGTGAATCCCGCCGAGCAAGCGGTGACCATTGAAAATGATCTGCCCCCGTGCATCGGAATCTTCGATCCGATCCGACCCATCGCCGGCGTTGTAGAAATAGGTATCGAAACCAATTCCGCCTTCGAGCAGGTCTCCATCACCGGTCCCGCCGATCAACACATCGTTGCCGTCGTTACCGATGAGATGATCCATGCCATCCTTACTCTCAAGACGATTCATGCCGCTGTTGCCGGTGAGCTGATTATTGAGTTCGTTGCCGGTGCCGTTGATGTCGCGGCTGCCGGCGAGGAGCAGATCCTCAAGGTTCGTCCCTAATGTGAAGCTCACGGAGCTCTGAACCGTATCACTGCCGTTGTTCAACCCTTCAGAAACCTGGTCATCAGCATGGTCTACTATGTACCTGTCGTTGCCTTGACCACCGATCATTCGATCCGCATCGGAACCACCATCGAGCGTGTCATTACCACCATCGCCTTGAAGGTAGTCATCCCCACCAAACCCCTGCAATATATCGACTCCGTCGGCACCATAGAGATGATCACTGGTAAAGAGCGATCCGCCGGTAATGGTCTCCGCGGTATCCGACCCGAAAATATATTCGCGCTGCACGCCGGATGGGATACTCAACCCAGAGGGAATGTCATATCCCGTAGTGTTGTCATGATAGTGCGTAAGCGCAAACGGATTCAGTAGACCATCGAGATTGGCCTGATTCAGCGTCACTTTTGCTGCGAGGAATCTGCCTCGATCTTGGATATAGTCGGTCGTGATTGTGCCCAGACCTGTCACCGGGTTAAAAAGTGCCAATTCTCCATTGGGATTGTGTTGGCCATAAGTCGGGCCAATCATCGCAAACGGGTTCAGCGCGGTGAGGGCATAGCGATACGCCAGTCCTTTACCGGCCTCATCCTCAAGCAGCGCATTGCCCATCACTTCCTCAAGCGGCCGATTAACCAAGGCCTCAATGCGATACGGGCTCGGCTGTGGAGGCAGCATGTTTTCGACCGCCGTGATGTTGTTGTGGAAGACCGTGCGGTTGACCATATTGCCGAAGCCGCCGGCCATGTCGGAGGACGGTGTCGGCTGGAAATTCTGATCCACCGGTAACAACGCTCTCCGAACCGCATCGAGTGCATTTTCCAAGGTGTCCTTCTCCGCTCGTCCGAGTAAGGTATTGGCGGCACTGGCGGAGGAGGCCTGAAAGATCGCCTGGATGGTATCTTTTGAAATCGAGAAATCGATCTCTTTGAAGAGCACCTGAAGACGTAACGAATCGGCCATCAGGGTCAAGCTGTGGGTGTTGAGATAGTCCAACCGTGGAGCCAGAGGGGGGATTTCTACGACCGGTTGGCCTTCAATCGGGACGGCGATAGGAACCGGATGACTTCCAGAATTGGCCACGGTCGTTGGATCGAATCCTGAGAGAGCAACCCCAAAATATTGGGCAAAAGAGGATTCTGCGACGATGATGCCATCGTCGGTGTAGGTCGTACTATATCTGTTCTGGATGTAGGCCTGAGCAAAATCTTGCTGCGGAGCGGAATAGATATTCCCATTCGGATCAGTGCGATCAATGGGCAATGCGGCAATCGCCGTCCACTGCAGAGGCAGTAAATGCACTGGCACATCCGTCGCGTTATTAGGATTAGCTTCAACCTGGCGGTATAGATTCATCATTTCTTTCAACACGACATCGCGCGATCGATTGTTTCCAGTGGGATCACGAAACTCGCCAAGCCCTGTCGCATTGAAGACCACGTGGCTGCCTGCCTCTTGATTGATAACATCCGGATACATGGCAGCCAGGGTACGAACGATATTCCCGCTGAGAGAGTGCCCAACTAAATCGATTTTCTCTCCAGGCTGCAGTTGAGGCCGGACCCGATTGAGAAAATCCTCTGCCGACAAGATTTGATCGAAGGCGAACCCGCTCGTAAAGATTTGAAGATCTGCCCCTACATCACGTGTCCGATCATTGAGAAGCTCGGTGCTCCGTACGGCGAGGACCACACGGTTTGGAGTGTCATTGTCGCGCAATGCCACAGCAGAAAATCCTGTGGCGTCGTTTTGATAAGCATCGATAATACGGTAGCGATTTCGGAATACCTGAGCCTGCTCCAACGTCATACGGAGTTTGCCATCTAAGTCTGGATCCGTTGAAATTGCACCCGGATTGTTGCCCGCTTGTAATTTCTGGATAAAGTCGTCTGGCTGCATCCCAAATGCAAGAAAGGACTCTGCAGCAATTTGCTCAAGGGCAGCATCATACGCTTTTCCCAATTGGACAAGGGTGAGATCCGACATACAGAATCTCCTCTAGTGAACCGACTTAGACGGTTTCAAGACTTTGTGGATAAAATGATGTTCATCGCCCGGCATCGACGGCGGACATTTTGCTGCATTGAGCCACCAAATTCCGGCCACCGTTTCCAATGTCTTTCCCCCGCTTGCGGCATATCCTCGTCGAACTGCAAGGACTTCATTCGTCTGTAAATCGAGCACGATGACTTCACCACCGACGACTCCCAGTTCACGATCATGCGGGCGTGAAATTCCTCTCCACGTAAACCCATAGCGACTCTTCAGTTCTTTGACTTGCTCTTCGAGTAGTGACGGCTGCTGATTACGGGGATACATATATTGGCCGTTCTCAAACACAAGTTTTTCGGTATTTGGTTTTGTGTAGCGAAGATACTTGGCATCATTAGTTAAATCTTTGGAGAATGCATGGATTGGCTTCTCAAGAAATTTATAGTTCTGATCTGGCTTATACAGTTCATATGTTCTCTTTTTAACATCCTTTGTTTTCACGGCATCCGAATAGGATGGATTGACGTAGCTTCCCTCTGACTGCGCTTGGTACGCGTTATACGGATCTTCCAATGCGTATAGATGCATCAT
>CAYSFU010000043.1:0-34799 GCA_964430555.1 uncultured Nitrospira sp. | reverse complement strand
CCCTGCACGGGCACGGAATTCAACGCCGTGCTCCCGTTGTCATACCCGATACGACCACGCCGGCAACGCCGAGGCGTCCAAGGCTCATCGAGCCACCTCCTTGGCACCGGGATCAGGTTTCTATATGGTTTTGGCCGATAGAGTCTCCATATGGATTCGTGCGCCCACTCGATGGCGTCCCGGCAGCGCTGGACGGACAGATGGCAGGATCTGGGTGCCCTGTGCGAAGGGGAATGGTCTGTCTCCTCCGTCCTGGCTCCATCCGTCTCGTGATAGACACTATGCAACAGTCAACCACAGTCGGCATGGGGATGATAGTGCTGTGCCTCCTGGCCGGGTGTGTGTCGCCTGAACTCAAGCAGGCCAACCGCCTCGCCGAGCAAGGCCAGTGGGAAGAGGCGGTGCTGGCCTATCGGGAGGCTCAACGCAAGGCCCCCTTCGATGACCTAATCCGACAGCGGCTCGACCGCGCGAAGGGCTATGCCGCGGAGGGCCACTATACGAGAGGGCGGACGGCTCTGACGGAGCACCGTCTCCCGGAGGCCCTACAGGAATTCAAGCTGGCGCTGGGGTTGGATCCCACCAAGGCGGAGCATCATGCCGCGATTACCGATGCGCTGCGGTTGAAAGAGAGTCAGGAACAACTGCAGGCGGCAAAGAAGCTTCAAAATCTGGGTCGCGTTGAAGAGGCGCTGACCGCGTTCGAGCGGGCCGTGGAGCTGGATCCGTCGCAGCCGACGGCGTTGGAGAGTATCACCGAGCTGACGAAACAACAGCGTGCGACGAAGGCGATCGGCCACTCTCAGGACCCGCTCACGCTCCGCTTTCAACAAGCGAAGTTGAAGGAGGTCTTCGAGATCTTGGCGCGCACGTCGGGCGTGAACGTCCTCTTCGATAAAGAGGTGCGTGACGAGCCCATCACGATCTTTATCAAGGATCTGCCTTTTGATGAGGCGATGCAGCTGATCTTGAACACCAACGGGTTGATCGCCCAGAAGGTGGCGCCGGACACGATCCTGGTCATGCCGAACAACAAGCAGAAACAGGCCCAGTATCAGGATCTGCTCATGCGCACCTTCTACCTGGCCAATGCCAAGGCGAAAGACGCGGTGAACCTGGTCCGTACGATGCTCGACAGCAAAAAGATCTATGTCGACGACAAGGTCAACGCCATTGTAGTGCGCGAAGAGCCGGCGAAGCTGCAATTGGCGGAGCGACTGCTGTTTGCCATCGACCGGCGAGAGCCGGAGGTTGAACTCGACGTCGAGGTGCTGGAGGTCAATCGGACCAAGAGCATGAAATACGGGATCAACTTCGCCAAGCAACTGGGGTTCGGGATCAGGCCCGGCGGTGGAACAGGCGGCGTGTCCACGGCCCCGACCACGTTCACCTTGGCGCAGCTCACCGCGCTGAGTCCCCAGAGTTACCTCTTCACGCTCCCGGCGAGTCTGCTCACGGATTTTTTCAAGCAACAATCCGACGCCAAGACCCTGGCGTCGCCGAAGCTGCGGGTGATGAACAATAAAGCCGCCGCGATCAATGTGGGCGATAAACAACCGATTCTCTTATCGACGACGAACGTGCTGCCCGGCCAGGCGGCGACCGGCGCGATCCCCACCACGTCGACAGTGACCTCGATCGAATTCAAGGATGTGGGGGTCAAGCTCACGGTCGAGCCGTCGATCAACGCGCTCGATGAGATCGCGATGAAGTTGAAGATCGAGGTGACGCGGTTGGGCGATCAAGTGATCTTGCAAGCGAGCCCCGAGATCAAACAGTTTAAGTTCGGGACGCGGTCCGCTGAGACCTCCTTGATGATGCGGGACGATGAGACGGTCGTGCTGGGGGGGTTGATCCAAGGCGAAGATCGCAAAGGATGTTCGACGGTGCCGATTCTCGGCGATCTTCCCTATCTTGGAGAGCTGTTCACTGCCACGACGGTCGATCGGGTTGAGACCGAAGTGGTGTTGACGATTACGCCGCGGATCGTCCGGAGCCTGACGACACCTCCGCTCGCCGAGCAGGCGTTCTGGTCGGGGACCGATCAGCAGTACGCGACGACGCAGCTCTTTCCCCCCTACGCGCAGACGGTCTCACAGCTGCCGCGTTCCGGCGGCTCCACGGGGACGTCCGCCGTGGCCGTGGCATCAGCGACCACGCCGGGCACTGTTCCTTCTATGACAACGCCACCTGCTCCGCCCGTCACAGTACCAGGATCTCTCGCGGCGGCGCCGATTCCAGGATCAGCGGGAAGAACCAATGTGCCGAGGGCTGGTTCATCCTCCGCCACCGATCTGGTGGCGAGCGGTCCGGCACTGATTCGACTGAGTCCCGCGGAGTTGTCCACAAAGATTGGGCAGGAATTTCAGGTGGACCTTTCCACCTCGTCGCTCGAGGTGCTGACGGAATCGATGGTCACGGTGGCGTACGATCCCAAGCTTTTGGAATTTCGTCGTGTGGGGCCTGGCACGGCGGCCATTACCGCTCGTTCCATGGATGGGCAGGTGATTGTGACGGTCCGGCGACAGGGTGCGGACGGCGCAGGCGAGAGCGTACTCGCAATGCTGTTCTTCCAGGCCAAGGCGAAGGGGGAGGTGGCATTGACGATGGAGACGGTGTCCTCTGACGCAGGCACTCCCACAGGTGGAAAGGCGATGGTCCATGTTCAGTAGGATTGACGGCGGTATGCCTGTTTGTGACACCCCGCGTGCTCGACTGGTCAAGGGCGCTGAGGGCTTCACGCTCGTGGAATTGATGACCGTCGTGACGATCATCGGGATTCTCGCCACCTTGGCGGTTCCTAACTATCAGCATTCGACTCAAAAAGCTCGGGAGACGGTCCTTAAGCAGACACTCTTTGTGCTTCGGGATGTGATCGACAAGTATCGTGGAGATAAAGGGAAGTATCCGCCGGCGTTGGCAGACCTCGTGACGGCTGGGTATCTGCGCGCTGTCCCAGCGGATCCCCTCACCGGGTCTGCCTCCACGTGGCAGGAAATGCAGGAAGACCAAGAAGGGGGGATCTGGGATGTGCACAGTGGCAGTCCCTTAGTCTCGCTCGCCAACGGTCCCTATAACGAGTGGTGATCGTGTCACATCGTCCTGCAGAGACCACCCACATGGGTCTTCAGCATCCCCTGGTACTGATGGCGCTGCTGTTCGGGGGCAGTGGATGCGCCACTGCGCTGGAATTCTCCTTACCTCATGAGACAGAGGAGGTCAGACGGGCCGCGCAGGTGATGCAGGAGCGGGAACAGGAACTGGCGACTCTCCGCGCCGAGATGGCCTCCACGCGAATCGCTGCGGCCAAGCAGGCAGCGGAGCTCGACGAGTTGCGCGGAAGCCTGATCCAGGCGCGACAGGAAAGCCGGGAGTCGCAGCAGGCACTCCTCGAAGCCAGGCGCACGCTCGATGCTCGCCAGGCTGAACTCGCAGCCCTGAAGACCGAACGGGAGCAGCTCGCACAGGTGCCTGTCCAGTCAACCGCGACGGACAGCCAACTGGAGAGGCTTCAGGAGACGGTTGCCTCGTTGAGTCAGGAACTCACCCAGCTGAAACAGACATTGGTTGTCACAACACCGTCACTGGGCTCGAAGTCGTCTCGCAGAGGCAGGACGGAGAAGCAGACAAGCCGGTTGGCAGGTGTGCCACAGCACTCAGGCGAGCCGATCATAGCTGCACTATCCGTCATACAGGACGACCGTGCGAAGCCGACCTGGATCACCGTGCAGCCGGGCGACAGCCTCCGGAGCCTCGCCAAACAATACAAGACGACGATCGCAACGTTGCGAACCATCAACGAACTGACCAGCGATCACCTCCGTCCCGGTCGAACCATCCGACTGCCGTGAGGGGGACACGTGAAGGGAACACCCATGCCACTCACCGCATCCTTCACTGAGATTCTCCAGCGCCGTGGTGTCCTCACCTCCGACCGAGTGGAACAGTTGAGCCGACGCGCGGAGGGATCTCCACGGGAACTTGTACGTCTCATCGTCGATGAAGGCGTGCTGTCTGAATCGGAGCTGGCGGAAGTCCTCGCCGAACAGGCGGGGATCGTGTACCGGTCGCTCGAAGACTACCGCGTGGATTTCGAGGCGTATCCCACCATTCCGATCGAGTGGATGCGTCAACATGGTTTCGTACCATTGGAGGAACGAGACGGTCTGTTGGTCATCGCAGTCTCGGACCCCACCGATCTCAAGACCCTGGATTTGCTCGATCGCTTGCTTGACCGAGAACTCGCCATCTGTGTCGCGCCTCGCAGCGCCATCACGGAAACATTGCAAGAGAGCGAGCGGAACAGTCAAATGGTCGCTCGGATCACCGACGAGTTCCGCCCCCTGTTGATTCATGAGAACGAGCAGGGGGAAGAAGTCCTGTCGCATGACAAAATCAGTCAAGATCAGAGCCCGATCGTGCGGCTCGTCGACACGATGGTGATGAATGGCCTGCAGAAACGAGCCAGCGATATTCATATCGAACCCGCTGAGGGAGTGACGGAGATCAAGTACCGCATCGACGGGGTGCTCTATCTGGCCATGGAACCGCTGGATCTTCGCTTCCACAACCCGCTCGTGTCGCGCATCAAAGTCATGTCGGAACTCGACATTGCGGAGCGACGCGTCCCACAGGACGGTCGCTTCAAAATGCGCATCGAGAAACGCACGATCGATTTCCGGGTCTCGATCATCCCCAGCGCGTTTGGAGAATCGGTCGTCATTCGTATTTTAGCCAAAGAAGAATTTACGTCGGGGCAGAAGGGGTTGCATCTGGATTCCTTGGGGTTGAAGACAGAAGACTTGGCACGATTCAGGCGGGCGATCACCGCGTCGTACGGCATGGTGCTGGTGACTGGACCGACGGGAAGCGGGAAGACCACGACGCTCTATGCCGCGCTCAATGAGGTGAACACCAAGGAGGACAAGGTGCTCACCATCGAAGATCCGGTCGAATATCAGCTGAAGGGTGTCATCCAGATTCCGGTGAATGAAAAAAAGGGGCTGACGTTTGCGAAGGGGCTGCGATCGATCCTCCGGCACGATCCGGACAAAATCATGGTGGGAGAGATCCGCGATGCCGAGACGGCGCAGATCGCGATTCAATCGGCGCTGACCGGGCACCTCGTGTTCTCCACCGTCCATGCCAACAACGCATTCGATGTCATTGGGCGATTCGTGAATATGGGGATCGAACCCTACAACTTCGTGGCCTCACTCAATTGCATCATGGCGCAACGGCTCGTGCGAAGACTCTGTGATGCCTGCAAGGTTCCGATCTCGGTCAGTTCCACCCAGTGTGAGCAATCTGGATTTGACCCGGCGCTCTTCGTGGATCGGGTGTTGTATGGAGAGAAGGGTTGTGTGGACTGCCACGGACTCGGGTTTCGCGGACGGCATGCGATCACGGAGTTTCTGCCCGTGACCGACCGGATCAAAGATCTCATTCTTGAGAAGAAACCACCGTCCGACGTGCGTCAGGCGGCTATCGACGCGGGCATGACCAGTTTGCGCGAAGCCGGTATTGCCAAAATATTGGCTGGCGAGACGACGATGAAGGAAGTCAATCGAATGACGTTTCTGGGATGACAGGCCATGGTCTCACTCTTTCCCATCCATCGTCCTCGGCTCGGGGTCAGCTTTCGGGCCCACGCGCTTGATCTGGTGGAGCTGCGGCGAGCCTGGAGAAAACGACCCACGGTGACCCGTGTCGCGACGCGCCCCTTACCAGCCGGTCTGTTGACGCCAGGCGCCGACAGTCTCACGATGCGCGATCCGGCTGCCGTGGCCAAGGAACTCGTGGCCCTTCTCGAAGGCGTCCGTGATCACGCTGTCGCGATCGATCTGCCGATGGCCTGTGGGACGCTGGCCCTGCATCACTTCGAGACGTTTCCCACCATCCGCGCTGAACAAGAGGCGCTGCTTCGTTGGCGCCTGCGCCAAGAGGAACACGTGACGGCGCAAGATCTCACGCTCTCGTGGCACGCCGTACCCTCGACGGCATCGGGGTCGACGCCAGTCTCTGTCGTCTCCGTGGCCAGTCGCACGAGTATCCTCGACCAGTACCATCACGTCTGCGAAGCCGCAGCGCTCATTCCTGTGTCGATGGGATGGTCCACGTTTCATCTGCTTGAGCTCGTGCGCGCCACGCGTACAGGAGCGTATGAGGAGGTGTATGTCGCCCATCGGACGGCGGAGGCCCTCATCGTGCTCGGTGTCCGACAGGGGAGTCCTATCGGTCTCCGCGTCAAGCCGTTGCGGCGTGGGTCCGTTGATCTGAACCGGGAGCTGCTCCAGACGCTGCAGTATTTTGGACAGGACCATCCCGTCTCGACTCACACGGCCGCTTGCACCACACCCTGCTATGTGCTGGATGAAACGGTGGTGGCCTCAGGAGCTGAGGCAACGGCGCACCCGTCGGACACCTGGATGGTGCAGGAGCACTGGACCGTTCCGATTGTGCGGATCACCTGGGCGAATGTGCCCATTGTGAGTCAGGTCCCCTCTCCTGACCAGCCTCCGTACGGCGCGTTGGCCTGTGTCTTAGCCTCATGAGGGGTGCCATGTTTTCCAGAAACGGACATCGTGACTCGACGCAGCTGATTCCAATACGGCCGTTCTCGCTTGTCTCTCGTCACATGCGCGTGGCTCAGGGGATCCAGTGGGGATTGGCCGTTCTCTGCCTGGGCGCTGGTCTGTTCGCCGGATGGATGGGGTGGGAGAGTCGTCTCATCGAGGAGGAGGTCAGTCACTATGCGACGGCGACGGAACGGACGGAGGCGCTCAATCAGCACGTGACGGCGCAGCTCGAACAGGGACGATTGACCCTCTCGGCTGAGCAGCTGACGGACATTCAGCAAGAGGTGCGGTTCGTGAATCAGTTGGCCGAGAAACGCCGCTTCTCGTGGACCCAGCTCCTCCATGATCTCGAAGAGACATGTCCTCCCGGCATTGCCATCGGCAAGATCCAGCGCGATGCGCACACCGGCACCATGATGGTCAATGGACACGCGGCCAGTATGGGCGAGTTGCAGGCGTTGATGAGTCAGTTGCAAACCCGACCCGCGTTTCGTCACCCGGTTCTCCATCACCATCAGTTTGCCGACTCATCCTCTCCTGAGGGAGCGGCGGAGCGTGACGGCGGGCGCGTCGAATTCTCCGTGACCGTGGAGTACCACGGGATTCTAGAAACGGGACAGGCAGATGATGCGTCTTAACCTGCCCACGATGCGGCTGCCGAAACCGATGCGACGAGGACTGGTGCCGCTGATGAGCGTCACCGCGCTGTCACTGGTGGGTGCCGGGCTGATCTACGGATGGTGGTTGAGGCCGGCTCAGGACGCATTGCTCCGTGTCGAACACGCCTATCAGGCTGCGAAACAGACACAGGCCACGCTGCAGCGGACGAAGGCTCGACAAGTCCAGGCTCAGACCGCGCAGCAGCAGCTGGATCTCGCCATGGGCGCCTTGCCGAAACAGGAGGAGTTTACATCCCTCGCGATGACGCTCGCCGAGCTTGGCAAGCGCGAACAGGTCCTGATCCCGAGGATGGGCTACGACATCAAGAAACCAGAGGAGGGGCGGTTAGTGAAAGCGACGATGGCGTTCAAGGCCACCGGCGACTATGCCGCGATCTATCAATTTCTCCATCGACTTGAAACAACGGAGTCCTATCTCGTCATTGAACGGCTGGATGTGGGCAGTGAGCACAACCAGAAGGATTCCGCGGGGCGTGTCATAGTCAATATCACGGTGGCGACCTACTTGCGGCAAGAACCACGAGGCGGGACCTCGCTATGACGGACCGGCAGAAATGGCTGGGGGTGGGTGGGCTCGTGCTGGTCTGGATTACCTTGTTCTCTGTGATGGTGATTTCGGCCCCGCCCCCTGAAGAGGTGCCGTTGAAATATCGCTCGAGTAAGGTTATGACCCGAGCGACGGCAGCGGCTCCAGATCAGGAGTGGACAGTGCACTCCTTGCGTGCGCAGGAACGGCAACTGCCGGACCGGCCCAAGCGAAACATCTTTCTGCCATCGTCTCGCCCCATGGATCCACAGGTCAGGGTCGTAGCTCGGCAGAAGAGACCGCAACCGTTGGTTGCCGTAACGGCCTCGCCAACCCCTCCCGTGCCACCACCACCGACACCCGAAGAACTGGCCCAACAGCAGGAGGCGTTACGGCGGCAGCAACTCCAGGAGCAAATGGCGCAGTATCGCTATTTGGGCTATGTCGATCGGAACGGGGTGCACCAGGCGTTTTTGGGAAAAGGCCGGGAGATTTATATCATTCGCGAGGGTGATACGCTCGATGGGAAGTTTCAGGTCACGCTGATTGAGGCGACCTCCGTGACGTTGCTTGATGCGGACTCGAAGCTCGAAACGACATTGAAGCTCAAGAAGGAGGAGTCGTCCACCGGGGCCTAATCATGTTCAACTCACCCTCTCTACTTTAGCTCCTCCAAGAAACATAAATAGAATACAGTGCTGATCCGGCAGGATGGGCACTGTTCGAAGATAGGGCTTAGGCGGAACGGCGCTCTCGGGACAGCCGCCTGGATTTGGGACGCTCTAATTCGACGCGGACCTGACGCCCAAGCTCCGCGGCCATATTCACGAGTGCATCCAATGAAAAACGGGAGATTCGTCCGCGGAGGAGATCATTGATCCGTGGCTGCGTGACCCCACATTGGGCACCCGCTTCCATTTGAGTCCACCCGTTCTCTTCAATGACATCGGTAATCTGCCGCATGAGTCCAGAGCGCGCACGCAGATTTGCCGCCTGTTCGGGTGTATCGGCCAAGGCATCCCATACACTCTTGAAACTGTGGGTCGTCTTAGCCATGTCTCCCTCGTCTGAGTTCAGTGTACCGCGTTCTCGCCAGCTCGATGTCGCGTTCACTCGTCGCCCGGGTCTTCTTCTGAAACGCATGCAACACGTAGACGGCTTCAGCGAAGCGAGCTATGTAAACCACGCGATATGTCCCGGATTCATCCCGCACCCGGAGTTCCTCAACTCCTTTTCCAACCGACGACATCGATTTGAAATCGGTTGGCTGCTTGCCGTACTGGACTTGCTCCAGTTGGTACCCCGCATCGTGCCGCGCGTCTTCCGGAAACTGTCGGAGACACTCCAGCGAGTTTCCGAGGAAGCGCAGCGGTTTCACGGTTCAATTATACCAATTTGGATATACGACGACAAGCCCGAGAATATGCGATCAAGCGGGAGGTTTAAGAGCGCCGAGTTCGGGGTCATGCAGCGAGCACCGTAAGAAGACCAAGAAGATGTGCTCAAGCGGGAAGCTTACGGCAGGGTTCGCACGAGTCTGTGTTTGTTGATGGACGTAGCATGGTACACTGCTGCGGCTATGCCATCCGGTGATGGGGTGACAACGCGCACGCGACTCCGGCATTGCAGGGAAGGGAGCTGCCGACTCATTCGATGAAGATGAACGCGAACAGGTCACGCTACCATGGGGTCGATCGTCATGTCGGCAATACGCCGCTTCTTCGCCTGCGTCGTCTCTCGGACCTGACCGGCTGCGAAATCCTCGGCAAGGCCGAATTCATGAACCCTGGTGGATCGGTGAAAGATCGTGCCGCACTCGGCATCATTGAGGATGCTGAGGCCAGAGGGGTTCTGCGGCCGGGCGGCACCATCATTGAGGGCACAGCGGGGAATACCGGCATCGGTCTTACGATGATCGGTCACGCCAGGGGATACCGTTCCGTCATTGTCATCCCCGAAACCCAGTCGCGGGAAAAACTTGATCTTCTGCGCGCGCTAGGCGCGGAGGTGATCCCTGTCCCGGAGAAGCCCTATTCCAATCCGGGTAACTACAACCATGTCGCCAGAAAAATGGCCGAGGAGCAGGGCTGGTTCTGGGCCAACCAGTTCGATAACATTGCCAACCGTCTCATGCATTACCGCACCACCGGCCCGGAAGTTTGGGAACAGACCGCCGGAAAGGTCAGCGCCTTTGTCTCTGCCGTCGGCACCGGTGGCACGTTGGCAGGAACGACACAGTACTTGAAGGAACGCAATCCGCAGATCGCCGTCGGATGCGCTGATCCCTATGGTGCGGCTATGTGGTCGTGGTTCACCAACGGCAATACGGACACCAACGACGGCGATTCGTTTGCCGAAGGCATCGGCCAAGGTCGCGTGACCAGGAATCTCGAAGGTCTTGCGGTGGATCATGCGTGGCGCATTTCTGATCAGGAGGCCTTGACTATTCTGTATCAGCTCCTGCGCGAAGAGGGGCTGTTTCTCGGTCTCTCCTCCGGCATCAACGTCGCCGGGGCGGTTCGGATGGCGCTTGACCACGGACCGGGGCAGACCATTGTGACGATTCTGTGCGACTCCGGTGCAAAATATCAATCGAGGATCTTCAACCCGGAATGGCTCACGGCCAATGGGCTCAGGACGGATCTATCCGTCGAGAGACTGCTTCCATAGCGAGTCTCGCCCTCTGTCGGCCGACCGGGAATGGCCGGATGAGGGTCGACGTGGGTGAGCGAACCAGGCCTTCCTCTTGGTTCTGAATTGTTCCGAAGAGTCGATGCGCCACCGAGTCTCTGAAGCTCCATCAATCGATAGACCCTTCTGCCTCGACCCGGTCGGACAACCGACGGTATTTGACGAAATCGTGCTGAGCAAGGGTTAGCCCGTATTTGATTTCTCAGTCAAAGTAAATTACCTTGCTTCCATGAGGCTCTTTGCCCTTTCACTGAGGTTTGTTCTGCCCTTGGTGATCGTGTTGGCCGTGATCGCCTATGGGGTGGTCCCGGTCGTCGACTCGCTCGAACTCAAATGGTTTATCCGCGACTTGGATATGCGGTCCAAGCTTATGGTCGGCACGATGGAAGGCCCGCTGGCCGATCTGCTAGCTTCGAACTCAGCAGGGAAGATTTCCACCTACTTTACACGCATCATTCAAGACGAACGGTTATACGCCCTGGGGTTTTGTGATCCGGAGAACCGGCTTCTGTATGAAACTCAGGCTTTCCCGGAGGATGTCACCTGCCATGAAACGCAGGGTCTCGCTTCGAATTCTTCCATCGTGCGGTCGTTCAGTAGTGGGCCGATGCATATCATGTCGGTCTCCATCGAATCCGCCGGACGCCGGCTCGGACGGCTCTTGTTGCTCCACGATATGCGGTTTATCCAACAGCGGAGCAGTGATACGAAGCGCTACGTATTTTATCTGTTTGCGGCCTTGACGGCGATCGTCTCGCTGGTCACGCTGCTCATCGCGCATTTCAGCTGGAAAGAGTGGGTGGCCGGGGTGCGAGCCATGGTCAAAGGCGAACGTCTGCTGACTCCCTTGACGCACGAGCAGCATGCGCCGGAACTTCAGCCGTTGGCGAGGGACTTGCGGTCGCTGGTGCAAGCGCTCGAAGCCGATCGCCGCATGCGCGATGAGAGCCAGATTTCATGGTCCCCTGCCAGCCTCAAATCGATTCTTCATGAGCAATTTTCGGGTGACCAGGTCCTGATTGTCTCCAATCGGCAACCCTACGCCCATTATTGGCAAGAGCGCAATATCGCGGTGCAGGTGCCGGCGAGCGGACTGGTTTCCGCTCTTGAGCCTGTGATGCGCGCCTGTTCCGGAACATGGGTTGCGCACGGGAATGGATCCGCCGACCGCGACGTGGTGGATGCACGGAACCATGTCAGTGTGCCGCCCTCGAATCCTACCTATCAAATTCGACGGGTGTGGCTGACTGTAGAGGAAGAGGCCGGGTATTACTATGGATTTTCCAACGAAGGATTGTGGCCGCTCTGTCACATTGCCCACGTCCGGCCTACGTTCCGTTCGTCGGATTGGAAGCACTACGTGGCTGTCAATGAGCGTTTTGCCCAGGCCGTGTATGAGGAAGCCACGAGCGACAATCCGGTCGTGCTCGTTCAGGATTACCATTTTGCCCTGCTGCCGAAGCTCATCCGTGACCGGTTGCCGACCGCGACGATTATCATGTTCTGGCACATTCCATGGCCGAACGCGGAAAGTTTCGGGATTTGTCCCTGGCGGCAGGAGATCTTGGAGGGACTGCTCGGAAGCAGTATCCTCGGATTTCACACCAGCGTCCACTGTAACAACTTCATCGACAGTGTCGACCGGATTCTCGAGGCGCGCATCGATCGAGACAGTTCAACCGTCTCGTACGGGGGTGAATTGACGGCGGTCAACCCCTATCCGATTTCCATCGAGTGGCCTCTCCAGGGGCTGAGCAGCCAGCTGCCGGTTCCAGAATGCCGAGTCAAACTGCGGGAGATGTATGAGATGTCATCCGATCATCTCATCGGTCTCGGCGTCGAGCGCCTTGACTATACGAAGGGCATCCTCGAACGATTTATGGCCGTGGAACGCCTGCTTGAACTCCAACCGGAATGGATCGGAAGATTTACGTTTGTGCAGATTGCCGCGCCCAGTCGTTCGATGATCGAGCAGTATCATCATTTTACCGACCAGGTTTCCGCATTGGCTGAACGGATCAACAAGCGGTTTGGACGAAACGGTTACGAGCCGATCCGCTTGCGAGTTCAACATCACGAGCCGGCCCAGGTCTATGCGTGTTATCGAGGCGCGGATGTGTGCGTCGTGAGCAGTCTCCATGACGGTATGAATTTGGTCGCCAAGGAGTTTGTCGGCGCTCGGGACGATGAGCAGGGCGTATTGATTCTCAGCCAGTTTACCGGGGCTGCTCGGGAACTGACGGAAGCGCTCGTGGTCAATCCATACGACATCGATCAGTTTGCGGCCGCGCTCCATCTCGGTCTGACGATGTCGAAGGTGGAACAGCAGGCTAGAATGCGAAGCATGCGCGGGCTGATCCAAGAGTTCAACGTGTATCGCTGGGCCGGTCGCATGCTGATCGATGCCGCTCGCATGAGACAGAAGGAACGAGTCATGAAACAGGTGCGCCGACCGGGCATGCGGAGTTGATGGAAGGACCATGGAGTATCTCTTGACGGAAACCGGAAAGAGCGACTTAGGCACTCTCTTGGGAGAGAGGTCGCTGTATGCCTTTGACTTCGACGGGACCCTGGCAAAGATCGTCCGAGAGCATCATGCGGCGAGGCTATCGGGCCCTATGCGCTTCTGGCTCGAAGAGCTCACGAAGCGTGCGCCGACCGCAATTATCTCCGGCCGTTCCGTAGAAGAATTGCGCCCTCGTGTCGGGACGGTCGTGTCGCATTTGATCGGGAATCATGGTTCAGAAGGCGAACATACGCGCCCGGAGGAGAGGCAGCACGTTCGAGAGACCAGCGCCGGATGGCTGCAATTGATCAACAACCGATTCCAAGATGAGCTGACTCGCAGTGGCGTAGTCATTGAGAATAAGTCCTACTCGCTCTCATTGCATTATCGAACCGCCGCGCAGCGAGACGAGGCACGGGCGTTGATCGCTCGGATCGTGGCCGAGCTGTCTCCTGCTCCTCGCATTGTTCTCGGGAAATCCGTCGTGAATGTCATGCCGCCGATGGCGTGGCACAAGGGCACCGCGTTGTTGGAGTACATGCGCCGACTTGACTGCAGCAAGGCGTTCTATGTGGGAGATGACGAAACCGACGAGGATGTCTTTGCGTTGAGGGACCATCGCATCTTGACCGTGAGAATCGGTAAGAAAAAAGCTTCCGCTGCTCGGTATTTTTTGAAAAGGCAGACAGAAGTTACGGCGGTGCTTCGGTTCTTGGTCGAGAGCGGTGATCGCGGTTCCCGGGCTTGAACTGGGTGGCATGAGCAGGGAGGCACGCGGTCTGTCCCGCATTCCCACGAATAGCCCAGACGGGATGTTAGAAAAGTCCTGTGGGTCGTCTTTGAATCGCTATTCAAATCAGTGATGTGGGAGCTTGCGACGCGTTGCTCGCGTACGAGAAACACGATACGAACAACGAGGAAGAGAAAATCACGGTTACTCCACCAATTGTGACCGCTCTCGTCCAAGCAGCAGGTCATATGGGGCGAAATCGTCGCTGAGCACCACACCCTGAGGCCAGGGGTCGGTCCGTCGCGTATTCAGTAATGCGATCGTTTCCATCGGCAATCGCTGATTCAGCGCCGCCTCGGTAATCTTCGAAAGGATCTGGTCTGTCGAGGCTTGTTCAATGAACCGGCCTCCAAAAAATACCAGGTTTTTTGCGGGAGACATGCCTGTCTTCCACGGGCCTTCCACGGCGAAACTCTCCAGAGCCGGAAAGGCCTGTTTCATCGTCTGCACGACCGCCGATGCGCGGGCGAGGTCACCTTCTTTTCCGGACGAGGCCAGGTTCACCGCCACAATGCCGTCAGGATTGAGATGCGCGCGCACCAACGCATAAAACTCCACCGTGGTCAGATGAAACGGGATCATGTCCCGCGCAAACGCGTCAATCCACATGAGATCGTACGTCTGATCCGTCCTGTTGAGAAAGGCTCGGCCGTCCTTCACAGCGACATGATGATTGGCTGGCGGATGATACGCAAAATATTCTTCCGCCATGCGGACGACCACTGGGTCGAACTCCACGATATCCAATTCCAAGGCGGGCCATTGTTGCGCCAACCACTTGGCCAATGAGCCACCGCCATGACCGATGATCAGACCACGTTTTGGTTCCGACACCAAGGCCAACGATGAGACCATCATTTGGCTATAGGGAAGAAAGAGCGAAACCGGTTCGACCTTCCACATGGTGGCGTGGAAGGTCCGGTCCAAGACGAGATAACGGAATAGCTCATCTTCACGAATGCGGACTTGCTGGTACGGGCTTTCCTCTTGATGGATAGGGACTCTGAGTCGTTGGATAGGGTGGAGGGCCAGCGTTCCTAGCAGTGCGATGCCTCCCAGCGCAATGAGCGCCACGAAAGGACGAGAGGGTGTTCCTTTCAGCAGCCACAGGATCCCAAGCCCGACCTGAATACCCCCCAACCAGGCAAGGAGCGACTGGCTTCCGAGCCACGACAACAGGAAGAAGGCGGTTCCCCAGGTGCCGGCCAGACTTCCGACCGTTGAGAGGGCGATCATGCGGCCAGTTTGCCGACCGAGGTGGTCCATGTCGGCGACGGCCAATCGCAACATGGCCGGCAACACGCCGCTGAGGCCGAACGCAGGCGGGGCTAGGAGGACTGTTGCGGCGAGACAGGGGCCCCAACGGGGGTCCTGCACAAGCTTCTCGATCTCAAACAGCACGGGCTGGTTCATCCATGCGACGAGAAACGTCCATCCGCCGGAAAACAGCAAGAGCGCCGCCAGGACTCGTCCGCTGGTATACCGATCGGAAACCCATCCGCCGAACGCATAGCCGCTGCTCATTGCGGCGAGAATTACGCCGATCAAGGCACCCCACACGAACAAGGAGCTGCCGAATACAGGGGCCAACAGTCGACTTCCCAAAATTTCCAAGGCCATGACGACCGCTCCGGTGACGAGGGCGGTGCCGAGCAAGAACCAGCGTGGAATACGAGGTGGATAGAGCATCATCGATTGGACGAGAGTCTGCGAACCCTTCTCCTGCATTAAGTCGGAAGCGGCGTTGGATTGTACTCAACGCATTTTGCGGGAGTCAACGAAGGTCGACGGACATCCGGCCGCGGGCCGATCAGGGAATTCATTGCCTGCAGCGGTTCAGGTTGTTATACTTTGGAACAAATTACTTAAGGCGAAGGAGGATCGGGCATGCATATCAGTGTGATCGGAACCGGCTACGTTGGACTGGTGACAGGGGCCTGTTTTGCTGAGTTTGGAGTGAATGTCACCTGTATGGATAACGATAGCCGAAGGATCGAGAAGCTTAAGCAGGGAGAAATCCCGTTTTTTGAACCAGGGGTGGCAGAGCTTGTGGCGAAGGGGAGCAAGGAAGGTCGATTGAGTTTCACGACGGATATTGCTCAGGCGGTGGACAAGGCGCTGGCGATTTTCATCGCCGTGGGCACTCCGCCGAGCCCGGATGGCAGCGCCGATTTGTCGTTTGTCAAAGAAGTGGGGAGAGGCATCGCTCTCCATATGAACAGCTACAAAGTGATTGTCACCAAGTCAACAGTGCCGGTCGGGACCGGCGAAGCGATTCGCGAAGTCGTCAAAAAAACGCAGAAAGCGCCGATCCGGTTCGATATGGTCTCGAATCCGGAATTTCTTCGAGAGGGATCGGCCATTGAGGATTTCATGCGGCCGAATCGCGTGGTGATCGGGGCCGATAGCGATCAAGCGGTCGCTATCATGAAGGATCTCTATCGTCCGCTCTACCTGCTTGAAACTCCGATCGTCGTGACTGATGTGCCGACAGCCGAACTGATCAAGTATGCGTCCAATGCGTTCCTGGCGACGAAGATTTCGTTCATCAATGAGATCGCCAATCTGTGTGAGCGGGTCGGAGCCAATGTTCAATTGGTGGCGAAGGGCATGGGATTGGATCATCGGATCGGGTCCAAGTTTCTCCATGCGGGCCCCGGCTTTGGCGGGTCATGCTTCCCGAAAGATTTGGCGGCGCTTATTCAAACCGGCGAACGCAATGGGTATCCCATGCAGATTGCCTCCGCTGCCTCACATGTCAATGATATCCAACGTGAGAGGATGGTTGAGAAGATCCGGGAGGCCGTCGGAGGATTGAAAGGAAAAACATTGGCGTTCCTCGGCTTGTCATTTAAGCCCAACACGAACGATCTCAGGGAGGCCCCGGCGCTGGCGATCGGCCGAGAGCTTGTGGCGGAAGGCGCGACCATTCGTGCGTATGATCCCGAAGCGCTGTCGGAGGCCTGTCAGATGATGCCGGAACTCAAGCCCTGCCAGGATGCATATCATGCGGCAGAAGGTGCGGATGCGGTAGTGATCATGACCGAATGGAACATCTTCAGAAACCTCGACTTCGAGAAGTTGAAGTCCACCATGCGCACGCCTCTCTTGATCGATCTCAGGAATGTCTATGATCCCGAACGAGTCACTGCGGCGGGCTTTAAGCATGTGTCCGTGGGGCGAGCGGCCTACAGTCCCCAGGGGTAGTGGCTATACCCATTCGCCTGTTGTATCTTCCGACCCGCTCAGGGCAGGCCGATGCGATCGGCCTGCCCTGAGCGGGTCGAAGAGCTCAAAGCGAACAGATTCTTCAAGAACTTTCGAGAAACTCTGTTCGTAAGCGATACAACATGGTCCCGGTTTTCCCTCAAGAATCCGGTCATAGGACGGCGCTGAGGGGATTCGGTATATTTAGCTAGGTCAGCCGCGGCAACTCAACTTTGGGAGCGGCTTCTTTTGTTTTTGGTTTATATCCCATCCGATCCAACACTTTCATAATCCTTGTCTTGAGCCGCTCGTCGGCATCGGCTAATGCAGTGGCCAGCGGTTCTACCGCCGGCTTGCCGATCTTTCTGAGAATTTCGGTCGCCGATTGGCGAATCTCGTCTTCCTCCGACACGAGGAGGGGAATCAGTGAGGGAACGGAAGGCCCTCCGAGCTTGATGAGCGAATCATAGGCTCGCTGGCGAACATCGCCGACTTCATCGGTCAGTGCTGCCACGAGTGGCTCCACGGCACGAGAGTCCTTGAGCTCACCCAACACTTCCGCCGCGTACTTCCGGTTCAGCCAGTGCGAATCTTTCAGGTCAAGCAACATGGCATCGGCTCGCGCGGTATTCGGATCTTTCGGGCGAATCTTAAAGCTCTTCGCGACCCGCTTGCCGCCCTCCTCCACGACACGGATGGTGGCACCGTCGCCGGCCTTGATTTTTTTGAGGTCCTCCAGTGCTTCTTCCGCCACATCCAACAGGACCGTTTTGCCGTCGTAGGCCAGAAGCTCAACCTCCAGTTGTCGGCTTTCCGGATTGACGGCTACGACCCGTTCGGTCACTAAGTTGAACCCGTCTTTTGTCTCTCCGCCCTTCGGCGCTATCTGAATCAACTTTGGTGCGTCATCTGCCATGGGAATCTATCCTCTATAAGTATGGAGTGAAAATGTTTATTGTTCTGGCTTCCACCCGAGGCTGACCAGCACTGCCTCGACGGTTTCTTGGACCATGGTGTTTTCGTCTTCGCGTAAGGGGAGCAAAGGTTGAATGGCTTCAGTGGCGCCGAGCCGAGCCAGCGACTCGGCAGCATTTCGACGGACGAGCCAATCTTCGTCGTGCAGCGATTCAATCAAGGGCCCGATGCCTCGGCGATCACCGATCTTGCCCAGCGCCTCTGCCGCGTGGCGGCGGACCATCCAATTGGATCCGAGCAGTCCGTCGATCAGGGCTTCCACCGCCCGCACGTCGCCGACCTTCTTCAAGACTCGCGCCGCATCCTCTCGGAGAGTGCTGTCCATGAGGGCTTCAATCAATCCAGGTACGGCTCCTGAATCGCCGATCCGCTCCAGTGCCCAGACTGCGGCCGTCCGTACCGCTCCGTCACGGTCCTTGATTGCCTTGACCAGTGGTTCAACCGCACGCCGGTCTCGTAATTTTCCGAGTGCGGATGCCGCCTGTTCCCGGATCGCCCAGGAGTCATCCTGTAGGGCTTCGATCATCGGTTCAACAACCGATGGGCCCATTTGTACGACTGCGCTGGTCGCCGCCTCCCGAATGACTACGTCCTCATCGGCCATCAATTCAATCAGCCGAGGCAGTGCTGCCTGGCCGGTTTGGCCGAGGCTCGCGACCGCGTGATCGCGCAGGGCCTCGTTCTCATCGTAGAGTGCGTGGATCAGTTGCTCGATGCGATCGGATGCAGACGACTCAGTCATGCGCGCTATCCTCTTCTTGGGTCTGGTTTTCCATGGCCAGGATGGCCTCAAGCTTATCAGCGATCAGGCCGGCATTATACGCCACCAGGCCGTCGCGATCCGTCCGGAGTTGGTCAAAGATGTCTTTGTGCGGCCGCAAGACTCCCACGTCTTTGATCTTGGCCAAGGCTTCCATCGCATAGACCCGAAGGGGTCGGATGGGAATGGCGTCGAGATAAAGCTGGGTCGGGCGCGAATCGCCGATCAGTCCCAGAGCCTTGATTGCCAGCTCCTTCACGCCGGTATCTTTATCCTGTTCGAGTCGTTTCATCAGCGGGATGACGGCCCGTACATCGCCGATTTTCCCCAGGAGGTCGGCTGCCGCTTCGCGCACGAGCCAATCCTCATCTTCAAGATACTCGAGAAGAATTTCCACACTCGGGCGTCCGATCCTCAGGAGATCGATAACGGTGGCCATCCGCGCCTCTTCCCGTTCACTGGCCCCTTCGATGTCGCGCAGCGCCATAAACGTGGCATCGATGTGTTCTCGGATGGCGCTCAGTTTTTTCAATGTGCCGACGGCGATTTCTCGAACCGCCAGCTGTCCCATTGCATCGATGAAGGCATCGATGGAACGGGGATCCAGTAATTGATCGAGCATCAGTGCCGCAGCAATCTGTGCCTCGGCATCGGGGTGTTTGAGCAGGTCGCACAAAGGCAGCACGGCAGTCGGAATTGCGCCGATGAGGTGCGTCAAGATTTGTCTTGTCGGGCCTTCCGGTGTGTGGGGTAATAAAGAGACTAACGCCCGCGCGGTGTCAATATCGAGCACGCCCGCCATCTGTTCAAGAGCCGATGCGGCAGCGGCGCGGACAGCGTCCTCGTCGCATTCGAGCAGTTCGACAAGGGCGACTCCGGCTCGTGGATCCTTGATACGCGCCAACATCGCCGCTGCTTCCTTCTTCAGCTCGGTAGGACCGGTTTGCAGGGCGTCTATAAGCGCTTGGACCGATCGTGGTCCACCAGCCACACAGGCTGCAGTGGCCCGCATGCGACGCCAATCTTCTTCGTGGATGAGTTCGGAGACCAGTGTCTCGATGGTTTCTTTCGACATAGCGTTCAGAGGTGGCTGACGGAGATCTGTCGTGGCTTCCATCCCACGAGCGTCAAGGTCTCACGAACATGGAACCGGAGGTTTTCGTCCGGTGAATCATTCAGCAGTGGAATAAGGACGGGAACGACTTTCGACCCGAATTTAGCCAGTGAGGCGGCCGCCTCCGTACGGGTATGAGTCGGGCGTAAGGCGGCGACGAGCGAAGGAATCGCCCTGTCGTCACCGATCAGTCCCAATGCCCGCACGGCAGCGCCTTGCGTGATGAGCTCCTCATTCCACTGCTCTCCGCAGCCGACTGCTGTCCTGGTCGATTCCGGAGGCGTAGCGCCCGTGACGACATCGATCAGGATAGGCACGGCGCAGGGATCGCCGATACGTCCGAGTGCCTCGACCGCCACGGTGCGTAAACCTGGTTCGCGCATGGCCACGTATAAATGATCGACGGCTTTGGCATCACCGATGTCGCCCAAGGCTCGCACGGCATCTTCACGTACGGCCGAATCGCAATCGTTGAACAGAACCGAGAGCAGCGGTTCGACCGCGAGAGGGGTACGAACCTTTCCGAGCGATTCCACGGCGTGGAGGCGAACAAGCCAGTCATCGTGTGTCAACGCGCGCACTAAACATGGAACGGCTGCGTCACCGATGGCCGCTAGGGCCGTTGCGGCTTCTTCGCGAACCGCCTTGACTCTATCTTGGAGGAGCGGGATCAGGGCATCGACGGTTGCCGAGCTTTTCATGCGGCCCAACGCTTGCGCGGCATGCATCCGAACGATCCAGTCTCGGCTCTTCAGTGCCGACAAGAGCGGAGCGACCACTCGCTCATCCGCAATGGTCGCCAGGATCGCCGAAGCGGCTTCTTGAACGGCCAAATCGCTCTCCGTCAGGCAGGCGCCAAGCGCGTCAACAGCCGGCCCTCCAATTGCCCGTAGTGCGTCCACTGCCGCTTCTCGCACGGAACGGTCTTCGTCCCGAAGAAGGGACACGAGGGGAGATACCGCACGCGGATCGTTGAGTTCCCCAAGCAGACGTGCTGCCTGTTCTCGGATCGTCCAATCCTCATCCTTGAGTGCGGCAATCTGTTCTGCCACCCTGTCGACCATGGTGCTCTCTCTCGGATGTTGATCAAGCCTGCGGGCTTTGTTCTGGCGTCTCCCAGAGGCTCAGGATACGGCCCCAAGGCTACTGAGCCTTTTCACCTCGTCGCGGCCTCGCCGAGCGGTCTTGTTGAACAGCCTGTGGGATATTTGGAATGCCATGCATGACGGTTCAACAGCCTGCAGGGTGACCCCACGCGAAAGAATATGGCATCCGCCTGATTGAATCAGACGGTGTCACCGGAAGGTCCAAACCGTCCGGTCTGTCCCAACGGCCGATCGATGCGCAGGTTGTCGGCTTGACTGGAACTAATTTCTACTTCCTCATCGGGAGGAGTCCATCCAAGCGCTGCCAGGGTTTCGAGCGTGATTTGCTTGAGGGCATCTTTGGCCGTCAGGCGAACCGAGGCGTATGACAGCACGCGCTCCTTTTCAGCTTCAACTTCAGAAGCTTTGGGGTCGTAGAGAAAAGCAATAAGAGGCTCGATCGCGGCATCCCCGATGACGATCAGTGCAGCTGCGGCCTTTTCACGCAAGACGCCGTCTTTCAACAACATGATCAGGTCAGGAATCACGCGTGGATTACGAAACTGCCCAAGAGCGGTCGCTGCGGCTTCTTTGATGAACGCATCCTCACTGACGATACATCCGGGTGTCGGCGAGCCCTCTTGCTTGATTCCTTTGCCTTTGAGCGCATCCAGCACGGCCGGGAGTGCGCGCGGGTCGCCGATCATGCCAAGCGACGCGATGGCATGGCGCTTCACGGCCCCATCTTTCATGGCTTCGATCAGCGCATCGATTGCGCGCGGGTCGCCGATCATGCCGAGTGCAATCGTGGCATCTTCACGAACGGCTCGATCCGGATCTTTCACTGCTGCGATGAGGGCCTCTACCACGTTGGCGTCACGGACCCAGGTCCGGCCGATTTGATAGTCCGTCGTCATTCCACCCAACGCCCGTGCTGCGTGACAACGGACAACGAAGTCTTTGTCGCTCAGGCTTGCAATCAGTGGGTCGACAGAGGCTTGCCCGATATAGACCAGTGCAGTCCCGGCGGTTTCTCTCACGATTTTCGACGAGTCTCTGAACAGTTTGATCAATGCGGGAACAGCCTGAGGATCGGCGATTCGGCCAAGGGCCTCTGCCACGGCGCTCTTGACGGCTCCGTCACGATCACGACACGAGATCAGCAGTGCATCGACGGCTCGAAGGTCCTTCATCTTGCCGGCGGCTTTGGCGGCATGTTCTCGAACGCGCCAGCGCTCGTCCTTCAAGGCTGTCACGACACGATCGATGGCAGGCGATCCTATCTTGGCCATGGCCTCGACTGCCTGGTCTCGAACTTCCATGATCGGGTCATTGAACAGGCCGATCAGGGATTCAATTGCCTTGGCACCACCGATTTTTGCAATGCCACAAGCGGCATAGGCCCGAACAGACCAGTAGTCATCGTTGCAGGCGACGAGTAACGCCTCGATGGTTGATGGATCACCGAGATCGGCGAGCGTTTTCGCTGCCTCCTCACGGGTGGCGTCGTCCACGTCTTCAAGGGCTTCCAACAGATTGTCGAGCGCGTTAGCCATTGGTCGGTTTCTGGTCATAATAAGGGTCAGGTTGTCCACCGTAGGGGTAGGTGCGTTTGCATACCACAATCAAGGTCTGGGTTCCACGACCCTGCACGCACTGATCCAAGGCGCGCGAGTAGTCGATGGCACCGTTCAGGCCGACGGTAAAGGGAAAATCAAAGGTGAAACTGATGAATTTGTATTTGCCGGGCCGGAGTGACAGGTCTCGGCGTTCAGATGTCTTGGGAGCATCGAGCGACTCCGGGTCGGAATTCCAGATCGAGGGAGTGACGCCAGGTACCTGCCACCATGACGTGGGCACTAACTTGGTCGCGTCAATGGTGATCTGGTGCTCCTGCAGATGGGCGGCCGGTCGATCTCCGGCGAAGCTCCCCTGGCCGAACACCATCGTCAGCAAGCCAACGGCAATGACGCAGAGAGGGAAGGGCCGGTATTTTATGTCGGCATTACAATTCATAAAAAAGGTCAGCGCCTTTTGGCACGGGGCACCTTGCGGGTGTCCGCATTGGTTTGGAAAATTTCTTCGATCACCTTACTGTCCCATTCTGTGTGAGTCTCAAGCCGGAGTATCCGCATGATGGTTGCTCCGGTATCGACGATGGACACTGGCTGCCGGATGATCCGGCCATGCGCGACTCCTGCGCCGGAGGCGATCCAAGGAACAACCGATGTTTCGGTCTGTGTTGCGTCGCCGCCGGGGTCATTCCCTTTGGTGCTCAGAGTCGTCACGAGGACGGTCGTTCGGTCTAAAAGGTTGTAGTGCTTGAAGAGATCCAGGACGGATTTCATCGCAACATCAACTGTCTTGAGAGCCTGTTGATATTCTTTTGAATTCCACCCCTGGGTGACACCGGCTCGCCCTGCTTCCGGAAGATGCACCACCAACAAGTGCGGGAGAGCATGGACGGCGTGGCCGTACCCATGACCGCTCGAGGCTTTCTGAAAATACTGTTGGATGTACGCGACGAGCTTTTGCGTGCCGCACTCGGGCCGCAAGGCGCCACAGAGTTGATAGTCGGTGTAGGGAGCGGGCTTTGCGAGTTGATAGAGGGCCTCGTCCATGAAAAAGACAGCGCTGTCTCGCCCTCCGCTGAGATCCAAGTAGTCGAACAGGCTAGGGGCGCGTGGATACCCTCGGCTGAATTCAAACGAATTCCAGGCGATGCCATGTTTCTCGACCGGCAAACCGGTAACGAGCGAGGTCATCATGGGAAGTCGCAGGGCTGGCTGAACTGCGCTGGCCGACCAGGTTACAGATCCTTCTTTGACGAGCTTGCTGAGAACCGGCATGGCGCCGCTCTTGAGCGAGTCCTGGCTGAACCCTTCGAGGACGAACAGGATCACATGTTCGGTGGCGGGGCTGCGCGGAGCGGCTGCTTTTCCCGTCGGAGACGTTGCATAAGCGGGAGCGTACACTCCGAATGCCAGCCACCAGAGCACAGCCACTCCCAGCGTTGCGCACATGTGCGAAGCACGATTCATCATGACGTGACGATGATCCCCTTGTTTCGTAGACGAAAGAAGTACCCTAACATGCAAATTTTCAGGAAGGCAAGCTAGGGGAGGGCATCCCGCGAATGCTGGCAGAACCGTCGTTCCGATGTTAAGCTGATCCGGCTAGATCGGTGGGCGTTATTTGCTTGTTCGATCGGGAAGGGGGAGCGGATGTCCGATCCGTCGCTTCAGCCGTCGTTTCCCCTGAGCCCTGCGTGCTGTCCACGATATCCTGTCACAATCCTCGTTGCCCTGCTGGTGGGAGAGTTGGTTTGTGCGCCGTTTGCGCCGGCAGAACCACGAATCGTCAATGCCCAAGGCGAGCATCGCATGGGCGACCGCGATACTCGCGAAGATGCGATCCGTCTCGCGACGGAGGCGGCTAAACGGAACGCCCTTGAACAGGTGGCCACGTATCTGGAGAGCGTGACGATCGTCGATGGCATGGACGTGACCAAAGACGAAATTCGCACCTATACCGCCGGTTTGGTGCTGGTGCTCAATCAACAGGTCACCACAAGTCTCGATGGCGATGTCGTGGTCATCAAGGCAGATCTTCTGGCGCAAATGGATACTGAAGAGGTTGCGCGGGCGATCACGGCACTCCGCGAAAACGAAGATGCCCGGGTGCAATTGGCTGAGCTGCGGCAAGAAAATGACCAGTTGCAGGAAGAGCTCAGGTCGGTGAGTCAGGCCTTGGGGACTGCGGCGACTCCAGATCAAGCGCTGCAGGCCGCGCAGAAGCGGAAGGAGATTCTCAACCGTGTGCAGTCGAATGCGATGGTGTCGCAGGCTTGGACGAATTGGGTGCTCGTCTCGCCGACGGGGATTCCGCAAGGTCTCTTGAACAACGCGAGCGGTCTTTTTCCGGGCAATCCGCATATCGCCATTGCTCAACAGATCATCGCCTATCGGCAACCCCACGCTCCACCCTCTCCGCCACGAGCCGGGAGTCGCCCAAGTCGGATGCCGAGCCATGAGCTGGTGCCACCTCCCGGGGGGGCGGCAGGAGCTCGAACACTCACTGCGCCCATTTATCGGGCACCTTCCAGATTGCCTCAAGGGGATCGCCAACCGATGGGTCAACCAGGCCAAGGCTTTGGTGGAGCGAGGCGAGTGCCTCAGGGGGCGCTGGGCTCGCCGCAATCAGGGCCCCCTCATAGGGGCGCTCCGTCTTTCGGGACACCAAGTGGAAGCCGCTAGGATGTGTACCGTGAAGAAGCGTCTTGGGACCGTTGTTGCGGCCGCTACCCTCTGGCTTAGCTGGGGTGGTCTGTTCATCACGATGGCAGTTGCTGATGGTGGCTATTCCGCAGATCAATACTGGATCGGCAAAGGCCAGGGCGATCTCGCCAAAGGCAGAGCGATTTGCCGGCGTGTCTCGGAGTTATCGGCTCGGACTGATTTGGCCAAGCAGATCCGTGTGCTGGTCAAAGAACACTTGATCGACCGTGTCCGTGAACGGTCTGGGCGCGAGACCGAGCAGGATATCGAACTGACTCGCGAAGAGATCGTCCAAGAATACCTTCAAGATGTGAAGATTGTCGATTGGCGAGTCGATGAAGAGCGCAACACCTGCACTGCGACCGCCGTCATGCTGAAGCGCCCGGTTCTGCCGAAATCCCACGAGCAAGCCCCAAGCCCCTCTGATACCCATCAGTAACGCATCGCGATCCATACAGGTTGAGTTGCAGTCCTGAATCCAGATCGGCTATGTAATCTGTCATGCCGATCGAAAACAATTTCCAACACGATGAACTGTCACGCAAAAATCCCGGGGAGCGATTGCGCATCGCCGATCTGACGGACGTTGTCCCTCCGGATTCTCCGGAATGGGGCGAGGCGATGGCTCGATATGGGACGAGTCTGTCTCAGGCCGGAGTCGCAACCGTGGTCTTTCTCCATGGCTCGCTCCATGGGACCGATCTCTTTGGTCTGCAGCGGTTGGATGAGGCCGGTGGGCTGAAGCGCGGCTATTCACGAGGGGTGTCGGGGGTCGATGCCTTGCTCGCGGCGATGCGTGAAGAAAGCAACGGTATTCCTTTACTGCCGGGTAGATTCAAGCCGCCGCTCTCGAACGATCATGCCATGAAGCGCCTGCTCGATGAGCAGATCGGTGACGCCGGTAACTTCACCGAGGCCTATGTGCAATCGTTCAAGAACGCCATCAACAAGAACTTGTCTCACCCCATCTCCTGCCACAGATTGCTCTGGTCATGCGAACATCATCATCTGGGGCGGGCGCTTGCTGCGGTGTCTCTGCTCGCAGAACTCCACGCGCTCTGTACACAGCAAAAATTGGGGAACGGACATCGAATTCTTATCCAAGCGCATGGACAAGCCGGATTGGTTCTGGCGCTCGTGTCGAATTTTCTTTGCCCAAGCCCGATCACGGGCCGACCAAAACTACTCGGTTTTTTGAACGGCTATGCGGAACAAACAGGCCAGTCGGCGCTCGTCGAGGCGGTGAAACGCATCGAGTCTCTATCGGCAACAACGTCGATCCTCAATGGTTCCACACTCGATATCGTCACCTTTGGTATGCCGGTCCGCTACGGATGGGATACTTCCGGGATTGGGAAGCTCCTACACATCGTCAATCATCGGAATTTGCGGACGGATGGGAAGAGTTGGCTGGCCAAGATGGAACTGCCCCAAATTACCATGGAAATGCCCATTGCCTGGGGGGGAGATTACGTTCAAGAATTGGCTGTCGCAGGCAGCGATACTGTGCCTGCAACAGAAGCAGCCAAGACGGCGAACAAAATGGTCTGGGAGTTGGTTGAGCCCTATGATGGGTTTGAGCGATGGCTGGAATGTGCGAGAAGGGCTGTGCGGTTTCCCAGCGAAGGCCGCTGCGTGCTCGTTGATTACA
This sequence comes from uncultured Nitrospira sp., assembly GCA_964430555.1. Taxonomy (GTDB): domain Bacteria; phylum Nitrospirota; class Nitrospiria; order Nitrospirales; family Nitrospiraceae; genus Nitrospira_D. Next base: position 7,959 of record CAYSFU010000043.1, on the reverse strand, counting down.
AAGACAGCACCGGTTCAACGAACCCCCGTGACCATTATTATGGCCACGGGGTGTATACGCGCCGTCACGTCGTGCTGTTCAATACGGCACAGATAGATCATACCTTCTACCAAAAACCTTAACGATTTTCCGTGGCGCCAGCAGCTGCCTCTACAGGTTCGCCGCCGGCAGGCGCATGATGAGTGTCGGGATTGAAGGTTGCCAGTAGGACCTCTTCAATCCGTTCGGCAAGGATGAACGTCAGCTCAGCGCGTACTTCCGGCGGAACGTCCTTGAGATCCTTCTCGTTCGCTTTCGGCAGCACGATCCGCTTGATTCCGGCACGATGTGCCGCCAGCACTTTTTCCTTGATGCCGCCTACCGGCAAGACGAGTCCGCTTAAACTGATTTCTCCAGTCATTGCCGTGTCGCTTCGCACGGCTCTGTTTTCGTAAGCCGAAGCCAACGCGGTGGCCATGGTGATGCCGGCCGAGGGACCGTCTTTGGGAATCGCTCCGGACGGCACATGGATATGGATGCCGTTCCGCTTAAAGCGTGAAATATCCAATCCCATACTTTCGGCATGCGACCAGAGATAACTTCTCGCCGCGCGCGCCGATTCCTGCATCACGTCGCCGAGTTGCCCTGTCAGGGTCAACTCGTGACCTCCGGGGAGCAAGGTGGTTTCAATATAGAGCACATCGCCGCCGGTCGGCGTCCAGGCGAGGCCTGTTGCGACGCCGGGGGGCAAATGCTTTCTCGCCTCTTCCGGCATAAACCGTTCGGAGCCCAACCACTCGTCAAGCATGGCGGTCTGTATGGCGATGGGCCGGCGCTCCTGACCATCCGGGAGATCAGCGAATGTCAAAGCGACTTTTCGGGTTAGCCGTCCCAGCATCTGTTCAAGTTGCCGCACTCCAGCTTCTCGTGTGTAGCGTGAGATTACAAGGCTCAGTACGTCATCCGTAAGCACCGCCTGGCTTTCCTGGATGCCTGCTTCCTTGAGCTGCCTGGGCCAAAGATATCGTTTGGCGATTTCGGCTTTCTCCCGCTCGCTGTACCCTTGCAGGCGAATGATTTCCATTCGATCCAACAGAGGTTGACTGATGGTGTCGAGCGTGTTGGCCGTGGTGATGAAAAACACCTTCGAGAGATCAAAGGGGAGATCCAAATAGTGATCACGGAACGTATGATTCTGTGCCGGATCCAGAATTTCGAGTAGCGCGGCCGCAGGGTCGCCTCGAAAATCACGTCCCATCTTGTCGATCTCATCGAGCATCAAGACCGGGTTGTTGACTCCTGCACGACGGATCGCCTGAATAATACGTCCGGGCAACGAACCGACATAGGTGCGGCGGTGGCCTCGCAACTCAGCCTCGTCATGGACGCCGCCCAGACTGAATCGCTCGAAGGTTCGGTTCATGGCCCGTGCAATCGATTGACCGAGGCTGGTCTTGCCCACACCAGGAGGTCCGACCAGGCAGAGAATCGGAGCCTTGGCCTTGGGGTTGAGCTTCAAGACCGCCAAGTGTTCAACGATTCGTTCTTTGACTTCCTTGATGCCGTAGTGATCTTCGTCCAGCACATCACGGACGGTGGACAGATCAAGGTGCTCGTCGGACGATTTTCTCCAGGGGAGTTCAAGGACCAACTCAAGGTACGTTCGAAGCACCTGATGGTCGGGTGAGGTCGGTGGTACTTTGCCCAATCGGGTGACTTCTCGCTCGACTTCTTTCCGGATATGCTCGGGGAGGTCTACCTCAGCGATTTGCCGCTTGAGTCGAGCCACTTCGTTCTCATCACTCTCGCCTTCACCGAGTTCTTCCTGGATGGCCTTCAATTGTTCGCGCAAGATGTACTCACGCTGGTTTTTTCCGATTTTTGTTTGCGCCTCTCGGGTGATCTTATCGCGAAGTTGCAGGATTTGGATCTCTTTCGACAGAGCGGCGTAGAGGCTGCGCAGGAGATCGAGGGTTGATGCGCACTCGAGCAACCGTTGTTCTTCCACGATGTTGAGATTCACCAGCGAGGCGATACGATAGGCCAGCGCGACGGAGTCCTCTTCGTTACTCAACACCGCACCGACTTCTTGAATGGCAGGCGCTTGGATCAGTTTAGGCAATTCGGCCACAAGCTCCTGAATGGCTCGGTGAAGCGCTTGGACCTCCGGTCCCTCATTCGAAGGACGATCAAGCGTTCGAACGCGAACGGCGGAATACTGAGTGGAGGGTTCTTCTTTTAAAAGGACGACGCGATCCAGGCCTTGAACGAGGGCATGAATCGCTCCCTCTGAGGCTTGTCCGATTTGCTTGATGGTGGCTTTTGTCCCGATGGAGTACAGATCGGCCAGGCCAGGCTCCTCGGTCTGGGGATCTCGTTGAGCCACAACAACGATCGTCTTTTCCTCTGTTTTCATCGCGGCATTGACTGCGGCAATGGATCGTTCGCGTCCAATCGTCAGTGGCATCATGATTCCTGGGAACAGAACTGTGCGCTTGACGGGGAGTATCGGCAGTATGGATAGGACATTCTCTTCCATGGGTAACCATCCTTGCTGAACGTTCATTGCATGATAACAACCTAATAGGTTGCTCTGCACAGAAGTCAAGAGGATGAATGTGCGGGCAGTCGAAACTTGCTGAGAAATAAGCTTTGTACAGTGTCGTTTGAGAGGCTGCTATCTTACACTCTGCAGGAGCGTTCTTCCTGCAATCATCGACAGGCTTCTGCATGCGTGGCGCTTTCCTTCTGCAACAATGGGCGGTGGCGACGGTGACTGAGCCGCGGTATCGACGTGCAAAGCCTGGGCGATTGTGTTATCCATGCCTGTCAGTGGGGTCGGGTCGCCGACGCGCCGGCCCTGGCAGATGCAGTTCGGGAGTCCATCGGCTATGAATTATTGCAGCCACTGTGGCGCGACCGTGACGCACAAAGTTCCGGTGGGTGACAATCTTCCGAGGCATGTCTGTGACCAGTGCGAACGCATTCATTATCACAATCCTAAGATTGTCGCGGGCTGTATTCCTGAATGGGACGGTCAAGTCCTCCTCTGTCGTCGTGCGATCGAACCACGGCTCGGACTTTGGACGTTCCCTGCGGGATTCATGGAATTGGGTGAAAGCATTGAGCAGGCAGCCGTGCGTGAGACTCTTGAAGAGGCGCTGGCTGACGTCACGATTACCGGACTCTATGCTGTGCTCAGCCTGCCTCATATCGGTCAGGTCTATCTCGTGTTTCGGGGACACATGAAGGCGCCGACGTTCGGAGCTGGACCTGAAAGTCTGGATGTCAGGCTGTTCCCCCTCTCCACCATCCCCTGGGAGACGATCGCATTCCCTGTAGTAGGCGAAGCCCTCAGGCGCTACGTCGTAGATGCAAAGAACGGAGAGTTTCCGGTCCACCTTCTCAGCCTGCCGGATCAGCCAGTGTTTTAGTATACGCTCCCCCTCTTATTGATTGGTCGTCTGTTGTGATATGGCAGCATGTATTGTGTGCTGCCATATCAAAGCCAGTTCCCAGTGTGAGGCAAGCGATTCGGCGAGTCCGGTGGGATATGAGGAAGGATTGTCTGGTCTCGCAGCGCCCTTATTCCAGCAGGTACTCCAACCATTCCGGCTCTTTTTTTCTGTCGGCTCGTAGCTCCACACCGAACTGTCGTCCGTTCACCCAAGAGACGGTGGCTTGGGGAATGCAGAGGGGACTGTCTCGGTCCGGTAGTTCCAGGAAGAGACCGAGCTCCATGCCGATGCGTACCGGTTGGTTCCCCTGGATTCGGAATCCATATCGGCTAAGGTCGACGATGGTGCCGTGGCCGATGATGATGTCATGTCCTTCAGAACCTGAGTATCGCACTTTAAATGTTGCTCCTAGGCGAGGCTCTCGCCGCCGCTCGGAGTCGAGGCGAACGGTCTCCTGTTTGGCTTTTGTGGAGGACTTCCACCACTTCACAGGTCTCTCCCGGCTTGAATGATAATAATGAATCGGCAATCTGGCGACACAACTTGATAGGACTGAAGTGAGGTTGATTCATTCCTCTTCATGGGGAGTGGGATGTGCCTTTAGAGGGCTGTCTCATGCCGAGCCTGAATCTTCAAACCTACTGATTTCGTCTGACAACCCCCTCGGCAACAGGCCAGTGGGGAGAGGATGGGTGGAGGAGCAAGCCGGAGAGAAGCCGTTACTTCTTCGTTGGCTCGCCTTTCGGTACGATCAAGGCCTGTCCCGCTGTGGTGGAGAGTTGCTCTACGGTTTGTTTGAGGCGTTCTTGTTCAGAGGCTTCTATTGTCAGAAATTCAACACCGATACCTTGTGCGCCGGACCATCGGACCGTTGCCTTGCTGATACGGATTGGGGTGGCGTCTGCTTCGACTTGGAGGAACAGTTCGACTTGCATGCCGGTGAATGGGCGAAGGGTACTTTCCATCCGGCACCCCTTGAGCGAAAGATCTTTGATCAGGGCGTTGTATTGCAATTTATCCCGTTGTATCAAGGTGCTGGGAGCTGAAACCTGGAATCGAGGAAATTTTCGAACAACCATCTCGTATCCTTTTGATAAGACCAGCCGGTTGTCAATGAGTGGACCCTAGGAGTGTGTGGGGTCCATGAGTGGGCGGATAGAAATCCGTCATAATCCTGCGTTACTGAGCAGGCTATGTGGTGAAGGCGCTCTTGTCAATGAAAAGCCCAATCTACGCAGTCGCGAAGCAAGCGGGACCTACGGAGTGTTCTCCGGCTCCGTTGATCTTGGCATCACCAGCGATGGCCCCAATAGCCGAAATGTCGGTGCCTCCAATATGGACGGTCGTAAGGCGAGGCATAGAACCCGGCATTCCCAAAATGGAGACCGAATCCGAGTCCAAGGGCCGGTGGCAAGGCATAGCTATAGGGATAGCCATACGAGAATGGGATGCTGTTGGGCGTGGGGCGCTCGGCAAGTTGTCGTTGCAAATTGCTTGTGGTCTCAGATTGCCGGTCGAGTTGTTCCTTCAGTTGACCGACCGTCGTTTGATGCGCCTGCAGTTTTCCTTCTAGTTCAGCAATCTTTTTTTGCTGTGCTTCAATAAAAGCATTTACGCAACGGGTTTGTGCGCCTGCTGTATAGTTCGAACATTCCCAAGGTACTTGTAGGGTTTCTGCCGTAGAATAAAATGGGGTAAGGATAAAAGACAAACCTCCGGCGAAGACCGAAGTGCGCAACCATCGATTTCGGAAGGTTCCCCATTTCATGGCCGCCCTCCCCTACAATTGTTTAGAGAATACCATGCATATGTCACTTTGAGTAGACGGCTTCTATCGCGTATGGCTGCCTATCGGCATGGCCGTGACGGTTTGATTTTTGTAGAACGGGACTTCTACAATGTCACCGGTTTATGTGAGTGTGAGCATAGGTCTGACACATGCCGGGTCGACAGCCTTCCTGTAGGAAAAAGCCTCGCAAGGCGACGCTCCCCGATCGTTCTGTAACGCGTCGGTTTCAGCAGCGACTCCTGAAATGGTATGGGGAACATGGTCGGGATTTGCCTTGGCGGAAAACATCGGATCCCTACCATATCCTTGTCTCCGAGGTGATGTTGCAACAGACGCAGGTTGATCGAGTCATCCCCAAGTATCGGGAGTTTCTCGAACGCTATCCGAGCTTTGAGGATTTGGCTGAGGCGCCGGTGGCTGATGTGAAGAAGACGTGGTACCCGCTGGGCTATAACATTCGCCCGGAACGATTGCATGGGATTGCCTGTGAAACGGTCGAGCGGTACGGGGGAAAGCTTCCCAGCGATGCGGAGGAGCTGCTGTCATTCAAGGGGATCGGGCGGTATACCGCCGGAGCGATTCGCTCATTCGCCTTTAATGAAGATGCTCCGATTCTGGACACGAATGTGATACGGGTTCTGCATCGAGTGTTTGTGGCGGAAGGGGATCCGAAATCGCAGAAAGCGATGCTATGGGAATTATCGGAAGCCCTGATTCCACCGAAGAGAGGGTACGACTTCAACCAGGCGATCATGGATTTTGGCGCGATGGTCTGTACGGCGCGCGATCCCTATTGTCTTCTCTGCCCGATGAAGTCGGTTTGCAAGACCTATCCGTTCAGTCCGATGGAACGGAAACGTTCGTAGGGTGCCCATGCAGGTTATTGAGGTAGCCGCCGGCCTGATCAAACGGAATAATCGCTATTTGATCGGGCGTCGGAAGGCCGGTGCTCATTTGGCCGGTTTCTGGGAATTTCCAGGAGGCAAGCGGGAATTCGGTGAATCCCTAGTGGATTGTCTGCAGCGAGAGCTATGGGAAGAGCTCCGCATTCGGATCACTCTTCCCATTCCGTATCAAGTCATTCGTCATGAGTATTCCGGTAAGGTTGTGGAGATTCATTTTTTTCACTGCATGATCGAACAGGGAGAACCGGTGCCGTTGGGATGTGAGGAAACTCGATGGGTTGTTCCTGAGGAACTGACGCAGTATGCATTCCCGCCGGCTGATGACGCCGTGATTCGGTCTTTGCAACGTGAAGCGTCGGGAGTATCGCAATGAAGGTTGTTCTTGATATCGAAACGGTCCAAGCGCCTCGTGAACAATGGGCTCGTCTTGTGGGGAAGCCCTCAGACGGTCCCGGACTTGTCTCCGGAGAGACGAGCTACGATCTCTTTACGGCGAGCGCGATGGAGGAAGCACGCCGTGCGGACGACGAATCGTACGCGCGATCAGCATTCGATGGGACGTTCAGCCGGATCGTTTGTATCGGTTTGCTAGAATTTTCCGATCAGATGGAAGCGCGGAGTGCCATTGCCTGGCATGGGCCGAATGAACGTGAGTTGCTTCGACAGTTTTGGGCCAGATTGGCTCAGGACCGGCCGACGTTATACATCACGCACAACGGGCTGGGTTTTGATCTTCCCTTTATCAAGAAGCGATCGATCATCAATCAGGTCAAACCCAGCGTCGAAATCAATCTGGCAAAATTCAGGACCGAGCCGGTGTATGACACAATGGCCATTTGGAGCAACTGGGATATGAGAGGCTGGGTTAAGCTCGATGTGCTGGCCCGAGCGCTGCAAGTCGAGACGAAGTCAGGGAGCGGGGAGCAGGTTGCCGAAATGTGGGAGAAACGGCAGGGGCGTGAATTGGCGGAGTACTGTTTACAGGATACCTATGTGACATATGCCTGTTACTGTCGCATGAATTTTCGCCAGCCTCTGTCCAAGGAAGTTGTTCTGCTGCAACCGGAGTTGTACGACATCGCCTAAATCGAAGGGGCTTCAGCGCGTCCGCCGCGCTTCCGCCGTTTTCTTTTTCGGAGCCGAGCGAGCTGAGACCTTACTGGCTTTCAAGGCTTTGATTTCCTCCGTTCGTTGTTTAAGCTCCTTCTTGACCAGCGTGGCTTCTTTCTTCAGCGTCGCGATCTCGGAATCTTTTTGTTTATTCGCCTCTCGCGCCGCTTGGAGCTCATCCAGTTTCCTATTGAGCAGTTCATCGGTAGTCAATTGCGGGACCTCTGATCCAGCTCTGGTCTGAGCGGAGGCTCCTTGCGGATCAAAAAGGACTTCTGCCTCCTGAAACTGGAGGGCATCCGAGACCGGAGCACTTGCCGTCGATGTGGCAGAGCCTTTTGATTCGTCGGCTACGACAACCGGTTCCGGAGTCGAATCCTTCGCCCCTGTCTGGTAATCGATTACCAGAGTCATGGCTCCCTTTCCCATCGCCACAAAAGAAGGAGCCTTTTCGATGCGTGTGGCAGAGGCAAGAGAGAATCTCTGTTTCTTGTGAGTCGGAGAAGCCGCAATGGTGAGATACAAGGAGCCCTTGTGCACATAGAGGGTGCCCGCTGTGGGTTCAGCGCCTGACCCTGCCGATGAAAACACCTTGAAACCGATAATCTGCTCCGGTTTCGCTTCTGATAAACCTTGGGCTAGCAGGGGAGCAAGAAACTCGGCGTCTTCATCGCTGAATACTCTCATCGGCTTGCTGCCACTGGCGGGCATGTTGGGT
>CAYSFU010000042.1:24864-35371 GCA_964430555.1 uncultured Nitrospira sp. | reverse complement strand
CGTCGACCTCTACCGTGTCAAGGTAGCGCTCTCCCCCTGAGCTACGCGCCTATCAAGAAGAGGAGGCATGCTAATATAGCCCCGATGATACTGTCAAGAAAACGAAAGAGAAGACAGTAATCCTTCAGGGAGTTGAAGGAGTCACCACCTTCTCTTTTTTTCTCGACGTCGACACCCCTGGGAAAATCTACTTCACTGCAGAGCGAAGCTCTTTCCCGGCTGAAAACTTGGGTACTTTTGCCGCTGGAATCCTGAGGGACTCGCCTGTTCTGGGGTTTCTCCCCATTCGTGCTTTTCGCTTGGAAATCGTAAAGGTGCCGAAATTGACAAGGGAGACACGTCGCCCTTTCTTCAGTGAGGAGGTCACCGCACCGGTAAATGCTTCAAGGGCAGTTCCCGCTGCAACTTTTGTGATACCGGCCGAAGCGGCCATCTTCGCGATCAGCTCTTCCTTTGTCATAAGGTCCCTCCTTGATGAGTAGTGAAGAAATGAAGAACATGACTCCGGTGACACGGCATTGGCACACTCACACGCTACGGTTCGCTCTCAGCTTGGTTTGTTTCAGCGGGATATCCAGGGTGACGATCTTTTTTCGCAATGTATTCCGGTTCAGCCCAAGCAGCTCTGCGGCCTGCAGCTGATTGCCTCGTGTTTCTTGTAGCGCCGATGTGATGAGGGGGCGTTCCACGGCGGAGATGAGGATCGGGTGAAGATTCCTTGCGGACCCATTACGCATCCCTTTGACGAATTCACTCATCTTCACTTCCAAGTAATTTTCCAGAGACCCCTCGCGGGTTTTGCTTGGCTGGAGATTGCCTGGTGTGGTCATAGCTTGGATCATCGTCAAGGTGTGTCGTAAGACCGCGCGTGAACCTTGAATGAACAGGGTATCCGTGAAATCACGATGATCGGGCCATGGAGTAACAGGCCCTTGAGTGCCGGATAGTTCTTCAATGACAATATCCACCCGCTGGTCTGACGATTCTCTCTGGAAGGTGGCTGCGTCACGGAAGGTGCTGATGGAAGCATCCGTAAAGACCTGTTCAACCTGAGCATGGACGGACGGATCCGTCGTGAGCAATACAATAGATGTCGGTGATGACGCTGGCATGAAGGCCCCATGTAGTAGAAGAAGAGGGCGGATTATTGCCCGGGGCAGAATCGATGTCAATCTGATTTTCGGCCAGGGCCTTCTGTCAGAGTGATTCGATCACACCGGGGGGTGTATGCGAAGATCCAGTGTCCACAAGGGGTAGGCGTATATTGGTGGGGATCTGGATTCAGGGGGGATGAGCTGACGAGGTGCGAGGGAAGGTGGAATACTTCGGGCTCGATAATAGGTTGAGAGCTTGTTGTGGGTGAATCGATCTTGACAGGCTCCTGCACGGAACGGTAAGGTATGAAAATATAATTCCTACAGGAATTGTAAAGAATGAAGATATCGAAGCGCGTGAGCTACGGAATTCTGGCAGCCATTGACCTAGCCATTCATGCGAAAGATGCTCCCGTTCAAGCAAAGACTGTCTCACGACGCCAGAGCATTCCGCTTCGTTTTCTTGAGCAGGTACTCCACACCATGAAAAATGCCGGCTTGGTCGAAAGCCATCGAGGAGCGCAAGGAGGGTATCTGTTGTCGCGGAAGCCGGGGGATCTTTCGCTTGCAGAGATTTTCGAGTCCCTTGAAGGGCCGGTCTTTCATCGGTTGGGTGTCAACCCATTGCCTCGACATCGACAGGTGGGGAAACCGGACCTCCTCTTGGACGAGGTATGTGAACAACTTCAACAAGCTGAACGGAAAGTTCTCGAGAGCATCACGATTGAACAGTTGGCGGCACGCCAGCGGCTTGCGGATGCGCAACGCAGTCCCATGTACCACATCTGAAAAGAAGAGAGTTTTCCCCGTCGACGATCAAGGAGTGAGCCATGAACGACACTGTATCTCTTATCGTCCCTCATATTGAAACACAACCGATTCCGTCGGCCATCGCGGAGGAAATTGAAACCTTTGAAGCTGAGGCCATGCGAACCTTGGCGGGAGACCTCTCAACAGACATCTTCAAACCGTTTCGATTGCAGTACGGTATTTATGGACAGCGTCAGCCGGGGGTACAGATGGTTCGAGTCAAGATTCCATTCGGTGGAATTACGGCGAACCAGCTTCGCCGGGTGGCGGAGCTGGCAGACCGCTATGCTACCGGCGTCGGCCATGTCACGACCAGGCAAGACATTCAGATGCACTTTGTCGAGTTGAAAGATGTACCGACCATCATGCGCGGGCTTGCTGAAGTCGGTCTGACGACTCGAGAAGCTTGCGCAAATACGGTGAGAAATGTGACGGCCTGCCACCTGGCCGGAGTGTGTCAAGGCGAGGTGTTTGATGTGACGCCATATGCAAAGACTGTTGCCTATCATCTGCTCCGGAACCCTTTGAATCAAAGCCTGCCGCGAAAGTTTAAGATTGCGTTTTCTGGTTGTGCGCACGACTGTGCCCTCACGCCAATCCATGATATCGGGTTGTTAGCGGTCAAGCGAGCGGACGGCGTCATCGGATTTCGGCTGGTCGCGGGGGGAGGGTTGGGTTCCACGCCCCGGATTGCACAACTGCTGCGAGACTTCACGCCGATGGAGGAACTGATTCCCAGCATCGAAGCCGTCATCAAGGTATTCGATACCCTCGGTAATCGGAAAAATCGGAACAAGGCCCGCATGAAGTTTGTGATCGACAAGTTAGGGTTTGAGGAATTCAAGCGCCGATGGGAGGCTGCATATGTCGCAATGGGGCACGCCTTGCCGAAAAACGGCTCTATCGAGCTGCTGCCCTATCAAGATGCGCCTCCGACACTCATCATGCCGACTCGCCACGGGACAGGTCATGGAATTCGGAACGGAAACGGAGTGCATCCGGTCGGCCACGAAACGCCATTTGATATGTGGAAGCGGACCAACGTCGTTCGGCAAAAACAGGATGGGTATGTGACGGCGGCGATCAAGCTCTTTATGGGCGATATCACCTCCCAACAACTGCTGTTTGTCGCGGATTTGGCTGAACGGTACTCCAACGGGAACCTTCGCACGACGATTAACCAGAACGTGGTGATCCGGTGGATCCCCGCTGAACAGATCGCACATCTCTATGAGGACCTCGCGTCTCACGGATTGGCTGATCCCGGGGCTGAACTCGTCGAAGACATCATCGCCTGCCCGGGAACCGATACCTGTGGGCTGGGCATCACCTCATCAAAAGGGTTGGCGCGAGCGTTAGCCGAGGTGTTTCCTGCCGGGCGGGTACCGGAAGAGTTGGCAGGGGTCGATATCAAAATCAGTGGCTGCCACAATTCCTGCGCGCAGCATCATATTTCCACGATCGGGTTGCATGGAGTGGGGAAGCGAATCGGGGAGCATGTCGCCCCGCACTATGAATTGCATCTCGGTGGGTCAGTCAACGGCACGGCCAAGATCGGGCAGATGATCGTGAAGCTACCGGCGAAAGCAGTTCCAGCGGCGCTCTCTCATTTGATTGATGTATATCGACGTGATCGTCAGATGAACGAAAGCCTACCGAAATTCATCGCTCGTTCGGGAAAAGCCAGGCTGAAGGATGAGTTGATTCCCTACACGATCGTCCCGTCGTACGAAGAGGATTCGACCTTCTATTATGACTGGGAAGGTGAAGACGAGTTTATTCTAGAGGATCTCGGTCCAGGCGAATGTGCCGGCGGTGCGCTGGAGATGATCGAAAACGGGATTTTGGAAGCGGATCAAGAGCTCTATCAAGCGAAATTACTGGTCGAGAAACACCAATATTCGGTCTCGGTGAACAAGTCGTATCGAGCGGTATTGGCGGCGGCGAAAGCGCTGTTGGTGACCGAAGGACTGGAGCCGTCGACCGATTCCGAAACGTTTACTGAATTCGACGGTCGGATCGCCCAAAAAGGTGTTGTTCCGTCTATCTATCGAGATCTCAGTCAAAAGGTCGGCGATCTCGGTCCCAAGGAAACGTCGCCTGACTCAGCGCGTGAGAAGCTGACGTTTGCCAAAGGCTTTGTCGATGCCTGCCGTGTTGCCACGGACCAGATGGGGAAGGACCTCAAGCTCTCGACGGTGAAAGAAGAACAAATCTCAAGTGCGTCGATACCCGTTGAAACGAAGCAGGCTGTTCCAATTGCAACCGGTGCACCGGTCTATGACCTGCGCGGTGTTGCTTGCCCAATGAACTATGTGAAGACCAAGTTGAAGCTCGAAATGATGGATGCGGGAGAGCAACTTGAAGTCTGGCTGGATGCGGGGGAACCGATCAAGAACGTGCCGATGAGCCTCAAGAATGATGGGCATAAAGTATTGATCCAAGAGGCGTTGGAGCCGGAAGCGTCGCATTATCGGATTTTGGTTGAGAAGGTGGAGGGATAGTGTGGTGAGTTCCGATCTCAATGCGCTCAGCGATTCCTTCGAAGCGAAATCGCCGCAGGATATTCTGGCGCACGCATTTGAGGCATACCATCCGAAGATCGTCTTGGCCTGCAGTTTTGGAGCTGAAGACGTGGTCCTCGTCGATATGGTGCACCGCATCAATCCCATGGTACCGTTGTTCTATCTCGATACCGATTTCTTGTTTCCCGAAACCTATGCGACTCGGGACCGAGTCATTGAACGGTATCGCCTTCAGCCAGCACAGGTGATCCAGGTGAAGTCTTTGTTGACACCCCAACAACAAGCCGAGTCCTATGGCGACGCGCTTTGGACACGTGAGCCAGATCGGTGCTGCCAATTGCGGAAAGTTGAACCGTTGACGCGAGTGCTCAAGGAGTACAACGCCTGGATCACCGGGATCAGGCGCGATCAAGCTCCCTCCCGTGCGAATGCGCGTGTGATCGAATGGGACCAAAAATTTGAACTGGTCAAGGTTAACCCATTGGCTCGCTGGACGTGGGCCGATGTTTGGACCTACATTAAGGTCTACGAAGTCCCCTACAACCCGCTGCACGATCAGAACTATCCCAGCATCGGCTGCACCTACTGCACCGCTCCTGTGGCGCTTGGCGACGATCCGCGGGCCGGGCGCTGGAAAAATTTTACCAAGACGGAGTGTGGGCTCCACAAGTCGTAATATGCCATTTCACGAGATTCTCGCAAAAATCGCCAAGGGCCCCAAAGCGTCCAAAGACCTCACGTGGGACGAGTGTAAGCAAGTGATGAAGGCCTTGGTCGAGGGCGAAGCAAGTTCGGCTCAAGTCGGGGCATTCCTCATTGCCATGCGATTCAAGATGGAGTCCGTCACGGAATTGGCGGGATTGACCGCCGCTGCTCGGCAATATGTGCCGCCGCTCGCGGTCTCGCGTGAATTGGCATTGGTGGATGTGCCGACATACGCCGGGAAACAGGACACCTTTCACGCGATCGTCGCGGCATCAATCGTGGCAGCAGCGGCCGGGGCGACAGTGTTGATGCATGGCTATGACGGGATCCCGGGACGGCCTGGCGCGGCAGGAGTGTTAAAAGCGTTGGGGATTCGCGTAGATGCTGAACCCAAGCAGGTGGCCGAAGCGGTGAATCGAAATCACTTTGCCTATTTGGATATCGGACTCTACCACCCACCCGTCTATCGATTTCTGGAAATGCGCCAGACGCTTGGAGTCAGAAACGTGTTCCATCCGATCGCCAGACTGCTGAATCCGGCTCGGGCAAAGGTGCAGGTGGTGGGCTTGTCGCATCCGCCTCATTTTGAAAAGACCGCCGAAGCCTTGCGTATCCTCGGATGCCCCCATGCCGTGGTCGTGCGGGGAGTCGAGGGTGATCCTGAGTTGTCGGCCTCGATGGCGACCCGAGTATTGGAATTGCGCGATGAGCGGATCACGTCGATCAGTGTGGCGCCCAAGGATTTCGGTTTGGCGTTTGCCCCGTCCCGGGAGATGGCCGGATTTCCGCCGGACCAGCGTGAGAAGGAAGCGGATCTTTTACAGAGGATACTGCAAAATCGTGTGCAGGGCGGTCAAAAGGATTGGGTTGTGATGAATGCGGCGATGTTGCTCTATGCCGCCGGAAAAGGAACATCGCTGGTTGCCTGTTTCTCGGCGGCTCGCGCCGCAATTGAGGGTGGTGCTTCGGCACGCAAGCTGGAGGAGCTTGAGAAACAGTCGGTGGCAGCGTAGGGCAAGAACCAGAAAGAACAGAGGTCATGAAACACCTGCGTCAACTGGAAGATCAAAGTGTCTATATCTTGCGAGAGGCGTATAAGCATTTCAATAATCTCGCCATGCTCTGGTCGATGGGCAAGGATTCCACCGTGCTGTTGTGGCTCGCCCGCAAGGCGTTCTTTGGGCATGTGCCGTTCCCATTGCTCCATGTCGACACGAGCTACAAGATTCCGGCGATGATCGAGTATCGTGACCGACTTGCACGAGAGTGGCGATTGGATTTGGTCGTCGGACAAAATAAAGAAGCCTTGGCGACCGGCATGAACCACACGATGGGGCGCGTCGTCTGTTGCACCGCGCTCAAGACGAACGGCCTCAAGCAGCTGTTGGAAAACAAGGGCTACACCGGAGTCATCCTGGGGGTCCGTGCCGATGAGGAAGGGACGAGGGCCAAGGAGCGCTATTTCTCGCCACGCGACAAACACGGCGATTGGGATTTTCGAGATCAGCCACCGGAGCTCTGGGATCAATACAAGACGACATTTCCGCCCGGGACGCATATCCGCATTCATCCCTTGCTGGACTGGACGGAGATCAATATTTGGGAATACATCAAGCTCGAAAGCATTCCTTTCATCGATTTGTATCTCGACAAAGGGGATGGGACGCGCTATCGCAGTCTTGGCTGCGCTCCTTGCACCACACCGATCAAATCGACGGCGAAAACCGTGGACGACATTATTGAAGAGTTGCGGCATACAACAGTGGCGGAACGCTCAGGCCGAGCTCAGGATGAAGGGCGCGGCATGGAGTTGCTGCGAAAAGACGGTTACATGTGAACCTCGATGCTGAACATGATCGTCAGCGTCGTTCTCGGTCGCTCGGTCCCGTCAACGTACTGACCCGTACGACTCCGGAACCTCGCTCCCTGCGGCCTCGCTGAACGATTCTGTTGAGCATCGGGGAAGGAGTTTCAGGAATCATGACGACGCAATCAACGAAGCCATCGGAGAATCTCAATATCGTGATCGTTGGCCATGTGGACCATGGCAAATCCACGCTGTTGGGTCGACTCTATGCCGACACCGGCTCGCTCCCCGATGGGAAACTGGAAAAAGTACAGGCCATCTGTAAGCAGCAGGGGAAGGAATTTGAATATGCCTTTCTCTTCGACGCATTTTTGGAGGAACAAGAGCAAGGGATTACGATCGACACCGCCCGTACCTTTTTCATGTGGAAAGGCCGGCAGTACATCATCATCGACGCCCCAGGACACAAAGAGTTTCTGAAGAACATGATTTCTGGTGCGGCACGTGCCGAGGCAGCGCTCCTCCTCATTGATGCCTTGGAAGGCGTCAAAGAGCAATCGAAGAAGCATGGGTATCTCTTGTCGTTGCTGGGGGTCCGCCAGTTTGCCGTGGTGGTGAATAAGATGGACCTGGTCGGCTATCGGCAGGATGTTTTCGACGGGATCGAAAAAGAATACCGAGAATTCTTAGGCCAATTTAAAGCCGTGCCGTCACAGTTCATTCCGGTGAGCGCCAAGCTCGGTGACAACATCGCCAATCGTAGCGGACAAATGTCTTGGTATAGCGGTCCCACCGTCTTGGACACTCTCAGTGCGTTTCGGAAGGAAACGGCTCGTTCCAAACAACCCCTTCGATTGTCTGTACAGGACGTCTATAAGTTTGATGCCCGACGAATCATCACCGGTCGAATTACAGCGGGACGACTCAAAGTGGGCGATCACCTCGTCTTCTCTCCCTCTAATAAACGAGCCAATGTCAGGACAGTAGAGGCCTTTAATATCGAGCCACAGCCGACTGAGGGCCAGGCCGGTCAATCGATCGGTCTCACACTCGATGAGCAAATATTTGTGGAGCGGGGTGAGATTGCGTCGCATCACGAACATCTGCCGTCGGTCTCGACGGCGTTTCGGGCCAATCTGTTTTGGTTGGGGAAGAAGCCCTTGGAGAAAGGCCGAAAGTATTTGTTGCGTGTTGCCACGAAGGAAGTGGACTGCGAGGTTGCCTCGATCCATCGAATCATCGATACGATGGACCTGGCTCAGCAGCAGGGCAGTACCAGCGTCGGGAAGAATCAAGTGGCCGAACTGACCTTGCGCACGAAGGTTCCGGTTGCCTTCGACTTATCGGCGTCGTTCGAAGCGACAGGTCGCTTCGTTCTGGTCGATGAATATGATATTGCGGGTGGGGGGATTATCACGGAACTGGTCCATGATGATCAGGAGTTTCTCCGTGAAGAAGCCAGACGGCGTGATTTTGCCTGGATGAAGGGAGAAGTCACCGTCGAGGACCGGGCGCAGCAATACGGGCATCGCGCCGCGATCGTCTTGATTACAGGAGGTCGGCACACCGGAAAATCGTTTTTAGCAAGAAAGCTTGAAGGGCGTCTCGTGGCCGATGGACGCCATGCCTACCTGCTGGACGGAGAAAACCTGCGTCGAGGGTTGGATGCCGACCTCAGTGAAGAGGAACGAGGTCAAACGACGGAAATGGCTCGGCGCTATGGCGAAGTGGCGCGCCTCCTCATCGACACGGGCCTCATTGTCGTCTCCACGACCAATCCATTCGGACTGGCCTATCGCGAGGCCTCAGATGCCATCAGAACGCTTGTCCATCCCGCGCCGGTCATTGCCGTGCACATGAGCAAGACCGCCGAAGAGCCTCCAGCCAATACCGATGTCGCGCTGATGGGTCCTACGGACTTCGACGCCGCCACTGCTCGCATTCTCGATGAACTCAAACGCCGAGGTGTTTTGGCTCAGGCCATCGGGGCCAAGCCCGTTTTCCAATATTCCATCTAGCAGTCTGCGCCAGGCTGCGCAAAACAAAACATCACTTCTGTCCACAGCCGATAGGGGAGAGTCAGGCGGTCAGGTTCACGCCCTTCAGGCGATGGTGCCGAACCGACCCCTTGACGGCTTTCATAAATACCAATATTCTGGCGTGGTGGGCTGATTTGCTCTCCTTAGGACAAGCGTGACTGTCATGCAGGGTAAAGACCCGTTCTTGGCACTTCTCGGCGTAATCATCCTTGGTATGACGTTCTTCTTCTGTGGTGAGGGGCCGGTGACGTCACTCTCGCCAGTTACAAGGGAGACTTCGGTTCAAATCCCTCCATCTGTTCAGAAAATAATTGAACCGCCATCAACACCACTACCGGTATCTGCGCCGGTGGCGTTGAAAAAGAAAATCGATGATCTGCTGATCGGCAATACGATTACATTCCGAGTCAACAGTGCGATCCTTCAGCCAGAAGGGAAAGCTGTTTTAAACAACGTGGCCACGATTTTACACGAAGACGCAACCGTGGCCTTTGAAGTCAGCGGTCATACGGATGATGTTGGACAGGAACCTTCGAATTGGGTGCTCTCGGAACAACGTGCCAAATCCGTCGTCGAGTATCTGATCTCACAAGGAATCGCAGCCGAACGACTGACGCCCAAAGGGTACGGAGCGTCGCGGCCGATCGCGGAGCGTGCCACCGATGAAGGGCGTTGGCAAAACCGAAGAATAGAGTTTTCCATCGTGGCCAAGGGGGAGCAGCCATGATGTCTGCACACTGGACATGCTGGCTTGGGACGGTGGTGGGTGCGGGCTTTCTTGGCTGGGGGATCAAGGGCATGGTGCTGGGGCCCGTGATGGATGACAAGCGTCGTGAGGTAGAACGCCTCAGGAGTAAGGTCACCATGCTCACCAATCAACCGCCGGAGATTCGGACGGTTGAGAAGCGGGTTGAGGTGCCGGTCGAACGGGTGGTGGTGAAGCATGTTGAAGTACCGATAGAGAAGGTTGTGGACCGGTCGATCGAGAATCCTGAGCACCTGGCCCGAATCAAGGCGTTGGAAGGCGAGGTCGGCATGATTGCCGGGTTGTTGACGAAGATTGCGCAGCTCCAAACGGTTTCTGCACAGGCTGAGGGGAGAAGTATCGAAGGGCGGGTGCTGGTACCGATTGATAATCCGGAGCATCTGGCTCGGACCAAGGCGCTGGAAGGTGAAGTGACGGAGATCGCTGGATGGCTGGCACAGATTGCGCAGGCCCAAACTGTTGCTGCACAGGCTGGAAGTGAGAGGAGGAGCGAAGGGGAGGTGGTGGTGCCGGTCGAGAGTCCGGAGCACCTGGCTCGGATCAAAGCGTTAGAAAACCAGGTGGCTGTGATTGCCGATCTTCGTGCGCAGATGGCTGAACTCTGGGCCCTGTCATTGCAAGCCGGTGAGAAGGTTGTCGAAAAACGGATCGAGACTGCCACGGAGACGCAGGGGGATGGGCTGAGGGACCAGGTTCCTGCGCACACGGCGGACCTCGCTCAGGCTGGTGTCGGTGAACCGTCGGATGAGGGCTCAGCGGTC
>CAYSFU010000042.1:20846-24764 GCA_964430555.1 uncultured Nitrospira sp. | reverse complement strand
ACGCAGGGGGATGGGTCGAGGGACCAAGTGCCCGTGGCGGACCTCGCTCAGGCTGGTGTCGGTGAACCGTCGGATGAGGGCTCAGCGGTCGGAGAGTCACCCGATGACTTGAAACACATACGCGGAATTGGTCCGGCATTAGAACGATTCCTACACAAGCGAGGCGTTTTCTGGTTCCGTCAGGTAGCGACGTGGAGCCAGGCGGACATCGAAAAATATGAGTTTCTCCTGCCCAACTTCGGGGGACGGATCCAACGGGAGAACTGGGTGCGCAGCGCGAAGGTCGAACACTACAAGAAGTATCAGCAGTGGCTCGGCGACGATGAGCCCTCGGGTGAAGGCCATGACTTGTCTGCGCAGACGGCTGAGCTTCACACAGCGACGTTACAAGCTGAGGGAAAGAGTGGCGAGGCGCAGATCGAGACTGCTACGGAGACGCAGGGGGATGGGTCGAGGGACCAAGTGCCCGTGGCGGACCTCGCTCAGGCTGATGCCGGTGAACCGTCGGATGAGGGCTCAGTAGACGGAGAGTCACCCGATGATCTGAAACAAATCTGCGGGGTCGGGCCGGGGTTAGAACGATTCCTACACAAGCGAGGCGTTTTCTGGTTCCGCCAGGTAGCGACGTGGAGCCAGGCGGACATCGAAAAATATGAGTTTCTCCTGCCCAACTTCGGGGGACGGATCCAACGGGAGAACTGGGTGCGCAGCGCGAAGGTCGAACACTACAAGAAGTATCAGCAGTGGCTCGGTGACGATGAGTCTCCAAGTACAACACCCGAAATGCACTAGCAGGCGGTTGTTGCCACCACGAACAGCGAACTGTGTGAAAATGCAGCGGAGTCGTGCAGGGTACGTAACAACACCGGCGGTACGCACATTGAACCGGCAGCGTGGCAACCGTGGTGGCGAAGGCAACGGTACCCAAGAAACGAGACGCGACTCGGCGCAACCCATCTCGAAGTCGTCCTCATCTGGCTTATATTAAAGACACACCTTCGATTGAAAGCGAGAAGCCTTAGCGGAGGCTATCCCAGGCTTTCTTGAACTTGTCCGCAATAAAGGCGTGCCCCAGGTTGGTCGGATGGAAGTCGAAATCAAGCGGCCCCTCGAACCCAAGTCTTCTTTGAATGGTGACGAGTCCTTGCCGCCCAAGAGAGGGTGTGTAGAGATCCACGACGGCGATTCTGGATCCAGAGGGTACAACAATGTACTGCAGCCAAAACCGGAGTGCCTGGTCAAACCCTTGTACTACTGAGTCGAACTGCTGAAATATTGCAGGATCTGGATGCGGGAGGCTGTAATAGTTTGAGACTAAGATAGTGACATTCCGAATCGCTCGGCACGGTTGATTTGTCAAAGGGTCGAGGACAGAGTTGGTTGCCAGAGTAGGGCTCAGGGTGCCGTCGTTATTGAGTATGCGGTCGATTCCCTGGACGACGCGTTTTGCAATGGCAGGAATGTCCGGGTCTCCTCTCAGGAAGTCATTCCCGCCCACTGTAATTGAAACGACGGTTGGACGCTGCTCGGGCTCGGTGCAGAGCACCTGAGGTATTTGGTGATCGCGAAAGTCCCAGCTTCTACCGCCACGGATACCGATGTTCGCGAAATCCATTTCTTGTTTTTTGGCAAAGACCCCCTGCTCATAGAGTCGATAGACATATCCGTTCGTGACGGGCAGTGCGCCTTCACCAGCGGAGACGCTGTCGCCCATTCCGACATAGTAGTGCTGTTTTTGAAAATTGACTTGTGCCAATGCGAGTGTCGGCATGATAAGCAGTCCGAGAAGTGACAAGGTGAGGCTAGATTTGGCGATCATGTCTTCTCTCCTTATGGCTAGGTAGTGAACAGACCAGGCAGCGTGGGGCGCGGATAATGTAGTGGTGTTGCCCGATCACGGATACGATATTTCATCTCAGCAGTGCGGGAGAGCGGTGCATGCTGTGTCTACGTTGCCGCAGTAATAGGTCACGTACCCTATACCCTTCCGGCGACGAAGTACAACATCGATTTCTTACTCAATGCAGGTACGCTCATTGGAAGATCGACGATCAAGGAAGGTCTGTGCGGGTAGTGATTGCAGGAGGTAGAATTCAATGGCCACCACTCGTCAGATTCATGGCGTAAGATTGTGAGGAGACGGTGGCTATCCGTGCAATTTGACTCATGGAAAATCCTTGTGATAGCGTAAGTTCTCAGAAAATTCCGATGACTGTTAGCACAGGAGTCTTTATGAAATTTGTCTGTCTGAACTGTGAAACATACATGAGTCTGGAGAAAGTGGAGAAGCCGGAGGAAGGTTCCCTCGGGGTCTTTTTTGCCTGCCCTTCGTGCAGCGCGAAGTTCTCGATGGTGACGAATGCCGGTGAAACGAACATGATGAATTCGTTGGGCTTGAAGTTAGGGGCCAAGGCCGAACCGGCAGCATCTATGGAAGGATTGCGAGCCGTAGCGGGAAACGGTCAAGCCGCTGCTCCAACGAAGCCGAGTCCTGCTACGCCAGCCGTCGTGGCAACCGCCGCTTCGCCTGCCAAGGCTCCTGAGAAAGCGAGCGGCTGCCCGTTCTCCGCAATGGTGGCGGAAATGGGCCTCACGAATTCCGACAAGTCTGCGAATGGTACCTCTGAGTTCACCTGGACCGCCGATGCGAAGGAAAAGCTCGATCGGCTTCCAGCCTTTGTGAAGCCGATGGTGCAGGCGAGTGTCGAGGGGTATGCCCGCAAGCAGGGGTTCAAGACGATCTCGCTGCAAGTTATGGATGAAGCCAAGAATTATTCTCCTGAGGGTATGACGTGGTCTCGCGAGGCCGAGCAACGGCTAGAGAACATTCCTGATTTCATCCGTCCCATGGCCCGCAAAGAGGTTGAGCGGATGGCTAAAGAACGTGGGTTGGCGACCATCACGGCACAGGTGATGGATGATGCCAAAGACAAGTTCATGAAGTTTATGTAATCAGGCATTATAGGCATCCGGTTTCATGAGGCCCATCCGGCTGTCTGGATGGGCCTTCCCATTACACCGCGTATTTCTCCATGGCCATGTCATGAAATGGCGGATTGTTCTCCTATCTGTTGTGTTGCTGGGTCTGTTGTTCGGGCAGACGGCTCACGCACGTGAACCGTCATCGTCAGAGCATCATTCGGTTTCGATGGCGGCTGGTGCAGCGAGTGGTCTCCATGATCATCATGGGAGCGGAGGCTGGGAAGGATCGGCCCAAGGGGTAGCCTACTCAGAATTTAATCATCGCTTTGTCGGCGTGCTCGTGCTCTTGTTTGGGCTTGCTGAGCTTGGCCACGCGTTGCGATATCCACTGCCCGATTGGACCCGCCTTGTGTTGCCTGGTGCGCTCAGTGTGATCGGAGTCTATCTGCTGGTCTGGAGCGACCATGAGGCCTGGCCGATCGGCTCGCTGACCTTTTTGCAAACTTTCTCCGGGCAAGACCCTGAAATCCTCCACCATAAGTTTTATGGCGTCTTTGCTGTCACTGCCGCCGTCAGCGAGACGCTTCGCCGAATCGGCTGGGCTCGTCACCCGGTCTGGGCGGCTCCGTTCGTTGTCGGTGCCATGCTAGGAGGGCTGTTGCTCCTCTGGCATTCACATGGAGATCATCCAGCGAAATTAACGATCGAGTTGCATCATGCGTTGCTCGGTAGTCTCGGTATTGGGGCCGCCGTCTCGAGTGCCATGATGTTGCGGAGCGCCGGCCCGTCAAGTCGTCCAGTGAAAAAATGGGGCGTGGCTTGGGCGGGACTCGTGATTGTCATAGGGCTTCAACTGCTCCTGTACTTTGAATAGGCGTACGCAGTGTGCTGTATGAAGTGGTTTTCTCTTCCGTCGATTCTCTTGCTGTTCATACTTCCAGCTATCTGGATGACGGAGGGGGCGGCGGCTCAATTTTCTTCAGGCCCTCGTGTAGT
>CAYSFU010000042.1:0-20836 GCA_964430555.1 uncultured Nitrospira sp. | reverse complement strand
CGAAGCAGCTGACGCTACTGGTCACGGAGGTGGACACGCCGGTGGTGACTGGGAGGGCTCGCCGGAAGGGATTGCCTATTCGGAATTCAATCATCACTTCGCCGGCCTGTGCGACGTCGTGTTTGGATTGGCTGAGTTAGGCTACGCATTGGAGTATCCTCTACCGTTCTGGACGCGCCTCGTGTTACCGGGCGCCCTTGGTGTGATGGGAGGCTTCTTGATGATCTGGAGCGACCATGAGGCCTGGCCGATCGGCTCGCTCAGTTTTAGCGAGACATTTTTCGGCCAAGACCGGGAAATCCTTGAGCACAAGTTCTATGGAGTGATCGCCTTTGCGATTGCGTTTTGCGAGATGCTCCGTCGAACCGGTCGGGTTCACCATCCCGCCTGGGCTGCTCCGTTGGTGCTCCTAACACTCGTGGGAGGACTGCTGTTGTTCGTTCATTCGCACGGCGATCATCCGGCTATGGCGAGAATAGAGTTGCATCATGCCATGTTGGGAACTGTGGGGGTCTTCGCGGCCATGTCGAAAGGGGTGGCCTCCTGGCTGCCCGGCGCTTCGCCTCGGTGTGTGAAGTGGTGGGATGTTGCTTGGGCCGGATCCGTCATCCTCTTCGGGCTCCTGTTGCTCGTGTATGCTGAATAGAGCGACCAATCGTCCCTCCCCAGCGGTCGATGCGATTTGACACCTTTCTAAATCCTGTGCTACCTCTAACCCTCCACACGTCATTCGTGCTCTGGCATACATCTCTAACCGGCCGAGAGGGCAGGGGCTGGATAGAAGAGGACACACATGGGTGGACATAGTCATTGGGCAACGATCAAGCGCCACAAAGGGGCTCAGGACGCCAAGCGCGGGAAGATCTTTACCAGAATTATTCGTGAGGTGACGATCGCCGCTCGTTCTGGTGGAGACCCAGATGGAAACCCACGGCTTCGCCTGGCCATCGCCAAGGCGAAGGAAGCCAATATGCCTGGCGATACGTTGAAGAAGGCGATTCAGCGTGGCACCGGGGAGCTGCCGGGCGTGACCTACGAAGAATTTTCGTTAGAGGGCTATGGGCCTGGAGGAACTGCGCTTCTCCTGGATATTACGAGCGACAATCGGAACCGGACCGTTGCGGAAATCCGGAGTCTGTTGACCAAGAACCATGGCAACATGGCTGAGGCTGGTGCCGTCGCGTGGCAGTTTCACAAGAAAGGGCTTCTCACGATCGAACCCGGAAAAGTCGATGAAGACACCTTGCTCTCCTTGGCCCTTGATGCCGGAGCGGAAGATGTAAAAACCGGTGAGAAATCGATCGAGATTATCACCGGGCCACAAGAGTTTGAATCCGTCAAAAAAGCGTTGGCCGATGCAAAGATTGAGACGACGCTCGCGGAAGTCACGTATGTTCCTCAGAATACCATCAGGCTCGAAGAAAAGTCGGCCGAACAAATGCTGAAGTTGATGGAAATTCTGGATGAGCATGACGATGTGCAAAAGGTTCATGCAAACTTCGATATTCCGGATGAGGTCATGGAGAAAGTGGCCGCGACTGCAGCGGGCTGATCCTTCCTTGATCTTCACCCGGCACTTGTCATCGGATAACCAGACGAGATGATCGCCTTTCTCACGGGGCGGTTGGCCGTCAAAGCGCCTACCCATTTGACACTCGATGTGCAGGGGGTCGGGTACGAAGTTCATATCCCCCTCAGCACCTATTATTCGCTTCCGAACCTCAACGACAGTACCGCACTACATATCCATACGCATCTTCGTGAAGATGCGATCCAACTATTCGGCTTTCTCTCGCAAAGCGAGAAGGAGGCATTTTTGCTGTTGACCAGCGTCTCCGGAATCGGACCGAAATTGGCACTCAGCGTGCTGTCGAGTTTATCGGTCATAGACTTGGTGCATGCGATCCAGACTACGGATACCGAAAAGCTGGAGACAGTTCCGGGAATCGGCAAGAAGTCCGCCGGACGTCTTGCGCTTGAGCTCAAAGATAAGGTCGGGAAGATCCAGGGTATCCACCCCCGTTCTGCCGCTGCAGAGCCTGCGGGATTCGATGATCTCTTCGAGGATGCGTTGTCCGCTCTGGTACACTTGGGCTACCGCGCTCAAGATGCCAAAGAAGCCCTCAAGCGGGTGACGAAGGACGCATCAGGCTCTCTGGCACTGAAGGAGCTGATTCGAGAAGGGCTCAAGCACCTAGCAAGGGGGTAACAATGCTGCCATCTCGTACGGGGATTGCCGTCAGGCTCATGATGTATGGTGCGATAGTGGGGGTGTCGTTCAGTCTCCTCATCTCATCCGTGAGTCTTGCGGAAGAATCCTCAGATCCCAAAAGTATCAGGATGACGTGCGGGAAGTGTCCGGAAGGCTATGCGATGACCGGTGTGACGCAATCCCAGGATATTTGCAAGGATGATGATGGGATACTCGTGCAATGCGTGCCGCTCGGAGCGAATATGTTGGGAGTCTGCGGGGTTTGTCCTGAGGGGTATGCGGAGATCGGCAGTTCCTCCGTTCCTGCGCGCTGTGGGACCAGTGATGGGGGACGGCTGACTCAATGCCAGCTGAAGAAAATGGAGAGTAATTTCCCTGATTCAACCCAAGGATACAAGGCCTGTCCTCCTGATTGCGGGAGCGCTGCATCGCCGGGGCAGGGGGCCGTCCCGCCTCCTCCGAAATATCAAACCAAGTAGATGTGAGTGTCGCTGCATGACCGAACGACTCGTCACCAACCGTACGACGGATGAAGAGCGAGGGTTGGAGCATGTGCTTCGTCCTCAGACGCTGGACGAGTATGTCGGCCAAGCGAAGATGAAGGAGTCGCTTCGAATTTGCATCGAAGCGGCTCGGCAGCGAGGAGAATCGCTGGACCACGCTATTTTTTACGGTCCGCCGGGTCTTGGCAAGACCACCATCGCGCATATCATTGCGCGGGAAATGGGAGCGGCCTTGCGGTCAACCTCGGGGTTGGTGCTCGCCCATGCCGGCGACCTTGCCGCAGTGTTGACCAATCTTCAAGAACACGATGTGCTCTTCATCGATGAAATTCATCGACTTCCTGCTTCGGTGGAGGAGGCACTCTATCCGGCGATGGAGGATTTTCAGCTGGACCTGGTCGTCGGGCAAGGACCGGCTACCAGGACCGTGAAGCTCGATCTTCCACCCTTCACGCTGGTGGGGGCTACGACGAGGGCCGGTTCTCTCACCTCCCCGCTACGTGATCGGTTCGGATTGGTGTATCGGCTGGAGTTTTACGAACCGTCCGAGTTAGAGGCCATCGTACTTCGATCGGCAGGTGTTCTGGGGGTTGGGATTGATCGCGCCGGTGCGGCGGAGATTTCATGCCGAGCGCGAGGAACCCCACGGATTGTCAATCGGCTCATCAAGCGCATCAGAGACTATGCCCAAATTAAGGCCGATGGGCATATCACTGAACAGGTCGCGCAAGAAGGATTAGCCTGGCTCGGAATCGACGAAGCCGGGTTCGACGACATGGACCGCAAAGTCCTTCTCACCATTATCGAAAAATTCAACGGTGGGCCGGTCGGGGTGGAGTCCTTAGCGGCGGCTGTCCAGGAGGACAAGGGCACCATCGAGGATGTGTACGAACCCTATCTCATTCAGGCAGGTTTCTTGGACCGTACCGGGCGTGGTCGCCAGGTGACGAAGTTGGCGTATGATCATTTCAAGCGACATTCCGATTTGTTGATGTAGGCGTGTATAGGGCACCTTGTCGAGGGCCTTCCACGGGTACGAGCTGTCCTTGCAATAGTTTCCATCGATCCTGTAGAATCCCCCACTTGTCTCTTTATGGTCCCCGTCCCTCAATGGGATGAAGCCCTCCTGTGAGCGAGTGTTTGAAACGAGACGCCGTATGTCCAAAAACATGCCAGAATATCGTAAGGAAATCGATAGGATCGATGATGAAATCATTCGGCTTCTCAACGAGCGCTCAAAGAGTGTCATCGAAATCGGGCGGCTCAAAAAAGAGAAGGATGCGGGTGCCAACCTCCATACTGCCGGCCGAGAGGCAGAAATCATTCAACGGCTCACCAAGCTCAGTCCCGGTCCTTTCCCGAGCGAGGCCATTCGGTCTGTCTACCGAGAAATCATGTCGGCATCCCTGTCGCTAGAGTCTCCTCAGAAAGTTGCATATCTAGGGCCGAGGGCAACCTTTACCCATATGGCCTGCATGCAGAAATTCGGCTCGTCCGTCCAGTATGTACCAGTCCAGAGCATTAAAGAGGTCTTCAGCGAAGTGGAACGAGGTCGAGCCAATTTTGGAGTAGTGCCGATCGAGAACACGACGGAAGGCGTGGTCAATCATACCCTCGACATGTTTATCGATTCCAACCTGCGGATCTATGGCGAGGTGCTTCAAGAGGTTTCCCATCATCTGTTATCAAAATCGGGCCTCATGGAGGACGTGAAGAAAATTCAATCACATCCGCATGCGCTGGCGCAGTGTCGGAACTGGCTTGAGTCTAATCTCCCCCATGTTCCCACGGTGGAGGTGGCGAGCACGGCCCGCGCAGCCGAAATGTGCGTTGATGAGCCGGCCTCTGCAGCCATCGCATCCGAGTTAGCCGGTCAACTCTATGGTCTGAAGGTGATCAAGGCCAGGATCGAAGACAATCTGAATAATTTCACCCGTTTCCTCGTGCTGTCTCAAAAGCCGTCGGAGCAGACGGGGAAAGATAAGACGTCCTTGATGCTATCGGTGAAGGATAAGGTCGGGGCCCTCTACGATCTGCTTCGTCCGTTCGCCTCGTATGGCATCAGCATGACAAAGATCGAGTCGCGTCCCTCGCAGCGCAAAGCGTGGGAGTATATTTTCTTTGTGGATGTCGAGGGACATATCAATGACGAGCGGGTCAGCAGGGCCGTGGAAGAAGTGAAGGCGCGCTGTCTCTTCATGAAAATTTTAGGTTCTTACCCGATTCATATGTGATTATGGCAATCCAGGTTCACCCCGATATCCAATCGCTCAGCCCGTACGTGCCAGGGAAGCCGATCGATGAGCTCCAACGGGAGCTCGGGCTTACTCGCATCATTAAGCTGGCCTCCAACGAGAATCCGTTAGGACCTTCACCGAAAGCCGCGGCGACTCTTGATGGAGCGCAAGCTACGCTCCATCGCTATCCGGACGGAGGGGCCTATCAACTGCGGCAGGCGCTTGCGGATCGATGGAAAATGACTCAAGCGCACATCATCCTCGGAAACGGATCCGATGAGATCATCGGGTTATTAGCCAGAACGTTTTTGGCTCCCGGTGATGAAGCGGTGATGGCGGATCACACGTTCGTGATCTACAAGATGGAAGTTACGGCCGTCCACGGAAAGCCGGTGATCGTTCCCCTCGTCGACTGGGCTCATGATCTTGAGTCCATGGTTCAGGCTATTACGCCACGAACACGATTGCTGTTTCTCTGCAATCCCAACAACCCCACCGGGACGATGGTGTCGGCAGGGGCGGTCGAACGGTTTATGGCGCGAGTGCCGGACGATGTGATCGTGGTATTCGACGAAGCCTATTATGAGTATGTCCGCCATCCTCAATTTCCGGATGCTCTGGCCTATGTGAAGCAGGGGCGGAGCGCGATTGTCCTGAGGACCTTCTCGAAGATTTATGGACTGGCCGGATTGCGAATTGGGTATGGGATCAGCACGCCGGAAGTCATCGATTACTTGAATCGAGTTCGGCCTCCGTTCAATGCCAATAGTCTTGCCCAGAAAGCCGCGCTGGCTGCCTTGGGCGATGACGAGCATGTGGCAAAGAGTCGGGCGGTCAATGCCGCCGGGATCGAACAGGTGGGACAAGGGCTGCGGGCGCTTGGGCTCACCCCGATTCCGAGTGAGGCCAACTTTCTCTATTTTGATGCCAAACGGGATGGACGCGGGGTGTTTGACGCACTCTTGCGAGAAGGCATTATTGCACGGCATATCGAAGGGACCATGCTGCGCGTCACCATCGGCCAACCCGACGAAAATACCGCGTTCCTTCAAGCGCTCGGGAAGGTCTTAGGTGATGGTCGGTAAGAATCGTAAGAGGGAATTATGATCATCGTATTGAAACCGGAAGCGTCGGAAAGCGAGGTCGATCACATCATCGACCGATTGCGGGATCTTGGCCTCAAATCGCAAATCTCGACGGGTCAGGAGCGTACCATCATCGGCGTCATCGGCGACGATCGTATCCTGCACAATCAGCCGTTGACGGCACTGCCTGGGGTTGAAAGCGTACTGCCCATTCTGGCGCCTTGGAAGCTGGTCAGCCGCGAATTTAAGAAAGAGCCGACGATCATTGATGTCGGGGGGGTCAAGATCGGAGCTAAGAAGCTCGCAATCATGGCCGGCCCCTGCGCAGTGGAACGGCTCGAACTGACGGTCGGGATTGCGCATGAAGTCAAAGCGGCAGGGGCTGCGATCTTGCGTGGTGGGGCTTATAAGCCACGCACATCGCCCTATTCGTTCCAAGGGCTGGGGCGGGAAGGATTGGATTACCTTGTCGAGGCAAGAAAGCAAACAAGCTTGCCGGTGGTCAGTGAAATCTTGGATACTCGCGATATCGAACTATTTTTGGAAAAGGCGGATATCATCCAGATCGGTGCTCGGAACATGCAGAATTTCGAACTGCTGAAAGAAGTCGGCGCCTACGACAAGCCCGTGCTCTTGAAGCGGGGGCTGTCGGCCACGATCAAAGAATTTCTTCTGTCGGCCGAGTACATCATGTCACGCGGGAATCAGAATGTGATGCTGTGCGAGCGGGGTATTCGCACGTTTGAGACGCAGTACCGTAACACTTTGGATCTGGCGGCCATTCCAACATTGAAAGAGCTGTCTCATTTGCCGGTCATTGTGGATCCCAGCCATGCCACAGGCAAGTGGGATCTCGTGGCGCCGATGTCCAAAGCGGCGGTCGCGGCTGGGGCGGATGGATTGCTCATTGAGGTTCATTCAAATCCAGAATGCGCACTCTGTGACGGTGAAGAATCAATCAAGCCGTCGAAATTCAAGACGCTGATGGGAGATCTGAAGAATATCGCGAAAGCTGTGGGAAGAGAGTTGTAATCTCCCGATGCCGGTTCATTTTAAGCAAGTCGCCATTATCGGGGTTGGGCTGATCGGTGGATCGCTCGGGATGATTCTTCGTCGCAGGGCCTTGGCGGATCATGTGGTCGGCGTTGGGCGCCGAGTGGAAAACCTCAAGACTGCTGTTGCCTTGGGTGCGATCGATCGATATGTGGCTGATCCACAAGAAGGTGTACGGGAGGCTGATTTGGTCGTGCTGGCAACGCCTGTGGATACCTATGAACGCCATTTGCAGGAGTGGGCGCATTGCCTCACTCCCGGGTCGATCGTCAGCGACGTAGGGAGCGTGAAAGGGACGTTGGTCGAACGGTCGGAGGCTGCCATGCCTGCCGGGGTTCATTTTGTCGGAGTGCATCCCATCGCAGGGAAAGAGAAGACAGGAGTCGCTGCCGGCTCCGATCAGCTGTTCAAGGGAGCACGCTGTATTGTGACGCCAACGGAACGGACCGATGCGACGGCTCTGGCACGGGTGACACAGTTGTGGGAAGAGACCGGGTCGGTGATGTTGACGATGGACCCCCATCTCCACGACCAAATTCTTGGTGCCGTCAGCCACTTGCCCCATGTCGCGGCCTTTGCGCTGATGAATGCGTTGTCTACGCTTCGCGACCAGACCTTGCCGGCACTGGATCTTGCCGCTCATTCCGGAGGAGGGCTGCGGGATACAACAAGGATTGCCGCGAGTTCTCCTGAAATGTGGCGCGATATTTTTTTGTGGAACCGAGAGAATGTGGTGGCGTATATCGACCGGTACATGCGAGCCTTGGAAGAGGTGAAGCAGCTCATTCAAGTCGGTGATGCGGCCGGCATCGAAAAAACGCTCGAACGGGCAAAAGGCGAACGCGAAAAACTTGCGAGTGCGACTGTGCGTCACTCATGACAACCTTAGCCATCAGTCCTGGTCGTTCACTCAAGGGAACCACGACCGTTCCCGGCGACAAGTCTCTCACCCATCGGGTGATTATTCTTACGGCATTGGCGGAAGGGACGAGCACGATCACCGGCTATTGTCGAGGTGAAGATTGTCTGAACACAATGCGGACGTTTCAGGCACTTGGGATTTCAATCACGGAGACGCCGTCCGAATTGACTGTCCATGGGAAGGGGTTTTGGGGATTGACCGAGCCGAGTGGACCGATCGATTGCGGAAATTCCGGGACCGGAGTTCGGCTACTGGCTGGCCTGTTGGCTGGTCAAGATTTCTTCTCCGTCCTCACCGGCGACGAATCGATCCGGCGCCGCCCCATGGGGCGGGTTGTCAAGCCGCTACGCGAGATGGGTGCGATCATTGCCGGTCGAAAGGGAGGAGAATTGGCCCCCTTGGCGATTACCGGCGCAGGTCTTCATGGAATCGACTATCGTTCCTCCGTGGCGAGTGCCCAGATCAAGTCGTCGCTTCTTCTTGCCGGTCTTTTTGCTCAAGGGCAGACGCGGTATAGAGAGCCACGGTTGTCACGAGACCATACGGAGCGGATGTTTCAGTTTTTTGGTATTCCGCTCAGGCAGGAAGAGGGAGCGCTGGTTTTAGATGGGAGGCCGTCCGTCGGATGGAGAGGGGTGGAGGTGACGGTCCCTGGTGATTTCTCTGCTGCAGCCTTCTTTTTGGTTGGCGCCACGATCGTGCCTGGCTCCGATGTCACCATTCGGAATGTCGGGATGAACGAGACCAGAACAGGCCTGATCGACGTCATGAGAAAAATGGGGGCCGATATTCAGGTGTTAGGTCTACGTGAAGCAGCTGGAGAACCGGTTGGGGATCTGCGTGTGCGGTCGGCCGTCCTCAAGGGGGTGACGGTCGGTCCTGATCTCATCCCTAAAACGATCGATGAATTTCCAATCCTGTGCGTGGCGGCCGCGGTTGCAGAAGGGGACACCATCATCTCAGGGGCGGAAGAGCTGCGGGTTAAAGAGAGTGATCGGATTGCGACGATGAGCCGGGAGCTGAAGGCCATGGGGGCGCTGATCGAAGAGCGACCGGATGGCATGGTGGTTCAAGGCTTAGGGCGAGGGGGAGAGAACGGACGATTACAAGCCTCCGACAAGGCTCAGAGTCATGGAGACCATCGAGTGGCGATGGCGCTGGCCATCGGTGGATTGACGGCGGAACAGGGCATGACGATTGCCGATACCGATTGCGTCGAAACGTCATTCCCAAATTTTGAGACGGTGCTGACGGGTTTATTGACCCACGCGTCGTGACGCGTTCGAAGTCAGGGGGATGAGTGATTATTGCAATTGATGGGCCGGCCGGAGTGGGGAAGAGCACAGTGGCCAAATTGCTGGCGACTCGACTCGGGTATCTCTATCTTGATACCGGGGCACTCTACCGGGCTGTCGCATGGAAAACCCTGCGGTCAGGAATTCGTCCGACCGATCATGGCCAAGTGGTCACGCTCCTGCCAACCACTTCACTTCATATGCAGTTTCACCAGGGTGCGATGCAGGTCTTGGTCGATGGCTTCGATGTGACGGGACAACTGCGTACTCCCGATGTGACCGCTGCGGCTTCTATCGTATCCGCTATTCCGGCCGTTCGTGAATGGCTGTTACCGATCCAACGGCAAATCGGCCAAGGAGGATCCGTGGTGGCGGAAGGTCGTGATATCGGGACGAGGGTCTTTCCTGCCGCGTCGTTCAAATTTTTCTTGGATGCCGATGCCGACGTCCGAGTGGCACGGCGGCACCGTGAATTGGTCGCTGCAGGGCGTGGAGGATCGCTGGAAACTACGTTCCAAGATCTATCGGCGAGAGATCAGCGAGATCGGACTCGTTCCGTTGATCCATTGGTCCCTGCAATGGATGCACGATTCATCGATACCACTACCCTTAGCCCCGATCAGGTCGTGGTGCAGATGATCGCGGCTGTGTCGATTGGGTTGTGAGCGGGATCGTCTACGGATTGTTGTGGGTCTTGGCGCGAGGCGTCGCCTGGCTCTGTTTTCGCTACCGTGTTGAAGGCCAGGTTCCGCGCACCGGAGGAGTGCTGGTTGCCGCCAATCATGCGAGCTACCTCGACATTCCGCTCCTCGGCTGCGGGATGAATCGAAGAGCCTGGTATCTTGGGCGTCACGACTTATTCCCGATCCCTGTTTTGAGCGGTCTGTTGCAGTCGCTCGGGTGGATTCCGGTGAAGCTGGGCCGTCTGGATCGGGAGGCCTTCGGGAAGGCCATTAACCTGATTCGGGCCGGTCATGTGGTTGTCATTTTCCCTGAGGGCGGACGCACCCAGGATGGCCACCTCCGACAGCCCAAGGCCGGCATCGGAGTGATTGTGTCTCAGACGGGATGTCCGGTGGTTCCGGCGTATTTGAAGGGGACCTTTGATGTTCTGCCTCCCGGAGCCTCCTGGCCTCGGTGGCGTCAGGTGACGGTACGGCTTGGAGCCCCTATCACGTTTGATGCGGGAAAGCAGAAAGAAAGAGCGGAAACAAAGCAGTTCTATCAACTGGTCAGTCGCACGGTGATCGAACATATCGCAGCCTTGGGTCAGGTTCCTGTCCCAACAAAGAAGGACGATGTGGGGAGCGAGACACCGAACAGGCCGACCGCCGACGCTCACAGCGCTGAGTGAGCCCGGCGATTTCACCATCAGCACCCGACGAAAGTCGGAAGAGTAGGATGTTCATATGGGTACGGTATCCAGCAGCAGCGACGCGCAGTTAGACCGCAATGCCTTGGCGGCGTTGTATGAAGAAACCTTCCGCAACCTGGAAGAAGGCACCATTACCGAAGGGCGCGTGGTGGCATTGACCAAGGACAAAGTCATCGTCGATATCGGGTACAAGTCGGAAGGCATGATTCCAAACGATCAATTCTCATCGGACGACTTGGCAAACCTCAAGATCGACGACCGGCTCCAAGTCTATATCGAAGAATGTGAGGATGCCGACGGGAATCTCGTGCTTTCCAAAGAAAAAGCCGACAAGATGAAGATTTGGGAAGAGCTCGAGAAGATGTACAAGGAAGAAAAGAGTATCGAGGGCAAGATTGTGTCCCGCATCAAGGGCGGCATGATGGTGGACATCGGCGTCAAAGCGTTCCTGCCGGGCTCGCAGATCGACCTGCATCCGGTGCGCGATTTGGACGGTCTCGTTGGAAAGACGTTCCCTCTCAAGATCATCAAGATCAACCACCGACGAGGGAATGTGGTGGTGTCGCGGCGTGTGTTGCTGGAAGAAACGCGGGATAAGAAACGGCAGACGACCTTGGCGAATCTCAAGGAAGGTCAGTTGATCCAGGGAACGGTGAAGAATATCACCGATTACGGATCATTTATCGACCTCGGCGGGATCGATGGGTTGCTCCACATTACGGATATGTCATGGGGGCGAGTGGGCCATCCGTCGGAACTGTTTACGGTCGGCGACAAAGCGGAAGTGACGGTATTGAAGTACGATCGCGAGACCGGACGTATTTCCCTGGGGCTCAAGCAAAAAAGCGCTGATCCTTGGACCAATGTCGCGGGCAAGTATCCCATCGGGACCAGAGTTCGTGGCCGGGTCGTCAGTTTGACCGATTACGGTGCATTTGTAGAACTCGAACCAGGCGTGGAGGGGTTGGTGCACGTCTCCGAGATGTCGTGGACGCATGAAGTTCGGCATCCGTCGCGTGTGGTGGCGGTCGGTGATCAAGTCGAAGCCGCAGTGCTCAATGTCGATCCGGCAAGCCGGAAGATTTCATTGGGCATGAAGCAGACGGCTCCGAATCCCTGGGATATGATCGAAGGGAAGTATCCGATCGGAACCCGTATCGAAGGAAAAGTGAAGAGCCTGACGGATTTTGGAGTCTTTGTCGGGTTGGAAGAAGGTATCGATGGGTTGATCCACATTTCCGATATGTCCTGGACGAAGCACATCAAGCATCCTTCCGAACTCTTCAAGAAAGGGCAGAAAGTCGAAGCGATCGTTCTGCGTATCGACAAAGAGAAGGAACGGCTCTCGCTCGGCTATAAGCAGCTGACGCGTGACCCATGGGATGAGGTCATCCCGGCGCGGTATCATGTCGGCGATTCGGTGACCGGCAAAGTGTCGAAAGTCGCCGACTTCGGGATTTTCGTCGAACTGGACGGTGGGGTGGAAGGGTTGATCCATGTCAGCGAATCCGGCCTCGAGTCGTCCCAGAAGCTGGAAGAAAAGTTTAAGTTGCAGGAGGACGTGACGGCGAAGATAATCAAAGTCGACCGAGAAGAACGCAAGATCGCGCTCAGTCTTCGGGATCATCAACTTGACTGGGAGCGTAAGCAGGTCGACGACTATCATTCGTCACAAGGCGTTCTTGATCAGAGCCTCGGTCGAGCTGCCAAGCAGAGCCGAAAGCGAGTGCAAGCTGACGATCAAGAATAGGTGTTCTCTGAACCGGACGGATCAGTCCTATGGCGGATGATGTGATACAGGATGTGCGCCCACCCAAACGCCATCTGTTGCGCAAAGTTTTTTGGCTCTTTGCGGCAGGGGTGGGTGCGATGGTGTTGATGAACCTCCTCTATCCTGACTTGGACTTGTCGAGTGAGGATCGGATTGCCTTGATTCGTGTCGAAGGGGTCATCATGGATTCCCAAACGACGGTCAGCGAACTGAAACGGTTCGGTGACAATCCTTCCATCAAGGCGATCGTTCTTCGGATTGATACTCCAGGGGGCGGTGTGGTGCCGTCTCAGGAAATCCATGATGCGGTCAAACGTGTTCGGAACAAGTCCAACAAAGCGGTGATTGCGTCGATGGGGAGTGTGGCGGCGTCAGGGGGATATTACATTGCCGCCGCGACGGATCGAATCGTGGCGAATCCGGGGACCTTGACCGGGAGCATCGGCGTCATCATGGAAACCGCCTACGTGGAGGGATTGCTGAAAAAGATTGGGGTTGAAGGGGTCGTCATCAAGAGTGGAAAGTTTAAGGATGTGGGATCTCCTCTTCGCAAGATGAGTTCCGAGGAGAGAGGCTTGCTTCAAGGGGTGATGGATGACGTCCATCGGCAATTTATCGAAGCTGTGGCAGAAGGCCGATCGCTGGAACTGCAAACGGCTCAAGCTCTGGCGGATGGACGAATCTTCACCGGCCGTCAGGCCAAGGATGCGAAGTTGGTTGATGAGCTCGGTGACCTGGACGATGCTATTCAGTTGGCTGCGGATGTGGCAGGGATCCAGGGTGAACCGAAGGTCATTGAGCCACGCCGCCGTTTTTCCCTCCGTGAAATGTTGGACTCGAAGCTGAGCATGATGTTCCCAAAATTGGATATGCATCCAGGTGTCAGCCTGAAGTACTTGATGGCATTTTAGCGGTGCCATCACATATGCGGTGATCATCAAGCGGAGGGAAGACGATATGACGAAAGCGCAGATTATCGAGCGAGTCTCGGAGCAAGTCACTGCGTTGACCAAGCGGCAGGCAGAAGTCGTAGTCAATACGATTTTTGATTGCGTGCGGGATTCGCTGAAGAACGGCGATAAGACGGAAATACGAGGGTTCGGTAGCTTTCGTTTACGCGCTCGTCGTATGAAAGAAGGACGGAATCCCAAGACCGGGGAAACTGTTGCAGTTCCAGCCAAACGGGTCCCATTTTTCAAAGCCGGCAAAGAGATCAAAGAGTTACTGAATCAATAACGACGTGGCGCTCTCAGAAGGACTCAGATCGATGTCAGACCCATCTCAGTTTGCGGCGACGGATATCCGGTGGACCGATGGTGCCGTGAAGCGCATGGAACGTGCGCCGATTTTTCTTCGTAGCATGGTCCGTCGCGTGGCCGAGAAAAAAGCGCGTGAATTGGGGTATGAAGAAATTACCGAGGAGATTCTGGAGCGGTTGAAGGGGCAGATGATGGGAGGAATGGGCGGTGAAGCCGGCATGACGGCTGCCGCTGAAGCAATGGAACAAGGGCGGCTCCCATGGACGGCTGCGGCCAAAGATCGGTTGGCCACCGTGCCGGAATTCATGCAGGCTATGATCAAACAGATCGCGGAGGAGATTGCCAAGGAGCGCGGGCATCTGGAAGTGAACGTCGAGTTGTTTGAAAAGGTTGAGGCACTCGGTGATCTTCGCGAAGAGGATACGCCTTCGATGGAGTGGACGGAG
Source organism: uncultured Nitrospira sp. (assembly GCA_964430555.1). GTDB lineage: Bacteria > Nitrospirota > Nitrospiria > Nitrospirales > Nitrospiraceae > Nitrospira_D. Next base: position 6,678 of record CAYSFU010000042.1, on the reverse strand, counting down.
GGTGCCTTGGTGTTGCTTCAAGACAAAATCAAAGAGTCTCCGCCCATCGCCGTAGACTTCGTGAGGGATATGCTGAAGCGCGACACCGAAGACCTCGCCAGAGCGAAACACCTGACTCGTATCGATGAGTCCACGCTGCGCGATGTCTGGGATACTCCTCAAACCAAAATTGGATGGACGGACGATGCTTGGAAGCGGCTTCAGACATCTCCTGACTTTGTCCGAAGTGGGATCAGAAAAGCCGCTGAGCGACGGGCTCGTAAGCTGGGACTGAAGGAGATTGATTCCGACCATTTGACGACATTTCGAAATCAGGCCATGATGAAAGCCGTGAAACGCATTCGCTCATTCGGCTATCAAGAGTTGACCTTCGATGCTTTTGAGACCGCGATCAAGAAGACCAAGCGTTTGCAAAGCAATGACCAAGCCGAGAAGCGTCTCCAGGAGATCCGCAGCCACTTCGCCGACCCGACGACCAAAAAACCTGAAGGTGGGACGTTGGGCGCTGAGCTGATGGATCGGTTTCGCAAGTATCTCAAGGGGGAAGGCACGCTCTAGTCCGGGGGGACGGTACAGGTGTCGTTCGCCTCTTTGCCCACGGGTATTCTCATACCGAGTGCCACACTCATAACGCTCAAGCTCGATTTCTCTCACCGTGATTCCCTCAACGGATTGTTCTGGTGCCCCCTGTTCATCTTTTGAAGGTGCCAGGATGGCCACGCCCCTCTGCATGCCGAGAAGATTTCTAGTCGGTACAGGATTGTTCGCTTGAACGAGGAGAGCGATGTGACAATGCACCGATGAGGGATTAGAAAGAAATCACTCTATCCGTAGCGTCAGCCACAGTGTCGAAGTCAGAGTTGCCAGGCGTCACCGGACCGACGCCTGGTATCACTTGATGGGCGCTGTTAGTGTGTCGCAGTTTCCTGAGGCCAAAACTTATGACGGATCTGGGGAAGCGGCTCATTGTCAAAGTTCGGGATGTCGTAGAGACAGCGATCGATAGTTGCCACGTCGTCTTCAGTTAACGGCACGCTGACCTTTTTTTTCCAAAACTGGTCAAGCGTGAAATAATCGCCGGATTGAGGCTTCTGTGCCAACAACTCTTGCATCTTTTTAAAGCCGTCCGTATCAACGCCGGGGACACGTCCCTTGTTTCGATCAAGGCACCAGGTTAGAACTTCGGCTATTCCATACATCGTGATTTCGACATTCACCATCTTGCTCATAGAGTCCTCCAAAAATATCGCGCAATCATAACGTAAACGGATGTCGAAATTCAAAGGCTCACGGCGGCGGGTACTGGTAAAGTTTGAATTCTCGGGGACTAGCGAACGGGGAACGGCTCTGGCATGATGAGGCCATGCCAAAGCCGACAGCTAAAAAGCTGACCACCAAAAAGAAGAAAGCGAAGAAGAACCCCACCGATGTAAACCTGCTCGCCCGATCCGTGGTTGAGGCGGCGATAGGTGAGCCGCTTACATCAAAGCCTAAACGGACTAAGAAGGGTCGGCCATAAAGGGCAATTCCAGAGTATCCCCCCGCCTTGGGAAAGATCGGTCTAATAAGTCCTTAAACTGGTCCCATGACCTAGACGCACGCATTAACCCAATCACTGCATATAAGTGCTGTGCTAGAGCTGGATGCCCAACGTCTTCCGTAAGCCATTGGTGATGGCGAGATTTGCGATACCCCTTATCGCCTACGGTGGGATTGCGTTCCTCTAATTCCTGCACGATACCAGGGGCAAGGCGGGCATATACAACGTCTTTCGTGATCTTCCCGACGACACGCGGGCGCTTCGCCGCAATACTGTTCCAGTTCCATCCTCGGAGCCTGAATATTTGTTCATAAAACTCTTTCGGGAACTTAAGTGCCCACGCAGCCAATTCTTTCCGCAAAAAGGCGTCCAATATAGTTTGAAGTGCCTTCTTATCGCGTACCTCTTGGTATCCTGTTGCCTCATCCACTAATGCTAGAATTCCAACGTGCGCTAGCCCGCGAATAAGGAGATGGGCGCGTTCAGCAATATGTTTCTGTGCTAGGAGTAACGCACCATCTTTTTCTGCATCTAGAAAGACGTCACACACTTTGGGTAGTAATTCTGCTGGATACCCATATGCACGCTGGCCCTTTATTGGCCTGAACTCAATCTGACTGGACGTCACCTCTAAGTCCTTGGAAATAAATGGCTTAAGGTTCTTTGCAGTTAAGAATGCAGGCAAGTTGACGTCACCATCATAATACTGCCGTCCCTTCGCTTGCCGCGCACGGCCTAAGGCCAGCATGAATCCACTCTGAGTGATAACCCGTTGACCGTCCTGGAGTACGGCGCATGGTATTTCCATGTTTCCGATCTTCAGCACGCCCTCATGGGTCGCCTTAAGGAGAGGATCTGCCTTCCGCCCAACCGCCCATCTAGCCTCGGCTGCTTGCCTCGCAATTTCTTTCCTGTCTTCAGGCGAAAGCTTAGCAGCCCTCGCCTTCCCACCCTTTGATGCCCCAAGTTCAGAAAGTGCTTGTGCCGCTTCTGAAACATCGCTTCTTTTATCGTCCATACAGCCCTCCTTGGTTATGCCTGCCTGAGCATGCACGCACTTTATCATTGACATGCTTGCTCATGCAAGCATAAGATTAAGGCATCGAGACGGAGGAAGCCATGAACAAACTTACGAATCAGAAGAGGGCGCAAGTAGTAGCGGCTCTTGTCGAGGGTGCGAGCGTCAATAGTGTGGTTCGCATGACTGGCGTATCAAAGCCCACAATTCTTAAGCTGCTAGCCGATCTTGGGACGGCCTGCGCGAAGTATCAGGACGATAAATTACGCAACCTCCCTTGCAAGCATGTCCAGGCCGATGAAATTTGGTCGTTCTGTTTTGCAAAGGATAAGAATCTGTCTGATGAAATGAAGGGCAAGTTTGGCTTTGGCAGCGTGTGGACGTGGACAGCGATTTGTGCCGATACCAAGCTGATGATTTCCTGGCTTGTTGGAGAGCGGAGTGTGCCCTATGCGGAGAAATTCATTTCTGATGTCGCTTCACGGCTGTCCAATCGGGTGCAGCTCACAACGGATGGCCACAGGGCATACCTGCAGGCTGTCGAGAAGGCTTTCGGTTCGGAGATTGATTACGCGATGCTCGAAAAGATCTATGCGGCTCCTCCCCAAGAAGGCGTGACGACTCGTTATAGCCCCGCGCAATGCTGCGGAGCCAAGAAGAACAAGATTACAGGCAACCCTGATGCGGCCCATGTTTCAACCAGCTATGCAGAGCGAATGAATCTACAGATCAGGATGGGAATGAGGCGGTTCACTCGCTTAACGAACGCGCATAGCAAGAAGGTTGAGAACCACCGGCATGCACTGGCCCTCTACTTCATGTTTTACAACTTCACCAGGATTCATTCGACACTGAGAGTGACCCCAGCCATGCAAGCGGGAGTGTCTAATCATGTCTGGTCACTGGAAGAAATTGTTAGCCTGCTCGGATGAAACTTTACCAGTACCCGGCGGCGTATAGAAGATTGCGGGTCCGGACGGGGCATCTGTATACTGGGTAACTGATAGGGCTTCCGGCCTGGCAACCACGCCGGAACATCGACCGTTCGGGGTTGTCTCCGCCTTGTTCGAGTGCCCCAAGTTCAGAGGGTGAGGCCTGGGGGTTGTTCATCCACCCTCTCTAGGATTTCCGATCATTCTGACACGGTGTGAATAACGCGATGTGTCCGTACATGAGGTATGACTTAAGGAGGTCGATCTGGCGTGTGGTGGGGCTCTGTGTGCTCATGGGGGCCGGTGCGTGGGCTTGTTCCAAGGCAGAACCGTATCTGCCGCCTGATCCGTTTTATTACTTTGCCAGTTATTCCGTCGGCAAGAACCCGACAACGATTACAACCGGTGATCTCAATCACGACTCGTTTACCGACCTGATCACGACGAATATTTCGAGCAATACCGTATCGATTTTGCTCGGCAACGGTGACGGCACGTTCAAAGACCAGATACAGTTTCATGTGTGCCAAGAGCCTCGTGCCCTTGCCATGAATGATTTTAATGAAGATGGACATGCTGATATCGTATTAGCCTGCTCAGGTGGAGATGAAGTGGCGCTGCTGCTCGGCCACGGGAACGGAAAATTTGAAGAAGGAGCTCGGTATCCGGTCCATCGAACCCCTGTGTCATTGGCTGCCGAAGATGTGAACGGCGATCATCACGCCGATCTTGCCGTGGCCCTTCGAAACGACAAGGTCAAAGTCTTTCTTGGAAATGGGAAGGGCGAGTTGCGACATGGTGCGCAATATGAGTACGGAGACACGCCAACGTCCGTGGCGCTGTCCGATCTCAACGGCGACGGCAAGTGTGATCTTGTCGTCACCAACGGAGGGCCGATGTCCAACGCGGTGTCCGTCTGGTTAGGGAACGGCGACGGCACCTTTCACGATCCCAAGGACTATTCCACAGGCCGGCGACCCCTGGGGGCAAGTTTCGCGGATTTCAATAACGACCATCACAGCGATTTGCTAGTCATCAATGGAGAAAAGGATAGCTTTACGATTTTTTTGGGAAACGGCAATGCGACGTTTCGACCAGGGAAAGATGCCGGCGCGGATGCCGGTCCAAATTTTGGTCTTGCCAGGGATTTCAATGGTGACCAGCTGGTAGATGTGGCGATCGTGAATCTTCAATCAAACGATCTGTCGATTCTCTTTGGGAAGGGCGACGGTACGTTTCACTATCCTCCGAGAAACTATCGGACGAAGTCCGGTCCGTTCGCGCTCTCCTCCTTCCGTGTCACCACGACCGACGGAGATGAGCCGGGACTCGCGATTGCGGACAATGGAAGCGGCAGCGTGTCCATCTTCCTTCACCGTGGACTCAAGTCGCTTGCTAAGCCTGTGCCTAAGGGGTGACCGCGCACGATCCACAGGCTATTTCTTGACAGCTTAGGAGCCCTTCGCTAGAGTTAAAAAAGTCCCGAGAGAGCACGAGTTACGGGTAGAAGAATGGCGCTTCGATCCTTCACATGGTGGTTTATGATAGGTGCGCTGCTGACGCTGTCGGTCCTGATGGTCCAGGGTGGGGTTCGCGACTTATGGGAAGGGACCCAGCCCTCTGGAGGGACGAACGTGTTCGTCTATTTTGGCACAACGCTCCTTGGTGGAGGGCTTCTCGCCGGGTGTGTCGCACTGATTATGAATCGTATTCGATAACCAAGAGAGCAGGATATGTATGCAGTGTCTCAAGTGCAGAGGGTTTATGCTGGTTGAACGCCATTACACCCTCCTCAACCGCAGAATCTATGCACGGTGCCTCAACTGTGGGTTCTGGATTGACCTGGCCGACCTTCTTCGATTCTTTCATAAAGTCATTGATAGCGGGAGAAAAGGTGATAAAGTTCGTGAATCATTTATGTTTTAGCGAGGCGGTGGTATTTGGCACGCGAGGATCATATCCGGCCTCATCATCGTCTGTGGAGCGACAGATCCGACCTATATAGGATACCTCTTCTCATCGCATGCGCATTTCTCTGGAATGCCCTCTTCCCGCTTCCCGCCTCAGCGAGAGCCCAGCACAGCGTTCGGGATGCAGGTCGATCACTCAACGACGTTCCTCACGTACTTCACTGGAAGCGTATCCCGGCTCATAGCATTCTTCTCAAAGAATTACGATCGGGACGCATCCTCTTTGAACATGATACGGAGAAGCGTCTCTCGCCTGCCAGTTTGACCAAGATCATGTCGGCGTTGGTGATTCTCGAGAACGCTCGGCTCGACGAGTTGGCAACCGTGAGCAAAAATGCCGCGAGAGCGCCCAAGACGCATTTACGGATCAAAGTGGGTGAAGTGTTCCGCTTGGGCGATCTCCTGAAGGCCATGATGATGGTATCGGCGAATGACGCCTGTTTAGCGTCTGTCGAGCATGTCGGTGGTGACGAAGCACAGTTTGTTGTACTCATGAATGCCAAGGCGGCTGCGCTGGGATTGTCGGATACGCATTTCAGCAATGGCTGTGGGTTCGATAGCCATGATCACTACTCAACGGCGGAAGACCTCGCCAAGCTCAGCGAGGTAGCCATGCGGAACGCAACATTCCGAAATCTGGTGAAGGCCGAGCGCGAGATCATCACACCGGTCAGCGGATATCGCGCCTATGTTTTGCGCAATACAAATCGACTGCTTGGTCGGATTCCGGGTGTCGAAGGCGTGAAGACCGGCTTTACATCAAAGGCGGGCCGGTGTCTGATCGCGAAGGTTTCTCAAAACGGCACTGACTTATTGTTGGTGATTCTGAACTCGAATCGGAGATGGACGACCGCAAAGAGTTTGATCAACTATGGCCTCCGCATGACCGAACCGATTCATTAGCAGAAAGCCGCTGTCACGCAATTGGTTTGAGTTACGTACCGTTCGATTCTCCTCTCCATTTCTAGGATAGACAATTTCTGATGTCACTGGCTATAACGGCGTCAATGATCTCACCAGCGTGAGTGCAAACAGAGGGCAACGACGGTGGTCCGCTGCACGAAGATCGGCGACACCTTTGTGCGCATGAATTTGCGGCTCGTGCTGACCACGACCAGCTACAATGCGAACAATCAGCAGCTCACGTTTGGCTCCAATACGGAGACCTACCTCTGACAATGTCAACCTGGAGGGACCTGATACGTGCCAGTCTCCGAG
>CAYSFU010000041.1:0-36100 GCA_964430555.1 uncultured Nitrospira sp. | reverse complement strand
CAAACCAGCCGATCTTCACCGGCTTCGAATCGTACCACTGCGAGACGTCATAGCCCCGCCCGGAACTGTCAGCTGCCATGTCCGCTACCTCCTTGTTTTAAATGAAAGGGTAAAACTACCGAATTACCATGGTCCAAACACACAGCCCCCACCGCAGGCACTGCACGCACTCTCACGAAAGAACCCGCAAAAGGTCCGCAAGTATCCGACAAAGCTTTTAGGTGAGTCAAGCAAAATATCATGAATGAAGACCAACCAAGCCCTACTCTACAGCTCAAATGAGGACTTTAGTTAGGAGCCAGAGGTATACTCCCTCGGGATCGGGGAAGTCAAGATCACACTTTGGTAGTGGTGACTGCGTGAGCGTCAGATAGGCAACTGACTGCTCGAAGAAATCGCTGTTTTTTTGATCCGGCCTACCACGGCATCATAGCGGCAGAAGCCTCACCGGCTTCTAGTTGAGCAATTGTAAATACACTGACCAAGATACCGAGAGAAACTGGCCGTCGTACGGATCGAACATACGAGGAACACAGCCGTCAATGCACGTGATCTCCAGGCGGTGGGAGAATTTCTCCCTCTTGATTGAGCTGTGCGATCTGCTGTGTCAAGAGGGTCATATCCGTCCACCCAGCGCCATCCCCCTGCGGAATCCATCGAGCCCGTAGATAGCCAAACCGATCAAAAAGAAACTCAATATGCTTTGGTCTCGTCCCTTCCCCAAACAAGTCAGGGATCGAGAGCGTCCGCCGAAACAGGGCGTAACTGCTGGAGATCTCGCGTGCACCCTGCGTAACGACCGGAAATGGCATATCTCTCATGACCGTAACCAGGTCATCGGGCGACAACTCGGTCATGGGAACCGCCAATATGGCTGTATTAGCTCTTGCAATCTCAACGGCAATAGCCCGAAGTCGATCGAGCCACTCACGCGACTCCGGCCAGGAAAAGAGGATGAGCAGTAAGTTTTGTTTTTCACGAAAATCCTTCAGTGTCCCGCTTGAACCATCGTGTGCGGCGTACGAGAAATTCGGCGTGGCCAGGAAGGGTTGCTCAGGCAAGATACGAGGAGTGATGATTCTTGATTGATACCCCCTGGAATTCGCATGAAGAAAGTTCAGGAGATCCCACCGTTCTTCTTCAGAAAACTTCTCGCCAAAGGCCGGCATGACTCCATTGAATCGCCCATAGGTGAGCCAATGGAAGAAATCACCCGCCGTGTGCATGGCAGTGTGGGGTTCCGTGAGAAGGTCAACCGGTTGCTTCGGCAACGATTTTGCCAATACGCCGTTTCCCTTTGCCTGGGGTCCATGACAAGGAATACAGTTCGCCGTGAAGAGGTCAACGCCGTTGGCAATCGAGATGGCGTCGAACGGGACCGGAGTTTTCCGATAGGTTTCCTGATACGATTGTACGGAAAGGGGGTAGAGTGTCGCGCCAAGCCCGAGAATACCCAAGACTGTTGGAATAGCAACTCGCCATGAAATCGCCCACTGCTTTTTGCGGCCAAGCACAATCGCGACTCCAGCTGTCATAAGAAACACGAGGCCGGTCAGTACGATCGTGCGCACAAGCGGATCACCCCAATTGGCGTCGATTGAAAATCGAAACGGATAGGGCCAATTCTCGATGACCTCGTGCTTGGCCGGCACGGCGTTGGACAGCACCGTTGCGACGACGACAAGCAAAACGGCCAGACCAAACTCAATTCTCACCCAAGTCCGGAGCTTCTGTTTCCCGGCTGTGGCAATTTCAGGACTCTGCTTCAACGCCGGCACCCACACTGATTTTGCACGCGAGGCAATTACAAGGATGATCGCCAGCAACGTTAACTTTATGAGAAGAAGCCACCCGTAGGTTGTCGCGACGAGTCCTGCATAGTTGGTGTCGATCATACGATCGGCCACGACAAGACCTGAGACGACGATGATGATCATCGTGTACAGAGCCAAGGTTGAGAACCTGCGCAACACCTCATTGGCGCGAGATCCTTCGTTCGCCGAGTCAGTTGCCGTGGTAGAGGCAACGAGGATCACTCCCGGAAGTCCGCCAAACCAGACACTGGCAACAATAAGGTGCATGGCATAAGTCACCGTGGCCAAGACTGCTTGCTCCTCGGCTGCGGAATGACTCGCGAGAGAACCCAAGGCCAGAGTCAGCGCGGCGACAACTGCCCCCATGAGATACCGCCATTGTGCCGGAGGCGAAATCCGAAGATAGAGAACGACCGCAAGAACGACGAGAGCACTCGCTGCGCGCAGGATCCAAATAAATCCGATCCGCGTCTTCTGCAAAAAATCCACCCAGGCTTGCAGATTCCACGAATTGTCAGAAATCCCAGTCGCTTGGGCTGTGGTAGTGGCAAGGAGACCGAATAAGCCGACGAGGAGGGTGAGAGCCAACCAGGGAAAAATCTTGACCAGGCGCCCCTGCCAAGACGTAGCGTTTTGCTGTCCGGCAATAGCCAAAAACACACACCCACCGATCAGCAGCATCGACGAAACGAGCTGCAGACAGCGAAACAACGCACCAGCAAACTCGATCATTTCTTTTGTGCTTCGCCCTTCACCGTGAAGTCGAAAGACGATTCGACGACATGGCCATCTACCGAGAGGACGCGAAACTTGATGGAATATTTACCCGGGACCAACTCGGGCAACGGCAAGATAATCGATTTTGAGTCATCAGGTGCAAGGGTGGGTTTGGCGTCAGTAATCGACTGTTGCTTGTCATCCAACACAACCAACGACGCGTAATCTCCCTCAATCTTCTCATTGAACCACAAACGCACTTGGCTTGGCGACTTCGTGAGAACCGCCCGCCGAGGCGGCTCTGCCTTCACCAACATCGAATGGGCCAGTGCTGAGACGACAGGCATTCCCAAAACCAATACCACCACGAGAGAGAGAGAGACCTGCAGAACCCTACGCCTATTCAGTGATACGACCATCAGTCCTCCACCTACTCCATTGAGGTTCTGAAGAATGTTTGGCATTGTACGCCATTTCAGTCAGAGATTCTGATCAGATGCTATGCCTACGATACAGTGGCTTGTGAAGGCTTTCGACGATCGCGAAAGGTATAATACACCGCCACAATGAGACCGACCAAAACTGGTACAAAGACCGTGATGTAGTGCATCAGATGCGAGACGACGCCTGTTTCACCGACTGAGAATGAGAACCGAGAAACATGTTCTTGCTTGTCACCGACTGAAACGAGACCGACAAACTTACCGGGCTTGTCAAAATTATACTTCACATCAATCGATCCGGTTGGGTAGACCTTGGCCGGAAGATGGGCAATCGTCGATGCTTCAAGGTTCCCTTCTGAACCCGTATCGTTGATCACTCTGACTTCTACCGGGATAGAGCGAAGTTCATGCTCCACAAAGTCCAGGACCAAAACCGCGCTTCCGGCGGCAGGTAGTTCCTGACAAAATTGCCGGTCGTAGTACATATCCGGGAGATAGCTATGGAAATACATCTTGTACGGACCAATGTGGAGCACACAGGTATCCGCTGCTAATTCATGCCCATGCTGGGCCATTGCCGGAAACGGCGCCGCCACTAGCAGAAATAGACAGCACACCCACGCACGAACCAGAATATAAGAAAACATCGTAGAACCTCCTCTTTCCTTACAATTGCGGCCTCGCGACATTCACGCTGCTCGCGCTAGGAGGTTGCGACCGGTGAAGACTTCCCGCGATCCCGCATGAAAAAAACAATGGCTCCCACAATGAGCACGGCAGCCACGGGAACCATATAAATGTTCAGGAATTTTGAAAAGAATTTCGGCTCCCCTACCGAGAACGGGAACTTAGAGATATGCTCTCCCTTGTCCCCGACAGTCACGATGCCAACAAATTTCCCAGGCTGCTCAAATGTATGGTTAAAGTCAATGGAGCCATTGGCGTAGACTTTTGCCGGAAGATGAAAGACGGTATCGGCCTCGAGGTTGTTTTCCGAACCCGTGTCTTTGATAATCCGGACTTCAGCGGGAAGAGTACGAAGTTCTTGTTCGATATAATCAAGCACGACGATCGTGTGCCCAGTTGCGGGAATGTCTTCACAGAATTGTTTCTGCTGCGTATTCTCAGGCTGGTACCCACTGAAATGCATCATGTATGGACCAACCGTGAGTTTACACATGTCCTCGGCCATGGACAGTCCGCCGTGAGCGTAGACCTGGGTGGAGACAAAGACACTCAGCAGAGCGCATACCACACATGCAAATGTCAGCTTCAAATAGACAAAAGACCTCATAAATGATCCCTCTGTGGAAAAGTAAAATGACTGCATCAATGCCTCCATGCCTCCATTGACGGACTAGCCCTGCGAACGTCGGCGAGACGTCCACCAATTCCGTATCCGGCTCGACTTCGAGAGCTCATATCCCACCACGCCAAGCACCAGCAACAATGCCAGTGGTCCTAGTGCCGAACGACCAAGCTTCGAGTAGTCGACCTGTTGGACGCGCAATAAATATGCCGAAGGGCTCAGACCTTCCGCCGTGATGATCAACTTGTACAGCCCCTTCTCCAAGCGTGCTTCCCCCCTGAGAATCCCATCCGGGTGAGAGACCGGCTTCCAGTACGCCACGGTCTGGGCTTCATCTTGCTCGTTTTCATTGACTCCGCGAATAATCTTGACACCTACCGGGAGTGTACGGAGCCCAGGATCGACAAGGTCCACTACCAGAAACGTATCACCGACGTCCGGAATGTCCGTACAGTACTCAGCCTTCGGTTCAATCTGTGGCTGATAGGCGCTTAAGTGCACCATATTCCCACCGACCTTGCGCACACAGATGTCCTCCTCAATGGCGACATTGCCGTGCGCAGCAACAAACCCTGGGCTGAAGACTATTGTGATTGCAAGGAGAAAGAGAGACCTACCGACATGTGTTATTGGCTTCATCATAACTTCAATGGCTATTGTTAATATTCTCGACAGTTAAGATCGAAAAAATGTACCACCCCTCAAACGACTCTTTCAAGCCCTCGTTATGGTGGCACGAGTTTCAATGGCACGATCTGGATTCCACAGTACCACGGGAAGCGCCGCTCATGCGTACCCTCCTCATGGGAAAGCCTCCCGACCAAGCCCCTCCAGCGAATCCTGTTCGACGAATAATTTTTCCTGATCCGTTCGCCAACGATCCCACATCCCTCAACATGCGCAGCCCCTCGAGCTGTCTCGCACAATACTGAGAATTCATTTCATCGACACCGAGAGGCAAACTCAAAATGGATATATTTCTTAGGTTGACGACGACACCGAGACGTGTTGATAATGAGCGCAGTCGATACAGTGGACACGAAAAGGAGGGCATTCATCATGAAGGCAAAAGAAGGGGTTGTCGCAATTTTAAATAAGATTTTGACTGCCGACCTCACGGCCATCAATCAGTACTTCGTCCATGCCAAGATGTGTGAGAACTGGGGCTATGAACGGCTCCATCGCAAAGTACGGGAACGAAGCATCGATGAAATGAAGGATGCCGACGAACTCATCGGTCATATCCTCTATCTGGAAGGGGTCCCGAATGTGCAGAGAATGAACACGGTCCAAGTCGGTGAGACCGTCGCGGAACAACTGAAATTAGATTTGAAGGCGGAGCAGGAGATGCTGAGCCTGCTCAGTGAGGGAGTCGTCCACTGCACGAAAGCAACCGACTTCACGACTCGACACATGTTGGAGGATATGGCGAAAGACGTCGACGCACATATTGATTGGATCGAAACCCAGCTGGAAACCATCAAGCAGGTTGGGCTTGAGAACTATCTCGCCGAACAGATTAAACACGAATCCTGAGGGAGACCATGAAAGCCAAAGACGGGGTCCTGGAACAACTCAATCACGTACTCACTGCCGAGCTGACCGCCATACATCAGTACCTCCTTCACGCAGGCCTCTGCAAAAACTGGGGATATGAACAACTCCATGAGTATTACAGCCATTTAGCGAACGACGAAATGCAACACTCCGCGGGGCTCATTCACCATATCTTGTATTTGGACGGCACCCCAGAGATGGAACGACTGGAATCTGTGACACAGGGGAAAGATGTCGTAGCGTTATTTCGAGCTGATCTCAATTTTGAGCTTGAAGACCTCGAATTGCTTCGGAAGGCCATCGCCCACTCTGCCACAGTCGGCGATTTCACCACACGACATCTGCTGGAACACATGCTTGAAGACACGGAGGGGCATATTGATTGGTTCGAGACACGACTCAGAACTATCGACCAAGTCGGTCTTGAACGATTCCTCTCAGAACAAATCAAACGGTAGATATCTGCGTATCTCGAACGTAAGCCGCCCCTTCATGTCACTGCAGACCAGGGGCGGCTGGTGCCTGCAAAAGCCTCAGCTTCAGATCCCTCTCTCCCCTGCCTGAGAACTCACAAACTTGCCCGCCTTTTACTGCTCCTGTATGATAAAACAAACTCTGGCTCACGTTCAGCGAGACCACGAGGCTTGGGGTACGACCCACAATAGTGTACTTTTCTGAAAGATATCGTACGACACATGGATGCCCCATCAGCTTCTCCTTTCCCATCACGGTGGCTTAGTTCTGTTGCACAAGGCGCCATTCGTCATTTCCCTGTTCCCAATCCCCTCGATAGTCACCGGGGCAGGGATTATGGAATTGCCGCCTTCACCTTCTTCAGTGTCGCAATCAGTTGCATGATGGAGATCAGTGCCAGCGTCGAACGGCAACAACTCCTTGGAGTCTGCGCCTGGATTGTTCTCGCCGCTTTGTTGATTGGTGAGAATCGTGAAACAAAAATACAGGTCGTCATTGCGGTCCTCTTTGCGACCATCGGTGAGCACTTCGCCTCTATCTACATGGGAGGCTATACCTATCGCTTTGAAAATGTTCCCGCTTACGTTCCTCCAGGCCATGGAATGGTCTATCTGACAGCAGTCGCATTGGCACGATCCGCCTTGTTTGTGCGGCATCCAGGGAAAATCGCCCTGTTTGTCATTGGAGTCTGGGGAACCTGGGCACTGTGGGGAATCAGCGGCTATCCGGATCGTGGAGATTGGGTTGGGGCTTTGCTGTTCGCAATCTTTTTAGTCTGGTTGTTTATCGGTCGATCGCCGATGGTCTATCTCGCAGCGTTCTTTATTACAACCTGGCTTGAATTAATCGGCACCGCCGTCGGTGCCTGGGAGTGGGCCTCCATCGATCCTCTCTTGGGATGGCCGCAGGGGAATCCCCCAAGCGGCGCCGCTGCCTGGTACTGTCTCGTGGATGCCGTGGCCATCGGCGGAGCTGGACCAACTTTGCGCGGCATGAAATGGCTGGCTCATTGGTACAAGTCAGGCTGGGGGATGAAGAGGATCGGCGAATTGTGAAACCGTCGGTGCCGCGCCCTCGATTGTCCCCATGTGCCTCTAAACGCCTCTCACTCACAAAAGTAGCCTGTATGAGATAGGTATTGTGAATATGGATATCACCGCCACAGTTATCTCCTTACAAGTCGGCCTCCCACAGCGCATGACCTTTTCAGATCGATCGGATTCGTCGCAAGAGTGGACCACCGGCTTCTTCAAGAAATGCACGTCCGAATCAATTTGGTTGGGAGTGCTCAATCTCGCAGGTGATGGACAGGCCGATCTCGTCAATCATGGTGGCCCAGACAAGGCAGTCAACGTCTACCCTCATGAACATTACCCCCATTGGGGACAGGCACTTGGGTTAACAAATCTTCCGATGGGCGGCTTTGGAGAAAATTTCACCCTCCAAGGTCTCCTGGAACAGCATGTGTGCATCGGTGACGTCTTTCAATTCGGGGATGCCACGCTACAAATCTCTCAGCCTCGACAGCCCTGCTGGAAGCTGGCCCGCTACTGGAGGATCAAGGATCTGGCTGTACAGGTCCAGGAAACGGGCCGCACCGGATGGTATTTTCGTGTTCTCAAGGAAGGGTATGTTCAAGTGGGAAAGAGTCTGGTTCTACAAGAACGCCCCTATCCACGCTGGACCGTATCTCTAGCAAACCAAGTGATGCATCACCTGGTCCATGATCGACAGGCCGCGCATGACCTCGCTGATTGTGATGCCCTATCCTCACGATGGCGTGAGAAGCTCAAGAAACGGGCACTCACTGGAGCACCGGAAAACACATCGCTCCGATTGAATGGGCCAGCAACATAATACCCAACACTGACTCAAATATTTCCCGCATGAAAGAACGAGGCCGTACATCGTTCCCGATGTACGGCCTCGTTTCAGAACCCTAAAAGACAGAAGGCCGAAAAATCCCTCCGTTTATTCGTCGTCGTCGTCGTCTGCCTTCTTTTTCACTTCCTTAATCACCGCTTTTCCCTGCGCAAGACTGGCATTCAGATCATGCTCAGGAACTTTTTTATGCACCAGATTCTGGTGGCAATCAATGCAGGTAGCCCCTTCGCTTTGCATCTTGGCATGCGCGGCCTTGGCAGACGCTCCCGGTGGCTTGGTATTCTTGTGACAGGCTCGGCACGTGAGACTATCCCACTCCTTAAGCTTCATCCGTGCACGAAATGCGGCTTCAGGTCTATGCTCATTGAACTTCTCAATGGTCGAGTAGTCAGTGGTGAATTCTTTGATCAGAAACGGAACTCCATCCACCACATGAGTCCAAACAGCCTTATGAAAGTTCGACAACCCCTGAGGCACATGGCAGTCCTTACAACCGGGATCCATACCAAGCGCTCCCCAGTGAGAGGATTTCTTCAGCTCCTCATAGGGGTAGATTTCAGAGTGACAACTGATACAAAACTCAGTCCTGGATATAGCTGCTTCACCACCGAAAACCACGGTGATGAGCCCTATCCCCAGAACCGCTCCAGTTATTAAGGTTCCGAGCTTTGGCATTGTTATTCATCCCCACCATTATCGGCCTTCACCGCTGGCTTTGCACTCTTCTGGAATTCTTCATGGAACTTCGGCATGGGTGGTCCAGTGAACGTGCCGGCCAATTTGAAATGCGTATGCATGGCCTTGTCGTTCCGCACCGATTTCTCAAAGTCAAACGCGTACTTCTTATCCACTGCAGGGGTGAATGGCGTATACGGCTTCTTCGCGCCCTTCCATGGTGACCCTTCATAGTTCAAGTGACAGGCGTTACACTTTTCTTGGAACTCAAAGTCTTGCCCTGCTTCAACAAGATTGGCCCGTTCCATTGTTTTCTGAGACTTCTCGTACGCCTCACCAGCTTTTCTATGGATCTTCCGGTAATCGCTCCCAGCACCATGGCAGGACTCGCACCCGACGCCGGTCAGGAACTTCTCCGGTTCCTCGATAATGTAGCCACCTTCCTTGCCGAAACCATCTACATGGCATCCGACGCAATCTTTGTCCTTGGTATAATCTTTTTTGGGATCAAGCTTCGCTTTGACCTTGGCCTCTTTCCTGGTGCCAGGCTTAAGGGATTCCATCGCCTTTCCATGGAGCGTCTTTTCCCAGGCTTCCCCCTCTCCCTTATGGCAATTGAAGCATTTCTTCCGACCCTCAAACATCCCATCAGCTGAGGCTGTCCCAGCCATGACAAGAAATACCGCCGTAGCGGCCAATCCACATAAAATGCGGTAATTCACGGCATCTCCTTTCCGATAGATATATGGATAAGCTCCCCTCTATTGCGAATGCTGAGCACTATGATCATACGACGATTCCACCCACTCTTGTTGCTGATGCCGTCAGTCTACCATGAGCAAATTCAGAACTGCTAGCCTGATATTCTTGGATTTCGAGACTCAGGAGGGATCTGGAGCAGCTGGAATCTTGTACACCCAATAGCCACCGTGCTTGTGGACTAGCTGTAAGGCTTCAAAGTCAATCGGCGTTGAATTCATCAACGGAAGCATTTGAGCGAGTAGTAGTTTCCCATTTTTATTCTGATTTAAGAAATATGCACGTACAACTTTCTCAGAAAGCGATTGGAGAGTATAGGTGTCGTAACCATACTCCTTCATCCAGGCTTTGACCTGATTGGCCAGTCCATGAACATTTCCGGTCAGAGGAAAATCTTTGAAAGCAACTTCCATTCGATCCGGTCGAAGAAGACCGACCTTATAAAGATCGGTGGGATGCACCACGACATAGGCTTCTCGGGAGCCTGCTAATTCTCGGAGCAACGCAGCACCTTTCGTCGGCTCTGATGAAAGTGCATCAACAAACTGCTGAAATTTCCGTGTTTCCTCATCGGATCCCTGATCCCCCCAAAACTGACGCTCATACTCAGTGATAATGGGGATACGATCTTTCCAATAGGACGGCGTGATCAATGGGTGCCCGAGATGAGACGTAAACAGTGTTTCCCGTTCAGACAAGAGATGCAACTGCCGTGAAATGTCCCACCAGGCCAAGAGCAGACCATCTTTGGGAACATGTTTCGTGATATCGGTGCCAATGGTCGCCAGCTCGGCAAACTCTCCGCCCATAAACCCGATCGGTTCAGAAACTAATCCTTCCCAATTCAACAAGATCGAACTGCTGTTCGCCATCGCCGCACGATAAGCAACCGCAATCGGCTTCTCGACGGACGGCACTCGCACCTCGTACTTGCTGATCTTCAAGTCTGGCCATGGTTGCAATGGAAGGTTCGAAAACTTTGAAACCCCACCCTCATCGACAAGCTGATAGCTGTACGGGGGAGGAGCAGGTTTAAACCAAATGTAGGAAAACCAACCGAGGAGAAAAAGCCCTCCCGTCACCAGGACAATACCCAGTGACGGGAGGATTTTCTGTGCCCCTGACGGACGTGACACCGGTTCACTCAGGGACGACGTACCCAATGGAACTACTTCTTGTTACGCCGCCATCCGGCGAGCGCGAGCGTCCCAGCCAGCATCATGCCTCCGCCGATGCCGCCCAGGGAGATCTTGCCGGTCTCACTATCGAGGTCCAGCAAACTGCTCTTCATATGGCCTTCCAATTTGGCCACTCGCACTTGGAGATCCAATTTCTCTTTTAAGCGCGTGTCGTCATCCATGATTTCCACATAGGCCCGGTTCATCGCAGCCCATCCCACCGTATAGGTGTATCCCCAGTACTGGTGGGCCAAGCTCACGTGCAACTGCACTAAGTGGTCTTCCGCCATCTCAAACAACCGCAACTCATTGGCCGCTGGATTATTCCCCTTCGACCAATAAATCTGGAAGAACTTTTCAAACCCATCGGTCTCCGGTGCCGGTGGCGCCGGACGATTGGTCTTTTGGCCTGTCAATAACCCAGCCTTGTACTGTTCCTCTACGACATGGTGTGCTTCATCATACTTCTCCAAACCGGAGAAGGTGCCATTATCCATGAACTCCATCCAGGCTCTGGCATAGGTTTCCGAGTGGCAATTGGTGCAGGTCTTGATCCATGCATCATTGCGCTTTTCGGCCCAGTCCGTCTTGATGTTCTCGCGGATCCCCGGCACGAATGGATAGTTGGCCCATCGCACTTTCCGCACGATGTTGTGTGCGATCTTGCCTTGATACTCCATGTGGCAGTATTGACAAGTCGGCGCGGTTTCGGCCCCTTTGGCCATGGCTTCCTTGATCGGGATATTGAAATTCCACTTGTCTTTATCCCGTTGATACTTCAATCCATGCTTCGACAGACTGTAGGCTTCCCAGTTGTTGTGGTCCGCCCCGCTGTGACACTGGGCGCACACTTCCGGCTTCCGGGATTCGGCCACATTAAAGTCATGACGCGCATGGCAGGTATCGCACTTGTTCTGATTGACGTGGCAGCCCGTACAGCCATCGGCGATTTCCCGCTGAGGCATACCGGCATAGACTTCCACTTCCACGTTGGCCTTGTAGTCCAACGCGTGAGATGGACGTCCCTTGGGCCACTGATCCTTCGGCCAGGTGATCGTATCGCGCTCAGACTCACGCTCGGCAAATTCCTGCAAGTGACAAGCTCCGCAGGTATCGGCGGTGGCAATCTTGATGTCCTTGCGGTGATCGGCCTTCTTCGTGGTATTGATGTCAACGTGACAATCGATGCAACCCACTTCCTTCAGCTTCTCGCCCTTACCCAACTTCCCCAGTGACCGAAGATTTTCTTCAACGGCCTCCAGCTTTGCTTTCTTGTAGAAGGTGTCGTCCTTCGGGGTCAGCTTCCTGATCTTGTCCAGATTTGCATGGGTGCTCTTCTTCCATGCCGCCACCCAACCCGGCGATTCATCGGTGTGACACTTCACGCACTGATCACGACTCGCCACTTCCTTCACCGCCTGGGGTGGCTTATAGAAGGTGTGCGGATCAAAATACCGACTAAAGGAGACTGGTTGCCAATAGTCCCCATATTTGCCCTTTCCTACACCTTGCGTAGGATCAAGGTACCGCTTGAGGAGCGCTTCGTACAGCTCCTTCGGTGAGGCCGATCGATCGATCTTGAGCGCCTCGTAGGTTTCTTTCGGCACGGTGGGGAAATTCGCCTGGGCTTGGACTGCAGCCAACACGCCACAGACCACCAGGGCATACTTCACCATGTTTTTCACCATCACAGCTCGACTCCTTCCGTTTGATGGCCAGTGCGCTCTGTCCTTCAACAAAGACTCCCTTATTGCACGGTCGTATTTACTTACTTCCATAGCGCAAAATTAGAATAGAATGGCGGCGAAATATAGCTCAGCCCCATCTGAGTGTCAAGAAATTTTCACGCACCACAACCGGAGAACTTCGCAGATTTCTTCATCAAAACCATAAGGATTCCGCTTTCTCTACGGTCGTTCACGATCAATGACAATCGTAATGTTTTCAGCACCCGGCTTGATCGGTTGACTCATGCCTTCCCAGTCTCCACTTTCCGGCATGGCTTTTCCGGATTTCGACAGACGCGCCACGATGACAACCGTGTCAATATCGGATAATTTTCTCGACGGCATCGGACTGGTAGAGTCATCAAGCCTGAATGTAAATGGGAGATCCTTTCTCGACGCCCTCACGATCGAGACCGGCATCGGTGGACCAGCCACATCCTTGGCAAACACAAACAGCGTGTCCGGCAAAGAAGCCTTGTTCGCCAGATTCGGCCCTAGCACCACCTTTCCGGTAATCGCGCGAGACTGACCCGATGACGCCGTCGGCTTGGCCGGCTTCGCCTGTTCCATCGGCGGATTCGCAACCAGCATATTCATGCTCGGACCACCGCCCATTCGCCGTTTCGCTTCGGCGATACTGGCCTTGAGCTGATCGGACGATTCTTGTTCATCGGCAGGGAGATGGGCATGGGCATCTTCCCACTCCTGAGCCGCACGTGCAAAGTCTTTCCGGTTATAGGCGATCGTTCCGGATAACATCAGAGCCTTGACATTGTGAGGGTCCAACTTCAACGCTTTCTGGATCAACGTTTCCGGTCTACCCTCAAGCTTGCGTCCTTGATGCACGGCGAGGGCATCAGCATAGTCGGCAAGAAGACTCGCATTATCGGGATCAAGCTTCGTTGCCCGTTCAAAAATTGGCACCGCATCCGCATATCGCTCCATCGCCATATAGGATCGAGCGAGCAGCCCCCAGCCGACTGCATCGTTTGGATTTTGCTCTAACTTCTTCCGCAATTGCTCGATGAGTTGGTTCAGGCTCTCCGCCATTTGCGCATCGCCGCCGGGTCCGCCTTGTGAAGCGGATGACACCGTCGGATGAGTCATGGCGGCGGGATTCCCCAAAGTCCAATAAAGGACACCGCTGGATACGGGAATGATCATTGCTAATGAAATCGCCACAAATCGAAGATTCACAAGACCTCCGGTGGTCATCGTTGAAGTGTCAGGAGAACCGGTCTCCTCTAGTACCCGGCGCTCTAGCTCGCTACGGGCTGCCTGGTACTGTTCATCAGTCAGCAAACCATTGGCAAGATCTTGCTCCAGCTCCGAGAACTGCTGCCGATACACCGGTAGCTTCTTCTCTTGTTCGTTTGCCACGGTCGACTGACGCATCAACAGCGGGCGTAAGACGAGGCCAAGAATGACAAGCGTCATGGCTGAGGCAATAGACCAAAATGTTATCGTCATGAGCCTTTTCCTCCATCAGCCAACAGCTGTTCGACCCGTCGATGCTCGTCTTCCGTGACCGGCACATCGACCACCTTGCCGGCTCGACGCCGGAGCGTGATGATTAGCGCGGTTGCGCCGACAATCACCAACACAAACGGCCCCACCCACAGAAGAGTAGTCGTAGCTTTGAGCGGCGGTCGATATAGGACAAAGTCACCATACCGCTCTGTGAGAAACTCAATGATCTCCTGATCGCTCATGTTCTTGGCAATCATTTCTCGAACTTCCCGACGCAGGTCCTCGGCAAGCGGAGCGTTGGAATCGGCCAAGGTCTGGTTCTGGCAGACCAGGCACCGCAGTTCAACGGCAAGATGTTTGAGCCGTGCCTCGCTTGCCGGGTCATCAGCCAAGGGTCTGGCTTCGCCGGCCCACACCGGCGCGGATAGAAACAAGACGACGAGGAACGCGATCCATTTCATAGTCATTGTGCTTCAAGTTGCTTGACGAGAGGAATGATCTTTTTCTCAACGGTATCAGGATCCAAGGGACCAATTTGCTTATATCGAATGACTCCTTGCTTGTCGATGACGTAGGTCTCTGGCACTCCGTACACGCCATAGTTGATCCCCACCCGACCCGCGTCATCCACGCCCACGACCGGATAGGGATTGCCCCACCGACCCAACCAGGTCATTGCTTCATCCCGTTGGTCTTTATAATCCATGCCGTAGATCGGTACTTCTCCAGACTTGGCAAGATCCATGAGGACCGGATGCTCCGTCTTACACCCACTACACCACGAAGCCCAAAAATTGAGCAACCAGACTTTCCCCTTCATATCCGCCGGCGCAAAGACTTTGGTCGGCTCGAAGAGCTGCGGCTGGGAAAATTCAGGTGCGGCCTTCCCGACGAGAGGAGATGGGATTTCTCGAGGATTGAGTTTCAGTCCAATCCCAAGAAACACCACGACGACAATAAAAATTGACAATGGCAGAAGAAAGCGGGTCATGCCACTTTTCGCCTTGCCGCTCGAGTGGGTGTGGGCACAACCGGCTCTTGTTGACGCCGAGCGATACGGTACCGACGATCGCTGATGGCAAGGACACCACCCAGCGCCATGATAAAACATCCGCCCCAAATCCAATCGACAAATGGCTTATGGTAGAGCCGCACGCTCCAAGCTCCGTCATCGAGTGGTTCCCCCAGCGATACATACAGATCCCGTAACAATCCTGGATCGATCGCCGCTTCGGTCATGACCTGATTTTGCGCCGTGTAGCGTCGCTTCTCAGGGTACAAAACCGTCGTCTCACGGCCATCCCGACTGACTGAAAAGCTCCCACGGGCAGCGGTGTAATTCGGACCAACAACATCCTGTGCGCCATCGAATCGGAATGTGTAATCGTCGATCGTTGCCGTTTCTCCGATATTCATCCGCACATCTTTTTCCGTCTCAAACCCCTTCACCATCGTCACTCCAACGATGAAGACCGCGATGCCGCAATGGGCCACCAGCATGCCCCAATACGATCTGGGGATAGATGCCAACCGCTCCATGAGCCCATTGCCGTCGACATGCGTCAACCGCTCTCGTAACGACACCACAGTCGTCGTGGCAATCCACACCGCCAACAGGAGACCCAGGCTCAGTAACGGCGTCCAATTTCCCATGACGATCGGCAAAGTGATCGCTGTGACCACACTCACACCGAACGCCCACTGCAACCGCTTGGTCAGGTCCGGCACACTGGCCTTTTTCCATTGAGCGAGCGGACCGATTCCCATCAAGAAAATCGCCGGAGCCATCAACGGGACGAACACCGCGTCGAAATACGGAGGCCCGACAGAGATTTTTCCGAGGTCCAGCGCATCCAAAAACAAGGGGTAGAGCGTCCCCAACAGCACCGACCCCATCGCGGCAACCAGCAACACATTGTTCGCCAGCAACATCCCTTCGCGAGACACCGTCGTAAAACTGCCGCCCAATCCGACACGCGGCGCGCGCCAGGCATAGAGCGCAAGCGATCCGCCGATCACGACAGCCAAGAAGACTAAGATGAACATGCCGCGCTTAGGATCTGTGGCAAACGCATGCACGGAGGTCAAGACACCGGAACGAACGAGGAACGTCCCAAGGAGGCTCAACGAAAATGCCATGATGGCCAGGAGAACAGTCCATACCTTGAATCCGCCACGCTTGTCCGTGACGGCCAATGAATGCACCAAAGCTGTTCCAGCCAGCCACGGCATGAACGACGCATTTTCAACCGGATCCCAGAACCACCAGCCCCCCCACCCCAGCTCGTAATAGGCCCAGCCGCTCCCCATCGCAATGCCAACCGTCAGAAAGCACCACGCGACTGTCGTCCATGGGCGAGACCATCGGGCCCAAGCAGCATCAAGATTTCCGCCTAACAGAGCGGCAATGGCAAAGGCAAACGCCACGGAAAATCCGACATACCCCATGTACAACATGGGTGGATGGATCACCATGCCCGGATCCTGCAAGAGCGGATTGAGGTCCCGTCCCTCGGCAGCGGCAGGAATCAGCCGTTCGAATGGGTTGGAGACCGTCAGCATGAACAAAAGAAATCCGACACTAACGAGACCCATCACGCCGAGAATACGAGATCGCGTGGACTCGGGAAGATGAGCGGAGAATAGTGTCACCGCGAACATCCAGATAGTCAGGATGAAGGTCCACAAAAGCAGTGACCCTTCATGCGCTCCCCAGATAGCCGCCAGACGATAATGGAGCGGGAGTTGCGAGTTGCTTGTGGCCGCGACGTACAGAACGGAGAAGTCCTTCTCGGCAAACGCGTAGGCAAGACAGCCGAACGCGGTGAGCACCAAGAGAAACTGTCCGCGCGCAGCCGGCTTGGCTACAGCCATCAACGCCGAATTCCCAACCGCTGCGCCATAGATGGGGAGAATGCCCTGCACCACGGCAACACACAAGGCAAGAATCAACGCAAAATGACCGATCTCTGGAATCATAGTGAATCTTTCCTACCTTCAGGAACGACAAGCGACTTACTTTGTTGCGCCCCCGAAGCTTTCGCCTTCGCCAAGGCTTCAGCCGCCTCAGGTGGCATATAATTTTCATCGTGTTTCGCCAAGACTTCGCTGGCGACAAACGTACCGTCGCCGATGAGTTTGCCCTGAGCCACCGCGCCTTTCCCTTCCTTAAAGAGATCCGGCAGGAT
The DNA here is from genome assembly GCA_964430555.1 of uncultured Nitrospira sp. Lineage (GTDB taxonomy): Bacteria > Nitrospirota > Nitrospiria > Nitrospirales > Nitrospiraceae > Nitrospira_D. The sequence continues at coordinate 18,905 of CAYSFU010000041.1, read as the reverse complement.
CCCTTTAAAAGTCACCGGCACCCGCTTTGCTGTATCGGTCACGATAAACCGAACAGTCAGCCCATCGGTTTCTCTGACGAGACTCCCATCTTCAACCATGCCCCCAATCCGGAAGCTACGCCCCTGCGGCGCTTCGCCATTCACCACCTGCGTCGGCGTGAAAAAGAAGACCAAATTGCTCTGGAACGCGTTCAAGATCAACACAGTCGCGATACCCAAGACAACCAGCCCCAACCCGATAAAGGCAAAACGTTTATGCCGCGGTTTCATCCGTGCCTCCTAACAACCCCACACGCTGCTCGGCGCGCGCCGCCGCCCGTCGTCGCCACAAGGCCAAGACTTCCCAGATCATGCACAACGCCGTGGCAACAAACGAGGTCCAGACATAGAGACCATAGCCCCCCATCGCAAAAAACTCCGATGCGCTTCCCCACTGCATCAGCGAGCCTCCACTACAGCTTCGTGCATCGCGGCCGGCTTTTCATCCCACGTCGACAACGATTCCCGCTCGACCATGACACAACGAACCCGGGCCAGGATCACCGCAATACTGTACAACCAAAAGGCCGCCGTCATGATGAGCATGGCCGTCAGCATGGTCGCTGCCATTTTCGAACCGGTCGCCATACTCACCGAAGCCCCTTGATGCAAGGTATTCCACCATTGGACGGAAAAATAGATGATCGGCACGTTGACAACCCCAACCAGCGCAAACACCGCACTTGAACGGTCCGCACGGCGTACATCATCGATCGATGTCCGGAGCAACATCACTCCGGCATACTGGAACAAGAGAATCAGTTCCGACGTCAATCGAGCATCCCAGACCCACCACGCTCCCCAGGTCGGCTTCCCCCACATCGCCCCTGTCAGCAAGGCCAAGAAGGTAAACATCGCTCCAGTAGGCGCGATAGCCTGCGCCATCATAAAGGATAATCGGGCATTGAGACCCATCCCGACACCGGCCCAGATCGCCATGACGACATACAGAAACATCGACATCCAGGCAGCCGGAACGTGAACAAAGATAATCCGATAGGACTCCCCTTGCTGAAAGTCGGTCGGTGCGACGAAAAATCCCATGTAGAGGCCGTAGATCATCAGGATGGCCGCCATACCTGCAAACCAGGGAATCAAGCGGCCTGCTAGAGGATAAAAGACTTGAGGAGCTGAATACTTCGACCAAATCACGGATTTGCAATCCTTCTATTCCAACGCAATACGCAACGCTGCTGCCGTAGCCCACGGTGCGAGAAAAAGTGAGAGCACCAGACAGGCCCCGAGCAGCGACAAGTTTGCTTCGCCGCCGATTCCAGCCATACTGCTGACCACGGCGCCGGCCCCAAAGATCAAGACTGGAACGTAGAGTGGAAGCACCAGGAGGGCAACCAGTAGACCACTCCCCCGCACGCCAAGGACTAACGCGGCGCCAATCGCACCAATCATACTCAACGTAGGCGTCCCAAGCAAGAGTGACAAAACCAATATCCCCAACGCTTCTCCCTCCAGTCCAAACTGTAACCCCAGCAGAGGCGACAGCAGGACGACCGGGAGTCCGGAGATCATCCAATGGGCAAGGACTTTCCCAAGCACCAGGAGCGACAGGGGCTGGGGAACCAACACCATCTGCTCAAGAACCCCGTCCAGATAGTCCGGAGTAAACACTCGCGCCAACGAAAGGAGGCAGGTGAGCAGCGCCGCAACCCAGAGCACACCCGGGGCAATGGTCCGTAACACGGCGGGTTCAGGCCCAACCCCTAAAGGAAACAGGCTCACGACGATGACCAAAAAAAAGACCGACATCGCGGCATCCGACCAACGCCGCATGGCCAGCAGCAAGTCTCGCCGAATGATTCCACTGACCGCCCCCCACATGCTGGAGTGATTCATCCAGCCAACCTCAGCTGTTGTAGCCGCTCTGCCGGAAGGGCAATCTCCTGATGCGTCACGACGACCACCAAGCCTTCACGCTGCAAATGCGCATGAAGCCGTTGGGTCACCACACCGGTTGATGCCGCATCGAGTGACGTGAACGGCTCATCTAACAGCCAGAGCGGTTGCGTCGACAGCCACAGCCGAGCCAATGCAACGCGGCGCTTTTGTCCTTGCGACAGCACCTTCGACGGCAAGCGATGGATCGAGCGCTTGAGCCCGATCGCCTCCAACGCCTCCTGCGCTCCGACGCGCGAGCAGGCTTCGCCGGCCAACGCCGTCGAACTCATCAGGTTTTCTACCGCCGTAAGATCGTCTTTGATGCCGTTGAGATGCCCGAGATACATCAGCTGGCCGGAATAGAGTTCTTTCAGCTGATGGATATCCTGCCCCTCCCATAGAACGGAACCGTTTTCAGGGGGCAACAAACTCGAGAAGATACGGAGCAAGCTGGTTTTTCCACTCCCGTTCTCCCCCACGACCGCCAACAGCTTTCCCCGCTCAACGCTCACGTTGAGATCCGAAAACAGTCGACGTTCTCATCGACGACAGCTCAGTCCTACAGCTTGCAACATCATCCGCCTATTCAATCCAGAGCCGCCGAGAGTAAGGGAACGAGGCGTTGAAAAACAAGGGGCGCAAAGGTGGGGGACGTCTGGCCATGATCGTGATGATGAAGCACGAAAACACCGTCTTGCTCTGAGAGCGCTCGAACTGGTAACTAGTGGATACCGTTCCGGAATGACCTCCCGTCAGAGAAACCCGCGTCCGCGTGGACGCTATTGTAAGGAGATGCCCGATGAGTGACCTGGTATGCGTTGCGTTTAAAGACTCCGGTACCGCCGATCGCGTGCTGCACGAACTTCAGGCGATGGAAACGGACTATGTCCTGCACCTTGAAGATGCCGTCGTCGTCATCCGCGACATGGATGGGAAAGTCCACCTGAAGCAATGCGTTGACGTCTTCGGAGGCGCCACTCGTCAGGGTGTCGCGTTGGGCGTCTTATGGGGAGGCTTGATGGGTTTGCTCTTCATGAACCCTCTCGCCGGACTGTTAGGCGGTATCGCCGGAGGAGCAGGAGGTGGTGCTGTGACCGTGGCCGCCAATGAGTTCGGCCTCTTGAGCGATTATGGGATTCCCGATCAATTCATCAAGGACTTAGGCGGCACCATCTCACGGGGCACCTCGGCGATCTTTCTCCTCGTTCGGAATGCCGACGAAGACAAAGTCTTGGCCAGGATCTCACGATATGAGGGCACGATTCTGAAAACAACACTCAGCCAAGAACAGGAGGAAAAGCTACGGGCAGCTCTCACACAGCACCACAATCAGAAGAAGTAACTGAGCGGGGCGTTGACCGGCATGCGTACATTGACCGTATGACGACCGTACGGCTCGTCTGCGAGTCGCGTCCCCTCATTCAAAAGAAATAGATGATATTCATCGATACGGTTGATTGATAGGTGCTCGCCCGCTCGCCGATCTGAAACACGGGCTCGTTGGACTTGTCATACCGATATTCCAGTCGCGTGAGAAGAGAGGGAATTGGCCGATACTGCAATGTAGCGGTCGTTTCCCACATCGTTTGCGCAACCGTCCGAGATGGCGCCGCCGATGTCGCACCGAAACAGACATTCGCTCTGGGTTGATACTCCGTCGTACCTTGGCATCCCACAAAACCGCCGGCATCCTCAAAGAGCTCTCCGCGAACACGAATCCCCCACTCGTTCGTAAAGTCGTGGATCATGTATGCAGCGATTCCATTCCACCGCGCATTTCTCCCCGAACTGATCAGACTGCTGTTTGGTTGATTCGCATAGTAGGCTTCCAATACCGCAACAGTTTGTGGTGTAAGTTTCCAGCGCAGATACCCACCGGTCAGCAAGAGAATTCCACCCGAAGTACCGGACAAGCCCTCACGCGGCCCGGCTAACCCGTACCATGTCATCTCGATGGTGTTGGATGGAGTGAAGGTGAGCGCGTACTCGACAAGCCGATCATGATCACTGTCTACTCGCGCCGAATTGATATACCCGATCACTCCGACAGCTATCTTCACCTGCTCATTGAGTTGATAGTAGAGATGAAAGCCACGCGTGGTAAACGGCTGGCCTATACCAAAGAGCCACGAGCGAGAATAGTTCGCATTGTACGGGCTCTCGGGCTTTTCGTAACCGACTAAACTGTTAATTTGACCAATTCTAATCTTCAGTCCATGTCCGATCGGCGCAAGATATTGGAGGTAGAACTCTTGCAGGTCAACCCACTGGCTCAGGTTCACTCCGCCAATGAAATCCGAGTCTCGCCCGGCATTGACCTTGACATGAAACCCCAGCCGATCCATCGCCGAACCTGTCGTCACTGTGTCACGAGCCAGAACCACCTGCGCAAGATTCGGACGGAACAGATTCGAGTTCACATCGAAGATGCGCAGCTGGTTCATCCGATTCGATGGACGACCAAAGTTCTGCGTGTAGGAACCCTCAAGATAGCCAGAGAGTCGAATCCGCCAGGTTTCCGACAGCAGCCCCGACCCAGATGCGGCGTTGGCAGGCACCTCAGGGGACAATCCTCCACTAAGAATCACGCCCAGAAGCACGACAGCAACTTTCTTTTTAGGAGATGTCCACACAAAACCAGACAAGAGGTCAATCCACATGCGTTTCTTCTGGACGACTTACTCCCTGGAGGAGAAGCGGCGAACTACCAACAAGAACTCGACGGAAGCAAGGGATAGTTACGAACTGCCGTCTTCTTTCTGCCTCCCATCCAAGAGGCAACTCACATTCATGTCACCCATGACGTTGATCGCCGTGCGACAACGATCCAGAAACCAATCAACCGTTAACAGCACAGGGATGTACTGCACTGGCAACCCCACAGCAGTAAAGACCATCGTCATTGTCACAAGCCCCGCTTCGGGAATGCCGGCGGCGCCGACGGAAGCAATGATGCTCGTCAACACCACCATCAGTTGTTGCTGTGCGCTCAGATCCATTCCGATCATCTGGGCGATGAACAAGGCAGCCATGGCTTCGTACAGCGCCGTGCCGTCGTTGTTGAAATTCGCCCCGACCAATGCCCCCATGCTTGCCGACTGCTCGCGCAATCCCACACGATCTTTCAGCGCGGTATAGGTCACCGGCATCGTGGCTGTCGAACTGGCCGTAGAAAAGGCCATGACCAGCGCATCGCGCCCCCCTCGCAGCAATTGCCCGGGAGACACCCACGACCCGAAGCGGATACGGACCAGGTAATAGACCGCCTGAATCGCAAGGGCAAGCAGGACACTGAGGACAAAAATCCCTAGGGCTTTGAACTGCACAAAGCCCTCCGTCCCCACGATGCTGGCGACAATGCCGAAAACCGCGAACGGCACGACCGCGATGATCCAATTCAAAATCTTGATCAGTGATTCCAAGAAGAGTTCGACAAGATGGCCTACCGTCCCAAGCGGGCGCTCCCGTTCCTTGCGAAGTGCCATGCCAAAGGCCATGGCAATGAAAATCACACCGATCACCTTGCCATCGTCGCCAAGCGGTCCCAGCAGACTCTTGGGTACATTTTCAAGAAAGAGCGCGAGCGGATTAGACGTCGTCGTGGTTTCTTCACGCAAAGACGGCGGCGTGAGCCCGACCCCTTGACCAGGCTGGACAATGTTGGCAACGGTCAGTCCAACCGTAATCGCCACCAACGTATTCAGCAGCAATAATCGTGACAGCCGCCCCGCAAGTGGCCCACCGAACTGCGTCGTCATGAACGTGTGTACGATCGCCGCCAGGATCACCGCCGGCGCCAATGCGCCCAACAGGCGCAACACCAGCTTTCCCGGCACTGCGAACGAGGCCGCATGGTCCCCGAGCAACACCCCAGTGACAACGCCAAAAATCAAGGCAATGACGATGCGCCCATAAAGTGGGATATTCTGCCACCACGCAATCAGGCCCGTGCGCAGTGGAGCGGTCGTCCGGTTTTCAGAATCCTGGCCGTCCATCAGATGTTACGTCGATCCCTTGGCCCCCTACAGAACACGGCACAAACTGATTGCGCGACACTCAGGTGTGAGCGGCGAGAGCGTTGTGGATCGTATCAGATCTGATTCAGAACGAGTGAAAAAGATACGGAGCAGAGAGGCAAAGAAATGAAGACCTGGGATCGGAATCAGTTCGTTGTCGCTGAATGGAAATACCACGCGACAAAATAATCTCTGGCTATGAGCTGATATTCGACAAGCCGACCTGGCAGATATGAGTAGAAACAGAAGTTGATACATGCCCCAAGAATCGACATTCACGCGGAACGCTTCGATCAGGCGAGAGAGAATGACATCACAACTTCTGGATGGACAAATCCCAGTATGCCCCAGCATGACCTATTCTTGATCATCCAACCGCAACAGCAGGAATTGCAGAATCAGTGGGCAGGCTTAGAATCTTGAGGCAGCATAGAGCAATGAGGCTTGTGCGGCTGCTCCGAGAACCACGGTCTACAACCTCCCGAGAGTGGCGACTGTGTCTGAGGTGGTTGAATGCCTATCGGAAAAAGCTCTCTGACCTTGGCGTCACTCCTGCTCAAGCCCGAGGCTTGCTCTATCTGCAGCGCAATCCCGACAGTTCTATTCAGCAGTGCGCCATCGTGTTTGGTGTAGCTGGCTCAGCGATGGGTCAACTGGCTCGTGGCTTGCACATCAAAGGATGGGTTACCAAACAACGATCATACGACGGTCGATCTGTGCTACTCGGACTAACTCCGAAAGGCCACATACTGGCCTGGCTGCTCCACAAGCAGCTCAATGCGCGACTTCCACTCACGGCACAAGCCTCATGATGGCAGTTGAAAAACTCTAGACGGTGCCGCTCTTCACGACACACTGCAATACGCAGTGATGCCGTTAGGCCTGTGCCCCAACCTAACGGCACCACATGTACACACCTAAAATACCTTGCTCATGTCATAAAACAGCGAGGGCCCCACAATCCAAGTTCCGAATAGATCCAACATGCATACCGTCATCGGTGTGATGGAAGCGAGTGAACGTTATCCTCCATCATGCCGAATGCCACCAGGCCTTCGTGGACCATCGAAAGGCCTCACCCTCGATAATCGAGGCCCTTACCGACTGGAGAGCTGCAACATCCCGTAGAGCATCCCAAATATTGCGACGAATGCGTACGCTTCAACGAAGTAGAGCATGATGGGTCACCCCTTCTTTATAGTACCTGCGTTCCTTATATACCTCCAAGATGAAGCCTCTATGATGACTGCGTGAAGAGTTTTTCATGCCACCAAGCGAAGCGGCTGACAGTAATCTCTCTGGGCACCCATACACATAACCCCACCTCTCTCGTTCAAACGGCTGAGATCCTCATTGATACACCATCCAATACGACCGCACCCCGTCGCGCTCAGCAAGCAGCCGGCAGTACCCCTCGGTCTGGCATGGACGCTCGTGTGAACCCTTAGCTGTCACATCGTTACCTCGGGCATAGTCCACTACATATTCCTTCCGTGACGCGGAACAGCCAATCAGAAACAGCATCAAACACACGACAGCTCCAACCCTGAGAAGCCCTTTATACCCAGTATGGCGTCCATCACCTGTTTGGCTGTCTATGAATGTGTCCATCGTCCTCTCCTTCCACTACGAGTGAATATAATAAGGGTATTGCCCCATGAGTCTGTGCATCAGGCTTCCATCTTGCCTTCACTGTGGCGAGATCCAATCCTGCATCCGTAGGGGGCTGCACCACTCGTATGGGAGAGCTGCAGGAATCTGGAAGGCTAACCGCACAAGCCTGGATCATCTCAGCCCACCAAACAAGGCTCACACTCGAGACAACCATGTATTACAAGACAAAAGAGCTGAAGGCAGAAAACAATGCGCCAAGAAGTCTTGAGAGGCCCGCAATAGAACCATGCCGCTTGACTCATCTTACGCTCAGGATGACGCTTCTGTTTTATGTCTTGACGGCGAGCAACACGCAGCGTAACCTCCCGCCGGATTTTCATCGAAAGGAGAACATGCCGGTGGAGGAATGGCCGTTTCGCCTGCTTGCGTGCGTCGGGTTCATAGTAATTACATTACTTGCATGGGTGACAGGAAATCGCAGCAGACTCAACTGGACCACCATTGGTGGCAGCGTCCTCTTAGCCTGGGGACTTGGCATCCTGTCCTTTTGGTTTCCGGGCGCTGGCTGGTTCTGGGGCAGGATCAACGATATGGTAGTCGCTGTGCTGACCGCCTCACAAAAAGGCACGATTTTTCTCCTCGGACCTCTCGCACTGAGTCCCAGCCAGAGCCTCCCAGATGGGACTGCCTCGATCGGTTTTATCTTGGCGGCGCAAGCGCTCCCGGCAGTCGTGTTCTTCGCCGCACTGATGGCAGGTCTGTACTATTTGGGCGTCATCCAAGCGATCGTGGCTCTGTTTGCCAGACTTTTTTACAGAACCATGGGCTTATCGGGAGCTGAGGCTCTATCCGGCGCAGCGAATATCTTCGTCGGCATCGAGGCAGGCTTGATTGTTCGTCCCTACCTCACTGCCATGACGCGATCGGAACTGCTCTTGGTGTTGACGTGCATGATGGCAACCGTAGCAAGTACGGTCATGGGCATCTACGTGTCGGCGCTACAGCAGGTGATGCCGCAGATCGCGGGGCATTTGATTTCCGCGTCGGTGATTTCTATTCCTTGTGCGGTGCTTATCAGCAAGCTCTCATTTCCCGAAGATGGACAACCCATCACGCTGGGCGGCATACCCTCTGAACCCACCAACCGGAGCCCATCGCCTTCATCCGGCGGTGAAGCAATCCCAGCACCTTCCAACCTCATTGTTGCCTTGATCGATGGGGCGGGACAGGGCATGAAAATGGCTGTCGGCATTGCGGCGTTACTGATCGTGTTTCTTGGATTGGAAGCGTTGATCGATTTGGGGCTGACACAACTTCCTGCAATCGGTGGAACGCCTCTCTCTGTCGCACGGGTCCTCGCCTGGCTGACCTGGCCGTTCGCCATCCTTCTCGGTCTTCGTCCTGAGGAATGGCAGATCGGCGCAGACTTGCTGGGGTCGCGGTTTATCGAGACGGAGGTCGCGGCCTATTTCAAGTTGGCCGCCGTGCAATCCACCACTCCACCGCCGCTCTCTCCACGATCCCTCACGGCCATGACCTACGCCCTCTGCGGTTTCGTGCATGTAGCGAGCGTGGGCATCTTTGTCGGCGGCATCTCCGCATTGGTCCCGCATCGAGCCAAAGACATTTCCCTTTTGGGGTTGCGCGCATTGTGGACCGCCTTTTTGACAACATTGCTGACTGGCTGTATCGCGGGCGTCCTTGCATCTTCCTAACAAGTGGCGCCCGCTGACCCCTTATCTGCGCCAGTTGAAAATCATATACGGTATCCGACCCCTTACTATCCCAGCATCCTAAGCACAATACTCACAAGCGGATCATCTTGGAGAAGTATATACCTCCATCACCGCCACCTTGACGATCTGCCCTTCATCAAGACGGTCTGCGTCCGTCATCCCGTTGGCAACGGCAAATTCTTCCGTACTCCACTGTGATCCGGAGCGCTGAATGAGAGCCTCGATCGATTCATTCTTTTGTCCGGCTATGAGCCGGATTCGTGTTTCAGTAATTACCGCTCTCTCCTCTGCAGAGAGAGGTCTGAAGCTCTTCACTACCCGATCAAAGAGTGGTTTCATGGCATCGAATTGCTCAGTCGTAGCGAGGCCCCCGATTTGATAGATTCGCCCTCCATACGCAATCCATGTCATGTCGAGTATCGCTTGGCGGTCAACAGCAATCTGCGTCCTGGCACCCGGCAAGGCGTTAATCGTTGTCTGCGTAGTCTTTGAAACGACTCCCGACTTCCCGCTGTTCTTTTCAAGAAGGCGGGCTCCTTCGAATGGATCGTCCCCTTGGGCAACGGTTCCCACGATCACGACTGCCTGCCCCTCGTCGGCAGTCGCCAAGATTCTCCGAGGGGTGTTTTGAATTTGCCAGCCTTCAGGAAACTCCACAAGGAAGTTGAGATCCGGATGTTGGAAAACCGGCCCTTTTATCACCCCATTGGCAGCTCGAGGGCCGACCACAAGGCCGTCGAGCCGACGGACAAAATTCTCCGGCGACGCACTGATTGGTGACCGTGAAACCCTTGTCAACTCCTTCGCTCGAGCCGTGGTTTTCTTAACCCGATCAGGAGTAGGCGGATGGGTATCGAAAAAGCTTGGCCTCTGCTTGCCCTTCTGGAGCAGTTGCATTTCTCGATCCAACGACGTCAACAACGCCACGAGGCCGTCAGGATCCCACCCGGCACGAACCGCTATTTCCTGCCCGACCCGATCCGCTTCGTTCTCCTGGCTACGGCTGTATGGTGAAAAAATCACGCTCTGCGTCAATTCCCCCACCCCGCCGATGAGATTCCCAACCAGCGGACTGACTAAGCCGGTGAGTCCGGATGCGATCCCAAAGACCACCGCGAACGGTCCTTTTTTCGAAATGCTTTGGACGCTGTGACGTGCGGCAACATGGGCAAGCTCATGGCCGACGACTCCGGCTAGTTCATCCTCGGAATTCACCAGAGCTAAGAGACCACGACTCACATAAATGTGCCCTCCCGGAAGTGCGAACGCGTTGGGCTCACTCATGTCGACCAGGTAGAACCGATAGTCAAGGTTCGCTCTCGGTGACTCGGCGGCAAGCCGCTTGCCCAATACATTCAAGTAGTGCGTGAATTCCTCATTCTGCACTAACCCCATCTCCTGCTCGATTTTTTCCGCTTCACGCGCCCCAAGTTCCAGCTCTTGGTTTTCGGAAATCAGGACCAGTTCCGGTCGACCGCTGACAGGATTCATGGCACAACCGGTGGCATGAAGGAGGAAGGCGACACCGAGAAAGAAGTGGAGGAGACACAACCGTCGCATAGGCGTTACACTATGTCAAAGACCCTATGCGGTTTCAAGGGAGCAGATACAGCGAATTTAAAGGGGGCAGGAGTTTTTTGACTCATACATACTGCATCTTAAAACGCCGGCGAGAACCGCACCAATGCAACCTTATGCTGCTGGATAAATCTTGGTTACCAGACGAACCGTCGCGCCGAGGCGCACGAGCATATCGATACGTTGAGCCGCTGAATGATGCACATTACGGCTGGTAGACTTTTTCAGCACCCTATGCGAAGTAGCTTTACAAAGACTCCGGCAAACGTCAGCGTTCAGCACACGTCGCATGCGCCTTACCGAAGGACAACTGATGCTACTTCTTTAAGGCCCACAGCCTTTGTCGTCCGCCACGCAATGACGGCGGCGCTGAGGAGCAGGAGCGAGGCGAGGATGAATGGTGCGCCCGGGAGATCCAAAGAAGTGCTGAGCGTTGAGTGCTGGGGACTGAGAGGGGAATTGGATCGGATGAAGAAAGCGAAGGTCTGGGTGAAGAGAATCGGGCCAATCATGCCGGTCATGCCGTTGATGCTGGCAATGGCCCCCTGCAGTTGACCCTGTTCTGAACTGCTGATGAGGCGCGTCATAATGGATTGATTCGCAGGACCGGCCAGTCCCCAGAACGCCATCACGGGAATACCCAGGCAGAAGATCCAACCCTCCGGCGCAAGACCGTAGATGGAAAAGCCAACCGACCCGCAGAGCAATCCGATCAAGAGCGTGCTGCGTTCGCCAACCCTCGCCGTGATTGGACGGATCAGTCCACCCTGGACGATCATCGCAGCCACCCCGACTCCCGCCATCATCAACCCGACCGAGACCGGTCCCCACCCATAACGATAACCCATATACAGCACCGATACGCTCGGCAGTACCGCATGGGCAAGGTAGCCGAAGAACGCCACAATCGCGAGACCAAAGAGTTCATAGTGCGAGCGCAGCAACACGAGCGAACCGACCGGATTGGCCCGCGCCCAGCTGAAGGACATCCGCCTATCAAGCGGCAGAGACTCGGGAAGTACGAAGTATCCGTAGCCAACGTTCATGAAGCTGAGCGCTGCCGCACCCCAAAAGGGCAGACGAGGATCTATTGCGCCGAGCCAACCGCCCAAGGCGGGACCAAAGATGAAACCGAGACCAAAGACCATGCCAATTTTTCCGAACGCCGCCGCGCGCTGTTCCGGCGGCGTCACGTCGGCGATATAGGCACCGGCGGTACTGAAACTAGAGGAGGCCATGCCTGAAATGACCCGGCCCACGACGAGCCAGGCAACGTTCGGCGCAAGCGCCATCACGATGGAGTCGAGACCTAATCCCAAGTTGGACAGCAAGACGACCGGACGGCGTCCGAACCGATCGGACAGTGCCCCCTGAATCGGCGAACAGAAGAACTGCATAAAGGCCCAGGCCAGCCCGATCAGCCCGTAAAGGACTGAGGCCTGGACTGTATCGCCGGAGAAAAACTCCTCGACGAGTTTCGGCAGCACCGGAATGATGATGCCGAACGACAACATGTCGAGAAAGACAGTGATGAGAATGAAGAGTACTGCGGCTTGGCGCGGAAGGGTTGTGGGCGGTAAGTGGCTCATCACCGCATCCTAGCAGACGTGCCTTCACCCAAGACCATGCGTAGGTTGAATAGCAAAGAGAGGCATGCCATATCACATCCGCTGCCCCCGTACCTTGATGCGCGAGGAAAATCAGCCTCGTTCCGTCTTCGATCTTGCGATGGACACCTTCATATCAGACGGGTCGATAGGCCCACATGCGTGTCTCAAAAAATTGTATGGCTAGGGACTCCACATGTCCTCTAAACCATACACATGACAATTTCATCATAACTATTTGTTAATATTTACATTTATGCAAATAATTCCAAAGACACTGATGAAATTGTTTCCTCAATCCTTCACTATGGAAGAAAGTTCATCATCAACTCAACGACATAACATACTGATTTATCTAACATAATTTAAAGGTATCATGTTGGCACAACCCATGCGTTTGCATCTGACTACTATCCATTCTCCAAGCTAGCCTTCAGCTTCTTGGAGCGTTGACATGACACAACCTCCGACGCTCCTGAAAGACTTTCACGATGAATTGCAACGCCTCCTTCTGGTCAGGGAAAACAGTGTTTGTGGCTGGTGCAACCGGTTTCTTGGGTGGCTGGCTGGTTCGCCAACTGCTCCAGTATGAGGCCAACGTCGTTGCCCTTGTCCGTTCGTACAAACCGAATTCTCAGTTTTTCTTAGAATCATTCGATGCCTCTCCATCCCTCTCGCTCTACTGGGGCGATGTCTCTGACCAAGCATTGATTGAACAAATATTTTCTCAGCACCCGATCGAGGTATTTTTCCATGCCGCGTATGGCGCGGATGTTCATCGCGTGCTTGATGAGCCGTTGGAGTGCTTCCAATCTTCGGCGATCAGTACGTGGCAAATTCTTGAGTTTCTCAGGAAGAATCACTCGAATTGCATTTCCGTCATTAGTTCCACCGACAAGGTGTACGGCCGCCAGCCGATCCCGTATCGGGAGCATTTTCCACTCCAGCCGCTCCACCCATACGAAGTCGCCAAGGCTGCACAGGATCACGCTGCCCAGAGCTACGGGAAGGTGTTCAAATGTCCCGTGGCCATCACCCGCTGTGGGAATTTTTTCGGGGGCTACGACTTCAACTTCACTCGTCTCATTCCCGGAGTTGTCCAAAGCATTCTGCAAGGCGACACGCCGACCCTTCGGTCCAACGGCAGATTCACGCGAGATTTCTTGTACATTGAGGATGCCGTCGAGGCGCAGCTCCTGTTAGCGCAACGGCTTTCTGAAGATGAAACACTGTACGGAGAAGCGTTCAATTTCTCGTACGGAGAGCCCATACAAGTTCTCGATATCGTGAAACAGATTTGTCGTTTTCTCGACGTGCCGGCTCATGTTGTCGTGAATGAGAAGAGTGCCACGGAAATACCGGACATGCAGCTCTCCTGTGAAAAGGCGCGGCAGTACCTGGATTGGCAACCGTCGCACAATTTTACGACCGGCCTTCGACGTACGGTGAACTGGTATCGTAACCACTTCGACGACGTATCAGTGGACCCCGATGATTGGCTCCAAAAAACTGTCGCCTAGCGACCACACCTCTCATGCGACGAGCGTCCTGGCGTGAGGATCGACTCCGACATGAGATAGGACTTACTGTCTCAATTCCTGGAGGGGATGGAGGAAGTCATCAGAAGAGTTTCACGGAAATACCGGCGAACGGCAGCACGTAATTGAGCCCGCTGTTTGGGCTATCCAAGCCGCTATTGGAGATGTGGCTGAAGCGGACGCCAATATTGATCGCCCATTGAGAGGTCACTTCGTAGTTCGCACCTGCTCCACCCCAGACCAGAAAATTGAAGTCAGACCCCTGCTCGCGAATTCGTCCGTCGAAATTTGTCCACAGTGGTCCACCACCACCTTCGAGATAGGGCTTCAGTCGACCGAACGAGGAGAAGGTGTAGCTCAGCTTCGGCGTGAGCCCGATGCCGTAGGCGCCGGTCGGCTCTGTCACTCCTAAAAACGCGGCTTCCACCCCCAATGCAATCGTGCCACTCCACCAGCTTCCTCCGATCGGATCAGTCAGCGTCATGTGCCACGAAGGATGGACCGAGACGCCGTTGAGTTTTGACGACTGCGACTCCAGCAAGCGAATCGGCAACATTCCACCCACCACGAGTCCAACCGTCTGCTTCCCAATCTCCGTCGAGGGTTGCTCCTCTGCCGCAACCGGTGACACCCACGTCAGGCCTGCAGAAAAGAGAACCATCAAACATACCGCATTGATACGTTTCATGGGCGAGACAGGAGCATCGACAGCGTTACCGGTTTTTCGAAACGATACAGCATGCGGCAGTCTACTTGAATATGGCAGAGAAGAGGGACGTGATCCGGAGTTCGATTTACGGCAGAGAGGCGAGAACCGCTGAATGCTCTCTGAAAAAATAGACAAGAGTGCCGTGCGCTGTTATCCCGCTTCGCGGTACCCACACTCTTGATTGCGGCATTGGACGCTCCGGCCTTCTTGCTTACTGACCTTCTCCACCAGAAACGGAGCCTGACAGGTGGGACAAGCCTTGGGGATCGGACGATCCCACAGCGCATATTCGCACTTCGGATAGTTACTGCACGCAAAGAACGACCGGCCTTTCTTCGTCCGCTTCTGCACCAGATCGCCTCCACAATCGGGCTGCGGACACTTGACTCCCAACGCCAATGGTTTGGTGGTTTTACACTGCGGATACGCCGAGCAGGCAATGAACTTCCCGAAACGTCCGGTCTTCACCACCATGGGACTTCCGCACTTATCGCAAACCTGATCGGTAGTAATCTCCTCCTTCGGCACAATTTTGACAGTCCCGTCCGGTAATTTTTCAAAGTTTTGAGTGTTCTTGCACGGTGGGTCGTCTTTATAGGCCGGGCAAGCGAGAAACTTGCCGTTCCGCCCCCACTTGATCTCCAACATTCGACCGCACTTCTCGCAAGGGATATTGGTCGGTGGCTCGACGATATCTTTAGGACCGGGAATCGTCTTGGCATGCTCCATTTCCATGGTAAACGGTGCATAGAAATCTCGCACCGCCGCCACCCACTGTTTCGTCCCTTCTTCCACGGCGTCCAGCTGTTCTTCAAGCTGTGAGGTGAAATCGACGTTGATCAGCTGAGGAAATCCTTTCAAAAGAAAATCATTGACCGTTTTCCCTGTTTCGGTCGGAACCAACCGCCCTTCGGTTTTCTCGACATACTTGCGGTCCTGGATAGTCGAGATAATCGCCGCATAGGTCGACGGGCGTCCGATCCCTTTCTCTTCCAGCTCCTTGATCAACAGCGCTTCGTTGTATCGCGGTGGTGGTTGCGTAAAATGTTGTTTCGATAGCAATCCCGGCACTGTTTGCGCCTCTTGCTCGACAAGCCGCAACCGCTCCCCTTCCGACAGCGAAGGCAGCTGCCGCTCATCGTCGTCCGCCTCTTGGTCGGCCTTGGGCTTCTGTGACGGGGCTTCCTTATCAACTCCCTCCATATAGACGATGGTGTGCCCTGGGAACTTCACAACGGTTCCGGTGGATCGGAACATATACCGAGCCGTCGTCTCGACCGGAGATGAATCGATACGGGTCACATCCAAAATCGCCGGCACCATCTGCGATGCAATGAATCGATTCCAGATTAACTTGTACAGATTATATTGATCCTGTTCCAAATACTGACGGATGGACTCAGGATCACGGGACGCAGACGTCGGCCTGATTGCCTCGTGCGCTTCTTGCGCGGCCTTTGATGTCTTATAGACGTTGGGCGTGGCCGGAAGAAACTCCGATCCGAATCGTGACTGAATCACTTCACGCGCGTCGGCCATCGCCTCGTTGGAAATGCGGGGCGAGTCGGTTCGCATGTAGGTAATCAACCCCGTTGCCCCTTCGGTGCCGATTTCGATTCCTTCGTACAATTGTTGGGCCAAGGTCATGGTCTTCTTCGGCGAGAAATGCAACTTGCGCGACGCCTCCTGCTGCAGTCGACTGGTGATGAAGGGTGCAACCGGATTGCGCTTTTTTTCTCGACGTTCGATCGACTGAACGACGAACGGCTTCCCTTGAACCTCTCCGACGATGCGACCGGCCTGTTCGGCATTTTCAATCGAGGCTTCTCCGCCATTGATGCTATGGAGCTTCGCTTCAAAGGCCGGTGGATTGGCCCCTGTCAGTAACGCAGTAATCGACCAATACTCTTCAGTGCGAAAGGCCTCCCGCTCCGCTTCACGTTCGCAAATCAACCGCATGGCGACCGACTGGACCCGCCCCATGCTGAGACCACGACGAACCTTATTCCAGAGCAATTGGCTGCCTTGATAGCCGACGATACGGTCCAACACACGGCGAGCCTGCTGGGCATTCACCAACTTCATGTCGATCTCACCCGGTGATTGCAGCGCCCGCTTGATCGCCGATTCCGTGATCTCATTGAACAACACTCGGAAGATCTTTCCGCCCTGTTTTTTCTTCTTCGATTTTCCAAGCAGCTCTTGCTCAAGATGCCAGGCGATGGCTTCCCCTTCACGATCAGGGTCCGGCGCCAGAAACACCTTGTCGGCCTCTTCCGCCTTTTTTTTGATCTCGGACAACACCTTCGACTTACCCTTAATGGTGACGTACTGCGGTTCAAAATCGTGCTCAAGATCCACGCCCAACTTACTGGTCGGCAAATCTTTGACATGTCCAACCGACGCCATCACCGTATAGCCTCGTCCCAGATATTTCGTAATCGTCTTCGCCTTCGTCGGCGACTCAACGATGATCAGATTTTTTGCCATAGCAGCTCCGTACATCCTTCACGAACTGTATCATCCGTACCAAATATCGAAGATTCATGCAACTAGATTGGCAGTCGGTAACAGCCGGCTGACGAGAGACCTGAGATGAGGCCTATGATCTTAAAGCGAAATCTTGCTGACGCTAGAGGCGGATGTATTGGTGACCGGGTAACTGACGGATGCGTCCGCTCAACTCAAGAGAAAGCAATATTGCGACGACTTGTGCCGCACCTAACCCGGTGCGTTCAATCACCGCATCGACCGACCGTGCCTCAGAGGACAACGCTTCGTAGACCATTGCACCTTCGTGCGACAACGGAGTCATCGATTCGACCGCGGCGCACTCCAATCTCAACAACGCTCGTTGCCGTGCATCGACTTGAGGCAGAATCTCATCCAGGATGTCACGTGCGCCTTCAATCAGTTTCGCGCCCTCCTTGATTAGGCGATTCGAGCCTCGGCAGGCTTCGTCTTTGATGGAACCTGGCACCGCAAATACGTCCCGTCCCTGCTCCAACGCCAGTCTTGCCGTAATCAACGATCCGCTATCGACTGTCGCTTCGCCGACCAACACACCAAACGACAGGCCGCTGATGATCCGATTTCTTCGCGGGAAGTGATGGCTTTGAGGGGCCGCACCGATCGGCAGTTCCGAAAGAACGGTCCCCTGCGATTCGATGGCCCGCCGAAGTGCTTGATGTTCAGGCGGATAGGTTCGATCGATGCCACAGCCCAACACCGCAATCGTTCGTCCCTTCCCTGCCAGGGCGCCACGATGAGCTGCCGCGTCGATCCCGCGCGCCAAGCCGCTCACAATGGTCACGCCGCATTCCGCAAGATCCTTTGCGATTTCTTCCGTGACGATTCTTCCAACAGGAGTCGCCCGTCGTCCCCCTACAATGGCCACTCCCACCGAATCCTGCGGCAAACACTCTCCACTCGCATATAACAACGGCGGCGGGTCGGGAATCGTTTTCAATCGCGCGGGATAATCGTCGCCAAAGAACGTGAGGATCCGAACCTTGAGGCACGCAACGGCAGCGACGTGGCGATCGATCTGTCGACGGACCTCCGCGGACGGTCCCAGACGAATCCCCTCCGCTAATTCCACGCTGCAACCTGCTGCAACCAACTCATCACCGGTCGCATGCAACGCGGCGTCAGGAGATCCAAAGGCGTGAATTAACTTCAGTAGGGTCCGGTCTCCGACACCGTCTACGGCTTGAAGCGAGAGCCATGCGGTCAAGCAGGCGTCATCCATGCTCAACCTCCATCACATCGTGGAGGATTCCTGTCACGGCGAGGCGATGCTTGCATCTGCTGACGTTGCGTATGCGAACCTGATCCAAACAGGTTTCCGCAGCCCGTTACAACACGACGAGATCGTACTGTTCCAGATGCAACTGATTGTCGGGTGTAATGATGATTTTCGCCGAACAGTCTCGCTCGAGAGATTCCACTCCCTGACGCTCTTCATCCTGGAGCAGCTCGGCGACCGTCGGATGTGCTCCCACGATAATCCGTTGCTGATCGGCCGACGGCTCGATCCGTCGGATCTCGCGAAAAATCTCATAGGCGACGGTCGTGGGGGACTTCGTATACCCCCGGCCATCACAATACCGGCAGGGCTCCGACAACGAGCGCAAGAGATCCTCTCGCACGCGCTCACGGGAAATCTCGATCAA